>NZ_KQ961023.1:0-506066 GCF_001562555.1 Agrobacterium bohemicum
TTATAAGCAACCCGACCCTACCGGAAAACACCGATGGCTATGAAACCCAGCTACACCACGTCCTGGGACACGATCGTAAGCGCTGAAATTGGGATAGGAAATCTGACCTCCCTCGGATGAAACCTGAATGAATCGGCCTCCCCCTTGACGGCGCAGGTGTGGCAGCGCTGCGCGGATGAGGTGGATGGAGCCGGTGAGATTGGTGGCGATCTGGTGCTCGATCTGCGTGTCCGTCAACTCTTCCGCCGCACCGAAAAGACCGTAACCCGCATTGCTGACGATCACGTCTATCGTTCCAAGCGTCGCGAAGGCTTCGTCCATCGTTGTCTTGATAGCAACGGCATCCGTCAGTTCCAGCTTTTTAACGATAAGTGCGTCGCTGTATTTCCGTTGAAGATCTGCTAGCGCAGCCGTGTTTCGGGCCGTGCCGAGAACACGGTCGCCCCGTGCCAGTAGCCGCGTTGTCATATCCAGACCGAGGCCGGATGATGCGCCAGTGATGAACCAGGTTTTCGTCATGGAAGTGCTCCTTCTGTTGCACGTCCTATCTATTCAGAATTCATAGGTGTTATAAGCTATCCAATGTTGCATACGTCAGTGAAAGTTTTGCACCAATGTACCGGCCAAGCCTGAATGACCTTGCGGCGTTTGCCGCCGTTGCTGAACACCGCAGCTTTCGTAAAGCGGCAGAAAACCTTGGGCTTTCGCGCTCGGCAGTCAGCCACACGCTGATCGCACTCGAACAAAATCTCGGCATTCGTTTGCTGAACAGAACGACACGTAGTGTCTCGCTCACCAGTGCTGGAGCAGATTTGCTCGCCCGGATGAGCCCCGTTCTGGAAAATTTCGATAAGATGCTGGAGTCACTGGCCGAAGCACGCGGCGTACCCAGCGGCGTTTTGAGAATCAACGCCAACAAGGCCGCGGTGAGACTTTTGCTTACCGCCATCATTCCGAAATTTCTGGCTGCCTACCCGGAAATAGAGGTCGATCTCGTGTCCGAAGGGCGGCTTGTGGATATTGTCGAGCAGGGCTTCGATGCAGGTATCCGGCTAGGCGAGGCCGTGCCGCAGGATATGGTCGCCATCAGAATTGGTGGGGACATCCGTTTCGTGGCGGTTGCTTCGCCACACTATCTAAAGGGCCGCCCATCGCTCACCACTCCAGACGATCTTCGTCAGCACATGTGCGTTCGCCAGAGATTGCCCAGCGGAAAACGTTACCGCTGGGAGTTTGCACGCCATGGACAGGAAATTGCGGTCGATGTGCCCGGCATGTTGACGCTGGATGATAGTGATCTCATCGTCGAGGCCGCACTGGATGGTATGGGCATCGCCTATGTCCCGGAAAGTTTCGCAAAAACGTTTCTGGCATCAGGTCGACTTGTCATGGTCCTTGAAGATTGGTGTCCGCCAATCCCAGGATTGATGCTGTACTATCCGCGCAACCGCCATGTTCCAGCCCCCTTGCGCGCATTCATCGATATGCTCAAGACCTTCAATAGACGTCCTTACACGGCATGAGGTTATTCAGGACCGGTCGCGGGTGATGGTGATGAAATCTGTCCCGTCTCCGGTTTCCTGCCCGTGGCTGAGATCAGAAACAGTAATGGAGCTGCCGGTTGTCAGCGCCGCCTCCAATTGCCGTCGCACGTCCGCCGGAATCTCGATACGGTCCAGAACTGCGCTCAATTGGTCGTAGGCACCAGTTGTGTCTTCTGTCTCAATGCCAAGGCGCTTTTTTGCAGACGCCGGCAGATAGTTGTCCAGCGTCAATCCGTTCCACTGCGCCTTGCCATGCTCGCGGTCCATGTCGATAACTTCGAAGAAATGGGTGCCGAGCGCGATTTGCGGCTCCTTGATATGAATCGGCGCTTCAAGCAGCGGTTTGAAGTCCTGCCGCACCATGATCTGCCCGTTCGGTGCGGCGTCTGCGCCTGCTGACGCATAGAGAGCATCGACAAAACTGTCCGTTAGAAGCGGTCCGGTTGTCTTGAGCGATTTCCAGCGCTTGAAACCATTGATGGCGCTGACGGTCATCTCACCGGCATGACCATCCGGCACACCGGCATCGAATCCGATTGCCGTCAACAGACGCTGCACGTCCATGATCTTTTCGCGGTCGCCGCGACGGGTGATAAGGATACGCAGAGGCGATCCCTCCGCTTCGCGCACAACCTTCGGCTTGATGGCACTGGTGGTCTGGTTGACGGCGACTTCCACCAACTTCAACGACGAATCGAAATTGGCGGGGCGGAGCTCGACGTCAGACAGCATCAGGACGTCCTTGGGCTTACCGCTGGGCTGCAGGAGGTTCGGGTGGTTGATGGTCTGTAGGGTCACATCGTCATTGGAAACAATGACATGCACGCCACGCGCCGTCATGCCGTAAAGCGATGTCGCAAATTTCGCGGGCAGGCGAATACAGCCGTGCGACGCTGGATAATTCGGGACGCGCCCCTCGTGCAGTGCGATGCCGGACCATGTCAGCCGCTGCATGAACGGCATGGGCGCGGCGGAATAGATGTTGGATTCGTGATATTTCTTCTTGTCCAGAATGGAGAAAATGCCGCTCGGCGTCTCGTGTCCCGGCTTACCGGTTGAGACTTTGGACGTCGCAATCAATGCGCCATCCTCATAGAGGCTAAGCGTTTGTTCGCTCTTGGAAACGATGATCTGCATGCTGCGCGCATCGCCAGCAAGGGCCGACTGCACCAGAACGGAAGTCGAAAGGAGGCAAGCTCCCACAAACGCGCGCAACATCATGTTCACTCCAACGCAATACAAAACATGCCTCCAGAAGCGGCAGGCACGGGAGCCTTAAGGGCAAGTTTCATGACAATAGCTGGTGGGATTTAAGGAAACTTTTAAATATCGGTCACAACGCTGGTAAGGCGCTTATTTTTTTGTGCCGAATGTGTAGCCGGTTTCCACCGCTCCCTTGCCGAACTTGTCGCGCAGCTTGTCCATCGCGGCTTCCGCGGCGGCGCGGCGGCCTGCGTTTTTGTCGACAAGGTCAGGTGGGTCGGCGAGACCGGGGTCGCACAGATCCGTGACGCCGATACCGATCAGCCGGAACTTCGTGCCATCGGTTTCTTTCTCCAGAAGCGAGATGCCACTTCTGAATATTCTGTCGGCCAACTGGGTCGGGTCTTCCAGACGCTTGTTGCGGGTTCGGGATTTGAAATCGGCAGTTTTTAGCTTCAAAACCACGGTATGACCGGCAACCATGTTCTTCTTCAGCCGCCAGGCTACCTTTTCCGAAAGCGAACGCAGGATCGGCACCAGGTCTTCGTAACGAGATATATCGTTGAAGAAAGTCGTTTCGGAAGACACGCTTTTGGCGGGATCATTTGTGTGGACGTCGCGGTCGTCTATGCCCCGCGACAGCCGAAACAGGCGCTGGCCCATGGAGCCGTAGCGGCGCATCAGGTCGTTTTCCTGCATCTCCTGCAACTGTGAAATCGTGCGAATGCCATCCGCTTCCAGCGTCGCTGCAAAGGCTTTTCCCACGCCCCATATGGTCGTGACAGGGCGGGAGCCGAGAAAGGACATCGCCTCCTTCTCGCCGATGACGGAAAACCCGCGTGGCTTTTGCAGGTCGGAAGCGACCTTTGCCAGAAACTTGCAATAGGAAAGCCCGACCGAAACGGTAATGCCTATTTCCTTTTCTACGCGCCGGGCGAAGCTGGCAAGAACGCGGGCAGGTGGGTCGTGGTGCAGCCGTTCCGTCCCGGACAGGTCGAGAAATGCCTCATCGATCGAAATGGGCTGAACCAGCGGTGTCAAATCCTGCATCATGGTGCGAATTTCACGCCCCACACGAACGTATTTCTCCATGTCCGGCTTTACGACCACCGCCTGCGGACATGCCTCCAAGGCCTTGAACATCGGCATAGCGGAGCGAACGCCATGAATACGGGCGATATAACATGCGGTCGAAACAACACCTCGCTTGCCGCCCCCAATGATCACCGGCTTGTCGGCAAGCGCGGGATTGTCTCGTTTTTCGACTGAAGCATAAAACGCATCGCAATCGATATGGGCAATCGGAAGATCATAGAGTTCGTCATGGTAGACGAGGCGAGGGCTGCCACACTTGCGGCAACGCCTTAAGCCAACCGGCTGGCCAGCCAGACAGTCACGGCAGAAACCGGGATCATAGGTCGAAAGTGAAGGGGCCATGGCTCGGAAACAAAAAGCGAACGTTTCCGACCATAATATGTTATTGAATTACTCTCAATAGATCGAAGGGCAGATCTGGGGTCAATACTCGCCCGAACCTAGCCCTGGTCCGGAGAAGTGGTGCCATGCCGCGGCGACGTCTTCCGGTTTTGTGCCGGTGGCTTCGCAAAATGCCATAAGGTCCGGTTCGTGGCTCATGATGAAATCGGTGAGGCCGGCTAGAAAACCGGGGTCGTTGACGGACTGTCGCAACATGTTGGGCTGAAGACCTGTCAGGGCCAGAAAACGGCTAAGCATATCTGGCTCGCTTGCCAGCCAGCCAAGTATGGCAATTGCCGTTTCATGGCTATCTTTCGGGGTAATCCTGTTGTTTTTCGTATCGTGCAACATTTGTTTACTGAAGTTACCTATTTCTCAACCAAATCTCACTAGCGTACTGTTCTAGGGGATAATGGAATCGGTTCCCGGACACCCTATATGTCCATGAATAGGTTTCAAAGCGAAACGAGGACTGGTCCATGCCCAAACAGGTCATGATAGTTGAAGACAATGAGCTGAATATGAAGCTCTTTCGCGACCTGATCGAGGCGTCTGGCTATACCACTATCCAGACTCGTAATGGCATGGAAGCGCTGGAACTTGCGCGCAAACACCGTCCCGATCTTATCCTCATGGACATCCAGCTCCCGGAAGTGTCCGGCCTTGAAGTGACCAAGTGGCTCAAGGAAGATGACGAGCTTCATGTTATTCCCGTTATCGCGGTCACGGCGTTTGCTATGAAGGGCGATGAGGAGCGGATCCGTCAAGGCGGTTGCGAAGCCTATGTTTCCAAGCCTATTTCGGTCCCGAAATTCATTGAGACGATCAAAACTTATCTTGGCGACATGTGAAGCAGGGTTAGGCGAATGACTGCGAGAATTCTGGTCGTTGATGATATCCCGACGAATGTGAAACTGCTCGAGGCGCGGTTGTCGGCGGAATACTTCGACGTTCTTTGCGCAGACAATGGTGCCAATGCTCTGGCCATTTGCAATAGCGAGCAGGTCGATATCGTCCTGCTAGATATCATGATGCCTGATATGGATGGCTTTGAGGTGTGTGAACGCCTGAAAGCCAATCCCGCGACAGAACACATTCCCGTTGTAATGGTCACGGCGCTCGATCAGCCCGCAGACCGCGTGCGCGGATTGAAGGCTGGCGCTGACGATTTTCTGACCAAGCCCGTCAACGACCTTCAACTCATCTCCCGCGTCAAAAGTCTTGTGCGGCTGAAAACCATGAGCGACGAGTTGCGGACGCGCGCGCAGACCGCGAAAACCATCGGTGTCGGCGATCCCATCTCCGAGGACGTCCAGATCGAGCAGCCGGGTCGTGTGCTGCTGATCGATGGTCGTGCAAGTTCGCAGGAGCGAATCATTAAGGCACTGAAGCCGGTTGCCGAGGTCTTTGCGTTGACGGAGCCTAGTGAGGCCTTGTTCGAAGCCGCTGAAAACGACTATGAGATGGTCATCGTCAACTCCAACTTCGATAATTTCGACCCCCTGCGGCTCTGCTCGCAGCTTCGTTCACTGGAGCGAACGCGTTTTCTGCCTTTGCTGCTGGTCACTGAGCAGGGCGATGAAGCGATGATTGTTCGTGCGTTGGAGCTTGGCGTCAACGATTACATCGTTCGTCCTGTCGACCCGAATGAGCTGGTGGCGCGCACGCTGACGCAGATCAAACGCAAGCGGTTCAACAACAGGCTGCGTGAAAACCTCGATCAGACGATGGAACTGGCCGTCATCGACGCTCTGACCGGCCTCAACAACCGGCGATACCTCGATAATCACCTGAAGATATTGTTCAACCGCGCCGCAACGCGTGAACGGCCCTTGTCCGTCTGCCTCACCGATATAGATCGGTTCAAGCACGTCAACGATACCTACGGCCATGACGCTGGCGATGAGGTCCTGCGCGAGTTTGCGACCCGGCTGCGCTCGACCGTACGTGGTGCAGATCTCGCATGCCGTTACGGTGGTGAAGAGTTCGTCGTCGTCATGCCGGATACCCCGATGGAGATGGCTGCATCCGTCGCAGAGCGCCTGCGCTTTATCATCGAGGACAAGCCGTTCGTTCTGCGCTCCGGCCGGGAACTTCACCTGACGGCGTCTCTCGGCATTGCCACAAACACCAGTTCGATTGAAACGCCGGAGCAGTTGATGCGACAGGCAGACCGGGCGATGTACGAAGCGAAAAGCGCTGGCCGCAACCGCGTCGTCGCTTCAGCGGCATAGGCTTCTGCCGAGACTTATGTTTGCCTGACAGTTATTCACAATAATGGTGTTTATCCATAGCGTTTTGGATGACATGTTTTCGCGTGGATATCGGCAAATGTTATTCCTGAATTTTCATCACTATGTGGCGGCAGTCCTTTCTGAATCATAGAATAAATTTGCATTTTAAATCTTCGTAGGCACCGAAGATGTGCAGAATTTCGTTTTTTTTTTTAGGGTTTATCTGAGTTTTATAAAATGAATTCTTATTCCAATTACTTTTCCCAGTAATTCTACAAGTCTCTATTATGTATCTTTATGATCTGGTTGATGTCTATCTGTGTATCATCGCGGGATATTTAACCATATTTGCAGTTTTGAGACTGATTCGATTAACTGTCTATTGATTTTATTCAGGTGCTGCGCAACACTTCATCAACAAGATAACTTCTGCACTTACAGCGTGCCTTGGCAGTTGCAAGCAAGCGGAAGCGGTGTTCTTCGGGTAATGTCTTTCCGTCTTGGAAAGCAACCTGTTTGAATACCCCATGGTGCTCAGGTCCGCCGCATCTCCTGGGTCTTGGGGCTGGTCGATCGGCGACGCATTGAACGGTTCCTCGTACTGTCAGTGCTGTCCCGGTCGACCCACTTTCTAGTTTCCCGCTCAATTCGTATTGAACATCCCGACCTCGTTCTACAGGAGGCGTTCTTGACGTTGCATTTCCAACGCGCCCCGGCACATGGAATACAAACAAAAAACGCGCCTCGAAGGGCGCGTTTTTTTGCATGCTATGCGAAGGAAATTACTTGATCTTCGTTTCCTTGAATTCAACGTGCTTGCGTACGACTGGATCGTACTTCGTCTTTGTCATCTTGTCCGTGAACGTACGGCTGTTCTTGGTGGTGACGTAGAAAGTGCCGGTGTCGGCTGTCGACAGCAGCTTGATCTTGATTGTTGTAGCTTTCGCCATAGTCGTCCTGCCTTTAACAAATAGTGAGTCCGCGGCCCTGTTGGACCCCGGCTAAATCTGGCGCGAAACTACGGATCGCGCCCGAAAAGTCAAGTCTGTTTTGATCCGAAAACCGAACGGCCTATGGAAAGAACCACGTAAAGAGCGAAAAACGTCGCCAAAGCCCATGCAAAACCATCTGTTCCGGCAACATCCATGGAAATGCCGACAGTTTGCGGGCCCGCTATGGTGCCGATGGCATAGCAGAAGATGAATGCAGCATTGGCCGCCACAAGGTCTGAGCCTGTCAGGCGGGAACCCAGATGGGTCAGGCCCACCGTGTACATTCCAGATACGCAGCCGCCCCACAGCAGCAGCATCGAGGACAGCAGGATCCAGTTATCCACCAGCAAAGGCAGCGCAAGCGTGCCGATGACGCCTGTCAGCGCCATCAGCCCCAAGAGTATGCGCCTGTCCTTGATACGGTCGGAGAGCATGCCGATGGGGATCTGGAACGCCATGTTGCCAATGGCCATCACAGTCAGCAGCAGAGCAGCCTGCGATTCGCTGAAACCTTCCCGTGTTGCATAGACGGGAAACAGTGAAAGCCCGCCAGCCTGAACCGAGCCGTAGACAAAGGCAGCTGCAGACGCCATGGGCACCAGCCAGATGTAGCGAACGAAATGGTGGTTCGGCTTTTCGTCGAGGTCCGGGCTTTCATGGCGCGCCAGATAGATCGGGATTGCGGCCAGCAAGATGATTGCGGAACCGACGAGGAACGGGGTTATTCCATCACTGCCGAGCGCGGAGAACAGCAACGGCCCGCCGGCAAAGCCCACGGCCATGCCGGTGGCATACATGCCCAGCACAAAGCCGCGCCGTTTGGGTGGCGCTGCTGCGTTGATCCAGAACTCCGAGAGGATGAACAGCATCGTCGTTGCGCCATGAAAGACGATTCGCAGCGGAAACCACATCCAGAATGCATCTGCGAAATAAAACCCCAGCGCACTGAAGGCAGATATGACGACAGCCGTCATCATGGTACGGGCCACGCCGAACTCATGCGCGAGCCGACTGGTCACCGGAGCCGCCATCATCGCTGCTACGCCTGCCATGGCGGTGTTGAGACCAATCATCGTGGATGAGATGCCGCGCTTTTCGAGAATGATGCTCAGAAGCGGCAGTCCTAGTCCGATGGCGATGCCAACGGCACTGATGGCGGATATGGCGGCAATAAGCGATGGCCAGTGAATATCGTCGGCGTCGCATTTGGGATGTGACATGGAGACCTTTTATAAAAAGCCACGAATAAATATGCCGCGACGCTCGAAATATTGTCGCACCGGGCTTTCGAATTGTAACGAATGATCACCTATCATGAACTTTGTGACATCTTCGAGAACCATGCGCGTAATCGGCGCCATGTTCAGACTGGTATTGTCATAAATGTCAAGCCATTGCAGGTCCAGCAGCTCTTCCGAATCGCTGATAGCAGAGGGATCGACGCCAACTTCATCGGTAAAGCAACAGAAGAAGCGCGTATCGTAACGTCTTATTCTGCCGGGCGGAGTGATGGCGCGTGCGACGAAACGCAGCCGCGACAGGTCGGGCGACTGCGGCTCGCCTGCTATATTGCCGAAGCGCAGGCCCGTTTCTTCATGCAACTCGCGAATGGAAGCCAGTGCCAGTGCCCGCGCGCCTGACACCGTCAATGGCCGGGAGGCGGCGCGGATCAGCCTTTCGCAGACGGCTGGATGCAGATCGCCGCTATAGGGCAGGGCATAGTCACGGGCATCCCGCCGCCCGCCGGGAAACACGAACACGTCAGGCATGAAGATATGCGCACTACTGCGCTTGCCGACCAGCACGCGTATGCCGTCCTTCGACCTGTCGAGAAGAAGAATGGAGGCTGCATCTTTCGGACGCATATAGGGGCAGGTCTTAGGTAATGGTTCGGGATGCACAGGTGCCGCGCCAGATCAATGTGACGAACCGTCGATCTGCTTTTTCTCCGGCTCATTGCTGAAGCCGTGCATTTTCAAGGCCCATTGAAGGCCGATGACGCCGCCTTTGATCGGCTGGATCGTCAGCAGCGCGACGAGAACCGTGATCGGCACCCAGATGGCGAAGTGGACCCACATCGGCACCAGAAACACCGTATCCGTCATCATGAAGCCGCCGACGGCAACGTGGCCGAGAATCATGATCGAGATATAAGGCGGCAGATCGTCGGATCGCTGATGGTGCATGTCTTCACCGCAGGACGCGCAGTCATCGACAGGCTTCAACCAGGCGCGAAACAGACGACCCTCTCCGCATGCCGGGCAACGGCTCAGCATGCCGCGCATGATGGAGCGGCCCAGCGGACGGTCTTCCGGTGTGCCACCATACTGTACTGTCTGCGTCTCGGTCGTCGTCATGCGCTTGTCCTCTGGACTGGTTATCTGCGTCTGCGTGGTGGCCTCGTGCCGGGTGTCGGGCCGCTGGTGCGGCGCGTCGTCTTGTGGAAGGAACGTGTCGCCGCAGGCAGTTTCTTGCCATCGCTCAACATTTCAAACCGCAAGGCACCGGCAAGCGGCACGGCCTCAGCAAGGCGAACCTGAACCGTATCGCCCAGCTGATAGCCAAGTCCGGTCTTTTCACCCGTCAGAGCCTGATGCGCCTCGTCATAGATGTAATAGTCCGTACCCAGCGTAGATATAGGAACAAAGCCGTCAGCACCAAACTGCGGAAGCGCGACAAATAGTCCCGCCTTGGTGACACCGCCGACCCGACCTTCGAATTCCTCACCCACGCGTTTGGAAAGGTGGTGCGCAATCAGCCGGTTGACCGTGTCGCGCTCGGCCGCCATGGCGCGCCGCTCGAAAGTCGAGATTTCGGCAGCGACATCGGCAAGCGTTGCCTCTTCCTGCGGCGTGATGCCGCCTTCGCCCATGCCTAGCGAACCCACCAGCGCACGGTGCACGATAAGGTCGGCATAACGGCGAATCGGCGAGGTGAAATGCGCATATTTCATCAGGTTCAGGCCGAAATGGCCGATATTGTCGGGGCTGTAGATCGCCTGGCTCTGCGAACGCAGCACCATTTCGTTGACCATGATCTGGTGCGGCGTATCGACTGCACGCGCCAGAATGCCGTTGAAGGAATTGGCGCGAACCTGCCCGCCCTTGACCAGCGAAAAACCGATGGTGGTCAGGAACTCGCGCAGCACTTCCTGCTTGGCAATCGTCGGCGCATCATGAACGCGGTAGACCAGACGCTGCTTTTTCACTTCCAGCGTTTCGGCGGCGCAGACATTGGCCTGGATCATCATCTCTTCGATCAGCTTGTGCGCGTCGAGACGTTCAGGAACATGCACCCGGTCGACGGTGCCATCCGCTTTCAGAATGATCTTGCGCTCCGGCATATCCAGCTCAAGCGGCTGGCGGCGGTCACGACCGATCTTCATCACCTCATAGGCATGCCATAGGGGACGCAGGATGGGCTCCAGCATCGGGCCGGTCTTGTCATCCGGGTTGCCGTCAATCGCGGCCTGGGCCTGCTGGTAGGAGAGCTTGGCCGCGCTCTTCATCATGATGCGGTGGAAGGTGTGGCTGGCCTTGCGGCCTTCCTTGGAAAACACCATGCGCACAGCAAGGGCAGGGCGGTCCACGCCTTCCTTCAGCGAGCAGAGATCGTTCGAGATACGCTCCGGCAGCATCGGTACGACGCGGTCGGGGAAATAGACCGAGTTGCCGCGCTTCAAGGCTTCCCGGTCCAGCGGTGAGCCGGAACGGATGTAATAGGAGACATCGGCAATCGCCACGGTGACGATCACGCCATCCGGGTTGTCGGGCGAGGGGTCCAGCTCCGCATAGACAGCGTCGTCATGGTCCTTAGCATCGGCAGGGTCGATGGTGATGAGCGGCAGTTTGCGCCAGTCTTCACGGTGCGCCATCGTTGCGGGCTTGGCGGCATCAGCAGCAGCCAGTACGTCGGATGGGAAGATATGCGGAATGCCGTGGGCATGAATGGCGATCATCGAGATCGCTTTTTCGGATGCCACGGAACCGACGACGGAGAGAACCTTGGCGCGCGGCAGACCGTAACGGCCGCTGTTGCGCGAGGTTTCCACCTCCACCAGATCGCCGTCCTTGGCATCGCCGACGCCATCGGGATCGATCACCATCTCATCGCCGCGACGCTCGATCGGCATCAGACGGCCACCGCCACCCGGCGTTTCCTTGAACACGCCCAGCGATCCGCCCTGACGTCTGTCGATCAGCTTGATGATCCGCGCGGTATAGGCGGGGCCACCCACTTCCTTGGACGGGAATATCTTTGCCAGAACACGGTCGCCAAGTCCGCCCACCGGGGCTTTGCCCTTCTGGCGGTCGGCAGAAGACTGGCGAATGATGACGGCGGGAGCGGCCCCGTTTTCTTCCGGCCATTCGGCAGGCCGACCAATCAGACCGCCATCCTTGTCACGGGTGGTGATGTCGAGAACCGTCACGGGCGGCAACCCACCTGGCTTCATCAGGGACTTGCGGCTCTTGTGCACCATACCATCGGTCTCAAGCTCCTTCAAAAGAGCTTTGAGCACGATGCGCGTTTCACCCTTCAGCCCGAAGGCCTTGGCGATTTCACGCTTGGAGGCCTGATCTGGATGCTCGGCAATGAATTTCAGCAGCACGTCGCGCGGGGGAACCTCGCCGTGGATGATGCCTGCAGATTCGAGAACTTTTTTCCCGCGACCGGTGCGGCCGAAGCCATCGCCCGCCGAGCCGGATGTCTTACGCGGTGCCTTGCTCAAGATTCTGCCTTCTTCGCTTTTGGTGCTGCCTTTGGTTTGGCCGCTGTTTTGGGCTTTGCAGCCGCTTTTGGTTTCGCTGCCGCCTTGGGCTTGGCCTTGGTCTCGCCATCGGCGCTGGCAGCCTTGGTGGCCTTCTTCGGCGCTGCCGCCTTCTTGGCTTTCACCGGCTTGCCATTGCTGCCCGTGCCGGTCTTGGCAATGCGCTCGGCAATCAGCACCAGCGCTTCGTCCAGCGTCACGGTGTCAGGTGCCTGCGCTTTGGGAATGGTCGCATTGACCTTGCCCCAGTTGACGTAAGGCCCATACTTGCCATCCCGAACGGTAATCGCGCCGCCATCGGGGTGGTCGCCCAGTTCTTTCAGTGCCGCAGGCGTGGACGAACGTCCACGGCCCGGCGACGCCTTCTTTTCGGCGATCACCGTTACGGCGCGGTTGAGGCCGATGGAGAACACGTCCTCGATGCTTTCGAGATTGGCGTAGCCGCCATCATGCAGCAGGAACGGTCCATAACGACCAAGTCCCGCCGAAATCATCTTGCCCGATTCCGGGTGCTTGCCGATATCGCGTGGCAGGTTGATGAGCGCCAGCGCCTTCTCGTGGTCGATGTCGTCAGGTGCCCAGCCCTTCGGCAGCGACGAACGCTTGGCTTCCTTGCCATCGCCACGCTGAATGTAAGGTCCGAAACGACCGGACCGCAGTGTCAGCTCTTCGCCGGTGTGCGGGTCCGCGCCCAGCGCCTTCGGCTCGTTGACGGCGGCAGCATCGGCTTCCGCGCCATCCGAGTTCAACTGGCGGGTGAAATTGCACTCGGGATAGTTCGAGCAGCCGACGAAAGCGCCATATTTGCCGAGCTTCAGCGACAGATTGCCCGTGCCGCAGACCTGGCAAATGCGTGGATCGGAGCCGTCTTCGCGGGTCGGGAACACCAGCGGTGCCAGAACCTCGTTCAGCGCATCCAGCACGTTGGTCACGCGCAGTTCCTTGGTGTCCTCGATCTGGGCGAAGAAGTCCTTCCAGAAATCACGAAGAACCTGCTTCCAATCCAGTTCGCCTGCCGAGATCCGGTCGAGCTTTTCTTCCAGATCGGCAGTGAAGTCGTATTCCACATATTTCGTGAAAAAGCTTTCGAGGAAGGCCGTCACCAGCCGTCCACGCGAATGCGGCACCAGCTTGCGCTTGTCGACGATGATATATTCACGGTCGCTCAGCGTCTTCAGTGTCGCAGCATAGGTGGAGGGGCGGCCGATGCCGAGTTCTTCCATCTTCTTGATCAGCGACGCTTCCGAGTAGCGCGGTGGCGGCTCGGTAAAGTGCTGGCTGGCATTGATCTTCTGCTTGGCGAGGCCTTCGCGCGCATTGATCTGCGGCAGACGACCATCGTCGTCACCGTCGTCGCTTTGCTCGCCGTCTTCCTTCTGGTCGGTATAGGCGGCAATGAAGCCGTCGAACCGGATGACCGAACCCACTGCGCGAAGGCCAGCCGTCTCGCCCTTGTTGTCGGCCAGAATCTCGACCGTGGTCCGCTCTATTTCAGCAGACGCCATCTGGCTGGCGATACCGCGCTTCCAGACCAGTTCGTAAAGACGCAACTGGTCTGCATCGAGGTACTTTTTCACTTGATCGGGCGTGCGGCTGAAGTCGGTCGGGCGAATGGCTTCGTGCGCTTCCTGAGCGTTCTTGGCCTTGGTGGAATAGATACGCGCCTTTTCCGGCACATAACGGGCGCCGAACTGTTCGCCGATTGCGCTGCGTGCGGCATCAATGGCTTCGGGTGCCATCTGCACACCATCGGTACGCATATAGGTGATGAGACCAACGGTTTCGCCGCCGATGTCGATACCTTCATAAAGCCGCTGCGCAACCTGCATGGTGCGCGAGGCGGAAAAGCCCATGCGCGACGATGCGGCCTGCTGGAGCGTCGATGTCGTGAACGGAGGGCCGGGGTTGCGCTTGACGGGTTTGGCCTCGACCGTATCCACGGTGTAGGTCGCACCTTCCAGCAACGTCTTCAGGCGGCTGGCGTCATCGCCTGTCTTGACCGATCTGGCCTGCAGGCGCTTGCCATCGGCAGACACCAGCTTTGCCTCGAAGTCGTCGCCACGCGGCGTCTTCAACAGCGCCGAGATGTTCCAGTATTCCTCGGAAACGAAACGTTCTATTTCCGATTCCCTATCGCAGACAAGGCGTAGCGACACGGACTGAACACGGCCAGCCGAACGCGCACCTGGCAGCTTGCGCCACAGAACCGGAGAGAGATTGAAGCCGACGAGATAATCCAGCGCACGGCGGGCGAGATAGGCATCCACAAGCGGGATATCAATGTCACGCGGATCGGCCATCGCGTCCAGCACGGCCTTCTTGGTGATGGCGTTGAAGACCACGCGCTTGACCGGCTTGTCGCCGATCACCTTCTTCTTTTTCAACAGATCGAGAACGTGCCAGGAAATCGCTTCCCCTTCGCGATCCGGGTCGGTCGCGAGAAACAATCCGTCGGAGGCCTTCACAGCGTCGGCAATTTCCTTCATGCGCTTTTGCGAAGCCGGATCGACCTCCCAGAGCATTTCGAAATCCTGATCGGGAAGCACCGAGCCATCTTTTGCGGGAAGATCGCGAACGTGGCCAAACGATGCGAGCACCTTATAGCCTGGGCCAAGATACTTGTTGATCGTCTTGGCTTTTGCCGGAGATTCTACGACGACGACATTCATATTTTCTTCTTTCGGAACTTGCCCGTTAACATGCCTTGCCGCTTTTGAACCGCAACAACGCTACCTTTATTTCGACATGGACAGGTAATGCGCTTGGGTCAAGAGGCAAGGGGCGTTTTTCTGCCATTACAACACGATGCAACTTTTTGGGGATTTAATTCTCGATTGCAATTAAAGATAAACAAGTTATGGTTGCTCTAGTTGAGTGACGCTCTTTTTCATAACGTCGCTTTCCCCTGGTTTAATCGAGGTCAATATGGTCGTTAGCGCACAAAACAGCAGCCAGAGCAGGCAGGAGCAGACATCGGAAAATCTCGCTTATATAAGGCAGATGCTTGCTGAGCTGCGCGCAGTTGGCGAGCGAGAGGGCGCCGACATGTTATGTTACCTCATAGAAATGGCTTATATTGAGGCGGGAGACATTCAGTCGGGTCGGCGAGAACTTTCAGTCGGCCATGACAAGCGAAACACGACCCGCGGAATGCCGATTTAGCCGCCCGGCGATATCGAGTTCCAGCAACACCAGATAGACGGTGGATGCTGGCAAGCCCGTATGGCGAATAATGTCATCCGTCTCCACGGGTGATGGTCCAAGCGCCGACGCGATGATGCTGCGGTCGTCGTCACCCGGTGGTGATATGTCGATATCCTCGGAGCTTTCATTCGCCACATGCTGAATGGGCAGCATCGGCTCCATCAGAGGCCGCAACGCATCCAGTATGTCGGCAGCTTCCGTCACCAGCATCGCGCCGTCCTTGATCAGCCGGTTCGTGCCATGACAACGAGCATCCAGCGGAGAGCCGGGAACGGCAAAAACCAGACGCCCGAATTCACCCGCAAGCCTTGCGGTAATCAACGAGCCTGATCTGTCAGCGGCTTCCACGATCAGCACACCCATGGAAACGCCCGCAATCAGCCGGTTGCGACGGGGAAAATCCCGCGCACGCGGCTCCCAGCCAAATGGCATTTCACTGATACTGGTGCCGTCATTGCCATAGATTTCATCCAGCAGCCGCAGGTTTTCCGGAGGGTAGGGCTTATCCAACCCCCCTGCCAGCATCGCCACCGTACCCGTGGAAAGGCTCGCGGCGTGAGCGGCGGCGTCGATACCCCGCGCAAGACCGGACGCTATGGTATATCCGGCCTGTCCGCATTGGCGCGCCAGCATGGCCGCAAACTTCGAACCATTGATGGAGGAATTGCGGGAGCCGACGATGCCTATGGATGGCCTAATGGCGGTGCGGCCCGAACCCTTCATGGAAATAATCGGCGGTGCGCCGTCTATTTCACGTAGTGCCGGTGGATAGTCAGGCTCTCCAATACCGACGAAACGGGCGCCGAATTTTTCCGCAGCTTCGATTTCCCGTTCGGCTTCGGATATAGTCGCAATGCGCGGACTGCGTGCCGAACCGCCCCGGCGGGACAGGTCGGGCAGGGCGTCCAGCGCTTTTTCAGCGCTGCCAAAATGATTGATGAGTTCGCGAAAGGTGACGGGGCCGATATTGTCGCTGCGGATCAGCCGCAACCATGCAATGCGTTGCCGGTCGGTCAGCGCAATGCCGCGTTTTGTATCGCCATCGTGCGGCATCTCTCACCCCCATCAGGGCGAGACGTATTGCCTCAGCCCTTTTTACCGATCTTGCTTTCAGTCCCCGCCAGCAACCGCTTGATGTTTTCCCGGTGCATGTACCAGGAGATAACGCTGAGCAGCGTCACCAGCAGAGCCGTCTTCTCCGGTCCTAATATCCACAATGCAACCGGAATGACAAGCATTGCAACCAAGGCGGACAATGAGGAATATTTCGTGATGAAGGCAGTTGCGATCCAGATCACGACAAACGCCAGCATCATGATTGGCGCGACACCCAGCAACACGCCAATGTAGACCGCAACACCCTTGCCACCCTTGAAGCCCAGCCAGACAGGGAAAAGGTGCCCGAGAAACGCAAAGAAACCGGCAACCAACGACGCCTCATAACCCCACAGCGCATTGGCAATCAGCACTGCTGCCGTACCCTTCAGCGCATCCAGCAACAACGTCGCAGCCGCCAGCTTCTTGTTGCCGGTGCGCAAAACATTGGTTGCGCCGATGTTGCCGGAGCCGATATTGCGAACATCCCCCAGCCCAGCTGCCCGGGTCAGGATCAACCCGAACGGGATCGATCCCAGCAAATAGCCAATCACGGCAGCAAGGGCGAGAAGCGCAGGCGCAGTCTGCCAGTCAGTCAATGCGTTCATTCCGATGTCCCCTCGATCTATCCTGTCGTTCTTATTGTATGGAATGAACCAGCTTGCCCGCAACATAGGTCGCAACCGTGCGGCCGGTAAAGCGGGCGTCTTCGAATGGCGTATTCTTGGATCTCGATACCAGATTTTTCTCGGACACCAGCCATGGCTCGTCGAGGTCGATCAGCGTGATATCGGCCTTTGCACCCGGTTTCAGCGTCCCGGCATCCAGTCCGAAGATTTGGGCGGGGCGGGTGGAGAGGGCGTCGATCAGGCGCATCAGCGGCACATGGTCGCTGTGATAAAGACGCAGCGCTGCCGACAGCATGGTCTCAAGCCCGACGGCACCGCTTGCCGCGTCCGAGAACGGCAGACGCTTGGTGTCCACATCCTGCGGGTCATGCGAGGATACGATGATATCGATCGTGCCGTCCTTCAGCGCTTCTACCATCGACATGCGGTCGTCTTCAGATCGCAGCGGGGGCGAAAGCTTGAAGAAGGTGCGGTACTCGCCGATATCGTTTTCGTTCAGCGTCAGATGGTTGATGGAAACGCCGCAGGTTGCTTTCACGCCTCTGTCCTTGGCTGCCTTGATCGCGTCGGCTGATTCCCTAACGGAAATCTTGGCGGCGTGGTAGCTGGCACGGGTCAGGGCAGCGATGCGAAGGTCGCGCTCCAGCGGAATGATTTCGGCTTCTTTTGGAATGCCCGACAGGCCGAGCCAGCTGGCAAGCAGCCCTTCATTCATATCGCCATGGCCGATATACTGGTCGCGGGTTTCCAGCGAAATCACCGCTCCCAGCTCGCGGGCATAGGTCATGGCGCGGCGCAGCACGGCTGTGTCGGACAAGGCTTTGCGACCATTGGTGAAGGCGACGGCGCCTGCTTCTTTCAGCATGCCGAATTCGGTCATCTCGTCGCCGCGCAGACCTTTGGTCAGCGCCGCTGCCGGGTAGACATTGACCAGCGCCTTGTCGCGCGCGGTCTTCTTCACGAATTCTACTAGCGCGATATCATCGATGACGGGGTCGGTATCCGGCATCACGATCATGCTGGTGACCCCGCCGGCGGCAGCCGCGCGTGATGCGGATTCAATTGTTTCGCGGTGTTCGGCACCGGGTTCGCCGACGAAAACGCGGGCGTCGACCAGACCAGGCGTTGCGATCAGCCCCTTGGCATCACGCACGACAGCACCTTCAGGCGCGCCCTGATTCTGCGCATCCTTGCCAGCAGCCAGGATTTTACCATCGGTATCGATGATAACAGTGCCGATCTCATCCAGGTTGCGGGATGGATCGATGATGCGGACATTTTTGAGAACGGTTGCGGTGCTCATACGCGCTCTCCCTGGTTCTGCGAAAGAAGAAGGGTTTCCATAACGGCCATACGCACGGCAACCCCCATTTCCACCTGGCTTTCGATCACGCTCTGCGGACCGTCTGCCACTTCGGAGGCAATTTCGACGCCGCGGTTCATCGGGCCGGGGTGCATGACCATGGCATTTTCCTTGGCGGCCTTCAGCTTTTCAGCGTCGAGACCGTAATAATGGAAATATTCACGCACCGACGGCACGAAGGAGCCGGACATGCGCTCGCGCTGCAAACGCAGCATCATCACCACATCGGCACCTTTCAGACCCTCTTTCATGTCGTGGTACACTTCCACGCTCATATCAGCGATGCCCGCTGGCAGCAGTGTCGGTGGGGCAACGACGCGCACCCGCGCACCCATCTGGTTCAACAGAATGATGTTGGAACGCGCAACACGCGAATGCAGCACGTCACCGCAGATCGCGACGGTAATGCCCGAAAGCCTGCCGATCGTGCGGCGGATCGTCAGTGCGTCGAGCAGCGCCTGTGTCGGGTGCTCGTGTTGTCCATCACCGGCATTGACCACCGAGCAGGCGACCTTTTGTGCCAGAAGGGCAGCGGCCCCTGCCGACGAGTGGCGCACCACCAGCACATCGGGGCGCATGGCGTTCAACGTCATGGCCGTGTCGATCAGCGTCTCGCCTTTTTTGACGGATGAATTGCCGACCGACATATTCATCACGTCGGCACCGAGGCGTTTACCGGCCAGTTCGAACGACGATTGCGTGCGGGTAGAGGCCTCGAAAAAGAGATTGATCTGTGTCAGCCCGCGAAGGGTCGAGGTTTTCTTCTCGCGCTGGCGGCTGATCTGCACCGCCTCATCGGCCTTGTCGAGAAGAGTGGTGATATCCTCGTGGGATAGCCCCTTTATGCCCAGAAGGTGGCGGTGGGGAAAATAGACCATGGGAACTGTCCTCCGGGTCGCAATAGGGCCTGTCGCCGCGCTACGCGCTTTAGTCCACGGGTCTATAAAGACAGGTGGCTTTGTCGGCAAGCATGCGATAAGCCGGGGCCACCTAATACATGCAATAAAATGCGAATCCCGATATAGCCACGCGATGACGAATATGAACCGGACCGAAGAACAGCTTGCCGATTTGAACCAGCCCAACCTCTGGTCCGGCATCAATGCCTATCGCTCAGACCCGTTGATCGTGGATTTGACCTCGGGTCTTTCGCGCACCCTGCGCGACGAATTCGACCAGATCGGACGCTATGTGACCTCTGCGGAAGCGCAGGAACTGGCCCGCATGGCCAATGTCAGCGCGCCGAAGCTGCACACTCACGGCCCTCGCGGCGAGCGGCTGGACCAGGTGGAGTTTCATCCGGCATGGCACGCGCTGATGCGCCGTTCCATGTCTTCGGGCCTGCACAGCAGCGCTTGGGAAAATACACCCGAGACACGCGGCAACGAGCACAAGGCCCGCGCCACGAAATTTTATCTCACCGCGCAGCTCGAGGCAGGCCATCTCTGCCCGCTGACCATGACCCATGCCTCCGTTGCCGCCTTTATGGGCTCGCCGCGTGTGCAGAAGGAGTGGGCGCCGAAAATCCTGTCGCGCAAATATGATTCGTCGCAGAAGCCTGCCATGCAGAAGACGGCCGTCACCATCGGCATGGGCATGACGGAAAAGCAGGGCGGCACGGATGTGCGCGCCAACCGCACGACGGCAGAGCGCGTGGGTGAGGGCATCTATCGCCTGTCCGGCCACAAATGGTTCCTGTCTGCACCCATGAGCGACGGTTTCGTCATGCTGGCGCAGATGGGCGATGGCATGGGCTGCTTCCTCGTGCCGCGTTTTCTGGAAGACGGTTCGGCCAACGGCCTGCATTTCCAGCGACTGAAGGACAAGCTCGGCAATCGCTCCAATGCCTCTGCCGAAGTCGAATTCACCGATGCCTTCGGCTACCTGCTGGGCGAACCCGGTGCCGGTATCCGCACCATTCTCGATATGGTGACATTGACGCGGCTGGATTGCGCGCTTGGCTCTGCGGGCATGATGCGCGCCTCTCTGGCGGAAGCTGTGCATTTCGCCCGTGGCCGCAATGTCTTCGGCAAGCCGCTGGTCAGCCAGCCGGTGATGACGCGGGTGCTTGGCGACATGGCGCTGGATGTGGCGGCGGCAACGGCGCTTTCGTTCAGGTTGGCATCCGCGTTCGACGCAGCGAGAAACAATCCAGCAGAAGCGGCCTATGCCCGCGTCATGACGCCGATTGTCAAATACTGGTGCTGCAAGATCGCGCCTGCCTTGATCTATGAGGCCATGGAAAGCCTTGGTGGTAACGGTTACGTCGAGGACCGCCCCATTGCCCGCCATTACCGTGAAGCCCCGGTCAATGCCATCTGGGAAGGTTCCGGCAACGTCATGGCGCTGGATGTCTTGCGCGTTCTCCAGCGCGGCAGGGATCTGTTCGATCTCGTCTTTGAGACGCTTGAACGCGATCTCGGCCCGTCCGGTAAGAAAACCACCGAGGTCCTGCGTGCCGCGATCGCTCTGTGCGAACGTGACGAAGGTGCTGCCCGCCTGCTGGTAGAACAATTCGCTCTCGCCGCCGCCGCCGCAGAACTCTGCCGCATAGGGGCCGGTCGTATCGCCGATGCCTTCCTCGAGACACGCCTGGCTGGCGGCTGGCGCCACACCTACGGCATGCTGGACAGCCGGTTTGATCCGACGTATATTATTGATCTGTTGTATCCGCCTGCTGCTTAAAAACGATAGCGCTTTACTATGTTCTGCTGACCTTGGCGGAACCGGTCGCCAGAAATGGTGCAAAGGCCAAACGTATTTCCTCGAGAAAGGCTTCGCTAAAACGCCCGATCGTTTCACGTCGCGCATCGAAATGGTAAGACTTTTCGATCACATCGTAATTGCATTCACTGACGGTGATCCAGCCGCGCTTGTAGCGCGTTAGATTTGCCCGACGTAATTCAAGTCCCGGGATCTCAATAGCTTTCTGGTCATGACTGGGTGGCTTGGAAGATATGGGAAGCAGGAGGATGTGCGTTAGGCCTTCCTTATCCTTGATCGCAAGGATCATGCAGACCGGGCGGTCCTTTTCGCCGTGATCGCGATGTGGATGGATGTTATTTTGCCATCGCCACAGATAAGGATAAAGTACAATGTCACCGCGTTGGAACTTGTCACTCATCGCGCGCCGCCTGATACTCTTTCGAGTCACTTTCTAGCTGCTCTCGAAAAAGCGAGACTAAATCTTCAGGCATTTCGTCGGCAGCATATGCCTTGCGTAGATCTTGGTTTCCCGCCAGTTTTTCAAAAAGATCGATGGGGATAACCACCACCGAAGGGCGGCCGTGTTTTGTCAGAGTGATTGGTTCTTTCTGGGCTTCGTCGTGATAACGTCCGAAATGCCGCATGAATTCAGCTGTCGATATCGATTTAGGGGACATGATCGCTCTCCTCAGAAATTTTTCTGTATAATACAGAAAATACAGGTTTCTGTAAATTGGCTTTCTTTTGTGTCTCGCCCCCCTTCATCAACAAGAACCTTCACCTCCCCAACCTCCCTCGCATTGTCCTCCAATTAACCCTTAGCTAACTGCGTTGACAAAGTCACCACGCGGAGAGTTGCGGGAATATGCTGACAATTGACGATACTGCTGCTGAGGCTGCCCCGGAAAAGCGCATCAAGGATCGCGCCGCGACGGAGAAGGCTATCTTCAATGCTGCCAAGGCCCTGTTGGCCCAGGAGGGGTTTCAGGGCTTCGGCATCAATGCCGTGGCGCGGCGGGCAGGGTGCGACAAGCAGCTTATCTATCGTTATTTCGGTGGCCTTGAGGGGCTGATCGCGGCGATCGGCGAGGACCTTGGTTCTTGGGTGAAGGATCGTATTCCCGAAGATACAGGCGGCATGTTTATGCTGACCTATGGCGACCTGATGGAGCGGCTTGCGCTATCCTATCTGGATGCGTTGCGCTGCGATCCACTGGTTTGCAAGATCATTGCCTGGGAAGTGTCGGAACACACGCCGCAGGTCAAGCAACTGGCGGACGCGCGGGCAAAAGCGCTGTCCAAATGGCTGGATAAAATGCGTGGTTCCCTTGCAGCACCCAAGGGTGTCGATACCGCTGCCGTCAACGCCGTGCTTTTTGCCGCCATCCAGCATCTGGTCATCAGTGGTGCCACAAACGGCCAGTTCGCCGGTGTCGCGCTCAAAACCGCTCGGGATTGGGACAAGATCGGCACAGCCGTGAAGCGGATCGTTCGCGGCGTTTACGGTTGATAGAGCCAACGACCCGTTCCAAAGCGTCCGGTTGGACCTTAACGCTCGCTCGCGCGTTGTTACTGTGAGGCGGCGACTTTATCCACAGCCCTTCGTCTTCCGTTAACCATAAACAAAACTTTTATTTGCCCGCTCAAGAGGTGAAGATCATTATATTAAGGAATTATTAACCATGCGCCTGTGGGCGTGTGAAAGGAACCGCCGTGCCCCGCTGGATATCCTTGACCGTCATGATGACGTTCTTTGCAATGCTGCCGTTGGACATCGATGCGCCGACTGTCAATCTGTGCCTGATGGCGTGCCTGCGTTGGGCGGTCATCGCGGCCCTACCGGATACCTTTTTTCTGCGAGGGCAAACGGCATGAAGTGGTTTTTGATTCTGTGGGCCGGTCCTGTGGCGTTTCTAGGCGCGTGGTACTTTCTATCCTATTACGACATGAGCTTCGGCTTCTTCATGCTCACGCGGCAAAGCCACGATCTGGTCTTCCAGATTTACGGTAACGTGCTGGGCATTGCGCCGGAAACCATACCGCCGCTTGTCGCACGTGCCATCGCGTTCGATAGCCTAATTGTTTTTAGCATTATCGGTTTTCGCAAGCGCAAGGCCATTGCTGCGTGGTGGCGCAATCGTCAGGCATCGAAAGCCGCAGCGTCCCTGCCAAGAGCCGACAGCCTGTCTAGTGCTCCTTGAAGGATAAAGCTGGCAGCAGCCGAATCGATACGTTGCGCCCGCTTGGCGCGGGATACGTCCATTTCCAGAAGCGCGCGCTCGGCAGCCACAGTGGACAGGCGCTCATCCCAATAGACGAAGGGCAGGTCGGTCTTGTCGCTCATGGCCCGTACGAAGGCGCGCGTTGCCTGAACGCGCGGTCCCGCGGAACCATCCATATTCGTGGGTAGACCGATGATGAAGGCGGCCACTCTTTCCTTGGCGGCAAAATCGAGCAGCACCTGTGCGTCGGCGGTGAATTTTACGCGTTTTAGAACAGGGCGAGGGGTCGCGAACCGGCGTGACAAATCCGACATGGCAAGGCCGATTGTCTTGGTGCCGAGGTCAAGACCTGCAATGGCCTGTCCTGTCTGCAAAAAGCCTGCAAGTTCCTCAATCGTCAGCGTCGCCATGATGATGTCTCAGCGTTTGCGGACGAATTCAGTGCGCAGCACGAGACCCTTGATCGCGTCGTGCCTGCAATCTATTTCTTCAGGATTATCTGTGAGACGGATAGACTTGATGACAGTGCCCTGCTTCAACGTGGTGCCGGCACCCTTGACCTTCAAATCCTTGATCAAAGAAACGGAATCGCCATCAACGAGAATGTTGCCTGCAGCGTCGCGCACTTCGTTGGCCTTCGCCGCCTGTGCTGCGATTTCGGAGGCTGGGCGCCATTCACCGGTCGCCTCGTCATACACATATTCGTCACTATCTGTCGTCATCTTCGCAATCCGAAAAAGGTGGGTCGTCTCATGATATGGCCCGTCCTATGTCACACTCTACCGGCAATACAAAGGAGAACTTCATGAAACTCAACTGGCTCGGCCATTCCGCATTTCGCCTTGAAACCGGCAAAGCAAAAATCCTCATCGACCCGTTTTTCACTGGAAATCCCAGCTTTGCTGATCAGGATGCCAAGGATGTCGCAAGCGGCATTACTCATATTCTGCTGACCCACGGCCACGGTGACCACGTCGGCGATGCCATTCAGCTGGCGAAAGACACCGGCGCGACCGTGCTGGCCAACGCCGACCTTGCCGCATGGTTGAGCTTCCGGGGTGTCCAGAAAATCGAGATGGCCGGTACCGGCGGCACTGTCACCTTCGATGGCTTCTCTGCCACCCTGACCAATGCGTTGCACTCCTCCGCGCAAATCACCGAAGATGGCGTGTCCCATTCCCTCGGTAGCGCCAACGGCCTGATGCTGCATTTCGAGGATGGCCCAACGGTCTATCATATGGGCGATACCGATATTTTCTCGGATATGGCCCTGATCAACGAGTTGCACGAACCCGAGATCGGCCTTGTCCCGATTGGTGATCGCTTCACCATGGGCGGCGCGGTGGCGGCACTTGCCTGCCAGCGCTTCTTCAAGTTCCGCAACGTCATACCCTGCCACTACGGCACCTTCGGCATCATCGATCAGACACCGGAAAAATTCCAGACCGGCATGGACGGCTCACAGACGCGCGTCGATGCGCCAAGCGTTGGTCAGACCCTGACGTTTTAACAAAAAGCCCGACAGGCATCACCTGTCGGGCTTTTTTTGGTTTTGATGGTCTCAAGCGATCTGTGGTTCGGCGCGACCCGTCTGCACCGGCCGGGATGGCGCGGAAGGAATGCCGCTCAGTGCGTTTCTCCACTCGCTCAACGCTGCCACACGCCGCGTGTGGCGCGGGTAGAGCGAGAAGATGTTGAGGAAGAAGCCGGCAATGGACGGAACCATCTTGTCCTGCTCTTCAAAAGCATTCGGGTTCATCTGTGCGTTCAGCTTGGCGCTGCCGCAGGCCAGCATCTGAAGGGCGGTGCGAGAGGACTTCAGGTTGCCGGAAACGACGAGGCCAACACGGTCGCAGGTCAGTTCGCGTGCGCGGGAATAGGCCTGGCCCAGAAACGGAATGATGAGGCCGGGCAGGCGCAGGAAGCTCCATGGCTCGTCCAGATGGCCCGCAACGTGGTGACCCAACTCGTGGCCGATCACGAATCTCACCTGCTCTTCATCGTCGGAATCGATCAGGGCCGATGTCAGCCAGATGTAGCGTGTGCGACCAACCAGCGTCAGCGCCATTGCATTGATCACGCCGCTGGAATTGTAGACGAACGCCCGCGGTGCTTCTCTCAACCCTAGCTTCTGCGCGCCCTCTGCCACCATCTTGTGAAGGTGGGGAAACTGTTGTTCGCTCACCAGAACATAGTGGCCCATCATATAGGCGCGGACCAATGATCTCGCGACGTACGAGAAAAACCAGATGATGAGAATGTAGAACAGGAAAACAAAGAGGATTCCGATGCTCTCCGTTGTCGCAATGTAGAGGATGCCAGCCGCAATCCCCAGCCAAACCAGCGTGCCGATGAGCAGCGTTAGAAAACCGTACGTCTTTTCTTTCGAATGGCGCACTTTGGATATGTCGAAATTCATATTTAACCCCCGTTAAACAGCATGATCGAGAAGCGTTAAGGCTTAAAAAGAAGAGGCCCCACCCGCTTCCTGCTGCAAATGACTTATTCAGAAAAAATGAGGCGATATGCCCCGCGTGAAAACTCGCGTCTAAATAATAAGTTCCCGCATAAAGAGAATATTATTTCCTGCATTGTTTCATGGCCCGATGACGGTTGCGAACTGCGGGCGCGGTCATTATAGCGAATAGGAAAATTCTTGACTGGAGTAGAACCATGTCCGTCGATCTTGCCACCGTGAAGCGCGTTGCGCGCCTAGCCCGTATTGCCGTTAGCGAAGACGAAGCCGAGAAAATGCTTGGCGAGTTGAATGGCATTCTTGGTTTCGTGGAGCAGCTTTCGGAAGTAAATGTCGATGGTGTCGAGCCCATGACGTCAGTGACGCCGGTTGCCATGAAGAAGCGCAGCGACACCGTGACGGATGGCAACAAGGCTGACGATATCGTCGCCAATGCACCCGCCACCGACCGCAATTTCTTCCTCGTTCCGAAGGTGGTTGAATAGGCCGCACCAGCCCGTTCCCATTTGCCCGATCTAAAAGTTTTTGAAAGCCGTTGCCGATATGACCGACCTGACAAGCCTGACCATTGCCGAAGCGCGCGAGAAGCTGAAGGCAAAGGAATTCACCGCCGTCGAACTGACGGATGCCTATCTTTCGGCTGTTAATGCCGCCAATGAAAAGCTGAACACCTACGTTGCCGTTACCCCTGAAAAGGCGCGTGAGATGGCCAAGGCTTCCGACGAGAAGCTTGCCTCTGGCAATGCCGGTGTGCTGGAAGGCATTCCTCTCGGCGTGAAGGACCTGTTCGCCACGCGTGGCATTCACACGCAGGCCTGCTCTCACGTTCTGGATGGTTTCAAGCCGGAATACGAATCCACAGTCACCCAGAACCTGTGGGATGCCGGTGCCGTCATGCTTGGCAAGCTCAACATGGATGAGTTCGCCATGGGCTCGTCCAATGAAAGCTCCTATTACGGCCCGGTCATCAACCCGTGGCGCGCCAATGGTTCCGACAAGAACCTCGTACCCGGCGGCTCCTCGGGTGGTTCCGCTGCCGCCGTCGCCGCGCATCTGTGCGCCGGTGCCACTGCAACAGATACAGGCGGCTCCATCCGCCAGCCCGCAGCCTTCACTGGCACCGTCGGCATCAAGCCAACCTATGGCCGCTGCTCGCGCTGGGGTATCGCTGCTTATGCCTCCTCGCTGGATCAGGCTGGCCCTATCGCCCGCGACGTGCGCGATGCCGCCATTCTCCTGAAGTCCATGGCCAGCGTCGATGCCAAGGACACCACATCCGTCGATCTGCCGGTGCCGGATTATGAAAAGGCCATCGGCCAGTCGCTGAAGGGCCTCAAGATCGGTATTCCCAAGGAATACCGCGTCGAAGGCATGCCGGAAGAGATCGAAAAGCTCTGGGCGCAGGGCATTGCATGGTTGAAGGATGCTGGTGCGGAGATTGTTGATATCTCGCTGCCGCACACCAAATATGCGCTTCCAGCCTATTACATCGTCGCTCCAGCCGAAGCGTCGTCCAACCTTGCCCGTTACGATGGCGTTCGCTACGGCCTGCGCGTTGACGGCAAGGACATTGCCGACATGTACGAGAAGTCCCGCGCAGCCGGTTTCGGCTCGGAAGTCAAACGACGCATCATGGTTGGCACCTACGTGCTATCAGCCGGTTATTACGACGCCTATTACCTGAAGGCCCAGAAGGTCCGCACGCTGATCAAGCGCGATTTTGAGACTGTCTTCCACGACGGCGTTGACGCGGTTCTCGCTCCGATCACGCCATCGTCGGCGTTTGAAATCGGCGACAAGGAACTGGCAGCCGATCCAGTCAAAATGTACCTCCAGGACGTCTTCACCATCACGGTCAACATGGCAGGCCTGCCAGCCATGTCCGTTCCCGCCGGTCTAGACGGCAAAGGCCTGCCTTTGGGCCTCCAGCTTATCGGCAAGCCGTTCGATGAAGAGACGTTGTTCAAGACGGTCTATGCGATTGAACAGGCAGCGGGCAAGTTTACGCCTGCGAAGTGGTGGTAAGCTGTATTCAGCTGCGACGGTTCGGTGTGTTACCTCTCCCACAAGGGGAGAGGTAATCCGTAACGGCACCGCGCTTTATCTCCCCCTCAAAGGGGGGAGGTCGTTCGCTGAGAGCTCTCGCCAATTTTGACGGCTGTGGATGGACCAGTGAGCAGGCGTCTAGCCGATCTCCCCACCTGTGGGGGAGATGCCCGGCAGGGCAGAGGGGGGAAACCCCACCCGCAGACCTTCACTCCACCAGAAACAAAACCCAAAAAAAGCAAAAACTTTTTTCTCCACGCTCCCTAAACCCATGCCTAAAATTCACCCGCCTCCTAACCGCACTGTATCGCGAGACAGTGCAGGCAAGGCGCAGGTAGCGTTGGCATCCACCCGGAACGTGCGGGTAGCGGTCAATGCTGCCAAACGGCAGGCCTACGTTGCTGTCCGATTCCCTTCAAGGTTCGGTACAGCAGCGGCAGGACTTGGAGACGAACCATACGGGGCGAAGCCGGGGCCGTTCAAGGCTCGGCTGAACCTCACTTTTCACCAGCGGGTACGCCTGCCTGCCGGTGGAGAGATTTATGATGACACTGAAATGCCAGAGGCCACGCAAATGCGGAGCCAAAGAACGAACCATACCAGAGACATCACCGCATTTGCGTGTGCTCTCCGGATCGAGTGAACATAGCACGGGCGTGAGCGCGCCGCGTGAACGGCAAAGCTTGTCCTTGGTGTCGCCGGGCTATTTGACAATCGAAAGCTTTGCAAAAGCCGGGAATATGATGGTATCCTGATATGAGTTCACCAAAGCGAAGGGAGGCGCAGACGTGAAAGCGACCATATTGTTCAAAGACGACCATTTCGTCCCGCCGGAGACCATTCGAAAGCCGCGCCGGTTGGGTGCAAACGATAATCTCCGCAGCCTTGAATTCGAGATGCAGGATGAGGAGCGCGACTGGCTGGTGCCTTGTCTCTTCGCTGCCGCTTTCTGTGGTTTTGCCGTCTTCATATTCATGCCGCTGTGGTAAGCCGGACATCCGTGCATATTTACCTTGAAAAAGCCGGGCTCGGCCTTTAGCCCGTTACGAAACAACCGGCTGGATGGGTAAGCTGACGTATGGCGATGATTGAGGCGGTCGATACTGTGGCGAGAGCGTTTCTCGGCGTAGATCGGTCTGCAACGGAGCAGAAGTGGATGTCGCGGCTGGATCAGGCCGGGCAGAACCGTGCTCTGGCCATGTCGCAGGTCCATGGCATTCCTGAACTGGTCGCCCGTGTGCTGGCGGGCCGTGGCGTTGGCGTCGATGATGCTCTGGCCTTCCTCGACCCCACCATCCGCTCCCTGATGCCGGACCCGTTGACGCTCACCGATTGCGAAAAGGCAGCAGAGCGCATTGCTGACGCCATCAAGCGCAACGAGAAGGTCGCGATTTTTGGCGACTATGATGTGGATGGCGCGTCGTCTTCGGCGCTGATGTATCGGTTTCTGCACCACTTCGGGCTGGAGCCTGAAATCTATATTCCGGACCGTATCTTTGAAGGCTACGGCCCCAATCCGGCCGCGATGCAACAGCTTGCGGCCAATGGCGCGACGCTGATCATTACCGTCGATTGCGGCTCGACCAGCCACGAATCGCTCGCCGCTGCCCGCGATGCCAAAACGGATGTCGTCGTCATCGACCACCACCAGGTCGGCACAGAACTGCCGCCAACGGTGGCGCTGGTCAATCCCAACCGTGAGGACGATCTGTCGGGGCAGGGGCATCTTTGCGCGGCAGGTGTCGTGTTTCTCGTGCTGGTCGCCACGCTGCGTGTCCTGAAGGACCGGCGTGACAGCCGCGCCTACACGCTCGACCTCCTGTCGCTGCTCGATATCGTCGCCCTTGCGACGGTATGCGATGTCGTACCGCTCAAAGGGCTGAACCGCGCCTACGTGGTAAAGGGTCTCATCGCCGCACGCCATATGAACAATGTCGGGCTTGCCGCGCTGTTCAAGAAGGCCGGTCTTGGCGGCCCTGTGACGCCTTACCATTTCGGATTTTTGGTTGGGCCGCGCATCAATGCAGGCGGTCGCATCGGCGATGCGGCTCTCGGCAGTCGCCTGCTGACGCTTGATGATGCGTCCCAGGCTGAAGTCATTGCCGAGAAACTGGATGAATTGAACCGAGAGCGCCAGGCGATGGAAGCCGCCATGCTGGCGGAAGCCGAAGCCGAGGCGCTGTTTGAATATGGTGACGGCACGGGTGCGGGCGTCATCGTGACGGCGCGGGAAAACTGGCACCCCGGCATTGTCGGTCTTCTCGCCTCGCGCCTGAAGGATCGCTTCCGTCGCCCTGCCTTCGCCATCGCTTTCGACTCGCAAGGCAAGGGAACCGGCTCCGGGCGCTCGATCAATGGTTTCGATATGGGCCGCATGGTGCGAAACGCAGTCGACGCCGGTCTGCTGGTCAAGGGCGGGGGACACGCCATGGCCGCTGGCCTGACGGTGGAGCGCGCCAATCTTGGGCGCTTGCGGACCTTCTTTGAGGAGGCCGCCCATAAAACTGTTTTTCAACTGGTCGAAAACAGCGTGTTGAAAATCGATGGCGCAATTGGTGCATCCGGTGCCACGCTTGCGCTGGTGGAGCAGATGGAACAGGCGGGACCCTATGGCTCTGGCCACTCGCAGCCTATCTTCGCGGTGCCAGCCCACCGCCTGCGCGATGTCCGCGTTGTCGGAACCTCGCATGTGAAGATCACGCTGGAGGCAATGGACGGTTCCCGACTGGATGGCATAGCATTTCGCGCCGCGGACGCGCCTCTGGGCCAGATGCTGATGAATGCGCGGGGCCGCCAGATCCACGTCGCCGGCACGCTGGGGGCTGATCAGTGGCAAGGTCAAAAAAGAGTACAGCTTCGCGTTCTGGACGCTGCCATAGCGCCGTAACGCACTCGTCAGATCACAAAAGTTACGCGCAGGCGTGCTTACAAGCTGGTTTAACCAACGCTCGCATCACCATGATATATTTGGGAGAGTGGTACGCCCTAGGGGAGTCGAACCCCTCTTTACAGAATGAAAATCTGTCGTCCTAACCGATAGACGAAGGGCGCATACCTTGTGTGGCGCCCTTATAGTCAGGCACCGGATTCTCCGCAAGCGCCTATTTCCACTTTTTTTCATTTCCATGACATTTTTATTCAAGCACACATGAGTGCTGTGGAAAAGCGTGACCGCTTAAGCCGAAAGACTAAAAAATTCATGGGGCATAACGGTAGTAGGGAGAGGGGGAAGCGTGGAGTTTAAGACGGGATCAGGGGGCGTCCCGTTGGTCTTAAACCCCACGCTTCATCGGGGGACGCTGAATAAACGGATCACCTTTAAACTGGTTCCCGAGGCTTTTAGAAAAATTACGAAATGCGCTCTCCAAAACAAAACCGCCCGCAGACATGTGTCGCGGGCGGTTTCGAAATCACGATGTCACCGATCGGTGATTACAGGTCGACGTCCAGGATCGCCATGGAGAAATTGTAGGAGCGGTCGCCGTCTTCGTCATCGATGTAAACGACGCCAAGAAATTCTTCGCCAGCGTAGACTTCCGCCGAATCATCCTTGCGGGGGCGAGCCTTGACGGCCAGCGTTTCGTTGAAGGTGCGCTTGAAATAGGCGTCGAGCTTTTTGATTTCCTCGGCTTTCACCAGTCTTCTCCTGTGCGGTTCACGTTGCGCCGCTTTTGGCATGGCTTAAAGGCGAAAGTAAAGTCAAAGAGGTAAATCGTCCGCGTGATCCACACGGACGTCGCCCAAATTAGGTGCCTCAGATATCGGCACCGATGATCTGATCCATGATGCGCGAAGGTTCGTTGCAGCCGCCATCTCCCACCACACGCGCTGGCACACCTGCGACTGTCGCGTTCGGTGGTACAGGCTTCAGAACGACGGAACCTGCGGCTATGCGCGAGCAGCTGCCGATCTCGATATTGCCGAGGATTTTTGCGCCCGCGCCGATCAACACACCGCTGCGAATTTTCGGGTGGCGATCTGCGCCTTCCTTGCCGGTGCCGCCGAGGGTGACGCCGTGCAGAATGGAGACGTTGTCACCGACAACGGCGGTTTCGCCAACGACGAGACCGGTTGCATGGTCGAGGAACAGGCCCTTGCCGAGGCTTGCGGCCGGATTGATGTCCGTCTGGAAAATACTCGATGCGCGGCTTTGCAGGTAGAGCGCGAAATCGCGACGACCCTTGTGCCACAGCCAGTGGGCGAGACGGTGGGTCTGAATGGCCTGGAAACCCTTGAAATACAGCACGGGCTCCATGAAACGAGTGCAGGCCGGATCACGGTCGTAGACGGCCTGAATATCGACGCGCAGAATGGAGCCCCATTCCGGCCAGTCCTCAAGCATTTCCTCGAAGGTCTGGCGCAGCAGAACGGCCTGCATATCCGGGTGGTCGAGAAGTTCGCAGATTCGATAGGCGACGCACGCTTCCAGCGAATGGTGGTTTAAAATCGTGGTGTAGAAAAAGGCCGAAAGCAGCGGGTCCTTCGCCGCCGCTGCGCGTGCCTCGTTCTGAAGACTTCCCCAGATAGGATCAACAACGGAAAGCTGATCCTGCTGGCGAGCATCTGTGCGTGCGACCATGACTGGTCTCCCTCAAATTGGTGCCGTTCATTTATACAGAAAAAAGTCTCGCCTAGAAATGGTGATTTACCAACGCGGTTAAAGACGCGAAAGGATCAGTTTTTCTGACAGCTTTTTGGAAAATAGTTCTTCCAGGTCAGGCGCTGGCGTCTATCTCTCGATAAAACTCCAGCACCGCGGCTTTGAAGACGCGGTCGCCGACGGCCAGCATGTGGTCGCGGCCGGGAATATCGATGGCTTTGGCATGGGGCATGAGCTGCGCCAACTCCTTGCCGGAACCGGCAATATCATCCTTTGTGCCGACAGCGATCAGCGTCGGAATATCGATTTTCGCTGCTTCTTCACGGGTCACGAGAACGCGGGAGGTTTCGATACAGGCGGCAAGAGCGATGCGGTCGCTTTTCGTCTGGTCGGCGAAGGCACGGAACATGCGGCCACGCTCATGGGTGACGACATCGAGCGACGGGGCGCGCAGGGCGTCTGCAATCGGGTCCCAATCACCCACTCCATCCACCATGCCGATGCCAAGGCCGCCGAACACCAGCGAGCGCACCCGCTCGGGGTGGGCCATGGCGACAAAGGCGGAAATGCGCGCGCCCATGGAGTAACCCATGACGTGGGCTTCAGCGATTCCTAGATGGTTCAGCAGTCCAACTGAATCTTCTGCCATGGTTGCGGGGTAATAGGCGTCCGCATCGTGCGGCTTGTCACTTGCGCCATGGCCGCGATTGTCCAGCGCAATCACGCGGTAGCCGGCATCGCCCAGCGTCTTTACCCAGCCGGGATGGACCCAGTTGACCGAGGCACTGGAGGCGAAGCCGTGAATCAGAAGAACCGGAAAGCCAGACGGGTCACCCTCGTCGAAATAAGCCAGTTGCAGGCCATCGCGGGAGTAAGACAGAAACTGCGGGACATTGAGATTCATCACGGACATCCTTTTTGGCGCACCATATGTCAGGAAATCGAAGCGTTGAACATATTGCGCGATGTTTTCTGTGGAGGTGACACGCATTTGAGGTTACATATCCGCAAAAGCTGAGCGCGCGCTCATCCACGAAATTGCATTTGGAGACGATTATGGCCGGGCATACAATTCCCCACTTCCAGAACGATGGCGGACACGCCGTGATCGAAATCGGCGTCAAGGAATTCATGTGCACGGGTGCATCCGTGCCGTTCGACCACCCGCATATCTTCATCGATATGGGTGACGACAACGAGAAGGTCTGCTCCTACTGCTCGACGCTGTATCGCTACAATCCGTCGATAAAGGCCACGCAGACCAACCCTCCCGGCTGCGTCTTCCATGTGAAGGCCGCCTGACCTTATCTCAAGACCGGGGCTTTCCATGCCCGTAAAATCCGTAGCCATTATCGGTGCCGGCATTGCCGGTCTGACCGCCGCTCTTTCTTTTTCCAGACATGGCATCCGCAGCGACATCATCGAGCAGGCGCAACAGTTGGAAGAGGTCGGCGCAGGCCTGCAAATCTCGCCCAATGCCGCGCGTATCCTTGGTGCGCTGGATGTGCTTAAGCAGATCGAAGCGCAATGGCTGGAGCCTGCGACCGTGGATCTGGCATCCGGCCTTTCGTTGAAGAGGCTGGTTTCGCTACCCATGCGGGATGTTGCAAGGCAGCGCTGGGGTGCGCCTTATGGCGTTCTGCATCGCGCAACGCTGCAGGGTGCGCTCATGGCGGCGGTGAAGCAAAACCCGCTTTGCCATCTGTATCTTGGTAAAAGGCTGGATGTTGTCGATAAGGCTACCATCACAGCCATGACGTCGCAGGACCATGATCTGATTGTCGGTGCCGATGGGGTCTGGTCGAGTGCGCGTTACGCGGTACCCGGAAGCCCATCCGCAACGTTTTCAGGCAATATTGCCTGGCGTTTCACCATTCCCCAGAGCACTGTTCCCGACTTTCTGAAACAGCAAAGTGTCACTGCTTTTCTCGGGCCGTCAGCGCATCTGGTGGCTTATCCGTTGGCGGAAACCGGTGGTTTCAACATCGTGGCGATCGCGGCGGGTACGAACCCCGGCGATAGCTGGGAGGCGCAAGCGCAGGGCAGGCAGCATGCGCTGTTGCTGAGCCAGTTCGGCCGCTGGAACCCGGGCATTTCAAAGATGCTGGAAAATGTTGCCAAGCCGACATTCTGGCCGCTGTTTCAGGCCGGTGAGGGCAGGTGGCACAATGGGCGCGATACGGTTCTGATTGGTGATGCCGCGCATGCGATGATGCCGTTTGCAGCGCAAGGTGCGGCGATGGCAATCGAGGATGCATTCGAGCTTGCCACTTTTGTTACTCGCGACCTTTTATTGGGTGATGCGCTGGCTTCGTTTGAAGCGCATCGTACCCCGCGCATAGAAAAGGCGCGCAAGCGGGCAGCGCTGAACAAATTTGCCTATCATGCCCGTGGTCCGTTGCGACTGGGGCGGGACATGCTGTTGTCGCTGAGGCCGCCAGAGGCGTTTCTGGCGGACTTCGACTGGCTGTATGGGTATCGTGCCGAGGGGCTTTGATGCTTTTCGCCGGAGAGGGTTCTTCCTCCCCTCGACGTCATCCTCGGGCTTGACCCGAGGATCTACCCACGTTTGACGTCAGGGTTCGTTAGATCCTCGGGTCAAGCCCGGGGATGACGGAGTATGTTTTGTTCGTCTTTACGCTGCGCCTGCCGCCGCAAACCCAGCTTCCAGATCGCGTTTGAGATCGGCCACGTCTTCAAGGCCGATTTGCAAGCGGATGAGCGGGCCTTCGGTGGGGCCTTCGGCGATCGTGCGGTCACGTAGCGACACGGGAACAGCCAACGATTCGTAGCCGCCCCACGAAAAGCCGAGGCCGAAGATCGACAGGGCGTCGAGGAAGGCATGCGACCTTTCCGTGAAGCGGTTTTCTTCTGCTTTCAAGACAAAGGAGAAAACGCCGCTGGAGCCTTTGAAATCCCGCTTCCAGATATCGTGACCTGGAAAGCTGGGTAGAGCAGGGTGCAGAACCTGCGCGACATCGTCATGGCCTTCCAGCCACTGCGCGATGTCAAGCGCGCTTTTGCGATGGTGCTCCAGCCGCACACCCATGGTGCGCATGCCGCGCAACACCTGATAGGCATCGTCTGACGTCACGCACAGGCCGATATCGCGGTTGGCTTCATCGAGTTTCTTCCAGTGCTTTTCATTGGCAGAAACGAAGCCCATCAGCACGTCCGAATGGCCTGCGGGATATTTCGTCGCTGCGTGAATGGAGACATCGACGCCATGGTCCAGCGGCTTGAAATAGAGCGGGGTGGACCATGTATTATCCATGGTGACGACGCAGTCATGCTCGTGGGCGATGGACGACACCAGCGCCACATCCTGCATGTCGAAGGTGTTGGAACCGGGAGCTTCCAGATGAAGAAGGCGCGTGTTGGGACGCATGAGCGCTTCGATGCCAGCGCCGATGGCCGGGTCGTAATATTCGACCTCGATGCCGTATTGTTTCAGCATTCTGTTGCAGAACCGGCGGGTTGGAAAATAAACCGAATCGACGATCAGTGCGTGGTCGCCTGCTGATAGATAGGCAAGAAACGGCACGGTCACGGCGGCAAGACCCGATGGCAGAAGAATGGTGCCAGCCGAGCCTTCCAGCGTATTGATCATGTCGCGGAGTGCATCGGTCGTCGGCGTGCCGTGGGTGCCGTAGGTGTATTTCTGATCCTCCGAAACCAGCGTCTGCGCATCTGGGAACAGGACGGTCGAACCGCGGGCAATGGGTGGATTGACGAAGCCGTGATAGGCAGCCGGATCGTTGCCGAGATGGGCCAGCCGCGTGTTGATGCCGGCGGCGTTGAGGATGCCGTCTTTGGATTTCATGCTGAAATGTCTCTCACTGATCGATGGATGGAAAATGGTCCTGAAAGCCTGTCGCGGTCAAGACTTCGTTATCGCAACCTTTGTCGGCGGTGAAACGCCTTGGATTCGTGCATGATGTCGCATTGCATCATCGAAAAAACAACGCGCTGGACGTTTTAACACCCGGTTGAGTTGCTTGCGCACGCAAATTCAGTCTACCTGCCTGACAGCCTGAGCAGTTTTTAATCTTTTTTCGCGTATTTATTAGACAATTGCCCATAAAAAGGACGTTTTTTGAAAAATTCCGTTTTTTGGACACAATTCTTGAGGGCGAGACTTGACCGTGACCGCAATTGCGATTGTGATAGATGAGCGCACCGGGAGGTGAAGCGGGGACCTGCTCGTATACGACAAGATATACGGCTTTCTTCTGATGACGAATAAGAAACAAAGGTTGGGAAAAAAATGAAAAAGGCAATTCTGTCGGCCGCCATTGGCGCAGCAATTCTCGGAGCTGCATCGGCTGCATCTGCCGCCACGCTCGCTGACGTGAAGTCCAAGGGTTTTGTAACCTGCGGTGTAAGCTCTGGTATTCCAGGCTTCTCGAACCCGGACGACAAGGGTGAATGGTCTGGTATCGACGTTGACTATTGCCGCGCTATCGCGTCCGCCGTTTTCGGTGATGCAACGAAGGCAAAGTTCGTTCCGCTCACATCCAAGGACCGTTTTCCTGCGCTTCAGTCCGGTGAAGTCGATGTTCTCACACGTAACACCACATGGACAGTCAGCCGCGACTCGTCGCTCGGCTTCAACTTCCGCACCGTAAACTACTATGACGGCCAGGGCTTCGTCGTGAAGAAGGCTCTCAACGTCAAGTCGGCTCTGGAGCTTTCGGGCGCTGCCGTCTGCGTTCAGCAGGGTACGACCACCGAACTCAACCTTGCTGACTATTTCAAGACCAACAACCTTCAGTACAACCCTGTTGTGTTCGAAAAGGAATCCGACGCGACTTCCGCTTACGATAGCGGCCGTTGCGACGTTTACACCACCGACCAGTCCGGCCTCTATGCCATCCGTTTGAAGATGAAGGTTCCTGACGAAAATATCGTTCTGCCTGAAATCATCTCCAAGGAGCCGCTTGGACCTGCCGTTCGTCAGGGCGACGACCAGTGGTTCGACGTTGTAAGCTGGGCGCACTATGCCATGATCAATGCCGAAGAACTCGGTATTACGTCGAAGAACGTTGATGAGCAGAAGTCTGCTGCAAACCCTGACATCAAGCGTCTTCTCGGCAGCGAAGAAGGCACGAAGATCGGCACCGACCTCGGCCTGACCAACGAATGGGCTTACAACATCATCAAGAACGTCGGTAACTACGGCGAAGTCTTTGATCGTAACGTTGGCGCTGGTTCTCCGCTGAAGATCGAGCGCGGCATTAACGCATTGTGGAACAAGGGCGGCCTTCAGTACGCTCCTCCAGTTCGCTAATAGCCGTTGACGACAGCTTTTGCGGGAGGCAGGGCCAACGCTCTGCCTCCCGGAATTATAAATAAGCTCGCAAAGAGCATTTAGAGGGAAAGGGTGCCGATGGCAGGCAACGCGCTCCAATCGCAACCGTCGAGCGCAAAAAGCGCGACGTCCATTATCAATGATCCGCAAATGCGGGCAATTTTTTATCAAGTCATTACAGTCGTTCTTCTCGTGCTGTTTGTCTGGATGATCGCATCCAACACAGTTCAAAATCTTCAGCGGTCCAACATCTCTTCCGGCTTCGGCTTTCTCAATGGCAGAGCAGGCTTCGATATCGGTCAGTCACTGATTGCCTACAGCAACGACAGCACCTTCGGTCGGGCATTGGTTGTCGGTATTCTGAACACGCTTCAGGTGGCGTTTCTTGGCATCATCACGGCGTCCATCATCGGCTTCATCGTCGGCATCGCGCGACTGTCCAACAATTGGCTCGTCTCCAAGCTGGCTCAGGCCTATGTCGAAATCTTCCGTAACATCCCGCCACTGCTGGTTATTTTCTTCTGGTACAAGGGCGTCATCACCATTCTGCCGCAGGCGCGCGATTCGCTTCAGCTGCCACTCGGCACCGTTCTCAACAACCGTGGCTTCTTCTATCCGAAGCAGGTGTGGGGCGAAGGGTCGTGGCTCATTCCGGTGGCGTTCCTCGTCGGCATCGTCATCACCTATTTCGTTTACCGCTGGGCTAAAGCCCGTCAGATGAAAACGGGTCAACCGTTCCGGACCGGCCTCGTCGGCACCGCCATCATCATCGGCCTGCCGCTATTAGCGTTCCTCGTGCTTGGCTCTCCGCTGACCTTCGACTATCCGGTTGCCGGACGCTTCAACCTCAGCGGCGGATCGGTCATCGCGCCCGAGTTCCTGTCGCTCTATCTGTCGCTGTCCTTTTACACCGCATCCTTCATCGCCGAAATCGTTCGCGGTGGTATCAAGGCCGTTGCGAAGGGGCAGACGGAAGCCGCAAGCGCACTCGGTCTGCGTGGCAACAACATCACGCGTCTCATCGTCGTGCCGCAGGCCATGCGCATCATCATCCCGCCGCTGACGAGCCAGTATCTCAACCTCACCAAGAACTCCTCGCTGGCGGTCGCCGTCGGCTTCTCGGATCTTGTGGCGGTCGGCGGTACCATCCTCAACCAGACAGGGCAGGCCGTCGAGGTCGTCGCCATCTGGCTTGTGGTCTACCTTTCATTGTCGCTGACAACCGCGCTGGTCATGAACTGGTTCAACGCGAAAATGGCGCTGGTGGAGAGATAAACAATGACAACCAATCAAATCTCCTATGTTCGCGCCAATCTGGTTCAGCCGGAGCCCGCTCCTTCCAGCCAGGTGGGTCTGACCCACTGGCTGAGAACCAAGCTGTTTGCCACGCCGAAAGACATCGTCTTTACCGTGCTGGCAATCGCATTCCTGGCCTACATCATCCCGCCGCTCGTGCAGTGGCTGTTCATCCATGCGACATGGACGGGCACGGACCGGACGGCCTGCCTGACCGTGGAGCAGGGGGGCGCATTGCCGAACGGACAGTCCGGCGCATGTTGGGCCTTCGTCAATGCGAAGTTCGCGCAGTTCATGTTCGGCCGCTATCCGTCATCGGAATACTGGCGTCCGCTTCTGGTTCTGGCAGCCTTCACCGCGCTGCTCATCCCGATGCTGATTCCGAAGGCTCCGTTCAAGGGTCTGAACGCGCTTCTGCTGTTCATCGTCCTGCCTGTGGTGGCTTTCTTCCTGCTGCTTGGCGGCAATTTCGGTCTGTCACATGTCGAAACGCCACTGTGGGGCGGATTGATGGTGACGCTGATCCTGTCGTTTTGCGGCATCGTCGTCTCCTTGCCGTTCGGCATTCTGCTGGCGCTAGGCCGTCGCTCGAACATGCCTGTCATCAAGATGCTGTGCACGACCTTCATCGAGGTTATCAGAGGCATTCCTCTGATCACCATCCTGTTCTTCGCCAGCATCATGTTGCCGTTGTTCCTGCCTGACGGCTGGACCTTCGACAAGTTCCTGCGCGCGCTCGTCGGCGTCGCCCTGTTTGCCTCTGCCTATATGGCAGAAGTCATTCGCGGCGGGCTGCAGGCCATTCCGAAGGGGCAATATGAGGGCGCAGATTCGCTTGGTCTCAACTACTGGCAGAAGACACGTCTGATCGTTCTGCCGCAGGCGCTGAAGCTCGTCATTCCCGGTATCGTCAACACCTTCATCGGCCTGTTCAAGGATACCTCGCTGGTTTATATCATTGGCATGTTCGATCTCCTCGGTATCGTCAATCTCAACCAGTCGGATGCGAACTGGTCGACACCCGTCACACCTATGACCGGTTACATCTTCGCCGGTTTCATATTCTGGATATTCTGCTTCGGCATGTCGCGTTATTCGCTGTTCATGGAACGGCATCTCGACACCGGACATAAGAAATAAGGGGAAAACAATGGCAGAAACCCAAGTCAAAAAGCTGGATGTCTCCGCGACCGACGTTGCGATTGAAATCACCGGCATGAACAAGTGGTACGGCGATTTTCACGTGCTGCGTGACATCAACCTCAAGGTCATGAAGGGCGAGCGCATCGTCGTTGCCGGTCCTTCGGGATCGGGCAAGTCGACAATGATCCGCTGCATCAACCGTCTGGAAGAGCACCAGTCGGGCAGCATTCAGGTCGATGGCATCGAATTGACCAACGACCTGAAGAAAATCGATGAAGTGCGCCGCGAAGTTGGCATGGTGTTCCAGCACTTCAACCTCTTCCCGCATCTGACGATTCTGGAAAACTGCACGCTGGCTCCGATCTGGGTTCGCAAGACACCCAAGAAGGAAGCTGAAGAGATCGCGATGCACTATCTGAAGCGCGTCAAGATTCCCGAGCAGGCTCACAAATATCCGGGCCAGCTTTCTGGTGGCCAGCAGCAGCGCGTGGCGATTGCCCGCTCGCTGTGCATGAAGCCGAAGATCATGCTGTTCGATGAGCCGACTTCGGCGCTCGACCCTGAAATGGTCAAGGAAGTTCTCGATACGATGGTGGGCCTTGCCGAAGACGGCATGACCATGATCTGCGTAACCCACGAAATGGGCTTTGCGCGCCAGGTCGCCAACCGCGTGATCTTCATGGACCAGGGCCAGATCGTTGAGCAGAATTCTCCAGCCGAGTTCTTCGACAATCCGCAGCACGAGCGTACCAAGCTGTTCCTCAGCCAGATTCTGCATTAATTTGCAGTCATCTGTATGCGGATGCGTACGCATTTGACAGGATTTGACGTTTTAATAGAAAACCCGCTGAGGACATCAGCGGGTTTTTCGTTTCTGGATGGTTTGCATAGACTGTCTTTTTAGACTGTCATCAAATCTGAGATATGCGGATCATCGCTGATGACGGCGTTCGAACGACACAACAAAGCCGCCAGAGCGATCAGGCGGCTTTGTTGTATATGCGCTTGTTACTGCACCAGGGCAGGGTGGGCGCAGCGTGCGTCGGTGACCCTGACGTCGGCCTCGCCGATCTTGATGCCGAGCAACATCAGCGTGTTATAGAGCAGTCCATCGATGGGAACAGTTGCGACCGAGAGCGTTTCGGCCAGCGCCGCCTGAACCAGTGTCGGTGAACCGATGGTGAGGCCGAGGATATTGATATCGACCTGGAGTTGCCCGAGCAGAGATTTGATCAGCGATGTCGTCACGTCCTTGGTCGAGACGTTCTTGACCGTACCCTGAGTGATATCCGACGGTACGAATGTCAGGGTCGATTTCTTGATATTGGCGCTGTCGATGTGGGACATGGCGCTGATTTTCAGCAGCAGGGAGTCGACGATCGCGGCCTTGGTGACACGCGGGTCGCGACCGAAATTGTTGAAACCACTGGTGTCCACGTTACCCAGCGATATCTCGGCAATGCCGGGCACGACATCGACATCGACGGTTCCGGTTCCACCGGCCGTGCATCTGATATCCGCGAGTTTGGCCTCGGCATTGGCCACCTCGACGTAGAGGGGAACGCGGACCGACAGACCGAGTAGCGCTTTCAATCCATCGACTTTGGTCTCGATCATGAGGCGTGTCTGCGCGGTCCTGACGATGGTTCCGGGTGCACCGACAGCGAGCGAAGGCGTTCCTACAGGAGGCTCGCCGATGGCAAGCGTGATGGTGGTGGAGGCTAGGCCGGGGACGGCTAGGCCCGCATTCACCGAAACCTGTCTGCCGGAGTTGGCGACGGTGGCGGCTGAAGTGATGAGTTCGAACACACCGGCGGTCAGGCTGAGATTTTCAGTGGCGCCGATGGGTTTGTCGAGGACAGGTTCGAGTGCGAGAATTTCTTCCAGACGCAGCTTGAGGGTGGTTTTGGCGAGCGTTTTTTCGAGGTTTTTCAGCGCTGCCGTAACCGTAGGTTTGGTGCCGGTGGCTTCGGTCAGTGCGGAAATGAACTTGCCGTAGGTGATTTCGGTTTTCAACACGTCGCGATAGGTGCCAGCAGTCAGGTTGAGGTCCGTGGCGAGTGCATCGATAATCTGCAAGGCGTTTACGTCGGCTGCGACCAGCGCCTGGTAATCAGACAGGTTTAGGGTGACGGTGGTGCCGAGTAGGCCACCCAGCAAACTGTTCAGAAGGCCGCCATTGAGGCTAGCTAAACGAGATCCCACGGAGAAGGCGGCGATGCGTTGTCCGGCTGCCGTGCCGACTGCGGAAATGGTGGGTGCTGTCGTGAAGCTTCCGGCGAAATAGATGTGGCCTTTTTCGAAGATGTTGACCTTCACTGCGTTGGTCGGGGTGGCGTTTGCAACGAAACGCTCGCCAATCGCCACGGTTGCGTCTGGAACATAACGCCCCTTGACGACCTCGGCATATCCATCACGGCTGGAAAAGGCAGTGTTGGGATCAAAAGGGGTCGTGCCTGTTTCGGTCAAGATGCCGGAGGCTGTTTTGACGCCGAGGTTCTTGTTGTTGAGCCGAAAATACTCAAAAACGGCGCGTTCCGTATCCGTCGCCGAGGCGGCGGAGATGGCCGCGAGATCCGCTGTCTGCTGCAACTGTCGCTTCTGCAATGTCAGCGAGCCATAATCGACGCCGAGTGCCAGAACGCCCATCATCAGCGGCGCGGTGATGCCAGCCATGATGGCAACATTGCCTGCGCGGTCACGGTGAAGGCGGTTGAAAACCGAAGTGATTTTGCGCATGTCAGATACCCCCGATCCGGATTGTCGAAAAGCGACGAATGGTCTTGTCTGGAAGCGCGAAGCTGTAGAGACTCCAGATCGGCAGTTCGGTTGCGTCATATTCCACAGTGACGGTGAACTGGTTGATGTTGAGTGGGTCGCTGCCGACGCTGACATTCACGCGATTCTTGTCCAGAAAGGCGTAATTGAGCGCGCTTTTATCAACGAAATTCTTTGCAAGTGTTTCTCGCTCGGTTTTGTTGATACCTGCAACTGCGGTGCGTGCAGCATCGGCTGCGACCTGCTGCACGGCGTAAGCCGCGGTCAGGTAAATGCCGTAGGCGATCATGGTCAAAAGAACGAGGATGAAAATCGGTGCGACGATGGCAAACTCAACAGCGGCTGAGCCTGAACGATTGCGGACTATACCTGCCATATTCATCATGGCGCCCCCTGATCCGAAACTTATTATTTTCGGAAACTCTAATTTAGAGATATTGATTTTTTATTAAGGGGGGAATTTATGGTTGTGCCGTTTTTGGATTCGGCATTTAACGCGCGTATTTATTGTAAAAATACACGGCTTTAATACGTCAGATCAGTCTCAAACCCTTGAAGCTGACATGTCCATCCTTGCCGATGATGATGTGATCATGCACTGCGATGCCGAGTGGCTTGGCGGTATCGATGATCGTCTTGGTCATGTCGATGTCAGCGCGGGAAGGGGTTGGGTCGCCGCTGGGGTGGTTGTGGACGAGGATGATGGCCGTGGAAGACAGTTCCAGCGCGCGGCGTATCACCTCACGCGGGTAGACAGGCGTATGATCAACGGTGCCTTGCCCCTGAACCTCATCGGCAATCAGCACATTGCGCTTGTCGAGAAACAGGATGCGGAACTGTTCGCGGGCTTCATGGGCCATGACAGCGTGGCAATAATCGATGACCGATGACCAGGAGCCGAGCACCTGCTTGTTGCGGATTTCGCTTTTCAGCATGCGCTGGGATACGGATGCAATGAGTTTGAGGTCCAGCGCGACGGCTTCGCCGACGCCTTTGACCTCCTGAAGCAGACCGACAGGAGCGCCCAGCACGCCGCCCAACGTGCCGAACCGGGCGATCAGCGCCTTGGCAATCGGCTTGGTGTCGCGGCGCGGAATGAGCCGGAACATCAAAAGCTCCAGCAATTCATAGTCGGCCAGAGCAGCATCGCCATTGTCGCGATATTTGGCGCGCAGACGCTCACGGTGACCGTGGTAATGCGCTGCATCACCATCCGGTGACGGCGTCGGCTGTGCCTTCAGTTTTTTCGAGGCCTGCATCGGCTCGGCAAAGAAGCCACGCTCGTCCATGGTTTCCGCCATGCCGTCCATCTTGTCGTCAGCACCGTCCTTCGTGCTGAACATCGTCGTTTGGTCGGCAGGGCGTTTGGCCATCGGGCGTCGTCTCTCGATTAGAGCGGTGGCAGGCCGGGGCGGTGGAGGCCACCGGGTGATAGGGTGAAGACTTCGCACCCTGTTGCCGTCACGCCCACGGCGTGTTCGTACTGAGCCGACAGCGAGCGGTCACGCGTCACGGCTGTCCAGCCATCCGAGAGAACCTTCACATTCGCCTTGCCGAGATTGATCATCGGCTCGATGGTGAAGATCATGCCTTCGCGGATTTCCGGGCCGTCCGAAACCTTGCCATAGTGAAGAATGTTCGGCGTATCGTGAAACAGCCGACCGACGCCGTGGCCGCAGAAATCCGTGACGACAGAGCAGCGCTCCGCTTCTGCGTAGGCTTGAATGGCAGCACCAATGGCACCCGTGCGGGCACCGGGCCTGACGGCGGCAATGCCGCGCATCAGGCATTCATAGGTCACTTCAAGCAGGCGCTCTGAGGCGCGCTTGATCTGACCCACGGGATACATGCGGCTGGAATCACCGTACCAGCCGTCCAGCAGATAGGTGACGTCGATGTTGACGATATCACCTTCGCGCAACGGCTTGTCATCGGGAATGCCGTGGCAGACAACGTGGTTGATGGAGGTGCAGACGGACTTGGTATAGCCACGATAATTGAGAGTGGCGGGCAGGGCGTTGTTGTCCATGCCGAACTCGAAGACGAAGCGGTCTATCGTATTGGTCGTGACGCCCGGCTTGACGATGTCTGCGAGCTCATCCAGGCACCGCGCCGTCAACTGGCTGGCCTTGCGCATGCCTTCGAAGTCCTGCGCATTATAGAGGCGAATGACGCCGGTATTTCTCGTGGGTGCCGTTGCCGCGTCGACGTAAGTAACCATAGTATCGCTTTCTGTCCTTTTACGCTTTCGTTCATAAAGCAGCAGGGTGCCAGTCGTCTATTGCAACCATCTCGTTTGCGACGATTTCCCGGGAAGAGACAGTGCATTTTATCGCATATGCCTCCACTCCACGCGTCATGGCGCGTTGAAACGCGGCAAAATAGACCGGATCGAGATCGGCGCAGATGCGAAAGCGGTCACAATCGTCCCGCTGAATGAGGTAAAGCATCACGGCGCGGTACCCGGATTGGGCCGCATCGCCCAGTTCTTCGAGATGTTTGGTACCGCGTTTGGTGGCGGTATCGGGAAATTCCGCAAGACCCTTTTGCCGCATGAAGTGGACGTTCTTGACCTCGACATAGGCATTGGGCCTGCCGGGGGCCGAGAGCAGAAAATCGATGCGGGAATTAATCCCGTATTTCTGCTCACGCGTGATAGTCGTGTAGCCGACTAAGGATGGAATGCGGCCAGCGCGTATCGCTTCTTCCGCCAGCTTGTTCGGCATGCCTGTATTGATGCCGACGACGGTTCCATCCGCCTCTACCAGTTCCAGCATGTGGCGATATTTGCGGGTAGGGGTGTCGTGCTGCGAAAGCCAGATGCGGGAACCCGGCGTGGTCAATCCTCGCATGGAGCCGGTGTTGGGGCAGGAGCCGGTGATTTCAGTGCCGTCTTCCAGCGTGCCATCGAACAGGAAACGCTTGTAGCGGGATATCAGCGTGGCGGGGATGAGGGGCGAATCAAACTGCATGGCGCAGTGTCCTGTTCGCTGTGATGTTATTCAAGCACGTAGGTTCCGGGCGCATCGCAAAGCGGAGTGAGCGCGCCATCACCGGGGATGCGGGCCGCGACCTTGCGCTTGTCGATGCCCTTGATCCATTTTTGCCAGTGCGGCCACCAGGAACCCTTGTGGTCCGTCGCCGCCTTTTGCCATTCCTCGAAGTCACCTTCCGGTGACGCGCCCGTCCAGTACTGGTATTTCTCCATGTCTGGCGGGTTGACGACGCCAGCGATATGGCCGGAAGCGCTGAGCACGAATTCCACCGGGCCGCCGAAACAGGACGCGCCGGTGAAAACCGATTTTGCAGGGGCGATGTGGTCTTCACGGGCAGCGAGGTCGTAGACCGGGATTTGAATGTCCTTCAGGTTCAGCACTTTTCCCGCAACCTTCATGCGACCCTCTGACAGATTGTTCTCCAGATAACAATTGCGCAGATAAAACGAGTGGTTGGCGGCAGCGACCCGTGTCGAATCGGAGTTCCAGTAGAGCAGGTCGAAGGGCGGCGGTTGGGCGCCGCGCAGATAATTATCCACCACGTAAGGCCAGATAAGATCGGATGCGCGCAGCATGTTGAAGACGCTGGCCATGACCGCGCCATCCAGATACCCGACCGCCTTCATATGCCTGTCCAGCGCATCTAGCTGCTGTGCGTCTATGAAGACTTTCAACTCGCCCGCATGGGTGAAATCCGTCTGTGCGGCAAGAAGCGTGGCGGAACGAATGCGGCGGTTTTTTTCCTGCGCGTGCAATGCGAGCGTGGAGGCCAGCAAGGTCCCGCCGATGCAATAACCGATGGCGTTTACATTGGCTTCGCCAGTTGCCTGTTCGATGGCGTCGAGTGCGAAATCGATTCCCTCTCGCGTATAATTTTCCCAGCTTGTGTCGGCATGGCGCGTATCAGGGTTGATCCACGAGATCATGAAGACGCTGTGGCCCTGATCGACACACCATTTGACGAAGGATTTACGGGCATTGAGATCGAGAATGTAAAATCTGTTGATCCAGGGCGGGATGATCAAAAGCGGTCGCTTCAGCACCTTTTCCGTTGAGGGGGCATATTGAATGATCTCGCACAGATCGCTGCGGGCAATGACCTTGCCGGGGGTGACTGCAATATTCTGGCCGATCACGAATGAGCTGTAATCGGTTTGTCGCAGTTTGATATTGCCGTTGCCCGCCGCCATGTCCTCGGCCAGCTGCGCCATGCCTTTCACCAGATTGGCACCGCTGGTGGCGACCGTCTCGCGAAAGACCTGCGGGTTGGTGAAGGCGAAATTCGCGGGCGAAATGGCCTCTGTAACCTGGCGCATATAGAACCGGGCTTTCTGGCGCGTCTTTTCGTCCAGCCCGTCCGCTTCCGTGACCATGCGGTCGGCCCAGCCGGCGGTGGCGAAATAGACCTTTTGCAGAAAATCGAAGAACGGGTTCTCCTGCCAGTCGGCATCGGCAAAGCGCTTGTCCTTGCGCCCTGTGTCGGGTTGTTCCGCTGTCTTTTCAGCCTCGCTGGAATATTGTGCCATCGATTTCTGCCAGATGTCGAAATAGCTGGACAGAAGATGGGTCTGGGCCTCCACGGAGCGTTTCGGCTCCGCCATCCAGTATTCCGCGACATCGGACAAGGTCTGGAACAGGTCGCTCATGGGGCTTGCGCTATTGTGCGGGACTTCGCCTCGTTCCCGTGGGGCGATCCATTCTGACGCAGCCTTGCCGAGGTTTTCCAGCGCCTTCGCAACATTCATGGCAAAGGCTTGCGGATCACGCAGAATGTAGGCGTCGGTTGATTTGGGATCGAAACCATCAGGCTTTTCCTCCTCGTCTTTCACTCCGCCTTGCCTGCCTGCCATCCATTATTCTCCAGCGCATTTTTGGTTTGCACATCCTGCATGAAAACGAATACAAGTTCCAGCAGGGCGAACGCCGCAGATGTGGCGTATGATATTTGATAATACCTTATGGACGGGACATTGAAATGGGCGAGCATATGCAAAGCGTAAGAGCTGCAACTGTCGTGGCGGTTTGCGGCATGCTTTTACCGCTGCTTGCCGCATGCAAGTCTCTCGAGCCGATTGTCGCGCCAGCTTACATGCAGCGCCCGAAAGCACAGGTCGTTGGCCCGCAGCCGGTCGATGATTCTCCGATCTCGCAAAAGCGTGACACGGGGACGTACCCTACCTTCGCCAAACCCATGACGGCTGCCTTGCCGCAGATGGAGAAGGACGAGGCCGGGACCATGGAAGAGAGCATGACGCGACTTGGCAATGCCCGGCGCAGGGGCCAGATTTCCGAAACCGAATACAAGCGCAAGGTCGCCGAGATGCGCGCCCTTTACGATCAGCAGAAGCCCGTCGCGACACCTGCGGCTTCGCAGTAATCTTTCTGGTTAACATAGTGTGAGCTACAGGACTGCGTTTTTACGCATTCCCGAAATCGGTCGATTACCGCGTTCCTTAAGCCCGTATAGGCAGTTTCAGCGCTATAGTCTCAGCCAAGCGACGCCGAAGACGTCGCAGGCCAGGGGGCGTAAAATGAAGTGTCTCTTTATCTGTTTGATCGTTGCAGCATCGCTTTTCCAACCCGTGCAGGCCAAGGCACCATCGGTGCTTGGCAACTATACCAGCCACACGCGCTGATCAGTCGTTTCCCGCAGCGTCGTTCAGCGCACGCAGATCACCCACGGTGATGTGGCGGTTGTTTTCGATCTGAATGATGCCGTCCTTGCGCAGCTTGGTCATCTGGCGGCTGACGGTTTCGATGGTCAGGCCTAGGAAATCGGCGATATCGGCGCGCGAGAGCGGCAGATCGAAACAGGACTTGTCATCGTTTTCAGGGTCGATATGCGTGGCGATGAGGTAGAGGAAGCTGGCGACCTTTTCCTGAGCGGACTTGCGCCCAAGCGTCAGCATCCAGTCCCTTGCCTCGTCCAGCTCTTTCAGTGACTGGCTGTGCAGCTTGCGTTCCATGCCGGGCAGATCTCCCGCCATGCGGTCCACGATGCGGCGCGGGAAAAGACAGATTTCCACATCGGTCGCGGCTTCAGCCGTCATGCTGCTTTCCGACACGAAGGGGCGACCGAGAAAGTCCGGCGCAAATTGCAGACCGACGATTTGCTGGCGTCCATCCGACATCATCTTCGACAGTTTGACCACGCCTTTGAGGATGTTGGCATAATACGGCACCTGCTCGCCCTGACCGAGAATTTCGTGGCCGGAGCCGAGTTTCCTGCGGGTCGAGTGACGGCTGAGCTCTGCAAGCTGGTCTGGCTGCAGGACGCCGCAAATGCCGCCATGCCGGGCCTCGCAGGCGCGACAGACCACAGGAATATCCGAATTGTGGATGTTTCGCTGCAACGTATCCATGATGTCTGTCCGATCGCAAAATCAGGGCGAACGCTCACCATGTCGATATGTATGGGCAGCCCCGATAAGCCGTAATCCCCCACGGCTTTTGATATCAAATGTTTACGCCCCGATTTGATCAAAGTCAAAGTTGCAAACTGTCGCAGCCTGTATCTCCTAGTCGCAGAATTGATACATGCTAAGAGGGAATAGGTTGTGACCGAGCATCTCATCCGCAAATACGCCGCCGCCGTGCCGCGTTACACCAGCTATCCGACCGCGCCGCATTTTCACGGGGGTATCGATTCGGATGTTTATCTGTCGTGGCTGCAAAAGCTGGGAGCGGAGAACAGGCTTTCGCTCTACCTGCACATTCCCTATTGCGACCGGCTGTGCTGGTTTTGCGCCTGCCACACCAAGCACACTCTGAAATACGAGCCTGTTAAGGCTTACCTGCACTCCCTGCACCTTGAGATCGAAGAGGTCGGCAGGCATGTCTCCGGGAATGCCCGGGTTACGGCAGTGCATTTTGGCGGCGGTTCCCCGACCATGCTCAAGCCAGAGGATATGATTGCTTTGATGGCTAGGCTGCGGTCCGTCTTCTCGTTTTCGTCTGTGGAGATCAGTGTCGAGATGGACCCGAACGATCTTGACGATGGACGCTATGATGCCCTTGCTGCCATCGGTATGACGCGAGCAAGCCTCGGCGTGCAGGATTTTGACCCGAAAGTGCAGGCGTCGATCAATCGCATCCAGAGTTTCGAGCAGACGAAATCGGTCGTGGACGCTGTCCGGGCGAGGGGCGTGCACTCGGTCAACTGCGATATTCTCTACGGCCTGCCGCACCAGACACTGGAGACGTTGCGCAATACCGTGCAACAGATCATCTCGCTCGACCCCGACAGGATCGCACTGTTCGGTTACGCCCACGTGCCGTGGATGAAGAAACACCAGACACTCATCCCTGAACGTGATTTGCCCGATATTTCAGCGCGCTACCGGCAGATGACCATGGCAGCCGAGATGCTTGCAGCAGCCGGATATGAAGCAATCGGCATCGACCATTTTGCCAAGCCTGCCGATACGCTGTCACGTGCGCTGAAAGACGGGACGTTGAGGCGGAATTTCCAGGGTTATACCGATGACACCGCCGATGCGCTGATCGGGCTTGGTGCATCGGCAATCGGAAAATTGCCGCAGGGCTACGTGCAGAACATGCCTGCGACGGGTGAATATCAGAAAATGGCCGAGGGTCGCGGGCTTTGCGTCACTCGCGGTTTGGAACTCACGGACGAGGACCGCGTGCGGGGTTTCATAATCGAGCGGATCATGTGCGATTTCGTGCTTGATATGGCCGAAGTCGACAGTCTTTTCGGCAGCAAGGCAAAAGGCGCTGTTGCGCAGGCGCGTCAGTTTGCGAGTGATGATCGTGATGGTCTCGTCACTCTCAGAGGCGGGCGATTTTCATTGACGGAGCGTGGAAAACCCTTGGCAAGAAGCATTGCTGCGACCTTCGATACGTATCTCTCGACCGGGCGGGGCAGACATTCGGTTGCTGTTTAGGCAACACTTTGCGCTGAAAATTCCCTGATACTTCACGAAACCATTGGCTTTTTTGCCCAAGTTGCCTATGTGGTGCGTTATACACAGGACACACGAAGGATTATGGGCGTGACAGCTACATTCGACAAGGTTGCAGACATTATCGCTGATACTAGCGAAATCGACCGCGAAACCATTACGCCGGAAAGCCACACGATTGACGATCTGGGCATCGACAGCCTCGACTTCCTCGACATCGTTTTCGCGATCGACAAGGAATTCGGTATCAAGATTCCGCTGGAACAGTGGACCCAGGAAGTCAACGAAGGCAAGGTTTCTACCGAGGAATATTTCGTTCTGAAGAACCTTTGCGCCAAGATTGACGAACTTAAGGCCGCCAAGGGCTGATTTCGATGGCCCGCTCACACGCGGACCGATCAGCTTATGAGGTGCACCAAACCCTCCGTCATGCTCGGGCTTGTCCCGGGCATCTGCAACTGACCGATTGTTGCGACGTGATTGGATCCTCGGGACAAGCCCGAGGATGACGGAGACGGCGTTCTCACCAATCTGCCCCCGCCGATGAGGCGGGTTTCTGCTTTTTGGCGCTGCTGTGAAGCAACCCAACCGAACACATCCGCATCCTCGAACTTCTCACGGACGGAACATGCTTCTAGAATATTTCCAGATGGTGGACCGTATCGAGTCCATCGACAGGTCCGCTCGCATTTTGAAGGCTCGCTCCGTCGTGCCTGACAAAAGCCCGGTGTTCGAAGGGCATTTTCCCGGTATGCCGCTTGTTCCCGGTGTTCTCTTGATCGAGACGATGGCACAGGCGTCGGGTATGCTTGTTCTGGCGATGACCGATTTCGCGGCCATGCCGTTCCTGATGACCGTCGATGGCGCGAAGATGCGCACTTTCGTGGAGCCGAATGCGGTTCTGGATATCGAAGCCTATCTGGAGCATGACGGTTCGGGCTTTGCCGTGACCAAGGCGAAGATCACCTGTGACGGCAAGAAGGTGTGCGATGCGCAACTGAAGCTGCGGACCATGCCGTTTAGCGAAATCCCGCTTGGGCCTATCGTCAAGAAGCGTGCGGAAGAAGTTGGCCTTATGGCGGCCATTGCTGCGGATACATCGGTTTAAAAAGTTGAGAGAGTCATAAGGGCGCGACGGTGGGTGTGGTTTACCCCCCTCTGTCCTGCCGGACATCTCCCCCACAGGTGGGGAGATCGACTCGTTGAGACCTCTCGCGCATCTCTAAGGTTGCGTGTGGAAGGGGGGGTAAGCGCCCAGCCAATCTCCCTCCTTGTGGGGGAGATGTCCGGCAGGACAGAGGGGGGTAAGCCACACCCACCGTCGGCTCCCTATACAAAAAGCCCCGTTTTTCCCCATGGACCTCTGAAAATCCATGCATTCCGCAGGCTGTTTGGCCCTTCGCCATTGCAAAGCCGCATCGTGAGCATTATTCCGCATGGCACATACGGTCATTGGACCGCTTTTTGAAAGCTGGCCTGCTTTATCATGGGCAAGCGACGAAGGATGACGGATTATGAAGTCTGACAATGATGTGGTGATTACCGGGGTCGGTATCGTGACCTGTCATGGTGTCGGTATCGACGCCCATATTGCCCTGCTTTCCGCAAGCGCTGCGCCTGACGCCATTGTCGAGACGGAGAAGTTCGCACCCTATCCCATCCATCCGCTGCCGGAGATCGACTGGTCGAACCAGATTGGCCGCAAGGATCAGCGCCAGATGGAAAACTGGCAGCGTCTCGGTGTTTTCGCCGCCGGTCTCGCGCTGGATGACGCCGGTCTGAAGGAAGACGCGGACGCCTGCGGCACCATGGACATGATCGTGGCTGCAGGTGGTGGCGAGCGCGACATCAATGTCGACACGCTGATCGTGGATGAAGGGCTGAAACGCAACGACCGCGAAGTCATGCTCAATGAAAAGCTGACCACGGAGCTTCGCCCCACGCTGTTTCTTGCCCAGCTTTCCAACCTGATGGCCGGCAATATTTCCATCGTTCACAAGGTGACGGGTTCTTCGCGCACCTTCATGGGTGAAGAAGCGGCAGGTATTTCTGCGGTCGAGACGGCGTTTTACCGCATCCGCTCCGGGGAATCGAGCCACGCGCTGGTCGGCGGTGCGTTTGCTGCTGAACGGCCTGATATGACGTTGCTGTTCGAAGCCATTGGCGCACATGCGCAGGGCGAGTGGCAGCCGCTATGGTCACGCGCAGACGGTGAGGGCGGTGGCATGATCACCGGATCGGTCGGCGCATTCCTCGTGCTTGAATCCCGTAAGCGCGCTGAAACGCGTGGCGCAAAGATTTATGCGCGTATCGACGCCATCGAGGGTGATCGCGGCGCACGCGAAGACGGCAAGTTCGAGCAGAGACTGGAGCGACTTCTGGCCCCGGCCAATGATTCTGCTGAAACCGTCATCTTCTCTGGTGCCAGCGGTTATGATGCCGTGACCGGTCGTGAAAAAGACGTGCTTCAAAAGGCGCTGCCCAAGGCCGCTCTTCGCGGCTTTGGCGGTGTAACCGGCCATGGGCTGGAGGCGCAGTTTCCGCTGGGCCTCGCCTTGGCAGCACTTGCGCTGAATGGCAATGCAAAGGTTCCGGCATTCGACAGTTCTGCTGAAACGCCAATGACGTCTGCCGCCGTTCAAGCGGTTGTGACGACGGTTGGCCATGTGCGTGGCGAAGGTGTCGCCGTGCTTTCCAATGACGTTTGAGGAGTAGACACCATGGCATCCAGCAGTTTCAGGGATCACCTCGGTCGCCCCATTGTTGCCGTTACCGGCATGGGCATTCTCACCTCGCTTGGTCAGGGGCTTGAAGACAATTGGGCGGCGCTGACATCCGGCAAGTCGGGCATTCACAAGATCACCCGTTTCCCCACCGACAATCTTTCCACCAGGATTTGCGGCACGGTGGATTTCATCGACATTCCCAAGCCCAACTCTGTCGAGCGTTCCTTTGCCTTTGCCCGCGAAACCACCATTGAGGCATTGGCGCAGGCCGGTATTTCGGGTGATTTCAACGGCCCGCTGTTTTTGGCCGCACCGCCGATAGAGCCGGAATGGAGCGCCCGTTTCGAGCTGGGCGACCGGTCTCCCCCTGCCGCAAAGCCGGGCGATGCCTATGACCGCTTCATGGCGGCGCTGCGTGAGCGGCCAGATCCTGAGTTTCAGGAGGCTGCACTATTCGGTGCGATTTCGGAGCGTCTTGCTGACCGTTTCGGTACGCGGGGTCTGCCTGTTACGCTGTCCACGGCCTGTGCTTCAGGTGCAACGGCTATCCAGCTTGGTGTCGAGGCCATTCGTCAGGGGCGCACAGACCGTGCTCTGACGGTTGCGACGGATGGCTCCGTCAGTGCCGAGGCGCTTATTCGCTTCTCGCTGCTATCGGCGCTTTCGACGCAGAATGAACCACCGGAAAAGGCATCCAAGCCGTTCAGCAAGGATCGCGATGGTTTCGTGATTGCCGAAGGTGCTGCAACGCTGGTGCTGGAATCTCTTGAAAGTGCGGTTGCTCGTGGCGCGAAAATCCTTGGCATCATCAAGGGCGCTGGCGAGAAGGCAGACAGCTTTCACCGCACGCGCTCATCGCCGGACGGCGGTCCAGCGATTGCGACCATTCGTGCAGCCCTTGCCGATGCGGGTGTTGCGGAAGGCGATATCAACTACATCAATGCTCACGGCACATCGACGCCTGAGAACGACAAAATGGAATATGGCTCGATGCTTGCCGTGTTTGGCGAAGGGTTGAAGTCCATTCCTGTATCATCCAACAAGTCGATGATCGGTCACACATTGACGGCAGCCGGTGCGGTGGAAGCGGTGTTTTCGCTACAGACCATGCTGACCGGCACCGTTCCGCCGACCATCAACTACACCAATCCCGACCCGACGATTGCGCTGGACGTGGTGCCGAATGTGAAACGCGATGCGGATGTCACCGCCGTGCTTTCCAACTCCTTCGGCTTTGGCGGACAGAACGCAAGCCTTGTCATGACGCGGGAACCGGCTTAATCGGTTCTCGAAATCGAAAACAAAAATAACGCCTCCGGGCGAAGGACTTCATTATGCGCGCCTTGCAACTCGTAGATGACCGTAAGCTTGAAAGAGTGGAACTGCCTGAACCAGAGGCGCCAGCGCCCGGTGAAGTGACACTTCGGGTCAAGGCCGTGGCGTTGAACCACATCGATGTCTGGGGCTGGCGCGGCATGGCATTTGCCAAACGCAAGATGCCGCTCACCATCGGTGCGGAAGCATCCGGCGTGGTCGAGGCCATCGGCCCCGGTGTCTCGAACGTCTTGCCGGGTCAACTCGTTTCTATCTACGGCGCGCGCACCTGCGGCCGTTGCCACCACTGCGTGGCGGGCCGGGATAACCTGTGCGAAAATGTGGGCGGTGTTCACGGCTTCCATCTGGATGGTTTTGCGCAGGAAAAGATCAATATTCCCGCTCGCCAGCTCGTTCTCGCACCGCCGGGTATCGACGCGGTTGCGGCAGCTCTTGCCCCTGTAACCTTCGGTACCGTGGAGCATATGCTGTTCGACAATGCCAAGCTTCAGCCCGGCGAAACGATCCTCATTCATGCGGGCGGTTCGGGCATTGGTTCTGCCGCCATCCAGCTCGCCAAGAAAATGGGCTGCACGGTCATCACCACAGTTGGTTCCGATGACAAGATCGAGCGAGCCAAGGCGCTGGGCGCCGATCACGTTATCAACTACCGCGTCGACCGCTTCGAAGGCGTCGTTCGCAAGTTGACGAAGAAGAAGGGCGTCGATGTCGTTTTTGAGCATGTCGGCAAGGACACATGGGCGGGGTCGATGTTCTGCCTGAAGCGCGGTGGACGCCTTGTGACCTGCGGTTCCACATCAGGCGTTTCTGCGGAAATCAACCTGATGATGCTGTTCCAGCAGCAGTTGAAGCTGCTGGGCTCCTTCGGTTGCCGTATGGAAAACATGGCAAATGCCATGCAGAAAATGGCGCGAGGCCTTGTGCATCCGGTCATCGATACCGAAGTAACCTTCGACACGATCGAGATGGCGCTGGAGCGGATGGAAAGCCGTCAGGTCTTCGGCAAAATCGTCCTACGGATGGATTGATACTTTTGAAAATGTTTATAACGCGCATTGTCCTGGCGTTCGAAAACTTCCGCCAGTGGCTGAATGCGACGATTGCGTTCAGTGTTCTGAACCTCTTGAAGCTTTTTCCTGCCGACCCGGCCATCCGGTACGCGGACAAGCTTGCCCGCAAGATCGGCCCTAAAACGCCGCGCCACAAGCTGATGCTCTATAATCTCGATCGCGCTTTTCCCGAGAAATCGGAAGCGGAGCGCATGGACATCGCGCTGGACAGCTGGGGCAATATGGGGCGGATGGCTGCGGAATATGTGTTCCTCGATCGCCTGTTCGATTTCGATCCAGCCAACCCCAAGCCGGGGCGAGTCGAAGTCGTCGGCACCGAGACGTTTTTGGAATTGCGCGACAATCCACGGCCCTTCATCGTGTTTACGGCGCATTCGGGTAACTTTGAGCTTCTTCCGGTTGCGGGTTCGGCATTCGGGCTGGATGTGACGGTGTTGTTTCGTCCACCGAACAATCCCTATGTCGCCAAACGCATTTTCGATTTCCGTAAGGAGCGCATGGGTAACCTTGTGCCGTCTCATGCAGGCTCGTCTTTTGCACTGGCGCGGCAATTGGAAAAGGGCGGTGGCATAGGCGTTCTGGTTGACCAGAAGTTCAGAAAAGGCCTGCCGACGAAATTCTTCGGCAACGACGTGTTGACGAACCCGTTGCTGGCAAAGCTGGTCCGCCAGTTCGGCTGCGATGTTTTCCCCGCGCGTTGTATTCGGTTGCCGGATAATCGTTACCGGCTGGAAATCGAGCCCAAGGTCGAGATACCTCTGAACGAAAAAGGCTCTGTCGACGTGCAGAAGACGGCACAACTTTTAAACGACAAAGTTGAAAGCTGGGTGCGGGAATATCCCGGACAATGGTTGTGGTATCACGACCGCTGGCATATTAAACGTCATGTCAAGGACTAGAATAACGTAGTTGTGACAAACAACATCTCACGATTGTGAATGCATATTGTTCTTCACAATTTATGAGATTTGTTAAAGCCGTATTGCGTGTGTTAATTTATCTTGTGTCTGTGATGGCGGTGCTGTTTCTCGTTACGTCATTTTTTACGGTGATACCCTACAACGAGTCTCGTAACGCTTGGCGGAGTGTTTTTGAGAGTGCGATTGGCGCACGATCATCCGGGGAGAGTCGAGTTGAAAGATTTGATTGAACTGTTCTGGCAACGGTATTCGGAGCTTAAGGGCGCCGTTGACCGTAACGACGCCCCGAAAATTGCGATCCTTGATCGTGAGCTCGATGCATTGCTGGAAAGTGTTACCAGCCGTAAGACCAAGACCAAGTCCGAGGTTCTTGAGCAGTTCCGTTTCGCGATCGACCTCCTGAATGAAGAAGCGGAGGACACGGGTTGTGTACAGCGCAATTCAGAACTGCTGCGCAGGCTCGTGGATCGATATATTGGTGCGGGACTGCCCTATGACGGCGTGACACCCGATGGCGAGGCCGCAAGCTGGAGCCCTTATGTCATTCTCGACGAAGACCGGCTGGATGATCTGGACGAGCGCGTCTTCGTTGTGTCTCCAGGATATCGCATCAACTACACCAATGCCATCAACGCCCAGTGCTACGAGGCGAAAACCAACGACCTCGTCGGCCGGCACATCGCAGAATTCATCGGCATTCACCATTTCCAGCAAGCGCTGCGTGACAAGCTGGACGCATGCTTCAAGGGGCAGGCGGCCAAGTACACCTATGCGGAAGACATCGATGGGAACACGGTGGTGCGATCCTACGAAATGTCACCCTGCTACTCGCCGTCATACAAGCTCGTCGGCGCTATCATCGTCGTCAAGGAACTGGCCGATCGTCGTCATCGTGCGGTCGCCTAAGGCACCGTCGCATTTTCTGCCGCCAATTTAAGCCTTTGTACGCTACCGCACCATGTCTTTTGACATTTCTGTTTTAATGCCATTACTGACGACTAGGCCTCTTCGCGCGATTTTTTGGATGTCCCGACAGGCATTTCAGGTGAAGTATTCATTCTGCAAGATCATCTTGTAATTCAATTCCTCATTAATTTTGAGTAGAAATACGCCGTTTGGCTTGTATTCGTTTTTTTGGCAGCCAAAATTTCCAGTATATTTCAAATTATTAATGAACATCAATTTGCGCGTGTATGCAACATCCATGCGCGGCATGGCGGTAAATCTATATAACAAAAGTTAATCCGTGAACGTCTATAGGTAGAAACTAGTGTATTGACGGATTGAACGGCAATAGTGTTCATATCCGTCGTTGGGGTTTTTCCTTGGTCGCCGTCGGTCGGTCGTTCGCGCCGAGGCAGAGTCGATGAGAATTTGCCCGAGCAATAGCTTTTGAACGAAGGACGTTTCTGGATCCGGCGCGGCGACGTTGATCGTGGCGCCTTACAGAAACTTGGGTGATGAAATGGAGGCTCCAATGCTCGGACTCCTCGAGACTTTCGCGCAAAAATGCATGCAGTTGAAGCAGGCTGTGGCTGGTGGCCATGATGATCTCGTGCGCGCGCTTGACCGCGAACTTGAGCCTATGATCGAGGATATTCTGTCCTACAAGGCGGAAACCCGTGAGGACATGCTTATGCAGTTGCAGTTCCTGAACGGCTTGATCCGCGACGAAGCGGACGACAAGTCGAGCGTGACGCGTCGTAGCGCTGCCATGTCGATGCTGTTTGACCGTTACCTTCGCAGTCCCGATACCGATAGTGACAGCGTCCACCCCCCATCATTGCGCGGGACGAACAGCGACATCGCGTTCCAGACGGCGGACCAGCCGTCGTTTAACGAAGCGGTTCTCGACAGCCTGCCGGACCGGGTTGGCGTCATCACCAGAGATTACCGCTATGTCTATTCCAATCAAGCCAATGCGCAGTATCTAAGCCATACGACGCTTTCCATGATCGGCTGTCATGTGTCTGACTTTATCGGCGAGGAAAGCTTCAGTACATTGGCCAAACCGGCATTCGAAAAATGCTTCAGGGGTGACACGGTGGATTATATCCATACCGGCTTGCGTGACGCCAAAAGCTTTTTCACGCGCTGCCGCATGACGCCTTTGCGCGGATCAAGCAATGAAATCATCGGCGCGATCATTGTTCTTCACAATGCTGACCAGACCGTTGAATTCGAGCGCAGTTGAGCCCTTAGCTGCCTGTCAGGCTGGAGAAGAAAGCGGACACCGAGGAGGCCGCGCCTGAATCCAGCAGCAATTTGGTTGCCATTGCCAAGCAGGAAATGACCAGCAGCGGGCGAATGATTTTTGCGCCGTTGCTCATGGCCAGGCGCGAGCCCATCTGGGCACCCAAAAACTGCCCCAGACCCATGACAAGTCCGAGCTTCCACAGGATTGCGCCGCTGAACGTAAAGACGAGAAAGCTGCCGAAATTGGAGCCGAAATTGAGAAGCTTTGTGTGCGCTGTTGCCTTCAGCATGCCGAAACCGGCAAGCCCGACAAAGGCCAGCATGTAAAAAGAACCGGCCCCCGGTCCGAAGATGCCGTCGTAGAAGCCAACCAATGGAACGATGGTCAACCCGAACACGAAGGGCGTGATGCGCTGATGGCTGTCGAGGTCATTGAGGTTGGGTTTGAAGGCAAAATACAGTGCGATGGCAATCAGCAGGAAAGGCATGATGGCACGCAGAATATCTGGCGGCACGAATGAGGCTGTCAGCGCTCCGAAGATGCCGCCGACGAATGCCATCATCGCCATGGGGAACTGCTTTTTAAGGTCCACATGGCCGCGCCGCGCATAGGCGATGGTGGCCGACGCCGAGCCAAACTGCGCTTGCAGCTTGTTGGTGCCGAGCGCTTCGAGCGGCGGTATGCCGAGAATCAGCATGGCAGGAATGACAATGAGGCCACCACCACCGGCAATCGAATCCACGAAGCCCGCAAAAACGGCGACAAGAAACAGGATGAGAAAAAGCTGAAGGGCGATGTCTTGCACGGGAGCATTCCGGAGGGACTGTAAATGATGACAGCTTCTTTCACCGAATCCTGCCTGTTGCAACGCTTTTCCGCCCGTGGAGCAGAAGGCATTGCGTCGATTGCGCGTCCGTCTATTGTGCGCTCGCTGTTTCGTCAATTTCAGGGCGATTCTGCTGACAAAGAATTCGAGGACATGGCATGCACAAGGTAATTTTCGACACGGACCCCGGCATCGACGACGCAATGGCGCTGCTGTTTCTGCACCGCCACCCGGATGTCGATCTTATCGGTGTCACGACGGTGTTCGGCAATGCACCGCTGGATATTACCACCCGCAATGCGCTGTTTCTCAAACAGCAGTGGGGCATGACGGCACCCGTGGCCAAGGGCGCGGGCGTCACGTTCGACCCATCGCGCCCGGAAGGCCATTGGCCGACATTCATCCACGGCGAAGATGGTCTCGGCAATATCGGTGTTCCCGAAGAAATCGATCTACCGCTCGATCCGCGTCCGGCACACCATTTCATCATCGATACCGTCAAGGAAAATCCGGGTGAGGTGACACTGATCGCCGTTGGCCGCATGACGAACCTTGCGCTGGCGCTGCGTGAAGACCCAGATTTTGCCGCTCTGGTCAAGAATGTCGTCATCATGGGTGGCGCTTTCGACATTAACGGTAATGTCAGCCCCGCAGCAGAAGCCAATATTCATGGCGATCCTGAAGCCGCGGACCTGGTGTTCACCGCGCCGTGGCGCGTGACCGTCGTCGGCCTTGATGTCACGACGCGCACCGTTATGACCGCCAAATTCATGGATGAGATGGCAAAGGAGGGCGGGGCGCCCGTCCAGCTTCTGTCCGATCTGTCGCAATTTTACATCGAGTTTTACACTCAGCGCACCGGCGATGGAATGGTGGTGCATGACGCTTGCGCCTGCGTCTACCTCACCAACCCCGAACTGTTCCAGACACGCAGTGGCGCGGTTCGTGTGGTCTGCGGCGGCATCGCAGATGGCCAGACGATCCAGAAGCCGGATGGCGTCGGCTTCCCGCCTGGAAACTGGGACGGGCACCCGAGCCAGCTCGTCTGCACGGATATCGAGCCCGAACGTGTACTTTCGGTCATCCGTTCTGCAGTTGTGCAGGGTGAGCGCGGCTGATTGATCGCCCGCGCCGCCAAACGCTAAGGCTCGCCTTGCATTTTAGAAAAAACTCGCGTTATGCAGGTTTTTGATGCGTCGTGTGGATTTTACCGACTATGGTCGGCTTTGGAAAACCAATTCGTGTTTTTCAGCACATGCGCTACAGTTAAACTATACGGTTTCGATGTGTTCGTGTCGGCTGTATTTGAAACCAAAAAACGAACGTTCTGTGAGCCGGTTCATCCGGCTCATTTCCACGAGGAAAAGATGGAAGAGTTTCACAAGGTCAAGCGTCTGCCGCAATACGTCTTCGAACAGGTCAACCGTTTGAAAGCGAGCGCGCGAGCGGGTGGGGCGGATATTATCGACCTTGGCATGGGGAATCCAGACCTTCCAACGCCGAAGGCCATTGTCGACAAGCTTTGCGAAGTCGTGCAGGATCCGCGCACGCACCGTTATTCTTCGTCCAAGGGTATTCCGGGCCTTCGCCGTGCACAGGCGGGCTATTATGCCCGTCGCTTCGGCGTGAAGCTGAACCCGGATACGCAGGTCGTTGCCACGCTCGGCTCCAAGGAAGGCTTCGCCAACATGGCGCAGGCGATCACTGCGCCGGGCGATGTCATTCTCTGCCCGAACCCGACCTATCCGATCCACGCGTTCGGTTTCCTCATGGCCGGTGGCGTCATTCGCTCGATGAATGTCGAGCCGGATGAGACCTTCTTCGGCCCGCTGGAGCGCGCGGTTCGCCACTCCATTCCAAAGCCGCTGGCGCTGATCATCAACTACCCTTCCAACCCGACAGCACATGTTGCATCGCTGGATTTCTACAAGGACATCATCGCTTTTGCGAAGAAGCATGACCTCATCGTGCTCTCGGACCTTGCCTATTCCGAAATCTATTTCGACGACGCCAACCCGCCGCCTTCCGTGCTGGAAGTGCCGGGCGCCATGGACGTGGCTGTTGAGTTCACCTCCATGTCCAAGACCTTCTCGATGCCCGGCTGGCGCATGGGCTTTGCCGTTGGCAACGAGAGACTGATCAGCGCGTTGACACGGGTGAAATCCTATCTGGATTACGGTGCATTCACGCCAATCCAGGTGGCTGCAACCCATGCGCTGAACGGAGATGGCACCGACATTGCCGAAGTGCGCAGTGTCTACCGCCGCCGTCGCGACGTGATGGTGGAAACATTCGGCAAGGCCGGTTTCGAGGTTCCACCTCCTGCAGCCACCATGTTCGCATGGGCGAAAATTCCGGAAAAATTCCGTCATCTCGGTTCTCTGGAGTTTTCCAAGCTGCTCGTGGAGAAAGCCGATATCGCGGTTGCTCCCGGCGTCGGCTTTGGCGAAATGGGCGACGATTACGTTCGCCTTGCACTCGTTGAAAACGAACATCGAATTCGTCAGGCAGCGCGCAATTTGAAGCGTTTCCTGTCGACAGCGGACGATACGTTGCACAACGTCGTTTCGCTCAACGCCCACCGTTAAGGGCACATAACCGGGTGGCCGTTTCAGGCCACCTCTTCACGTCAGCAAATCAGGAATATACCAATGGCAGATTCATTGAGAATCGGCATAGCGGGACTCGGCACCGTCGGCTCTTCGCTCGTGCGCATCCTCCAGCAGAGAAGCAACGAACTTGCGATTACCTGCGGACGCGCAATTGAGATTATTGCCGTCAGCGCACGCGATCGTTCGCGTGATCGCGGTCTCGATCTCAAGGGTATTACTTGGTTCGACACGCCTGAAGAGATGGCGAAAAAAGCCGAGATCGATGTTCTCGTGGAACTGGTCGGCGGTGCCTCTGGCGCTGCCGAAAAGGCCGTGCGCGCCGCATTGGCACGCGGTCTCCATGTGGTGACAGCGAACAAGGCGCTGCTTGCCAAGCACGGTGTCGAACTTGCCATCATGGCGGAAGAAAAGGGCGCACTGCTGAACTTCGAAGCAGCCGTGGCCGGCGGCATCCCCATCATCAAGGCGCTGCGTGAATCGCTCACCGGCAACCATGTGTCGCGCATCTACGGTATCATGAACGGTACCTGCAATTACATCCTGACCAAGATGGAAAAGGAAGGCCTTTCGTTTGAAGCCTGCCTGAAGGAAGCGCAGCGTCTGGGTTATGCCGAAGCCGATCCAGCCTTCGATATCGAGGGTAACGATACCGCCCACAAACTGGCTATTCTGACGACGCTTGCCTTCGGGTCCAAGATCGCCGCTGATGACATCTATCTCGAAGGCATCTCCAATATCTCCATCGAGGACATTCAGGCAGCGGCCGATCTCGGCTACCGCATCAAGCTGCTTGGCGTGGCGCAGGTTACGGAATCCGGCATTGAGCAGCGTGTGCATCCGACCATGGTGCCGCTGGATTCGGTCATTGCGCAGGTGGACGGCGTGACGAACGCGGTTGCCGTCGAATCGGATATTCTCGGTGAACTGCTGATGGTTGGTCCGGGTGCTGGTGGCAACGCAACGGCATCTGCCGTGCTGGGTGACATTGCCGACATTGCCAAGAGCCGTCCCGGCGTGCAGCAGGTGCCGGTTCTCGGTCGCCCTGCGAAATCACTGACCGAATACCGCCGCGCCAAGATGAAGAGCCATGAGGGCGGTTACTTCATCCGCCTGACGGTAAAGGACAAGGCAGGCGTTTTTGCCAGCATCGCGACGCGCATGGCGGAAAACAACATCTCGCTGGAATCCATCGTGCAGCATTCGCGGGTTCCCGTCGAAGGCGGTGCCCAGACCATCATTCTCGTTACGCATGCGACGATGGAAGATGCCATTCGCAAGGCTGTCAAAGCCATCAAGAGCGAAAAATATCTGGTGAACGAACCGCAGGTCATTCGCATCGAACGCACCTGATTCCGCTGGTTTTCAACCATGAGTGACAATGCCATCGCCGTTGGGCGGTGGCTTTTGTCCATGGGGTCTCGCTGGCCGAATCGAAGGTCGGATGATCTATTGGATTTCACAAACGGAGAGGCCTAGTGATCTTTATCCGCCCAGCCAGAGAAGGTGACGCAACCCTGCTTGCGGCCATTGGTCTGCGGGCGTGGGCAAACGCCACATCGGCTATTGGCGTAACGGAAGAGTTGCGGGACAATGCGCGTGCCGCATTCGGTAATTTCACGCACTCCTCATGGCTTGCCATCACGGTTGCAGAGGCTGATGGCACGATTGTCGGTTGGGCGGCGCGCGAACATTTCGATGAGACGATCACAGATTTCTGGATCGATCCGGTCTACCAACGTCAGGGTGTCGGGACGGCACTTCTAGTTGACATCGAGCGGCAGATCGTGGCGCGCGGCTACGCTGCCGGAAGGCTGGAAAGCCATGCGCAAAACGATCAGGCCGTTTCGTTTTTCCGCAAGCATGGATACAGTGTCAGCTGGTTTTCCATGAAATATTCGGAAAAGCTGGATCGTGACGTGCAATCCATGGGGCTGCGAAAACAGCTGGTAGACATAGAAATCGGCGGTTACGGCTTCGGTTTTTGAGCCATTGTTTCCAGGGCATGGAGCGCAGCTTTCGGCCAGGTCGGCATGATGATCAGCGATGCGCCAAGCACGAGCTGCACGATGACGATGAAGAGCAGGATGCTGCGAAATGGCTCTTTTCGGGTTTTATGACGCAGCATGCGCTGGGCGACAACCGCACCGGCGCTGCCGCCCAGAAAGGCAAGCCAGAGCAGGGTGGATTCGGCGACGCGCCACTCGCCTTTCCTTGCAGCCTCCTTGTCCCACCAATAGATAAGGAAGACCAGGAGGTTGAAAGCAAGATAGGTCGCGAGAGATAAAGCCAGAATCATCATGGCGCGATTGAAATTCAAAATTGTAAAAAAATGATCTTCACTCTGGCCAAAAGATGCAGCTTTCATGCCTTTGGCGCGACAAGCCTTGCGCCACGATGCCAATTGTTCTACCTCACCATAGACAGAAATTCCGTATATTAAGAGCTTGATATGACCCTTGTAGACGTGCGCACGCCAGACCCGAAACGCTTCATTCCCGGCGCCACCGGCGATTGGGAAATCGTCATCGGCATGGAGGTGCATGCGCAGGTTCTGTCCAATTCCAAGCTGTTTTCCGGCGCTTCCACCACCTTCGGCAACGCGCCGAATTCCAACGTTTCGCTGGTGGATGCGGCGATGCCTGGTATGCTGCCTGTCATCAACGAGGAATGCGTGGCACAGGCTGTGCGGACCGGTTTGGGCTTGAAGGCACAGATCAACAAGCGCTCGATCTTCGACCGTAAGAACTATTTTTATCCGGATTTGCCGCAGGGCTATCAGATTTCGCAGTTCAAAGACCCGATCGTCGGTGAGGGCAAGATCGTGATTTCGCTTGGACCTGACCGTCAGGGCAATTTCGAAGACATCGAGATCGGCATCGAGCGTCTGCATCTGGAGCAGGATGCGGGCAAGTCGATGCACGACCAGCACCCGACCATGTCCTATGTGGACCTGAACCGTTCCGGCGTGGCGCTGATGGAAATCGTCTCCAAGCCCGATATGCGCTCGTCCGATGAGGCGAAAGCCTACATGACGAAGCTGCGCTCCATCGTGCGATATCTCGGCACCTGCGATGGCAACATGGACGAAGGCTCCATGCGTGCGGACGTGAACGTTTCCGTGCGTAAGCCGGGCGGCGAGTTCGGCACACGTTGCGAAATCAAGAACGTCAACTCTATCCGCTTCATCGGCCAAGCCATCGAATACGAAGCACGTCGGCAGATCGCCATTCTCGAAGATGGCGGCTCGATCGATCAGGAAACCCGGCTGTTCGATCCCGGCAAAGGCGAGACGCGCTCCATGCGTTCCAAGGAAGACGCGCATGACTATCGTTACTTCCCGGATCCTGATCTGCTGCCGCTGGAATTCGACGATGCCTTTATCGAACGGATGAGCAAGGATTTGCCGGAACTGCCTGATGACAAGAAAGCGCGGTTCGTCAGCGAGCTCGGCCTCTCGGTCTACGATGCCTCGATCCTGGTTTCGGAAAAGGCGATTGCGGATTATTACGAACTGGTCGCCAACGGCCGCGATGGCAAGATTGCCGCCAACTGGGTGATCAACGACCTTCTGGGCGCGCTCAACAAAGCGAGCAAGGGCATCGAAGAGACTCCGGTTTCTGCCGATCAGCTTGGCGGTATCATCGACCTCATCAAAGCCAACACGATCTCCGGCAAGATCGCCAAGGACCTGTTCGAAATCGTCTGGAACGAGGGCGGCAACCCGGCGGAGATTGTCGATACCAGGGGCATGAAGCAGGTCACGGATACGGGCGCCATCGAAAAGGCCGTAGACGAAATCATTGCTGCCAACCCGGATCAGGTCGAGAAGGTGAAGGCAAAGCCGACGCTCGCCGGCTGGTTCGTCGGTCAGGTCATGAAGGCAACGGGCGGCAAGGCCAACCCACAGGCCGTGCAGGAACTGGTCAAGGCGAAGCTTGGTCTTGAGGAGTAAGCGCTCCTATCGGTGACGTCGAAGCCGGGATTGCTCCCGGCTTTTCTATTTCAAGACTAAGGGGAATATCGTGTTTTTTATTCGCACGGCCAGTGAGCGCGATATTGAGCCGGTGAGGGCGCTCTTGGCGCGGACTTGGCATGCCACCTATGACGCGATCTATGGTGCGCAGCGGGTCAGTCAGCTGATTACCGAGTGGCATTCTCTCGCCGCCATGAAAGAGCGCGTTCAAAAAAAGGGTGGCGAGTTTTTGGTGGCTGATGATGGCAAGCGCATCGGTGGGATGGGTTATGCCGCCATGTCGGGCAAGATGTCCAAGACGGCGCTGCTGCACCAGCTTTACGTCGATCCGAACTTTCAGCGACAGGGCGTCGGGCGCGACATTTTCGCGGAACTCGAGACGTGTTTCCCGGATGCAGAAATCATGCGGCTTGAGGTGGAGCCGAAGAACACCGTCGCCATCGCTTTTTACGAGGGATTGGGTTTTGTCGAGGTTGACCGTGTCGAACGCATGGCAGGTGTTGTCGGTTTGCCGGGTATCGCGATGGAAAAGACGCTGACGCGATGAGCACGAGCCCGGAAAACCTCGTCATTCGGTTAGCGCGGGAGAGTGACCTGCCTGCGCTCGCAGCGATGTTTGCTGCCGACGAACATGGCGGTCACGGCGATACGACCGACGTGTCGGCGCAGCCGGATTACCTTTCGGCGTTTCGTGCCATAGAACGATCATCCAACGAGACGCTTTATGTCGCGGAACTGGACGGCAAGGTGGTCGGGACTTTTCAGACGGTGATTCTCACGAAGCTCGTCGGTCGTGGCGCAACGTCGATGAAGATAGAGGCGGTGCAGACCCGTGATGACATGCGCGGTCGCGGTATCGGTGGGATTATGATCCGCTACTGCATCGATGACGCTAAAAAACGCGGTGTCAAAAACATTCAGTTGATATCGAACATGACCCGGGTTGATGCGCACCGGTTTTACGATCGTCTCGGCTTCGAGAAGCGCCATCTCGGTTTCAGCATGACACTGAAATAGCAGCTGACGGCCGGGGAAATACTGGACAATTGGCGCTTGGGGCGGCATAAGCTTGTGCTGTGCTGCGCAATCCAAATCGCCGCAGTGCATTCAAGCCCCGAGGAATGGATAATGAAGACTCTCCTGACGCAAATCTTCACCTGGTGGAATGGCCAGACGATCGGAACGCGCTTTCACACATGGCGTTTCGGGAAGAAGGTTGGACAGGACGAGTTGGGCAACACCTATTATGAAGGTGGAACCACATCCTGGGGCATGCCGCGTCGTTGGGTCATCTATAATGGTTATGCTGATGCATCCGCGATCACGCCCGGCTGGCATGGCTGGATGCACTACCGCACCGACGTTCCGCCAAGCCAGGAAAGCTACACGGCACGCGAATGGGAAAAGCCGCACTTGCCGAACATGACCGGCTCGTCCAAGGCTTACCGTCCGCAGGGCTCGCTTGCTGTTCCCGGTGAACGTCCACGCGTGACCGGTGACTACGACGCCTGGACACCCGGCAACTGATTGCGTTTGGGTGGTGAGCATGGCCTACGTATGTGCCGCCACGTCACCCGTTTTCGCCACATTCCGCCTGTAGGCGTTGAACTCTCGCCGGATTGGCGCGGGAAATCTTTCTGGAGACGGTTCGATATGGGAAAATTCACGCGAGATCGTTCTTTGCGTGCACTGGCTGTGGCTTTTGTTGCGCTTTTGCCCATGACTGGCTTCGTCTCCTCCGCCTCTGCCGCTCGCATTGAAAACCGCGTTGCGGTGTTTTCCGGTATCGACAAGATCACCGGCCGCATCACCTCATTCGATGTTTACCTGAACGAGACGGTGCAATTCGGTGCGCTTCAGGTCACACCGAAGGTCTGCTATTCCCGCGACGACACCGAAGCGCAGAAGATCGACGCTTTCATCGAAGTCGATGAAATTACCCTCGATCGCAAGATCAAGCGCATCTTCACTGGCTGGATGTTTGCAGATAGTCCCGGCCTGAACGCCGTCGAGCATCCGATCTATGACGTGTGGCTGACTGGCTGCAAGCAGGAATCGGACGTGCCCGCTCCGTCTTCTGCCAGCAAATAATCCAGAAAATCAAAATGCAAGGCTTGGGCGATTGACCGCAGGCTCCAGCATTTTTGAATAATCCGCCTTCGGAACGTCGATTGCCCCGAATGTCTTCAGATGTTCGGTGGTGAACTGTGTGTCGAGAAGGGTGAAGCCTTTTTCGCGCAGGTGCTCGACAAGGTGGACGAGGCAGATTTTGGATGCGTTCGTGCGCCGTGAAAACATGCTTTCGCCGAAGAAGGCAGAGCCGAGCGATACTCCGTAGAGGCCGCCTACGAGCTCATCACCCTCCCAGGCTTCCACGCTGTGCGCGTGGCCGATGTCATGCAACTCGTTATAGAGGCGATGGATTGTGCCGTTGATCCATGTGCTGGGCCGATTGTCCGCTTCGGCTGCACACCCGATCATGACCGCATCGAACGCCGAATCGAACCGGATATCGAACGGCTTTTTGCGGATGGCCTTGGCCAGACTTTTTGAAACGTGAAAATCATCAAGCGGGATGACGCCCCGCATGTCCGGCTCTACCCAGAACAGTTCGGGGTCATCAGCCGAATCGGCCATGGGAAACAGGCCGATGGAGTAGGCGCGCAGCAGAATATCGACGTCGATATCGTCATTTCTGCCGCGCCGCCCCATATCTTACTTCGCGTCGCCAGCCAGATATTTTTCCAGCCAGTGGATGTCATAATCGCCGTTCAGAATGTCTTCGTTCTGCAGAAGGTCCTGAAACAGCGGCAGGGTGGTCTTGATGCCGTCTACAACGAATTCGTCGAGCGCACGACGCAGGCGGCGAATGCATTCGTCTCGGTTGCGACCGTGCACGATCAGCTTGCCGATCATGCTGTCGTAGTAAGGTGGGATCTTGTAGCCCTGATAGGCGCCGGAATCCACACGCACACCGAGGCCGCCGGGTGTGTGGAAATAGGTCAGCGTGCCGGGAGACGGCACGAACGTGCGTGGGTCTTCGGCGTTGATGCGGCATTCGATGGCGTGACCATTGAACTTCACCTCATCCTGCGTCACCGAAAGGCCTTGGCCGGATGCAACGCGGATTTGCTCCTGCACGAGGTCCATGCCGGTGATGGCTTCCGTGACCGGATGCTCCACCTGAAGACGGGTGTTCATTTCGATGAAATAGAACTCGCCGTTTTCGTATAGAAACTCGATGGTGCCTGCACCGCGATACTTCAGCTTGCGCATGGCATCGGCGCAAATTTCACCGATCTTCATACGCTGCTCGACGGTGAGCGCGGGTGAATTGGCTTCTTCCAGAACCTTCTGGTGGCGGCGCTGCAACGAGCAGTCGCGTTCGCCCAGATGAATGGCCTTGCCTTCACCATCGCCAAACACCTGCACCTCGATATGGCGCGGCTTGCCGAGATATTTTTCCATGTAGACGGCGTCGTTGCCGAAAGCGGCAAGCGCTTCGGAACGGGCTGTCGAGACGGCTTCTTCAACTTCCGACTCGTCTTTCGCGACCTTCATGCCGCGTCCACCGCCGCCAGCGGTTGCCTTGATGAGAACCGGGAAACCGATCTTTCGGGCGATTTCCAGAGCGTTCTCAGGCTTCACTTCGCCGTCCGAGCCGGGAACTACGGGAATGCCGAGTTCCAGCGCGGTCTGCTTGGCGGTGATCTTGTCACCCATGATGCGGATGTGATCGGCGGTCGGTCCAATAAAGGTGATGCCGTGCGCGTCGAGAATATCCGCAAACTTGGCGTTTTCGGACAGAAAGCCGTAACCGGGGTGAACGGCATCCGCACCGGTGATTTCGCAGGCCGCAACGATCTGGTGAATGTTGAGGTAGCTGTCACGTGAAGGCGGTGGGCCGATGCACACACTCTCGTCGGCAAGGCGCACATGCATGGCATCGGCGTCAGCTGTGGAATGCACGGCGACCGTTGGAATGCCGAGTTCCTTGGCGGCGCGCAATACGCGAAGGGCGATTTCGCCGCGATTGGCGATGAGGATCTTGGATACCATGAAATCAGCCTTATTCGATGACCACGAGGGCTTCACCATACTCTACTGGCTGCGAGTCGTTGACGATGATTTCCGTCACCTTGCCGGACTTTGGTGCCGGGATCTGGTTCATTGTCTTCATCGCTTCAACGATCAGAAGCGTCTGGCCTTCCTTCACGGTCGCGCCGACTTCAACGAATGGACGCGCGCCGGGAGCGGAGGACAGATAGACGGTGCCAACCATGGGCGACGTCACCGTGTTGGCAGGGTTGCGGGCAGGGGCCGCAGGTGCTGCCGTGCCGGGTGCGACGGCCGGGGCAGCAGCTGCTGCGGGGGCGGGAGCAGGGGCGTATTGTGCGGGTGCTGTTGCGTAAATCGGCGCAGGAGCTGCACGCGACACACGAATACGCATGTCGTCCTGCTCGACCTCGATCTCGGAAAGGTCGGTGTCGTTGAGAATGTTCGCGAGGTCGCGGATCAGTTCCTTGTCGATACCGTGTTTCTTTTCAGACATGACAAACCCTATTCTGATTGTTTCTTTTTATGCCGTGATATTTTTCAAAGCGTTGAGCGCCATGATGTAGCCATACGGCCCGAAACCGCAGATCATACCCTTGGCGGCGGGCGCTATCATCGATTTATGGCGGAATTCTTCGCGTGCGTGGATGTTGGAAATGTGCACTTCCAGCACAGGAACGGAAATGGCGCGGATGGCGTCATGCATCGCAATCGACGTGTGGCCATAGGCACCAGGATTGATGACGACACCGACGGTGCGTTCGCCTGCCTCGTGCAACAGGTCCACCAGAGCGCCCTCATGGTTGGACTGATGACACTCGACCGTAAAACCAAGCTCTTTACCCGCTTTGACGCAGTCGTCCTCAATGTCCTTCAGCGTCTTGCCGCCATAAATGCCCGGCTCACGTTTTCCCAACATGTTGAGATTGGGTCCGTTGAGGACAAAAATCGTGTTGCTCATTCGAAAGTTCCGCCAGAAAATCAGCGCCACCTATAGACCGCACAACTGCGAAGGAAAAGCCCCGAAGCGCTCAAAGCAGGGATTGTCCTTAATCTTATGGGGTTTGAAGGTGTTTTTGGTAGATTATCGCTCGCAGAAGACGCGCCGAGCGTTCAAAGGAGGCCTGTCTCTCATTCCAGCGGGAGCGCAGGAATGAGAGACAGGATGTCATTAAGAGCACGTCGCCTTACCGCAGGCGCGCATATTGGCGATCTTTTCTTTTAGCGGGGTCGTGCCGACTGCGCCGAAAATGGCTTCGTTGCCGATGACGTAGGACGGCGTGCCGGTGATGCCGAGGTTGGTGGCGAGCTGGTAGGTTTCCTTAACCTGGGCGTCGTTGGGATTTGCCGCCATGGATTTGCGGATATCTGCTTCTTTGATACCAAGCGATTCTGCGACTTCGATGGCGCTTGCCTCGTTGGCCCGGCCCGTGCTTCCGAGCAGTGTGCGCTGGAATTCCGGATATTTTTCAGGTGCCAGAAGTTTGACGGCGTTGGAAACCTTGTGTGCCTCCAGTGATTCCGGCCCGAGAATCGGAAACTCCTTCAGAACGAAGCGAACATTCTTGTCGGTTTTCAGGATGGCGTCGACGTCGCTCATCGCCCGTTTGCAGTAGCCGCAATTGTAGTCGAAGAACTCGACCAGCGTCACATCGCCATTCGGGTTGCCCAGCGACAAATCATAATCAGACTGGAAAATGGTTTTCTGGTTGTCTGCTACAGCCTCGGCTGCCTTGGCGTTGCGCGTGTCATATTGCTTGCGCTCAAGAGCCTCCTGAACCTCCAGCATGATCTCCGGGTTCTCGATCAGGTATTCCTTGATGAAGGCGCCGAACTCTTTTTTCTGCTGGTCATCCAGCGCATGGGCGGGGAGCGATACGAAAACCGTGGATAGGGCCGTCAGGCAGGCAAAAGCCGTGGATTTTAGGGAAAGTGCCATGTCGGTCCTCATCGTTTTGTTGCAGAGTAGTGATTCTGTTGTCCCACGCAATTACCCTAATTCGATGCGATTGCCATATCGCAAAATAAACCGGCCCGTTGCGATCTCGCCATTGTGAAGACCGTAATAATGCGGCAAATCTCCGACAGTTTGACAAGAAAGAACATGCTTTTGATAACGTTGTCCAAGCGAAGCGCGGTCGAGCCATTCCATGCGATGGATATTCTGGCAGAAGCCAACCGTTTGAGACAGGCGGGAAGACCGGTAATTTCCATGGCCGTTGGTCAGCCCTCGCATCCCGCCCCCAAGGCTGCGCTGGATGCTGCCGACGAGGCGCTGAAACACGGCCGCGTTGGCTACACCGATGCGCTTGGTCTGCGCGATTTGCGTGAAGCCATCGCCTCCAGTTACCGCATGCGCCACGGTGCCATCATTGATCCTGCCCGCATTGCGGTGACGACCGGATCTTCGGCGGCATTCAATCTGGCATTTCTGGCTCTGTTCGATCCCGGTGATGCCGTCGCGATTGCGCGTCCCGGATATCCGGCATACCGCAATATTTTAAAAGCGCTTGGTCTTCACGTGGTCGAGGTGCCGGTTACTGCGGAAACCGGATATACGCTGACGCCTGCAAGCCTTGAGCGCGCCGAGACCAAAGCCGGGCACAAATTGAAGGGTGTGCTGCTGGCAAGTCCGGCCAACCCGACGGGCACGGTGACGGGACGTGAAGCGCTGAAGCGGCTGGTGAATTATTGCGACAGCCGTAACATCGCGTTCATTTCGGATGAGATTTATCACGGGCTGACATTCGTCGGCGAGGAGACGAGTGCCGCCGAGATCAGCGAGAACGTCGTCGTCATCAATTCGTTTTCGAAATATTATTGCATGACGGGTTGGCGTATCGGCTGGATGGTGCTGCCTGAAATGCTGATACGACCGGTCGAATGTCTTGCGCAAAGCCTGTATATTTCAGCGCCCGAGCTTTCGCAGCGTGCCGCCAAGGCCGCTTTTTCCGCAGAAGACGAGCTTGATGTCTACAAGGAAAGTTACCGCACCAACCGCGATTTCCTGATGAGCCGGCTCCCGGAACTGGGCCTGCCGCTGGCATCCCCCATGGACGGCGCCTTCTACGCCTATGTCGATACCAGCCGCTATTCGAATGACAGCATGGATTTCGCCAAGCGGATGCTGGCGGAAATCGATGTTGCGGCGACGCCGGGGCTGGATTTTGACCCCTTGGAAGGCCACCGCGCGCTGCGATTCTCCTATGCCGGTTCCGTGTCCGACATTGCCGAAGCGGTCGGTCGGATCGGCGGCTGGCTGAAATAAAGCTGTCATCTTCCATCAATGATTTTGGTTCGAACTTGCTGGTGAAACCGGTTAAGTTCGAGTTTCAAGCAGGATGGGAGAACAACGATGTCGGCAGAAAAAGTAGCGGTGGTAACGGCGGGTGGCAGCGGCATGGGCGCTGCGGTGGCGAAACGTCTGGCGGCAGATGGCTACAAGGTCGCGATCCTGTCATCGTCCGGCAAGGGTGAGGCGCTGGCTGCAGAGCTTGGTGGCATCGGCGTGACGGGTTCGAACCAATCCGTCGATGATCTCAAGAGGCTTGCCGATCTCGCTCTTGAAAAATTTGGGCGGATCGATGTGCTGGTCAATAGCGCCGGTCACGGTCCGCGTGCGCAAATCCTGGAAATCACCGATGAGCAGTGGCATACGGGTCTCGATGTCTATCTGCTAAATGTCATCCGCCCGACACGCATCATCGCACCTGTCATGGTGTCGCAAAAGTCGGGTGCTATCATCAATATTTCCACCGCCTGGGCGTTCGAGCCAAGCGAGATGTTTCCGACCTCTGCCGTATTTAGGGCGGGGCTTGCCGCCTATACCAAGATTTTCTCGGACACCTATGCGCCACACAACGTGCGCATGAATAACGTTCTACCGGGCTGGATAGACAGCCTGCCCGCAACGGATGCCCGACGTGACATGGTGCCGATGCAACGTTACGGTAAAAGCGAGGAAATCGCGGCAACCGTCGCATTTCTGGCGTCGGAAGGGGCGGGGTATATTACCGGCCAGAACCTGCGGGTGGATGGTGGCCTAACCCGTTCCGTGTGAGCGTTCTTCCTTTACAAGACGAATGACAGGTTGATGTGCCTTGCCCATTTATCCCGTGGAGAAGTCCTGATTCCGCGCACGGGAAAGGAACTTGCATGGCTGGGTGGCGTTGTTCAATCCAAGGTCAAAAGTTTTCACGAACACGACGCTTGGATGTAAAAGCAGGTAACCAGTCATGGGACAGCGCAACGCATACGCCAGACAAGTGGTACTGGTCGTCGAAGACGACCCTCTCTTACGCATGATGGCGGTCGATCTTGTCGAAGATGCAGGCTTTGACGCAGTGGAGGCTTGTGGTGCCGACGAGGCGATGGAAATTCTCGACAGCCGCCAGGACATCGACGTGTTGTTTACCGATGTCGATATGCCCGGGAGTATGAATGGGGTTGGGCTCGCAAACTGGGCCCGCAGAGCGAACACCCCATTGGGGATCGTCGTGACGTCTGGGCACCACAACCCGTCAGAAGAGGTTTTGCCGGAGCGCAGTGTGTTTTTTCCGAAGCCCTATGACTTTACCAAGGTCGTCGATACGTTGCGCCTGATGACTGTATGAGTTGCTTCGCTGCGCGCAGCAAGACAATGGTTTGCGAATAAGTAACCATAGTTCACACGTGGTTTTATGGATTAATTATTCTGAAAATATCAGCAGTTATAGTCGCTTTCAAGGATTTCGGGTATTTGGGGGCACTATGAACTTTCTGGGAATTACGGGCATGCAGTATTCTGGCGTGCCATTTCGCGACACAAGAATATTGCTTGCCGAAGACTCCAATGTCTTCACCCAGATGATCGGCTCTCGTCTTAAGGAGTTGCTTGGACTTTCTGTCGAAGTCTGCCGCAACTTTGAAGAATTGCAGGAATGCTACGAGCGCTCCTCCGAAGAGGTGACGTTGGCGATTTCCAACATCAACTTGCCCGGTGCAGAGAATGGTGAGGCACTGGAATATCTTGTCGATCTCTCCATTCCTACCATTGTTTTCACCAGCACATTCCATGAAGACACGCGCGAAAAACTCCTCACAAAGGAAGTTGTCGACTATATTCTCAAAGACAACGTTTTTGCCGTCGATATGCTGACAGAATCGGTCTGCCGCTTCCTGACCAACCACCGCCATCATGTGCTGATCGTGGATGACAGCCCGACGGCACGTGCGCTGCTTTCAAGCCGTCTGAAGCGTTACAACTTCCGGGTAAGCCTTGCCGACAACGGCGCGAAGGCGCTTGAGCTCTTGAAGAACAATGCGGACATCAGTCTTGTTGTAACTGACTATAATATGCCTGACATCGATGGTTTCGAGCTGACACGGCGCATCCGCACGATGCGTGGGTCGCACGAACTGCGTATCATCGGTGTGTCGTCGTCCACCAACCGCCTTCTGTCGGCGCGCTTCCTGAAAGCTGGCGGCAACGACTTCATGCTGCGGCCCTTCATCGATGAAGAGTTCTATTGCCGCGTGAACCAGAACCTGGACACGCTTGTGCAAATCCAGGCTGCCAAGATGCACAGCAAGAAGGTCGCAGCCTAAGGCTGGACGTTGGCAGGTGGCACGCGTTGGTGCCGCCGCCTTTATGCTGTTTGCAAACGTATGCGTCAGACTTCCTTTTCGACCGGGCGGCCCATTGCCAGTTTATCGGCAAGTTCCGGGCCGAGTTTGTCCACATAGGTCTGGTCTGGAGAGGTGCCTAGCGCATCCAGCGTCTTGGAAAAGAAACAGCGTGCAGATGCTGCCGCTACGATGTCAAAAATCTCCGCATCCGTAAGAGCGTGTGTTTTGAGCGCGTCGATATCGGCCTGCGTGATCGATGTCGCATCGCGCACAACTTTGGTAGCGAAGATCATGATGGCGCGTTCCTGATCGTCCAGCGGTGCGTCGTCTTGCCCATCAACGATAGCCTCCAACTGATCACCCGAAACACCTTCGCGCACCAGCACCGCCCCATGGGCCAGCATGCAGTAGGAAGAGCGAAGTTCCCGGGCTGCGGCGAGCGTCACCAATTCGTAGCGTCGCGGCTCAATATTGCCGCGCAAGCTGACCAGCAATGCACTCCAGCTTTCCATGACCTCCGGGCGATGACCGAAGGCCCGATACATATTGGGAAGATATCCGTATGTCTCCTCGGCGCCGCGATACATTTCTGCTGTCTTGCGGCTGGCTGTCGGCTCTGGCGGGGCGATGAACATGGAACTCTCCTGTATTTCAACTCTTTCTGAAATGCGTGAGCGCGCAATTGGATCAGTTCGGAAACGCTTTTTCTTGAAAAACATTAAAGCTGCGACTCGAGCGGCAAAAGTCCCATGGCAATTACCAGTATCCGGCGGCTGAGGCTTGCATAGGGCTCGTTCGAGTAGTGGCGCAATTCACCGCGCACCAGACCATTCCACACCAGATTTCGTCTTGCATTCAAGGTCAGCTCGAAGCTCATTTCGTGGTTGGTTTCCTGCGCGAAAATTTCGTCCATGGCTTTCACCAGACCTGGAGATGAAAACAGGACACCCATCTCGGTATTCAAAGACATGGAGCGCGGGTCGAAGTTGAGCGAGCCGATAAAGCCGATCTCGCCATCGCGGGTGAAAGCCTTCGTATGCAGGCTGGCCTGACCGGAGCCACGAAGCGAGAAGGACTTGTACTGATCTGCCTGTGAACGAAGCTCGTGTATTTTGACGTTATTGACCAGTAGCGGCTTTCGGTAGCGCGAATAACCAGCGTGAACGGCAGCCACATCCGTCGCTGCCAGTGAATTGGTGAGGATGCAGACAGACACGCCATCGGCGCAGAGGCGTGAGAATGTCTCGACGCCTTTCTGGCCGGGAATGAAATAGGGAGAAGTGATCCTGAGTTTCTTCTTCGCCTGCTCCATGATCGGAAGCAGTGTTTCCATCAGAAAATTATGGCCATTGCGACGGTTTCCGGCAGCCTTTTCAGGCGGGTCGGCAACGACTTTCGCGCTTTCGACCCAATGCAGACTGTCAGACATCAGAAAATTGCCGGAGTGATGCTGGCTTTCCACCTGCGCAAGATAGGGTCGGGCGGCATTTCCCGAGGCAAGGACATCCATTCGCCGACGAAGCTTGGCAAGTTTGCTGGGCCGCCGCGACAGAAGCGATCTGACCGGAACTGCCACTGCACTGTTCCAGTAGTCGTCGAATATGTCCTCTGCCTCGTCAACGCATGTGCCATGCGCTATGACATCGAAATCCCGAAAATTCGTCTGTTCCGCTGCATCGAAATAGGCGTCGCCGATGTTACGTCCGCCGACGATGAGGACCCGACCATCCGCAATCCACGCCTTGTTGTGCATGCGTCGGTTCACGCTGCGAAACCGAAACACCATCTCTATGCCGCGCCTGAAAACGTTCTCACGTGCTTTTGTGGGGTTGAACAGACGCAACTCGATGTTGGGATGGCTGTCGATAGCGTGAAAGGCGCGGTCGGAAATGGACACGCCGAGATCATCAAGCAACAGACGCACCCGCACACCGCGATCGGCAGCGGCGATGACCTCACGCATGACGAGCTGGCCCGTAAGATCCGCGTTCCACATGTAATACATGAGGTCGAGACTGCGCCCCGCCGCCCTTGCGGAGCCCACCCTGGCGGCGAAAGCACCGACATTCGATTGTATCAGGGACAGGGCGTTCTTTTCGGCACGATCCCGGTTGAGGTCCATCCAGTGCCGGTCGAGGGGTGTCTCGTCATCGTCCTTGGAGAGGGCTGTCGATGCGATTTTGATGATGATCTTGTCGCGGTGACGCGTAGCCAGAGCCATACCCGCGACAATGACGAGTACGATAAGGATCGCAATAGCGACAGTGGCATTCACAGAGATGGTATCACCCGCATCTTTTATTGAATATTCTGCTCAGATATCTGGTCTGGGTCAGTGGATTTCAATGCTTCGCCTGTCGGCCTCTTCCTTGATGATATCTTCAACGACCTGTCGTTTCAGGTCAGGATCGCCAAGCAGGTAATCATCTGCGATCTCGAAAATGGATTTTGGGTTTTCGGTTTTCTTGAGCGTATCAAGATCCTGTCCGATGCGCTCGCGAAGTTCGGCATAATTATCCATAAGATGTCCTCCATTGTGCAGGGAGAATGCGTCAGCGGGCTGGAGGGTTCCGGCATCAGTTGGCAAATGACACGGGATTGTCTTGCTTCTTCGCGTTTGCCTCGCGATAACGCCTGCATCAGGTGCCTGCTTTGCGGTAGGAGAATCGGGAACGCGGTGAAATTCCGTGACGTGCCCAACGCTGTAAGGTGGACGCGTGTTGCCATAGGCCACTGAGAGATCGGGAAGGCGGCAACATGCGAGCGAAGCCAAGTCAGAAGACCGGCCTGATGCAACAGACCAACCGCTTGGACAGCGCGAGGTTTTTCGAGATACCGGATGCGGATGTGTCCGGCCTCGGCATTGTTGGGGATTGACGATGCGACCTGATGACCTCGAGCGCGGGCTTGTGCCGGCGCATGAATTTTCTGACGACCATAAGATCGCCGTCTACCGCGCTATCGAAACCCGCCGTGACGTGCGGGACCAGTTTCTGGACGAGCCACTGTCCGACGCGCTGGTAGAAAAACTTCTGAGGGCTGCCCATGCGGCGCCGTCTGTCGGCTTCATGCAGCCATGGAATTTCACACTCGTGACCGATGAAGCCGTGAGGCAGCGCGCGTGGGAGGCATTTTCCCGCGCCAATGCGGAGGCGGCAGAGATGTTCGGGGAGGAGCAGCAAGTTCTTTATCGCAGCCTGAAACTCGAAGGCATCCGCAAGGCACCATTGTCGATCTGCGTGACCTGCGACCCGACCCGTGGCGGCGACGTGGTGCTGGGACGAACCCACAATCCGCGCATGGATGTCTACTCCACCGTCTGCGCCATACAGAACCTGTGGCTGGCCGCGAGGGCGGAAGGCATCGGTGTCGGATGGGTCAGCATTTTCCACGACGCCGATATCCGCGATATTCTCGCCATCCCCGAACACATCGAAATCGTTGCTTGGCTATGCGTCGGCAAGGTCGATATGCTCTATGACGAGCCGGAACTGGCGGTCAAAGGCTGGCGGCAGCGACTGCCGCTGGAGGAACTTGTGTTTCGCGATAGGTGGGGCGAAAAGTAAGGTCACCTTTGCTGCGGCTGTGCGCCTTTCAGCGCTGGGTTTTTCAGATCGATACGGCTCGTTTCTGCGGGCAGAAACTGCGGGCCGACGATGCGGACCTTGCTGTTGTTGGGGTCGTATTCCCGCTCAGGAACAGGCTCTGCCTTCTCCACCGGCTTCGGCTCCTCGGGCTTGATGTCAGCAGGTTTCGGCATTGTGTCACTCTTCGGTGACGTAATGGTCGTGATGCTCGACATCTCCTGTGACGGGGTCGATTGCGGTGCTTTTGCCTGATCTTCCTGCTTTTTCATCTCGTCGTGATAGGCGGCCATGTTGCAGCTACAGGATGGCGAGCGACTGGTGCCTGCGTTGTTGCGATAGGCAAAGGCTGTTGGCATGGAGGCATAGGGTTCGCCCGTTTTGGCCGATACCATGTCCGAACTTTCCTGACCCTGAAGCGAATGGTAGAACAGTTCGGTCTGGGTGCCGGGGCACATGCGCTCGCATTGGGCTGCCTGCGCGCGGAAATCCAGCGGTGTGGCATTCGAGGAAATCGGGAAGAACGCGCCATCGCATGTTCTCACGCAAAGCGTTCTTAATCCGCCTTGCATGGGCATGTCGGGCGAGGGGCGGTAGTCCTGATTATCGGGACTGTCGAAGGGGTCGACCGTGCCGCCCATATCCGGTTGTTGCGAAGGATCGGTCGTGGCGAAGGATGGCGGTTGCTCATCGTAACAACCCTGCGCATCCAGTGCTGCCATGATGCGTTCGCGGCTGTCCTGCGCGTTCTCATCGCGCTGCGAGGCCAGCATGCGGTCTCGATCTTCCGCAATCATGGCACGGTCGGATTCGGCCTGAACCAGCGCATCACCGATTTCGCCGCAGAGTTCGGCGTTTGGATTGCCATAGACGATGACGCTGCCTGACGAGCAGCCGTAGCCGCGCATATCGTTCTTGATCCGACGAATGAGAATATTCTGTTGCGCCAGCGCATTGGCGTAACGTCTTACCTCGGCCGTGTTGCCGATGATGCGCGTTGGCTGAGTGAGCTGCTGGCGCAGCCCATCACAGACGGCACTGGCCTGCGCCGACAGGGGTGCTGCAAGCATGAGAGTGAAAAATGTGCCGATCAAACGGCTGCGGCGCGGGATCAATGGTCCGTCCGTTTCCTGCCCTGCCATCATGCAGGTCATATCCTGTTGATCATCGTCCGCGGAATGCGAAGCATGTTTATGCGTTCAGGATAACATAAGCCCGTGCCGCAAAGCGGCAAGGGCCTGTTCAAAATTACGTTAACCCGGCCTTACACCGAAGGGTGCGAGGCCTGAACCGTTGCAAGCGCTGCCATGTTGACCACGCCACGCGATGTCACCGTTGGTGACAGGATGTGAACGGGCAGAGCGGAGCCGAGCAGGATCGGGCCGACATGCAGGCCTTCTGTCATGGTGCGGACGACGCCCAGCGTGATGTTGGCCGAGTCGAGATTCGGGAAGACCAGAAGATTGGCTTCGCCCGACAAGGCGCTGTTTGGCATGGCGCGCTTGCGCAGAATTTCAGACAGGGCCGAACCGCCCTGCATTTCGCCATCGATTTCCAGTTCCGGCGCCGCATCGCGCACCAGCTGAAGGGCACGGCGCATCTTGCGGGCGCTTTCCGAATCGCGCGAGCCGAAATTCGAATGGCTGACCAACGCGATCTTTGGCGTGATACCGAAACGCTTGATCTCCTTGGAGGCAAGGATTGCAAGTTCGGCAATGTCTTCCGAAGTCGGCTCGTAATTGACGAAAGTGTCGGTGAGGAAGATCGCGCCTTGTTGGGTAATCAGCAGGCTGAGGCCGCCGAATGCGTGGGCGCCTTCGCGTTTGCCGATGATCTGGTTCACGTCGCGCAGATGGCGGTCGAAGCGACCTTCCAGACCGCAGATCAGGGCATCCGCTTCGCCGCGTTTGACCGACAGCGCGCCGATGACGGTGCTGTTGGTGCGCACGATTGTGCGGGCTGCTTCCGGGTTGATACCGGCGCGACCGACCAGCGCGAAGTAGTCATCGACATATTCACGGTAACGCGGATCATCCTCGGGGTTGACCACTGCAAAGTCCGCGTGAGGACGAATACGCAGGCCGAAACGCTTCAGGCGCGTCTCGATGATCTGCGGACGGCCGATGAGGATTGGAACGCCGGTTCCTTCTTCCAGCAGCACCTGGGCCGCGCGAAGTACACGCTCGTCTTCGCCTTCGGCAAAGATGATGCGCTTCTTTTCGGCAGTCTTGGCCAGATTGAAGATCGGCTTCATGATGAAGCCGGAGCGCCAGACGAAGCGGTTCAACTGATCCAGATAGGCGTCGAAATCGGTAATCGGGCGGGCGGCCACACCGCTTGCGGCAGCAGCACGCGCAACGGCTGGCGCAATACGCAGGATGAGACGCGGATCAAACGGCGATGGAATGAGATAGTTGGGGCCGAAGACGGGGGTCTCTTCGCTATAGGCCTTTGCCGCGACTTCAGAGACCTCCTCACGCGCCAGCTCGGCTATGGCGTGAACGGCGGCCATTTTCATTTCTTCGTTGATGGTGGTCGCGCCGCAATCCAGTGCGCCCCTGAAAATATAGGGGAAGCAAAGCACATTGTTGACCTGGTTCGGGAAGTCGGAACGACCCGTGCAGATCATCGCATCCGGGCGCGCAGAGCGTGCGAGTTCCGGCATGATTTCAGGATTTGGGTTGGCAAGTGCCAGAATGAGCGGCTTTTCCGCCATGCGGGCCAGAAGCTCGGGTTTCAGCACGCCGGCGGCGGAGAGGCCGAGGAAGACATCGGCGCCATCGATTGTTTCGTTCAGGGCGCGCTTGTCGGTCTTCTGCGCGTAAACTTCTTTCCACTCGTCCATCAAACTGTTGCGGCCATCATAAACGAGGCCTTCGATATCGTGGACCCAGATGTTTTCGCGCTTGGCGCCGAGAACGACGAGCAGGTTGAGGCAGGCGAGCGCTGCAGCGCCTGCGCCCGATGCAACGATCTTGACGTTTGCAAGCGATTTTCCGGCAAGTTCCAGTGCGTTAGTCACAGCCGCGGCGACGATGATGGCGGTGCCATGCTGGTCGTCATGGAACACGGGAATGTTCATCTTCTCACGAAGCTGGCGCTCCACTTCGAAACATTCCGGTGCCTTGATGTCTTCAAGGTTGATGCCGCCGAAAGTCGGCTCCAGCGCCGAGATTGTGGACACCATGTCGTTGATGCCGGGTGCATCGATTTCGATATCGAAAACGTCGATGCCAGCGAATTTCTTGAACAGAACCGCTTTGCCCTCCATGACGGGCTTGGAGGCGAGAGGGCCGATATTGCCAAGGCCCAGAACCGCCGTACCGTTAGAAATGACGGCAACAAGATTGGCGCGCGCGGTATATTCGGCGGCCATTTCAGGGTTTTCGTGAATGGCAAGGCAGGGGGCAGCAACGCCGGGCGAATAGGCAAGCGCCAGATCGCGCTGGTTTCCAAGGGGTTTGGACGCCTGAATCTCCAGTTTTCCCGGGCGCGGATAGCGGTGGTAGAAAAGTGCCTGTTGTTCCAGATCCGCATTGGCGTTTTTGTCTTGCGTCTTGCCCGTGTCCTGAGAACTCATTCTATCACCGCTTATTTCAAGTTTATTGGAGGCCTTTGCATACAACAATCGGCAGGTGCGTACAGCCGTTTATTTCATCTACGACACCCAAAAGCGGTACTTTTCACACGGCTTAAAACGAGAGTTTCCTTCAGAAATGGCCGGTTGTCATCTTGCTGAAACACGAGTCTGGTTTTGCAGGAGAAGAAAGTTGCCGAGACAAGGGGGAAGAGTTCCATGGCCGCGCAAACCGAAGCCAGACAGTTCAGAACACTTTTCATTTCCGACGTGCATCTTGGCTCCAAAGCAGCCAAGACGGATTTCCTGCTGGATTTCCTGCGCTACCACGAAGCCGATACGATTATTCTCGTTGGTGACATCATCGACGGCTGGCGACTGCGCCGTAACTGGTATTGGCCGCAAGGCTGTAACGATGTCGTGCAGAAGCTGCTGCGCAAGGCGCGCAAGGGCACGCGTATCGTTTACATCCCTGGCAATCACGACGAATTCCTACGGGAGTTTCCCGGTACTCACTTCGGCGGTATCGAAGTGGCGGAGCGGATGATCCATGAGGCTGCGGACGGCAAGAAATACCTCGTCATTCACGGTGACGAGTTCGATGTCGTGGTCCGCAACGCGCGCCTTCTCGCCTATCTCGGCGACTGGGCCTATGATGCGGCGATTGCCATCAACGTGCTGCTGGCTGCCGTTCGCCGCCGTATCGGTTTGCCTTACTGGTCGTTCTCTGCCTGGGCAAAGCAGCAGGTGAAGCATGCCGTCAATTTCATTGGCGAGTTCCAGCGTGTGGTGGCCGATGAAGCGCGCCGCAACAATGTCGACGGTGTTATCTGTGGCCACATTCACCACGCGGTGATGGAGGATATGGACGGTATCCGCTACATCAACACCGGTGACTGGGTGGAAAGCTGTACGGCGGTTGCCGAAAATGCCGACGGAACCTTCGAGCTGATCACATGGATGAAGTCCGACGATCAGGTCGAGACGTCGGTGCGTGAGCTTGAGCCGGTGAATATCGCTGGATTGCTCGGCAGACAGGCGGCCTGATTCTTTAGCCCCACAGTTCCGGTTCTGGTGGATGAACGAGCGATCCTTCATACCGCATGCCGGGAACGCGGTCCCGCACGAGCAGTAGCGGCCCGTCGAGATCGGCATAGGCGGTGTCCTGCGCCAGCATAAGCGCAGGTGCCATGCCGAGCGATGTGCCCAGCATGCATCCGACCATGATGATGAAGCCCAGTCGCTCCGCCTCCTTCTTCATGACGAGTGCCTCCGTCAGGCCGCCGGTCTTGTCCAGCTTGATGTTGATGGCGTCGTAGCGGTCACGCAGCGCGGTTAGATCGGTCGTCAGATGCACAGTTTCGTCAGCGCAGATGGCGACTGGCCTTTCGATTTGCGCCAGAATGGCATCCTTGCCAGCGGGTAACGGTTGTTCGATAAGCGCGATGTTCAGCTCTTTCGCCACGGCGAAATGATGCCCGATGTTGTGTTCCGTCCAACCTTCGTTCGCATCGATGATGATGGTTGCGTGTGGCGCGGCGGCACGAACGGCGCGCAGACGTGCCTCATCATCCTGAGTGCCTGTCTTGATTTTCAGAAGGGGACGCGAGGCATTCTCCGCGGCTTTGGCAGCCATGGCATCAGGTTCGCCCAGAGAAATCGTGTAGGCGGTGACAATGGGCTTTGGTGACGCCGTCAGAACCCTGGACGCTACGCTTGTGCCTGACAGTTTCGCCTCCAGATCCCACAACGCGCAATCGACCGCATTGCGGGCCGCACCCGGTTTCATCATGTGCTGCAATTCGGAACGGTCGATGCCGTTGGACACGGCATGCGAAACTGCCCTGATATCCTCAAGAACGCCATCGATTGATTCGCCGTATCGGGTGTAAGGCACGCACTCGCCGACACCTTTGATGCCATTTTCCGTAATCGAGCAGGCGACGACGACCACTTCTGTGCGGCTTCCGCGTGAAATGGTGAAGCTGCCCGCAACCGGGAAGACTTCAGCTGTGGCTTCGAGGTAACGGCCCATCGAAATTACCCTTTAGTTGGATGTAAAACACGGTAACTGACAATAAATCTACGAAATCCCCCCGGATCGCTGTGGCTTGGTGATCCGTCAATCGGTATGAATCGTTACGGAATCTTTAATAAGCTGCATTCGCTTGGAGCAAGATGCAAGAACCTGAAGCACGGCAACCGGCGCAACCGGCAGCGATCTCGGCGGATAACGACGCGAACGGCGGCTCTGCGCGTTACGTTCTGACTGGCTCATGGCGCAACGCTCATGTCAGTTCGGTTCTTGGCGACATTGAAAAAATCGAAAAATCTGGCGCCAACGGTTCGATCGTGGTCGATCTTTCGGGTGTCGAGAACATCGATACGACAGGCGCATGGCTGTTGCAGCGCATGCGTCACAGGCTGGGAAAAGCCGGTGGGCAGGTGGCATTCGAGGGCAATGAACAGGTCGAGGGGATCATATCCTCTCTGCCGGAAGAAGCGCCTCTGCCACCCAAAGACACGACCAAACACAGTCTGAGCGAACGCATCTTCTCGCCTGTCGGCAAGAATGTCGTTCAGGCAGGCGCTGATTTTCTGGCGGGCATGTATATTCTGGGCTCCGCTGTTCGCGGCGCGCAGATGAAGCTGGGGCGTGGGCGCGGTGTTTCTCCTGCCGCCATCGTCAACCAGATCGATCATATGGGCGTTCGGGCCGTCCCGATCATTCTGCTTATGTCGTTTCTGATCGGTGCGATCATTGCCCAGCAGGGTGCGTTCCAGCTGCGGTATTTCGGTGCTGAAGTCTTCGTGGTCGACCTTGTCGGTATTCTGCAACTGCGTGAAATCGGTGTGCTGTTGACCGCCATCATGATCGCTGGCCGTTCGGGAAGCGCGATCACCGCCGAAATCGGCTCGATGAAAATGCGCGAGGAAATCGACGCGCTGAAGGTCATCGGCCTCAATCCGGTGGGCGTGCTGGTGTTTCCGCGTCTGGTCGCGCTGACGATCGCGCTGCCGCTTTTGACAATCATCGCCAACTTTGCTGCGCTGTTCGGGGCTGCAGTCGTTTCGCTGCTCTATTCTGGCATCACGTTCGAGGTTTTCCTGTCACGCCTGCATTCCGCCGTGGAAATTTCCACCATTGCATCTGGCATGATCAAGGCGCCGTTCATGGCGTTGATCATCGGCATTGTTGCAGCGGTCGAGGGTATGAAGGTGGGTGGTAGTGCCGAATCCCTCGGTCAGCATGTCACGTCCTCAGTCGTGAAATCCATTTTCGTCGTGATCCTGGTCGATGGCGTCTTCGCCATCTTCTATGCAGCTATCGATTTTTAGGGAGATGCTGTTGCAGGATCACGAAACAACGAAAAGCAAAAACAAGGATCGTGAGGTCGTTCTCTCGGTTGAAGGGGCGACCGTGTCATTCGGTGACAAGGTTGTTCTGGACAAGCTCGATCTCGATGTCTATCGCGGCGAAATCCTTGGCTTCATCGGTCCATCCGGTGCTGGAAAATCCGTTTTGATGCGCGCTATTCTGCGCCTCATTCCGCGCCAGGGCGGTACCATCAAGATTCTCGGGACCGACTACGACAAGGCGACGGACGAGGAGCGCATGGGGCTCGATACCCGCCTTGGTGTGCTGTTTCAGCAGGGTGCGCTGTTTTCCGGCCTGACGGTGAAAGAGAACATTCAGCTGCCGATGCGCGAGTATCTCGACCTGCCGCAGTCACTGATGGACGAGCTTGCTGCTCTGAAGATCGATATGGTTGGCCTGGCAGCGGATGCTGCCGACAAATATCCATCTGAATTGTCCGGTGGCATGATCAAGCGCGCGGCCCTAGCACGTGCATTGTCTCTCGACCCGGATCTGGTTTTTCTGGACGAACCGACATCGGGCCTAGACCCCATCGGTGCGGCAGAATTTGATATGCTGATCGCGCGGCTTCGTGATTCGCTGGGTTTGACCGTCTACATGGTGACGCACGATCTCGACAGTCTGTTTTCGGTCTGTGATCGCATCGCGGTTCTGGGCAACAATAAGGTTGCAGTGGAAGGCACACTCGAGGAAATGTTCGAAAGCGACGATCCTTGGGTTCAATCATATTTCCGCGGAAAGCGGGCACGTGCCGTCGTCCTTCCTGATGGCACGCAACACATTCCGGGGAGTGACGAGTAAGTCATGGAAACCAAGGCAAACTACACCATTGTGGGAATTTTCACGCTGATCGTGATCGCTGCCGCTTTCGGTTTCGTCTACTGGATGGCCGAATTCGGGCGTGGTGGTCCGACTGCTCAATTGACAATCCGCATTCCAGGCTCTGCCAATGGTCTTTCCGTCGGTTCGCCGGTGCGGTTCAACGGTATTCCCGTGGGTACGGTTCGCGGCCTGTCCATCGACCGCGATGATCCCGCCTACTCGATTGCGTTTACGGAGGTGCAGGCCGACGCGCCGGTGTTTCCTTCCACCCGTGCGGTGCTGGAAATCCAGGGCCTGACAGGTGCCGCCTATATCGAGCTTTCCGGCGGTCGCAACAATGAAGAGCGGATTTTGCAGAAGTCGTTCGACACCGGCGTACCTGCTGAGTTGACCGCTGACCTCTCAAGCGTGACCAACCTTCTGGCAACGGCTGACAAGATACTGAAACGCGCCGACGGTGCCATTGGTGAGTTGCAGGGCTTCGTACAGGATGCGCGCGGGCCTTTGACGCAGACCGTTCGCAATGCCGAAAAATTCTCAGATGCGCTTGCCTCCAACTCAGACGGTATCGAGAACTTTCTGGAAAGCCTGAGTTCTCTATCAACGACCGTACAATCCGTTTCCGTTCGTCTGGACGGCACTTTGACGGCAGTTGAGGGGCTGGTGAAATCCGTCGATTCGGAAAAGATCGATTCGATCCTGACCAATGTCGACAAGGTGACGTCTGATGTCGCCGAATCCTCGGGTGGAATTCAGGACATCATGTCGACCGTGCAGCGCACGTCACGCAATTTCGAGCAGGCAAGTGCGGAAGTGCAGACTGTCGTGAAACGTGCGGACCAGTTGCTTGCATCGGTTGACGCCAGCAAGGTCAGCAACGCCGTGGAAGATGTCGCTGCGGCCACTTCGGACGTTCGTCAGGCAATCTCTACCTTCCGCCAGATCGCAGATGATGTCGGCACCCGTCGCCCTGATATTGATCAGGCAATTGCCGATTTCACCGATATGTCGCGCAAGTTGAATGCGGCTTCCAGCCGTGTTGATGGTATTTTGGCGAAAGTTGACGGATTGCTTGGAACCGATGATGCCAATTCGCTTTTCTCCAAGGCGCGTGAGACGCTTGCCTCCTTCAAGGCCGTCGCCGACAATATCAATATGCGCGTTGGTCCTATCGCCGACAATCTGGCGCGGTTCTCCAGTTCGGGCCTGAAAGACTTCCAGGCTTTGATTGGCAGCACACGCCAGACAGTCGACAATCTGAACAACACGATCACAAATTTCGATCGCGATCCGCAGCGCCTGATCTTTGGCGGCGAGAACGTGAAACAGTATGACGGCCGGACAAGGCGTTGACGGGGGTAGGACATTGAAGGTTTCGCTGATGCGCTGGCAGGGTTCGGCCCCGACCAAAATTGTGATGATGCTGCCTCTTATGGCTGGCCTTCTGGCCGGTTGCGGCGGTGCTGCCAAGAACGACACGTTTGATCTGTCCGTGTCATCGGGCACTGTGACGCAGGCTCCATCGTTCCGCTCACGCCAGCTTCTGATTGCCGAGCCAACGGCCCTGAAGGCGCTGGACAGCGAGAATATCGTTGTGCGCCTTTCAGGCTCGGAAGTGCAATATCTGGGCAGTTCGCAATGGAGCGATCGCCTGCCACGCATGGTGCAATCCAAGCTCGTGGAAGCCTTCGAGGACACAGGTAAGCTCGGCGGCGTCGGCCGTCCCGGGCAGGGTCTCGCTATCGACTATCAGGTCGTTACCGATATCCGCGCCTTTGAGGTCGACACAGCAAAGAACCTTGCGACGATCGAAATTTCGGTGAAGTTGCTGAACGACAAGAACGGCACCGTGAAAGCGCAGGAGGTGTTCCGCTCCACCGCCCGCGTCAGCGGTTCGGGCAATGCGAATTTCGTCAAGGCGCTCGACAACGCGTTTGCATCGACCTCACGAGAGATTGTCGCCTGGACGCTGCGGTCTCTCTGACGACATCGCATTTGAGAACAAACGCCGTGCGTTGCGAAACGCACGGCGTTTTGATTCGTGGCGATGGGGTCAGCGCTTCGCCAGAGGCTCGGTGTTCCATTCGGGCAAAGGAAACAGCCGGTCGTAGCACCAGTTGAAAACAAACGCATAGACGACGTAGAACAGCGCAAAGGACACGTCCATGACGAGGGCATGGATGAGGCTGACGTTCAGATACCAGGCGATGAATGGCATGAGAACGACCAGCAAGCCCAGCTCGAAAATGACCGCATGTGCCACGCGCGCCAGCATCGTTTTTTGCGTCGTGCCACGCCAGCGCTGCATGGTTTTGTCAAAGCCGAGATTATAGAGGTAATTCCAGATGGTTGCCGCTGTGGCGCTGACGATGCCGACGATGCCTATGTCCGTCACGGGTATCTCGAAGGCGATAGCGCCGAGCGGTATGATCAGCAGAAGGCCAATGATTTCGAAGGAAATGGCGTGGCGAACGCGGTCTTTGATGGAACGCATGGGGGTACTCCCGATGTATCGGGTCGTCCCGAGTTTCAATCATCATGCCGGGGTCGTCCCCGTGGGCGTGATATAGAGCTTCGGCAGAACCGCTTCAAGCTCATTGCTAATATACAGCCAAAGAAAAAGCCCCAAAGAATTGTTCTTCGGGGCTTTATATTCGAGATGTCTGCGCCTTAGCTGAAGCGTCCTGCCGCGTGCGCAAGCATGGTATAGACCTTGCCGGTGTCTGAGGTGAGGTATGATTGCGTGACGGTGCGGTCACGGTCTGTCCTTGCGACGTCAGCAAGCAGCTTTTCGAAATCGGAGATATAGCGATCGACAGCGGTCCGGAATTCCGTTTCGCGTTCATACTTGCGCTTGATCTCGTCGAATGTCTGCTGGCCCTTGAGCGTGTAGAGGCGGCGCGTGAACACGTCGCGTTCACCGCGCTGGTAACGGCCCCACAATTCCACCGATGCATCGTGGTCGATGGCGCGAGCAATATCGACAGACAGCGAGTTCAAAGACTCCACGACATGGCGGGGATTGCGATTGTCCGTGGCGCGGGTCTGCGGTTCTTGAGCAGGACGCGGCGTGGGCGCAGTTTGGCCCGTCACATCCTGACCATCACGCGAGGCACCGCGCAGGAGATCGCTGATCCAGCCACCACCTTCTTCGCGGCGCTGAGCAGGTGCGGCAAAACCTGCCTGTGGCGGTACCGGGCGAGTTTCCAGCGGCGCCGTGTTGCGTATGACAGGTGCAGAGGCCGTGACCGGAGCTGGTGGCTGCGGCTGTGGTTGCGGGGCTGGGCGGGCTGCGACGGGCGCAGCCGCGACAACCGGTGCTGCGACCTGGGCTGGCTGTTCGCGCGTTTCGGCGCGTGGCTGCGGCTGAACCGGAGCAGGCTTGGTGGCAGCGATGGCACGGGCTGCCGGTTCGGAAATTTCCAGCTGCTGCGTCGAGCGACCGACGAGTTGGGAAATGTCCTGCAACGCCTTGATCTGCTCGGAAACGGCACGGCGCATAGCAGCCGCACTTTCCTTGGCTTCTTCCGGCAGGTCAAAGGCACCGCGCTTCAGTTCCGCACGGGTCGAGTCGAGTTCCTTGCGGATGTCGACACTGGAGCGGCGGATTTCGTCCGTTGCGCCGGCAAAGCGAGTGACGGCTTCTTCAACCGCTTCGCGCAATGTTTCGCGCATGACGGCTGCGGCAGCGCTGGACTTGTCTGTCGCGCTTCCCATCAGCTTGTCGACATCAGATAGCGAGGAGGCAACGCCGCCGCGAAGACGGTTGACCAGCTCATCGGAGTACTTCTGCGCGTTGGCCATCGTGCCTTCGATGGAGCGGCTGGCGTCCTGACCGGCAGAGAGAAGCGCGCCACGCATATTCTGCGCTGCCTGTTGTGCTCTCTGTTCGGTTTCGTCGAGCGATTGACCGATCTGATCGAAGGTGGACCCCAGATTTTCGCGAAGGTTGCCAGCGACATTTGCCGAACGCTGCTCCGCCTGCGCAATTGTCTGCTCGACAGCGCTCATGACGCCGCGCATCGAGGTTTCAATTTCTTCGGAGCGGGTCAGGAGGCCAACGGAGAGCGACCGCAGGGCTTCCTGGCGTTCTTCCAGTGTGCCTGCAAGGCTCGTCTGTGCGGCACTAAGCAGTTCAGAGGCCTGTGACAGAACGGTGGAGTGTTCTTCGAAACGACCGACGATGCCTGCGACCTGCGAAAGCGTCTGACCTGAGATATTGGCTAGGCGATCGATCTTTCCCTCCAGCAGGCGGCTGGAGCTGGACACCATATCCGACGCGCGGGATGCAGATTCCGAGAAGCTGGACGCAGCCGTGTTGAGAGAGTTGTCTGCCGCGCGGAATTCCTGAGTGGCACGAACGACTGCGACATTGAGGTTGTCGACCGCGTCAGACACGACATTCGCCATGCCGGTATGGGTTTCCGACAGTTTGGCCGTGCTCTGACGAGTGGCATCGACCAGACGGTCGGCAGCCTCGTTGCCAGCCTTGGCGTAATCACCAATTGCCTGTTCGACAAGTTGAGCCATGCCGCTGTTACTTTCGGCTAGCAGACTTGCGCTCTGCTGCGCGGCAGTAACGATCTTCTCGGCGGCGTTTTGACCAATCGTCGCATATTCGTTGACGAGGGGCTTTGCCTTTTCTTCTATGAGGCGGGACAGTTCCGCAGAACGGCTCGCCAGCATCGAGTTGAGTTCGCGGGTGCGGGTATCGAGCGTCGAGCGAATGGACTCGCCGCGCGCATCGAGTGAGCTTTCGACGCCTGAGAGCGTGTCGGAAATGGCGCCAACCTGCGAGCGGACGATGGCTTCAGCTTCGGCAACCTTGTTGACGATGGCGTTGCCAGCTTCCGAGAAGGTCTGTGCGACGGCTGCGGCCTGGCCGGAGAGGCGACCCTGGGCATCGGAAATGCGCCCGACGATTTCATTCGAGCGCTGTTCGATGGCGCTCGCGAACTCATCATTGCGCGCCCGGACCTGATCGGCAAATTCCGAACCGGTCTTGGCCAGACGTTCAGCCGAGCGATTGGCTTCGCCATCCATCGTTTCCGCCGCGTTTACGACAGCGTCACGCAAGCTGACGGCGAGGCCCGTTGCTTTGCCTTCAATGGTGCGATTGACATTTTCGAGGCCGATGTTCAGTGCGCGATCCATCGTACCGAGGCGTTCATCGATGCGAGCCGTGCCGGTGTCGAAGACACTGGCGATACGCTGCGTGGCGTCTTCGCTGGTGCGAACAAAAATCTCCGTCTTGCCGTCCAACGTATCGGAAATTTTGCGGCTGGCATCTTCTATGGATGCATTGACGTTACCGAGATCGGTCTGGATCCGGGTCTGCAGCGCACCAATATTGCTTTCCAGCTGGGCACCTGTCTCATCGAGACGCGTGGAAACCTGGCTGACGGACTGCTCGACACGTGACGACAGGGTGTCAGCGGCACTACCGATTTCACGGGCTGCATCGCCCATCTTGATCGCCACATCGCTGGCGCTGTTGCGCAACCGCTCTTCGAGGTTGGCACCGCTGGTGTCGATGGTCTGCTGAAGCGCTTCCTGCTGTGTTTCGAGGGAAATTTCCAGCATGCTGGCGCTCGAAGCGATCGTAGTGCCGATGGACATTGCCTGTTCGGACAGGAGGTCGCTCATACGCTCCTGCGCGGCACCAAGCGTGTCGCTCAGCGCGCCGTGATGCTGGTCGAGCGTTGTGCGAAGTTGGTCGTGCGAGGAAACGAGATTGTTTTCCATACGCGATACACCGCTCTCCATCGTCTCGGAGAAGCGGCCTGCGCCGCCTTCGATGGCGGTTTCGATGCGGGTGGCGGCAATGCCGACGGTCTGCTCTATCAGATCGCTGTTGCGCTCTACAGTTCTGGTGATGGCATTGGCCTGAACGCCCAGCATCGTGTCGAGGCGAAGATGACCGACGGAAAGCGCTTCATCAAGGGTAGCAGCGGTCGAGGCCAGACGCTGCTCTGCGCCAACGACGGACTGGGTGATCGCAGCGGTGCGATTGTCCAGCGTTTCAGTCATGCGCTCTTCGGCGCCTGATATCGCCATGTCGATGGCCATTGTGCGGCTGTCGAGTGCGTCCGCGATGCGTTCTTCCACGCCGGAAACTGCGTTGGTGAGGGCAACGGTACGGCTATCCAGTGTATCTGCAATGCGTCCTTCAACGCCGGATACAGCACTCGTGAGCGCACTCGTGCGGCTGTCCATGGTTTCGGCAAGGCGCTCTTCGGCAGATGAGAATGCCATGTCGATGGCCATGGTACGGCTGTCGAGTGTGTCTGCGATCCGTTCCTCAACGCCGGAAACCACGCTGTTGAGCGCTGCCGTTCTGCTGTCGAGCGTTTCGGAAATGCGGTTTTCAACGCCCGACACAACCGTGTTGAGCGCAGCCGTTCTTGAATCCAATGTCTCTGCGATGCGCTCTTCCGCACCGGAGAAAGCCATGTCGATGGCCATGGTACGGCTGTCGAGTGTGTCGGCAAGGCGTTCTTCGACACCGGAAACGACGCTGTTGAGTGCGCTCGTGCGGCTATCCATCGTTGCAGCGATACGCTCTTCCGCACCGGAGAATGCCATGTCGATAGCCATTGTACGGCTGTCGAGGGTATCGGCGAGGCGTTCTTCGACGCCGGAAACGACGCTATTAAGCGCGCTCGTGCGGTTATCCATGGTTTCGGCGATACGCTCTTCTGCACCGGAGAAAGCCATGTCGATAGCCATCGTGCGGCTGTCGAGTGTGTCCGCGAGGCGTTCTTCGACGCCGGAAACGACGCTGTTCAGCGCACTCGTGCGGCTATCCATGGTTTCAGCGAGACGTTCTTCCGCAGAGGAGAATGCCATGTCGATGGCCATCGTGCGGCTGTCGAGTGTGTCCGCGATCCGCTCTTCGACACCGGATACGACGCTGCTCAGGGCGGCCGTGCGGCTATCGAGGGTTTCGGCAATGCGGTCTTCAACGCCGCTGACGACGTTGGTCAGTGCCGTCGTGCCATTCTGAATAGTATCAGAGATGCGGCTTTCGACGCCTGAAACAACCGTGTTGAGTGCGGCTGCTCTGGTGTCAAGTGTTTCCACCAGACGTTCTTCCGCAGACGAGAATGCCATGTCGATGGCCATTGTGCGGCTATCGAGCGTGTCTGCAATACGCTCTTCAACACCTGAAACGGCACTTGTCAGCGCGCCCGTGCGGCTGTCGATTGTTTCGGCAAGACGTTCTTCTGCCGTCGAAAACGCCATGTCCAGCGCCATGGTGCGGCTGTCGAGCGCATCTGCGATGCGTTCTTCGACGCCCGATACGACACTGTTGAGAGCCGAGGTGCGGCTATCCAGTGTCTCCGCGATGCGCGTTTCGGCACCCGATACGACATTGGCGAGAGCCGCTGTTCTGCTTTCGAGCGTGTCGGCAATACGGTCTTCCACACCGGCAACGGCGTGGTGGATTGCGGCTGTACGGACATCGAGCGTGTCGGCCAGACGTTCCTCGACGCCCGAGACGGCGCCGGTAATGGCGGCGGCACGGCTGTCGAGGGTTTCTGTCAGGCGACGCTCGACATCGGCAACGATGCTGTTGATGGCAGCGGCGCGCTCATCAAGAAGAGCTGCCAGATGTTCGGCTGAGCCCGAAACGGAGCCGGTGATGCTTTCCGTGCGGCTGGCCAGCGCGCTGTCGAAACGCTCCTGGCTGGCGGTGAGGGCGCTGAACAAAGCGTTGCTGCGCTCCTGGAATACGGCATCAATATTTTGATGTGTATTGCTGAATGCACCGGTAATTTCCGCCGTGCGGGCACCAATGGCATTGCTCAGATCACGAGTGTGATTTTCGAGCGTACTTTCCAGCATTTCCTGGCTGGTGCCCAGAGTCGTTGCCAGCGCAAACGACTGGTCGGTGAGAGCGGTGCTGAGGCGTTCGATACCGGAGTTCAGCGTGCCGTCGATGCTATCGGTACCACCCGCAACGGTTTCGTTGATACGGGCGAGGCTTTCCATCAGCTTGCTGTCGAGGCTGCCTGCGCGTTGATCGAAGGCGCTGGTGAATTCGGCCACGCGCTCATCGAAGGCGGAGTTGACGAGGCCAACCGTGGTCTGGAGCTTTTCTTCGAACAGGCCCGACCGCAGGTCGAGATCCATGATCGCGTCATCGGCGGAGCTTTGCAGGTTCTGGCGGAACGAAAGGCCTTTTTCTTCCAGTGTCGTTGTCAGCTTGTCGAGAACATTATCCAGCGAGCCGCCAATGATGGCCTGGCCGCGCTCGATGTTCTGACCGAGTTCGAGCGTCCGCTTGGAAAGCGTATCGTTGAGAAGACGGGTGCGCTCTTCCAGCGTTTTGTTGAGGTTTTCCGTGCCCGTGCTGATATTGGACGCCTGTGTGGCGAATTGGTCCAGAAGCAGGCGGCCACGATCATCCAGTGTCGTGCTGAGATCGTGCAGGCGCAGATCGAATTCGTTCGAAATGGCAGCGCCAGAAGAATTCAGTGCCTTGAGAAGATTATCGGTCTTGGAGGCAATGAGGCTGCCCATGGCTTCCGAAGAGGCGCGCGACTTTTCGAGAAGCGCGGCGGACCGCGTATCTATCAGCGAGGCGAAAGCTTCGCCGCTGGTCGCCAGGCGCATCGAAAGCTCTTCACCGACGATGGAGAGCTCTTCCTTGATCTGGTCCTGTGCACCCATGATGGACGAGCGAATACGCTCTGCATGATTGATGATGGCGTCGCGCTCTGCGCTGAGTTCCTCAACGAGGCTGCGGACGCGGGTTTCATTGTCGGCATAGCTGCGCTCGAGAGCATTGACTTCGGAATGGACGAGCGTTTCAAGCTCGGTGGCTCGGGCAATCGTGCGCTCGATGCCATCGTTCATTGCGGAAACTTCACGGCGAACGGCCTGACCAACGGACATGATGCGTTCGGACGCGATGGTTTCCGGCTCAGAGAGGCGAAGTGCGACTTCGGCCATGGAACGTGCAGCGTTGCGCAGATCGCGGGCGCGCGCCATCATGAGGGCGAAGGCAAAGAACAGCATGATCGGAACGATGACGCCGATGATGATCGCCATGACGCCGGGAACGGCAAAAAGCTCCGCAATAGAGCTGACATTCCAGATCAGGTTTCCGTAAAGGACGTGTGCAAGGCCAGCACCCGCAATGGCCCACAAAACCGAAACAATGCCTGCATTGCGCAGTGCGCCCGTCACGGAACCAGCGTCCAAGGATTTGAGGATCATGGCAGGGCTGCGCTTTGAGCCGTCATTGGCTGCTTCGAGAGATGGCGATCTCGGGGCTTGCTCGGCAGCGGCAGGTCGTTGTTGCTGTGGCTGTTCCGCGGGGCGTGTCTTTTCTCTTTCAGGCGCTCTTGGCTTTTCTGGCACTCTGGCCTCCGCAGACTTTGGAGTGGACCTCTTGCGAGGCTCCGGCTGGGTTTCGTACGCGCCGAGTTGCAAGGCATCTTCAAGTGCCTGAAATGCAGTCTCGTCAATCGAGTCGCTGATCTTATTATTCGCCATGCGGTTACGCCTCGTTACATATACGCCCGGCCTCATGCCGTGCACCCCATCGCCGCCTTGCTCAGGGATATCCGCCATCATGCCTCAAGACACGATACCTTGCGGGTATATAGTGCCTCGTTTCTTACCAATTCCCTGAGAGCCGGTGATCAGGCACACAGACAAACCAATTTACGCACCGAAATTCACGTAACCGGACTTAGGTCATGCGAGACGGCAGTACCGTAGTGACACATTCGAGGCTTTTAAACAATTAAGCCACAAGAGCGCATTGGCCAAGTGGCGGTTTGTTAACAGTTTTTAAACTCTAGCGGCGCGCTGAAAGCCTTGTTTCATATAAGCTTACCATAAATTAACCATAGCGGAAGATTTCCACGGTTCTCATGCCCCATTTTCATCTCATCCTAGGCTTACCTGGGTAGAACCAGCACATATGTGCCTCAAAACAAGAAACATGATCCAACCGAGGAAACTTTAAAATGGCAGCGGTGAGTATAGCATTTGATGCCCCAGACAATTTTGGCGGCGTACAGCGAATGAGCAGCAAGCCCATAGACTTCGCACACCTGTCGCGCCAGACGATGGGAGACAAGGAGTTGGAGATCGAAATCCTTCAGCTCTTTACGCGCAATGCGCGTACCTTGTTGCATGATCTCGCCACCGCCAACGAAATTGAGATGAAGGGTATCGCGCATCGTCTAAAGGGTTCGGCAGATGCTGTAGGGGCTTTTCAGGTGGCGGCAGCAGCCGAGGCCATTGAAAGCGGCAGCCGAGATGTGGCCGCGCTTTCCAAAATCGCGACGACCGTGATCGAAGCCGAGAATTTCATCCTGAAGCTCTGCCGCTAGTCTTTCTCTGCACAAATCTTTTCAGGCCGGTTTCGCTTGGCAACCGCATTCACGGGTTGCCAAGCGGGGCCGGTCTTTCTATTTGTTTAGAAACATTCTCAACACGTTTCTGGATTGCCCGACATGACCAAACTGACCATCGTTGCCTTCGACGGCACGCAGCATGACCTTGATGTGAGCAACGGCTCTACCGTCATGGAGGTTGCCGTTCGAAGCTCCATTCCCGGCATCGACGCCGAATGCGGTGGTGCCTGCGCCTGCGCAACCTGTCATGTCTATGTCGACGATGCATGGTCGGATCGGGTCGGTCCGCCTGAACCTATGGAAGAGGACATGCTGGATTTCGCCTTCGATGTTCGTCCTACATCGCGGCTTTCCTGTCAGATCAAGATGTCGGATGCGCTGGATGGTCTGGTCGTGCACGTACCGGAACGTCAGGGCTGATCGGCACCCGTCAACTCTTGTCAGCCACAAAAAGCCTCGCCTTCCGTTTTGCCGGACAAGCGAGGCGAGGTGGGCACGTCACCATCAGGCGAAGGAGGAGGCACCTGCGGTTCTGGACGCGCCGGGAGAGCAAAAACGACAGTCGCGGCACAATGATCAAATTAAGGGTATTTCCGCCTTCATTGATACGTGAGTCGTGCAATTGCATCCACGACTAGAACTCAATGATCATTATCCGGCGAAGCGCACTCAGTGCTCAATCTCTCGCTGAGATATCGATTTAAGAAAATTCCGCAAGTGCCCGGTATTATTCCAACTGCATGAACTATCGCGCGGATGTGTTCTGCTGCATTCGATGTGTCAGCAAACGTGTCATGCGCGCATCGAAGTTTTTCGATTCCACGATATCGAAGCGCAACTGGTCCTTGTCGTGCGCCGCCATCACCTCCTGCGTCGTTTTGGTGACAAGCGCTTGCATGTCCTCACATTCTGTCTGTGGACGAAGGGATTGCAGCCGCTTTTCCAACATGCGTGCGTAGGTGCGGGAAATTTCGGCGTGGCGCTCTTCATGACGTTTGATATCGGCAGCCAGCGTATCCCATATCAGGCCAAGCTCTGCGCTGGTGCGGCGCCGGTTCGTCCAGCGGGGAAGCAGGATTTTCGTATGCAGCGTCACCTTCACCGTGCCGACGCCACAGCGACCGTTCTTCTCGACATAGGTCAACTCACCACCGAATTTGATTTCCGTGGCACCGGGATGGCGTGCGCCGGTGGCCTTCGTCATCGGGCCACGGTGCGATAATTCACGATCCAGATCTTCAGCTGTCCGTCCACCGACTTTGAAGTAGGAGAAGGATTTGCTCATGAGCGTTTCGGCGCGTGCCTGTGGTGGTGAGGACAGCAAAGTCGCACCGGCAGCTATAGCGCAGACCATACGGGACAAATGGACCTTCCAGTTGAACTTCGAGGGTGATTGCGCCATAGAGCCAATGCTTCCACTATGCGCAGGAGACTCTGTGACAATCGGTGTTGAATTATGAACCGGGGGTGCAGGCGGAGTGAAGACGATATGAATGGCGGGCACTCCGTTATTCCGGAAAGGCGTGATGTTACGTGATAACAGCCAGTGACAATGTGTGGCAAGTCGCGCACGGGCGCTCCCTGAAACTTGATGGGGATGGCCTTATTATGGCTATCGTCAATGCCACGCCGGACTCATTTTCCGACGGTGGGCGATATCTTGCGGCCGATCTGGCCATTGCGCACGCTTTGGACTGCGTGACCAAGGGTGCACACATCATCGATATCGGCGGAGAATCGACCCGGCCCGGCGCGGCTGGTGTGAGTGAGCAGGAAGAGCAGGACCGCGTCCTGCCAATTATTGAGAGGCTGTCTGGCGTAACGGACGCCTTGATTTCTGTAGACACCTATCGCGCCTCGACGGCGAGGCTTGCGGTGGAGGCCGGCGCGCATATCGTCAACGATGTTTTCGGTCTTCAAAAAGATGCTGCTATGGCTAATGTCGTCGCTGAAACCGGGGCAGGGGTTTGCATCATGCATACGGGCCGCGAGCGTGAGAAATTGCCGGATGTGATTGCCGATCAGTTCGCTTTTCTCAACACTTCGCTGGATATTGCGGATAAGGCGGGCATTTCCCGCAGCGCCATCATACTCGATCCCGGCTTTGGATTTGCCAAGGACACGGATGAAAATGTTCTGTTGATGTCGCGTTTCGATGAGCTTTCCCGCTTCGGTCTGCCTATTCTGGCGGGAACGTCACGCAAACGTTTTATCGGCGCTCTGACGGGACGCGACGGAGCCGAGGATCGCGATATCGGGACTGCCGCGACCACGGCGATACTTCGCATAGCGGGGGCGATCGTTTTTCGTGTACACAATGTGGAGATGACCAGAGACGCTCTGGCTGTTGCCGACGCCGTTCTGAGACAAAAGAAAAACAAAGGGGATGGGCGGTTATGAGCCTTTACACGATAGTCTTGAAGAACTGCTCGTTTTTTGCCCGCCATGGCCTGCTGGAGCAGGAAGAGACGCTGGGGCAGCGTTTCTTTGTGGATGCGGAGATGGAGGTCGAGGCGGGAAACGCGCTGGAGACTGACAATATCGAAAATACCGTGGATTACGGCGTTGCCTTCGACGTCATCGAAAAGATCGTCGCCGGTCAGCGGCGTTACCTTATCGAGGCCTTGGCAAATGACGTCGCGACCGCATTGCGCAAACGGTATCCACAAATCGTGCGGGTCAAGATCACGGTTCGCAAGCCATCCGCACCCGTACCTGGCATTCTGGACTACGCACAGGTGAGCGTCGAACAGCATGGCTGATGGCATGACCCTGGCGGCGCTGGGTTTGGGTGGCAATATCGGTAATCCGCCTGCCGCCATGTCACAGGCGCTGGACACCTTTGCAAACCACGAAAACTGTCGCCTGTTGGCCGTCTCTCAGCTTTACAGCACGCCGCCATGGGGAAAGACGGATCAAGCCGATTTCTTCAATTGCTGCGCAACGGTCGAAACCTCGCTTACGGCCGAGGAGCTGCTGGACCTGTGTCTGGATATAGAGCGCGGTATGAAACGGGTGCGCAGCGAGCGGTGGGGGCCGCGCACCATCGACATCGATGTACTGACCTATGGCGACAAAACGATCGAGACCGAAAGAGTGGAAATTCCGCATCCACGCATGACGGAGCGCGCATTCGTGCTGATGCCGCTGGCCGATATTGCGCCGCAGATAATGGTCAATGGCAGGTCGGTGACCGACTGGCTGGAAAATGCCGACAAGACCGGTATCCGTATGGCAAACAAAAAACGGGAGTGGTGGACACTCCCGTTCTCGAACGAATGATATACCCGGAAGGCTTACTGCTTGATGGAGCCAACCGCCATCTGGTCGACATTGCGCGCCAGCGTCAGCCCGATGACTGGAACCATCTGGTCCGCGACTTTTACGGAAATGGTGATGTTCATCGAGGTGTTGTCGGTGACGCGTGCTACCATGGCACCGTTCAGCTTCGCGCGGTTGATGCCGACGACGACTTTGTCACCGCTGACCTGACCGGACACGATATCCAGTCCCTTGCCTTCTGAGCCATCGAGAAATTTGCCCTCGTAGCTATTGCCCTTTTTGGCAATGACGGCGGACATCGGCTGCTTGAATACGCCGACGCGGCATGTGCCGCCCAGCTTGATGCCGGTTTCCTTGTCGCCCAGCGGCTCGCCCGTCAGATCGCACGTGAACTTCGTGCCCTTGTATTTTCCGGCAACGATCTCGCCTGGACCGGACCAAACGCCTGCCACGGAGCCGAAGAAGACGTCATCGCGGGATGCGGCCTGAACGTCGGAAACTGCAAGTCCGCCGCTGACGGACATAACGGCGGCAAGTCCGCCCAGTAGCGAAAAGAAGCGCGAATACATGATACTTTCCCTGGCGAAATGGCCGCTTTGTGTAGGGTCAATCTATGTCGCGAATGGTTAATGCTTGGTTTATTTGCCCGAGATTAGCTTGAGCGATCGTAACCTTTTGACCTATGGAAGCCTTGTATCTCAGGGCTTCTCATCATTTTTGCGGTTCGTCAAATCAGGGGTGAGATCGGAAACAAAATCGCTGATGCCAGGGCGTTTCAAAGCCCTGAACGGCAGTGGACGGCACAAATCCATGGCGGCGATACCGATTCGTGCCGTCATCAAACCATTGATGACGCCTTCGCCCAACCGTGCGGAAAGCCGCGAGGCAATGCCGTGGCCCAAGACCTGCTGGGCCAGTCCATCACCCACCGCAATCGACCCTGTTACAGCCAGATGCGCAACGACATCCCGCAACAGTCTCAGCATGCCAAGCGTGCCGGGTCGGCCACCGTAGAGCTCTGCCATGGTCCGAACCAACCGTGTGACCTCAAACAGCACATAGGCGAGGTCAACGACCGCACGCGGGCTGACGGCGGTGACGACAGAGACGCGCTTGGAGGAATTCATGATCAGCGCGCGTGCCTGACGGTCCAGCGGGCTCAGCAATTCGCGTTCCGCAAGTTCGATGAGATGCGGGCCGTCTATGACGTCGTTTTCCGTCTCCTTCAGCGCGGCACGACCCTTTGCCGTCTCGGCCCGGTGCGCCAGCACGGCGTTCAACCGCACGATGACGGCGCGTGCAGCCGTCGATTTTTTATCGAGCGCCGCCTTTTCCGCGTCTGATTTCAGCGACTGGACGGCATTTAGCCGCATGATACCGATCGTTTCCCGTGCCACCAGAGCGACGACTGCAAAGGCGGCGACGGCCAGCGCGACGCTCGCCGTATAACCCAGCCAGTCCGATCGCGAAAAAAGATCGCGGATCAGCTGGTCGGCCCAAAGCCCGAAGGCAAGCGAGAACAGCACGCCGACCGCGCCCATGGCCAGTTTGCCAAAGGAGAATTTGCGCTTGCGCGGCGCTGCGACGGGCAGGGAACTCTTGTCGATTTCCTCCGGGGCTAGAAACGGGTCTTCCTCATCCGGCGTCATGGAGATATCGGCGTCGAAGCTACGGGGTGACCGCTTGATATCCCCCATGTGAGCGGGCGCTGGTTCGCTCTCCAGCGTGAAGGCGGCCGGCCGGCGGCCAGGTGTGTTGCTGTCGTCCTTCATGCGAGCTTGTCTCCAAAGAGGAACTGCATGGCGCGGTCCAGCCGGATGTGCGGAACGGACAGCTTTATGCCACCACTGGTTTCCTCCAGCTTGGGCGGGCGAAAACGCAAGACGTTCACATCCGGCAGATCGGCCTTATCGCCCTCTGCATCCAGTGCCCGAAACAGCGGTTCCGGGTCTTCCGGCAGATCGCCCGGGAAAATGGCCGTCGTGCGATTGCCGTCGAAGATTTCGCCATTGATCTTCTCGCCTGCAATCGGCGTTCCGACGATGACGGGAAGCGAGTGGCCGTCCTGACGCACGCTGGCCTCTTTGGTGGCGCGCACGGAGGCGAGCGCCATAACCTCGATGCCTGCACCGCTCATGCCGATGGTGGTTATCGCGCGGTCCACGAGGCGTCTCGTGAGGTTTTCGAGGCGGTCATGGCTTTCGTGGTGAAGATGGTCCGCTTTTGTTGCCGCGACCAGCACCTTGTCGATGCGCCGGCGCACCAGAGACGACAACAGGCTGTTCTTGCCGGGGCGGAAGCAAGCAAGAACATCACCCAGAGCACGTTCAAGGTCCTGCACTGCCTCCGGGCCGCGATTGACGGCCTGCAGCGCATCGATCAGCACGATCTGTCTGTCGAGGCGAGCGAAATGCTCACGAAAAAACGGCTTCACAACGATGGACTTGTAGGCTTCATAACGCCGCTCCATCATCGCTCTGAGCGAACCCTTCGGTGCTCTCGCATCGCTCAAGCCTGGAAGAGGCGAGAAGGTAAGGGCAGGAGAGCCCTCCAGATCACCCGGCATCAGGAAGCGCCCGGGTGGCAGGGTAGAAAGCGAGCGCTCATCCGATTTGCAGGCGCGAAGGTAAGTGGCGAAACTTTCCGCCAGACGTCGCGCGGTCATCTCATCGGCTGGGCCGTCAATATTCACCGAGGTGGCGATTTCCAGCCATTCACGCGCAAGCTCTGCACGAACGCCCTGGGTGGCGAGGGAAAGGGTATTGTCGCTGAAGGTCTTATAATCCTGAGTCAGGAGCGGCAGGTCCAGCAGCCACTCTCCGGGATAATCGACGATATCGATGGCAAGACGGCCTGACGAGAACCATCGACCCCAACCGCTGGCGCTCTGGTAATCCAGCGTGATGCGCAATTCGGAAATGGCGCGGGTCGAATCGGGCCAGATGCGGTCGCGCACCAGCGCCTGAATATGATCCTCATACTGAAAACGTGGAATGGCGTCATCCGGCTGTGGCTCCAGCCGCACGTTGGAAACTCGGCCAGAGCGAAGCGCCTCAAACAATGGAAGGCGGCCGCCATTTAGTAGATTGTGGACCAGCGAGGAGATGAAAACTGTCTTCCCCGCCCGCGAAAGCCCCGTCACGCCCAGTCTCAAGGTCGGGTTGGTCAGGGCGCTCGCGCGATCCGTGAGATTGTCTATGGCAATCAATGCGCTATCGGTGACGGATGTAAGGGATGGCGCCAATGAATGTTTCCCACAAAATATTTCGGTTCATGAAAATATATAGGGCTGGCGGCTGCTTAAAAAAGAAGCGGGCCATGGAAAGTTTTTATATGGCAAACTCTCGCTTTATGGGGCGAGGAATTCGAGCATTTGCCATTCCGTCACCCTGCTATCACCCCCAAGCTTTGCGTCGAGCACGGCAAGGCCCGCGGTGGGAAAGCCAGATGGCAACAGGCTTTCCATTTTCCGCTGGCCTAGAAACGCTTCCGCAACGGCATCCAGCGTCGGGTTATGCCCAATCAGCATCACGGAACGGCTTGGCGCTTGAGCGACTATCAATGCGAGATAGGTTTCCGGCTGGGCGTTGTACATCTCGTCGACATAGCTGATGTCGAAGGCGTCGTTGAATGCGCGCCGCACGGACTTAGCAGTTTCGCCACAACGCGTCGCTGTCGAGCTCAATACGACATCGGGGAGGTAGCCCTTTTCCGCTGCGCGCGCACCGACGATTTCGACCTCCGCATAGCCCACGTCATCCAGGCGCCTGTCGAAGTCCCGCTCACCGGCAACAGGCCACGCAGCATGCGCGTGTCGCATCAGATAGACCCGGAACGGTGGCGGTTGAAGCACTGGCATTTCCGGGACATCCCATGCAGGTGTGAACATCGTTGGCAAGCTTTACAGGAACAGATGAAGTCACTGCAAGTGGAGGCCTATATAATCAAGTTCTCATAACGTGATTGAAGAAATAATTCGTGTTTCGCGAATAAAGCTTAAAAAATAACCGTTTAGCTGAATTTTGTGACAGATTTAAAAATGCCTGAAAACCGTTCTGCGCACTTGAATGGCTGTGTCGCATTGGAGTATACCCGCGCCATGTGAGATGTTCTTCGAGGAGAATCGCGTGAGTGAGAAGATCGATCTTAGCAATTATGTGCTCTCGGAAAGCGATGAGTTCATGAACGCCAACCAGAAAGCCTATTTTCGGGCGAAGCTGGTCGGCTGGAGGAACGACATTCTGAGAGAAGCGCGCGAGACGCTGGGTCATCTCGCAGAAGAAAGCGCCAACCATCCGGACCTGGCTGACAGGGCATCATCCGAGACGGACCGCGCAATCGAGCTTCGCGCCCGTGACCGCCAGAGAAAGCTGATTTCGAAAATCGATGCAGCGCTCCAACGGATCGACGAAGGTACATATGGCTATTGCGAAGAAACCGGCGAGCCAATCGGCATCAAGAGACTGGACGCGCGTCCCATAGCAACCCTGTCCATCGAAGCCCAGGAACGCCACGAGCGCCGTGAAAAGGTATATCGCGACGAGTGACGGTTCGCTGAGCGGGCTGTCTGCCTTCTTTCAGATCATGTATCATATTTGAAAGCCGTATCGGAAACGATACGGCTTTATGCGTACTGCGTGTTCTCTGCACTATAAATAGCATTTGGCCACGCGCCGTAGCCTTCTTCTCCAAAGACCTGTGCTGGTAGACCGACACCGCCAAATTCACACCAGAACTGTTCAATCCACTCTATGCTGACGTCGACAATGGCATCATTGACGGAAAAGCACACTTCTTCTGCACCGTACATAGGGACATCGGGCTGCATACGACCATCAATGCACTGAACTTCGAATAATGTGCGGTATGGCGCGACAGCTTTGTTGAGGACGTAGAGATCCGGCCCGTCCAAGTGAACCACAATGTCAAAGAAACCTTCTTCGGACTGACCGGGATGTATGCCGATCATTAGCATGTGTGTCTTCCCGGGGAGATTTTGTTTTAAGTGCCGTAAGTTTTCCAACGCGGACGGTGCGTGCGCTCGCAGGATTTTCAGGAGCAGCGACTTATAATCCGATTCGGTCATCGGCTTGTTTGTTCTCATGACCTTATCGATACCATCGGCGGCAACTGACAACAATATCTTCTGTCTATGTCGCCTAACCCCGCTTTATCACGGGCGCTGCGGGTAGGTTCCTCTGAAAACGAAAGAGGCCCCGCAAAACGGAGCCTCTCTGATTGGTCACGTCGGTTTCGACGGCTGCTTCTTAGAAAAAGCCGCGTCTTTGCCACCAGCCGCCCTTGCGTGGCTTGGACTGATCGCCGCCTTCGGCGCCTTCGCCTGATGGCGAGGTGACGACTGGCTCCGAGGAGGACACGTTGTCACCACGGTTGGCACGGGCAGGCTTGGTGCTTTCCGCAATCTCGTTTCCGAGATCAGCAGAGGCTTCGCCAGCTTCTTCGACCGCAACGTCTGCGACGGTCACTTCAACGACAATGGGTTCCACCGTTTCGACGGGGATAGGAGCGGGAGCCTGGGTCGGAGCAGCAGCAGCAGCAGCTTCTACAGGCTCCTTAGTTGCGGTTTCCTTGGCCTTGCGGGTCCGGCGTGGCTTCTTCGGCTTTTCCGTTTCTTCCACGGTTGGAGTTGCTGCTTCGGCCTTGACTGCTTCTACGACTGTGGGCTCTTCGACGCCCTCTATCGCAGCGGCAGCAGCACCGTCTTCAACGCCCTCGGATATTTCAGGCTCAGAGCCATCCTCATCGATGAGGTTGCCGTTTTCGTCGCGATTGCGGCGTCCACCCCGTTTACCACGGCGGCGGCGCTTCCGCTTGCCATCGTCAGATGTCGCGCTGTCGCCTGTTTCCGGTGTCGAGGCGGACGCCTCTTCATCGGAATCTGCGTCTGCGTCGTCATCCTGATCGTCAGACGACGTGTCGTCTTCCGCATCACCATTGGCCTCGGCGCCGTTCTGGCCGCCATTCTTACCCCGACGACGACGACGACGCTTGCGCTTGCGCTTGCCGTCTTCACCCGTATCGGCCTGCGCGGGACGTGCTTCGGTCTTCTCCGCCTTCACGACGACTTCATCCTCGTCTTCATCCTCATCGGCTTCGATGATGATGTCGTCTTCCTCTTCCTCGAAGTCAGGAAGCATCTGGATGAGGCTTTCGATCTTCACCGGATTTTCGACGGCTTCACCGCGATCGATTGCGAAGTGCTGCGCACCAACGCTCTCATCGGCCGCGATGATGATGGCCACGCCGAAGCGAACTTCATAATCGACAATCGTCGCGCGCTTGTGGTTGAGCAGATAGAGCGCGGTATCCGGCGTGCAGCGGACCGTGATGTTGTGCGTGGTGTTGCGCAACAGGTATTCCTCGACGCCGCGCAGGACATGCAGAGCAATGGAGGATTCGGAGCGGACATGGCCCGTGCCGCCGCAATGCGAGCAGACCTGGGTCGTGGATTCCAGAACCGAAGCGCGAATACGCTGGCGCGACATTTCCAGCAGGCCGAAATGCGAGATGCGGCCGACCTGAATGCGGGCGCGGTCGTTCTTCAGGCAATCCTTGAGCTTCTTTTCGACGGAACGGTTGTTGCGTTTTTCTTCCATGTCGATGAAGTCGACGACCACGAGACCGGCAAGGTCGCGAAGACGCAGCTGGCGCGCCACTTCTTCAGCGGCTTCAAGGTTCGTCTGAACGGCGGTTTCTTCGATGGAATGTTCGCGGGTCGAACGACCGGAGTTCACGTCGATGGCAACCAGCGCTTCCGTCTGATTGATGATCAGATAACCACCGGACTTCAACGTCACCTGCGGCTGCAACATACGGTCGAGCTGCGCTTCGATGCCCGAACGCGAGAAGATCGGGTGAATATCGCGGTAAGGCTGGACGACCTTGGCGTGGCTCGGCATCAGCATCTTCATGAAGTCTTTCGCTTCACGATAGCCTTCTTCGCCAGACACGATGATTTCGCTGATGTCCTTGTTATAGAGATCGCGGATCGAACGCTTGATGAGCGACCCTTCTTCATACACGAGGCAAGGAGCGGTTGAGTTGAGCGTCAGCGTGCGGACATTTTCCCACAGACGCATCAGATATTCGAAGTCGCGCTTGATTTCGACGCGGGTGCGGTTGGCACCGGCTGTGCGAAGGATAACGCCCATGCCCTGTGGCACTTCCAGATCGCGCGCGATTTCCTTCAGACGCTTGCGGTCCGTCGGCTGAGTGATCTTGCGGGAAATACCACCGCCACGCGCCGTGTTCGGCATCAAAACGGAATAACGACCGGCGAGCGACAGATATGTCGTCAGCGCTGCACCCTTGTTGCCGCGTTCTTCCTTGGCAACCTGAACCAGAAGGATCTGGCGGCGCTTGATGACTTCCTGAATGCGGTATTGTTTGCGTGGCTTGCGGGAAATACGATCTGGAACTTCTTCCATCGCGTCTTCTGCGCCAACGGATTCAATGACTTCCTTTTCGTGATGATCGTCATCATCGTCGTCATCATCATTGTCGCGACGGCCAAGGCCTTCGACTTCTTCCGAAATCGTATCGGTATCGACCATGGCAGCCATTTCGCCGCCCTTGCTGCCATCGTCTTCTGAGCTTTCGTCCGAAGGGGCTGCTTCGGCAGAAACGTCATCCGCTTCGGCCTTTTTCTTTGTACGAGGACGACGAACGCGCTTCTTCGGCTTTTCGTCTTCTGCAGGCGTTTCATCGGCTACGGCCTCGACTTCGGTTTCAGCAGGTTCTGCCGCAACTTCAGTGGTTTCGGCTTCTTCAACGGTGGTTGCCGCAACGATACCGATATCAGGCTGATCGGCTTGGGAAAGATCAACGGCAAGCGAAGACGCAGAAGATGGCTCATTAGGCGCATCGTTGGCGGACTCGAAGTCGTCGTTACGACGGTGATCTTCGGCTTCTGCTCTCAGCAGTGCCTGCCTATCGGCCAGAGGGATCTGGTAATAATCCGGGTGAATTTCTGCGAAAGCGAGAAATCCGTGGCGATTGCCGCCGTAATCGACGAATGCTGCCTGAAGGGAAGGCTCTACGCGTGTCACCTTGGCAAGATAGATATTGCCTCGGATTTGCTTCTTGTGTTCCGACTCGAAATCGAATTCTTCAATTCGATTTCCACGAACTACAACAACGCGCGTCTCCTCTTCATGGGACGCGTCGATAAGCATTTTGTCTGCCATGTAAGCTGTGCTCCTCGGCGCAGCCTTGTCATATACGAGAGCAGGCCCGTCGCGAGGACAGGCCTTTCATCTATTTTCAAGGGTGTGCCGGAAATGAAGTTTCTTGCCCGGCGTCGGTTAACTGGCAGCATCCGGACAACTGGCAAAGCATGATGCCTGCTCCTGGTATCCGGTTGATTTGAAAGCTGCTGCAACGACATCATTGGCCAAGCGAGAACGACTTTAATAAATAGATCCCGAAGGATCCGATGAAAATGCTCTCTTCGAGCGTGCGGTGGCATGCCACCGGGTATTGTTCCAGCCACGGCCGGAATTGATTCAGTTTCAGGAGAAAAATGCAGCGACGGCAGATGATTGCCCGAAATTACAGCGCCAGCGTCTTTGTCGATTGGCAGCCGGCGGGCGTCTATCCCGTCAACACTTTTAACCCTCATTCACGTTGTATGTTTTATCCGTCATAATAGCAATAGGGTGGCTAAATATGCCATATCATTGGTGGAATTTCACAATTAAGAATTGCTTCACCAAGGGCTGCGATTGTTGCGCCACAGCGCAAATCAGGCCATTCTGACGGTGGTAAATAACGGGATTTGGCTGAAACCGACGGCTTCCTCTGTTAAAAGACGACAAATACGGAAATGACTTTGGCGACCATCAAAACATCGATCGACGGCATCAACGTGTCACAAATACGGATTTCGATTGCACGAATCAGTCGGGTTTTCGCCTTGGCGTTGCTGGGTGTGCTGTCGGGCCTTGAAATGGCGCATGCAAGCGAACAGGCACCGTCGCTGGTTGCGAACGAGGCGCGTATCATTGGTGATGAAGCGCGCACCCGCATCGTCATGGAGTTCAACCGGGAGCCGGAATTCGAGGTTCATTATCTCGATTCGCCCACGCGGATCGTCGTAGACTTCCCAGCCGTCGGCTTTTCTTTTCCGACCAGCGATCTCGCCCCGACCGGCCTGTTTAGCGATATCCGCTTCGGCAGCATGGGTGAGGGCAGTGCGCGGCTCGTGCTGACAGCCAAGAAACCTGCGCATGTGGTGATCGCCGAAACCAAGTCTGATGATGGTGGCAAGATTTTCCGTTTCGTGCTGGATACGGAAATGGCGACGAAGCAGAAATTCGCAGAACTGTTGAAGAATCAGAGCTGGCACGCTCTTGCGCCCGCGACGACCGCTTCGGTGACCGCCGATATCGCGCCGAAAACATCGCGCCAGTCGGATTTCGTCATCGCGGTTGATGCAGGCCATGGCGGCATCGATGCTGGTGCCAAGGGTGCCGTTTCCGGAACGGACGAAAAAGTCATTACTCTGACATTCGCCAAGCAACTGGCTGATCGCCTCAACAAGCTGCCCGGTATCAAGGCGTTTTTGACGCGGGACGACGACACGTTTCTGGCTCTTTCAGAGCGCGTGATCCTAGCCCGTCAGCAAAATGCCAATCTCTTCATCTCCGTCCACGCCGACACCCTGAAACAAAAGGGCATTCGCGGGGCGACCGTCTATACTATATCAGATCGCGCTTCTGACCGGATGGCGCAAGACCTTGCCGAACGCGAAAACCTTTCGGATCAGATTGCGGGCGTGACTGTTCAGAGTGAGCAGCCAGAGGTTGCGGACATTCTTCTCGATCTGACGCGGCGTGAAACGCAGGCATTTTCCGTAACCTTGGCAGAAAACATCGTTAAATCCTTTGAGGGGCAAGTAGGGCTCATCAACAACCCGCATCGTTACGCGGGCTTTCAGGTGTTGCGCGCCCATGACGTGCCGTCCGTTCTGCTGGAACTTGGATTCCTCTCCAACCCGGATGACGAAAAGTTGTTGCTGGACGAGGCGTGGCGCGCAAAGGTCGCCGACACGCTGGCGACTGCCGTTACGCGCTATCGTGCCCAAGCGCTGGCGAATGGCGGCTGAGGGGCCTTCCCAAGCAAAGCTAACCGCTGTGGCATCTATGCGTCCGTCGCCCTAAAAACGGTTTGCCGCGCACCCCAAGCCGTTATAAATTGGGTCGAAGCCCTATTTTACGCACATTCCCCACGTTACTCGAGGGTGAGATTCGATGGTCAGGGCTGCTTCTTTTCATTGAGCAGAAGAGGTGGTTCGCGATAACATATCGGAGAATGCTTCTATTGGCAGCTTGTCATCGTTGAAGCGGTGTGCAAAACGGCACTCTATATGCGAGAATGTGCTCATAACGACGGGCGCAACCTTTTGCGATTCGAAGTATCGGTAGCTAAATATGATCAGACTTATTGGATATTTCTTTGGCTTGGCCAGCATGCTGTTCCTTGTGGCAGCAGGTGGTGTCGCCATTTATTTGATGACGATAACGAAGGATCTCCCCGATTACGCCGTCCTGGCGAGTTACGAGCCGCCGGTGACGACGCGCGTTCATGCTGGTAACGGCGCGCTGATGGCGGAGTACGCCAAGCAGCGGCGTTTGTTCCTGCCGATCCAGGCTGTCCCCGACCGGGTCAAAGCAGCGTTTCTTTCAGCGGAAGACAAGAATTTCTATCAGCATCCCGGCATTGATGTTACCGGCTTTGCCCGCGCTGCAGTTGCTTTTGCAACGGGTGGTCCAACGCAGGGTGGCTCGACCATTACGCAGCAGGTTGCCAAGAACTTCCTGTTGACGAATGAGCAGACGATGGAACGCAAGGCCAAGGAAGCCGTGCTGTCCTTCCGCATCGAGCAGGCCTACAGCAAGGACAAAATCCTTGAGCTTTATCTCAACGAGATTTTCTTCGGTCTGAATTCCTATGGTATAGCCAGCGCTGCGCTGACCTATTTCAACAAATCCGTGACCGAATTGACGATTGCCGAGACGGCCTATCTGGCCGCGCTTCCCAAGGGTCCGGCGAACTATCATCCGCTGCGCCGTGAAAAGGCAGCCATCGAGCGTCGTAACTGGGTCATCGATCGCATGGCGGAAAATGGCTACATTACCGCCGCTGATGCCACCGACGCAAAAGCCCAGCCACTGGGGGTGAACATCCGCACCGGCGGAGCACGTCTTGCGGCATCCGATTATTTCTCAGAGGAAGCGCGCCGTCAGATCGTTGAGAAATACGGCGAAAAGGCTTTGCTGGAAGGCGGTCTTTCCGTTCGCACCTCGTTCGACCCCGATATCCAGATGGAAGCCCGCAAGGCCCTTCAGGACGGCTTGTTGGACTATGACGAGCGTCGTGGTTTTCATGGCCCGGTCGATCAGATCGATGCATCCGGCGACTGGGTTGCCGCACTTTTGAAGCTGAGACCGCTTCGCGATGTGCCTGAATGGAAGATGGCCGTCGTCTTGTCAGCCACAGCTGATGGCGTCGATATCGGGCTTCGTCCGGATGGTGATGCGGAAAATCCTGATCTGCGTAGCCGTGGCCGTATCAAGCCTGAAAACATGAAATGGGCCTACCGTGATGCCAAGGGCCAGCGTGCGACAGCAAAGTCACCCGCGACCGTCCTGAAAGCCGGCGATGTCGTCTATGTCGAGCCTCTTTCGGACAAGGGCGATGATTACCGCCTTCGTCAGCCTCCCAAGGTGCAGGGCGGTATGGTGGTGATGGACCCGCATACCGGTCGTGTTCTCGCTATGGTCGGCGGTTTCTCCTACGGTCAGTCCGAGTTCAACCGCGCAACGCAGGCCATGCGTCAGCCGGGTTCTTCCTTCAAGCCGTTCATCTATGCTGCGGCTTTGGACAATGGTTACACCCCTGCATCCGTTGTCATGGATGCGCCGCTGGAAGTTGTTTCTGGCGGGCAGGTCTGGAGTCCGAAGAACTATGGCGGTGAAGTAGCCGGTCCCTCGACGCTGCGTCTCGGTATCGAAAAATCACGTAACTTGATGACCGTGCGGCTTGCGCAGGACATGGGTATGAATCTGGTGGCTGAGTATGCCGAGCGGTTCGGCATTTACGACAAAATGCCGCCGCTTCTGGCCATGTCGCTCGGTTCAGGTGAGACGACCGTGATGCGGATGGTCTCTGCCTATTCCGTTATCGCGAATGGTGGCAAGCAGATCAATCCGACCGTGATCGACCGCATTCAGGACCGTTACGGCAAGACCATATTCCGTCATGAGGAACGTGGCTGCGAAAGCTGCAATGCACCAAGTTGGCAGAATCAGGATGAGCCGACCATTGTTGACAATCGCGAGCAGGTTCTTGATCCGATGACGGCTTATCAGACGACGTCCATGCTTGAGGGCGTCGTGCAGCGCGGTACGGCAGCAGGCAAGATCAAGGTCAATCTTCCCGTAGCGGGCAAGACCGGCACGACCAACGATGAAAAAGACGCATGGTTCGTAGGCTATACGCCTGATCTGGTTGCTGGTCTCTACATCGGATTCGACAGCCCGGCACCACTGGGACGTGGCGGCACCGGCGGTTCGCTTGCGGCACCGATTTTCGGTGAGTTCATCGCTCAAGCTGCCAAGCATCTGCCGCAGAGCAAGTTCATCGTTCCCGATGGAATGCAGTTCGTGGCTGTCAACCGCAAGACCGGTATGGCTGCCAATGAAGGTGAACCTGACACTATCATGGAAGCCTTCAAGCCAGGTACCGGTCCTGCCAGCAGCTTCTCGGTCATCGGGATGGATGGCTCGATGTCGCAGGAAGATATTCTGCGTGCCTCACCACAGGCGCAGCAGGCCATTACCGGCGGTGGCGGCGGCCTCTATTGATCTCAATTGATGGAAAGGCGAGGGGCGCGGTCTTTACATCCGCGCCCCTCGCATTTATTCAGCCACCCAGTTTATCAATGAAAGCGAAGTATCTGCGAAATGCGCAATGAGATCGTGAACGTCGTCGACGAAATCAAGCAGGCCATAAGCCTGCTGAGGAGGCATCTTTGACTGGGACCAGGCGATAAGACGACTGGACTGGTTGAACAACAAGGCCGAGGATCCCAACCTCTGGAATGACGCCACCGAAGCACAGAAGCTGATGCGTGAGCGCCAGCAACTTGATGAATCCATCAATGGCGTGAAACTTCTGGAACAGCAGGTCAACGACAACATCGAGTTGATCGAAATGGGTGAGGCCGAAGGCGATGCCGACATCGTCAAGGAAGCCGAAGACGCGCTGAAGTCGCTTCGCAGCGAAGCCAACCGCCGTCAGGTGGAGGCGATGCTGTCTGGCGAAGCCGATAGTAACGACACCTATGTCGAGGTCCATTCCGGCGCTGGCGGTACGGAAAGCCAGGACTGGGCCAACATGCTGCTGCGCATGTATACGCGCTGGGCGGAACGCCAAGGCTACAAGGTCGAAATCCTTGAAATTCATGACGGCGAAGAAGCGGGAATCAAATCCGCGACCATTCTGGTCAAGGGCCACAATGCTTTCGGCTGGATGAAAACGGAATCGGGTGTTCATCGCCTCGTTCGCATCTCGCCTTACGACAGCAATGCGCGTCGTCATACGTCGTTCTCATCCATCTGGGTCTATCCGGTGGTTGATGACTCGATCCAGATCGACATCAACGAAAGCGATTGCCGCATCGATACATACCGCTCGTCTGGTGCCGGTGGGCAGCACGTCAACACCACCGACTCCGCTGTGCGTATCACGCATATTCCAAGCGGCATCGCGGTTGCCTGCCAGCAGGAGCGCTCGCAGCACAAGAACCGCGCCAAAGCCTGGGAAATGTTGCGCTCGCGCCTTTATGAGGCTGAACTGATGAAGCGGGAAGCCGCTGCCAACGCGCAGGCAGCCTCCAAGTCCGATATCGGCTGGGGTCACCAAATCCGCTCCTACGTGCTACAGCCTTACCAGTTGGTCAAGGATTTGCGCACAGGCGTTGAAAGCACGGCTCCGGGCAATGTGCTCGATGGCGAGTTGAACGAATTCATGGAAGCAGCTCTTGCCCACCGCATCAGCGGTGGTGCGGATGTCGAGGTTGCCGATATCGACTGATCCTCCGGGACTTGTCGATAAAAGATTGGCCTCTCCCAATATGTTTTGCGGGAGGTTTTTTGTTTTGGAGGTGAGCAGTGAAGCAGGTGCTTTATATCGTCGATGTTCAACCGAGTTTCAGCCCGCCCGCCAAACTCGTTGACGATATTACCGAATTGGCCAAATCACTGCCATCGATCGCGAGTGTTGAACGTCACGACGAAAGCGTAACGCCATTCGAGCGTCAGTTGGGCTGGAAGCCGGGCAAAGCCGATGAGTCTCTCGTTCCTGCCGACCGCATTTTCATCAAGCATGGTTATGCACCACCGAAGGCGGCCATAGATTACCTGTGCTCACTTGACCTCGACCGCGTTCTGGTCTGCGGCATCCAGGCAGATACCTGCGTTCTGGCTGCCGGCTTTTCATTCTTTGATGCCGGATTGCAGCCGACGCTCGTTCCGTGGCTCACCATCGGCTCCAGCCTCGACCGTTCCGGCGCTCTGGGCGCGCGCTTGTGGCAACACCATTTTGGCGCGGTGCTTGCGGGTCCAGACGAACTGGAAATCTAGTTGGAAGCTCTTTCGATCTTCATATCACCGAGCTCATCGATCAGAACCGTCCATGCGTCCGCTTCTGTCTGGGTGGGATCGGTTTTCAGGTGGACAGTAACGAAAAGGCCGGGAACATTGGACGCGCCAGATGAGCTTTCGGGCCTGATGTCCGTCACGTAAACCTTCATCTGCGTAAATTCTTCGAGTTCCACAGTCTCCACGAGGCTCGGGCCGTCTGCGGTATAGGCAAGCTGCTGGAGGTAAATTCTGGCCGTACCGTCGCCCTGACGCACGGCAACAACCTTGTAATATCCGCGTGTCGGCTCGCCGCCGTTGGTCTGCGGGACGGTTGCGCCATCCTGCATCTTGGCAGTCTGTTCCCACATGCCGCTGCTTGCAACGAAAATTACCGAAGCGGGCAGGGCGTCGATATCTGATGTCTGCGCCTGGGCTGGGGCGCAGAAGATGCTGGCTGCGAGGAATGTGGTGGCAACAAGTGTTTTGATCATCATTGTCTTCGTCAATTCGTGAATTGTTCGGCAAGCACACGGTCCGACCACGAACGATCCGGGTCCGACAGAATTTTTGCGGTTCTGTCCTTGGATTGCGCAATACGCACCATCTGCACCGACTTGACCTCGATGTGATCAGCCACCGCGTTGACGGGGCGTTTTTCGCTCTCGAGAACATGGATATCGACGGTTACCTTATTCGGAAGAAGCGCACCACGCCAGCGCCGAGGGCGAAAAGCGCTAACCGGTGTCAGAGCCAGAAGTGGTGATTCGAGCGGCAGGATGGGACCGTGGGCCGAAAAATTATAGGCAGTAGAGCCTGCTGGCGTCGCAACCATCATGCCATCGCAGATCAGTTCTTCGAGCCGCGTTTTGCCGTCCACATCGACGCGCAACTTGGCTGCCTGATGGGACTGGCGAAAAAGGCTGACTTCGTTCATTGCAAGGGCAGTAAATTCCTCGCCATTGGCATCGATGGCGGTCATTCGAAGCGGATGAAACTCATTTCCGGTGGCCTTGGCTACACGCTCCGGCAGATCATCGACACGATAATCATTCATAAGAAAGCCGACAGAGCCACGATTCATGCCATAGATGCGTTTGCCGGAATTCATCGTTTCATTCAGCACTTGCAGCATGAATCCGTCACCACCCAGAACGATGATCACGTCGGCCTCTTCGAAGGAGGTATTGCCATACTGCTTGATGAGAGTGTCTCGCGCATCTTGCGCTTCATCGGTGGTCGACGCTACGAAACATAGATGATCAGTTGAACGCGACATGCCGTCACCCCTGTTGACGGTCTGTGGTACATGAAGAAGTCCTGTCAGGACAAGCTCTTTCAAGCCAAAGCGCATCAGCAGGCGACAGACGCATGTCTGGCCAGTGAAAAGTCCACAGCTTCTTGCCGACGCGTGATTAATCGGGGTTGCGGAGGCCGGTGAGGTCGGGCAGTTTGCGACAACGAACATCGATACGGAAGGTGTGAGGCGTGGCGATAAGTTACAGTATCTACGATGTTTTCACGCGCCAGAAACTGGCGGGCAATCCACTGGCTGTGATGTTCGGTGCAGATGGCCTTGACGATGAAACCATGCAGGCTATCGCTCGCGAAATGAATTTGTCAGAGACGGTCTTCGTCAAGACGTCCGATAATCCAGCCTATGCCGCGTCCTTGCGTATTTTCACGCCCGCTTTTGAACTGCCCTTTGCCGGTCATCCCACCGTCGGTGCTGCCATTGCGATTGCCGAAAGCAATCATGGCGAAGGCGAAGTCGATATGGTTTCAGTGCTTGAGGAGCTGGTTGGGCCGGTACGCTGCGCCATCCGCATTCGCCCGGGTGAGGCGAGTTTCGCCGAGTTCGATCTACCCAGAAAATCGTCCCGCGTGATTTTGCCTCTGAATCATGCTCAAATCGCCGATGCCATCGGGTTGGCAGAGGCACAGATCGGCTTTGAGAATCACGCGCCGTCGCTGTGGACGGCTGGCGTGCCGTTTTTGGTGATACCCGTTCAAAACCTCTCTGCGATGCAGGAAGTCGATTTCGATCCCACTCTATGGCTGAAACTGGCGCCATTGGTGGAAGGACGTCTGGCCTCGGCCTATTTATATTGCCGCGGTGGCGTCAATCACGCCGCAAAGTTTCATACGCGCATGTTTTCTCCAAGCATGGGCATATCGGAAGATCCGGCGACCGGCGCTGCGGCTGCCGCTTTCTCTGGCGCTATTCACCACTTCGATAGTCTGGCAGATGGACATTACCCTATCCTCATCGAACAAGGCGTCGAGATGGCCCGACCCTCTCACATTCACCTGCATATGGATGTGAAGGAAAAGGAGATCGCGCGGGCACGAATCGGGGGTCACGCTGTGCGCGTGGCAACAGGCACTTTCGATATTTGACGCATTCTTTTTGATGTTCCGCCCCCGACGCCTCGACTTCGTAACGGGCTTGTGATGGGGCGTTAATAACTTTCGGTCGCAAATCTTAACCTTTGGCCCGCAGGCGAGGAACTAAAGCGCTCTTCTTCCGTTTAATTCGGCGAAGGAGACGTGACATGAAGTCGCAAAACAGTTCCGATACTCGCCGTATCATAGAAGCCGCCAATAACACGGCCGCCTCTACATACAAGCCCCTCATCATACCATTGAGAGGAACGTATGTTGCAATGATTTTCCGTCGCTCTCTTCAGAATAGACTCGATATGAGAAAGAATTAGCCCGATTTTTCATTTGGAATGATCCTCCATGAGGATTTCAAGTTTCCCAAGTAAAAGCAATGTTCAAACATAGAAACGAAGGGAGAATGACATGAAGGCAGCTCTCATCCTCGCAGCAATGGTTGGCCTCTCCGCATCGGCCGCCCTCGCTGACTCTATTGTACAGCCAGAAATTAACGCATCCATTCCGGTGGACCGAGAATTCAAGACCGCCAGTATCGCCATGCCGACGGAGCGAGCACAAAAGCCAGTTCTGGTTTTGAAAAAGACCAGTCGCTTGCTCGGTAACACCGAAACAGCAACAGCTTCCCCACAGTCTGCACTCGAACGCATGCAATGAGGCAAGTTTATACGCTCGAAAAAATCCCGTGCTAATGACATGTGGTACGGGATTTTTTGTGGCTGCTGCCAGCTTTAGTCTATGGGTGCATTTAGACCCTGCACGTAACCTTGTGCTGGCGCCCTAACTGTCCAGGCGAAGCGATAATTGCCTGCCGCCATTTTTCTTTAAAATATAAACCGGCTTTGCGGTCATATATTCCGTTCGTCTCTGTAGTTCGCGGCGACGCTCGAGCGCCCTTTCGCGAAGGCTCCGGGATTGAGCGACAAGGCTAAGAGCCTTTTCAATGGTTTTATCTGCTGCTGGCATTGCTGCAACTCCATTTGTTCACTTTATGTTCTATTGTTTGGTTTCTCGTGTCAAGCGAATCAAGTGGCATGAAGTAAATAATGGAGAGGGAAAGGTCTTGGGTATGAGATCGCGGAATCCTCGATCCGCTGTTACCACCCAATGATGTCAGTTCTGGTTCTCAATCCCAGAATCAAAAAACGGCGCACAAGGCGCCGTTTTTATTTCCTGTCGCTCGGTCAACCCGCGTCCGTGGGAGGTCGGTCAGCAGGTGACTGGTTACGCTGATTAGCGGAACGAACGGGAAGCTACGTTGCGGATGTCGTAACGTGTCAGGCCGATGTCGCTGAGCGTCTGGCTGGAAAGGCTGCCCAGTTCGTTCAGAGTGCGGCGATAAGAGATCCAGTTCTTTGCGATGCGGATAGGGTTCATGATGATTTCCTCAATCTTTGTTTCTTGATTTCTAAACTTGTTTGCCGAAGGCAGTTGCCTGCGTTCTGCTGTTGATGTGTATATACATATGCTGAGTGCTAATGTGGAGTGCAGTTTTTAGGCGACTGCCATGCATTTGTGCAATGTGTCGGCTATTTTTGCATCCTTTATCGTTCTGTGTATATTTTTTAGGCGCAACAGCAAAATCAAAAGCGAGCGTGGAAAAAAAGCTCGAAAACACGATAAAACAAAGAAAAAGGCCCCGGAGCCGAAGCTCGAGACCTTTTTTAAGGATAGCAACCGATAATGCGGAAGTTCCGCCTGCGGTATTTCGTATAATTAGATGCCGACTGCTGTACGTGCAACGCGACGGATGTCGCTACGGCCGATGCCGAGGTCAGTCAGTTCGCGGTCGCTCATGCGGCCGAGTTCAGTAACTGTCTGACGATACTTGCGCCAGTTGTTCAGCGAGCGAGTGATGTTCATAATCGTGTCCTCTTTGTCTGTGGCGCCGCTTGGGATCAGCGCTCAACTCATTTCCTGACACCCAATATAATCGGTTTAACGAGAACAAAAACAGACAATGAAGTATGCCACCTATGCGCCCGACGCATGGCGATCGTTAATTCCTAGGCGATTTTGTTAATGTTTGCATAATTGAGCGGCAGTTAATCGAAACTCTTGCTGCTATTTCTCTCAAAGGCTGCAAATTACCGTTGTGCAATTCTGTTTTGGTCGTTTGACGAATTGAAGCCGCGATATTGATGGAATTAATTACCTTCGATGCCAGGCGCGCTGTCTGTTCATACTCCGACTCCAACCGTCGGCAAGGGGAGGGTGCCTATGCGACGTGTCCTAGCGCATGAAATGTCCGTGCGCAGTATGTATAGAGAGTGGTGGAGCGGCGGAATGGTGCGAAATAGCATCGTAAAACCGTCATTTTTCCTTTGCGCTCTGGAAAACGGGTGATATAGAGACGCGCGCTCCGGAAGGCCTCGTGTGCCAGATGTTGTTTATGCAGGATTCAAGAGCGCGGGTATGGCGGAATTGGTAGACGCACCAGATTTAGGTTCTGGCGACGAGAGTTGTGGGGGTTCGAGTCCCTCTACCCGCACCAAATGAATCGCCGAGAGGTATGTGTGATGCTTTTGCTTCGCCGCCTCTCTGGCTCAAGCGCAGTTTTTGCCCAGCAAAATGCTTGTGCATGCAGTTTATATAGTTACGGCCGGTGAATTTAGGTTCCGGCGCTGTGCTCGAACATAAACCAACGGCTGTCTGAGCACCGCCGCCATGATGTGAAGGTATGAAAATGCAGGTTATCGAAACGCTCGCTGAAGGGCTGAAGCGCGAAATCAAGGTCGTTATCCCGGCCGCCGATATGAAGTCTCGCCTCGACGAGCGCCTTGCCGACGCCAAGGACAAAGTTCGCATCAACGGTTTCCGCCCCGGCAAGGTGCCAATGGCCCATCTTAAAAAGATGTATGGCAAGTCCATCATGGCCGACCTTGTGAACGAACTCGTTCGCGACAAGCCTTCTGAAATCATTTCCGGCCGCGGCGAGAAGTCTGCGACGCAGCCTTCGATTTCCATGACGGAAGATCAGGACGAAGCAGAAAAGATTCTGGCAGCCGAAAGCGATCTGGAATTCACACTCGCTTACGAAGTGATTCCAGCGATCGAGCTGAAGTCCAACGAAGGCATCAAGGTTATCCGCGAAGTCGTGGAAGTGACCGAAGAAGAGATCAACGAGCAGATCCTCAAGATCGCCGAGAGCGCTCGTACCTATGAAACAAAGAAGGGCAAGGCCGCTGAAGGCGACCGCGTCACCATGAACTACCTCGGCAAGGTCGATGGCGAAGCCTTTGATGGCGGCGCTGCTGAAGATGCAGAGCTCGTTATCGGCTCGGGCCGCTTTATTCCTGGCTTCGAAGACCAGCTCGTTGGCGTCAAGGCTGGCGATGAAAAGGCCATTACCGTTACGTTCCCGACCGAATATCCTGCGGCGAACCTCGCTGGTAAGGAAGCCGTGTTCGACATCACCGTCAAGGACGTCGCTTCCGCAGCTGCTGTTGAAATCAACGATGATCTGGCCACGAAGCTGGGTCTCGAATCTGCTGAAAAGCTGAAGGAAGTCGTTCGCGGCCAGATCGAAAGCCAGTACAGCAACGTCACTCGCCAGAAGGTGAAGCGTCAGATTCTCGATCAGCTGGACGAAGTTTACCAGTTCGACACACCAGCAGGTCTGGTTGATGCAGAGTTCGAAAACATCTGGCGTCAGATCAACACCGATCTTGCTCAGTCCGGCAAGACTTTCGCTGACGAAGACACGACAGAAGAAGAAGCTCGCGAAGAATACCGCAAGCTGGCTGAACGTCGCGTTCGTCTCGGCCTGGTTCTTTCCGAAATCGGCGAAAAGGCTGGCGTTGAAGTCACTGAAGAAGAAATGCAGCGGGCTCTGTTCGCACAGCTTCAGCAGTTCCCGGGCCAGCAGAAAGAGATCCTCGATTTCTTCCGCAACACACCAGGTGCTTCCGCTTCGCTCCGCGCTCCGATCTTCGAAGAGAAGGTCATCGACAAGTTGCTCGAAGAAATCTCTGTAACGGATAAGACCGTTACGAAGGAAGAGCTGCTGGCGGAAGACGCCGAAGAAGGCGAAAAGGCTGAGAAGAAGCCTGCCAAGAAGAAGGCAGCAGCCAAGGCTGAAGCTGCGGAAGGCGAAGAAGCCGCTCCGAAGAAGAAGGCGCCTGCCAAGAAGAAGGCTGCTGAAGGCGACGCCGAGTAAGCTTTTTTTCATAAAATTTTCGAGAGGCCGTGGCGTTCGCTGCGGCCTTTTGCGTTTGTGACGTTTGTTAACCTCTGTTACGTTTCGATCACATTGCAGCGCACAACGCGTTTTTGCTGCGTTTGCTCTTGTTCATCTACCGTTCATCTGGCAGTCTCGGGTCACTGATTTGTAGCGCTTGACGCTTGAACCAAATCCGTCGCGCGGAGTGCGTGGCCCGGCATTTTGCCCCTAGTTTCAACTCTCCATCTGGCATCGGCGGTTGCAGTCGTTATGCCCGATGATCACAGACGCGCCTGCGAAGCTGAATGCTACGACAGATGTGGGCTGAACCACGTCGCTTGCAGCGTCACCGGCAAACTTAAAGCGATTGCTCCTGAATGTGAGTGTCGTCGATAGCCAAACAAGGTGTTCCGTGTCTCCCAAGGACGGTGCGCTTTATGAAAGCTTGAGGAAGAGACATGTTTTTGAAAACGAAACACGGCGTTCTCGTCGCCACCGTCGCCATTGGCTTGTCATCAGGATTAGGTCATGCGCAGGAAAAAGGCCTCATCTGGGCTCCTGCAAAGAACTCCGACACATCCTATACTGCGCGGATCGGTGCGAAACTTCCGACCGAAACGCCCATACGGGCTGGCCTCGAAATGGGTATGAATGCTTCGGATGGTGGCGCGCTGTTGGATACGCCGGTCAAATTCTGGGGGACAGTCACGTTATTGTCCTCCAACCTGCCCGGCGCGAAAGTCGCTGGTGATATCGGTGTGTTGATGAACGCTCTGACGGGTTCCAGCGCCTGGACGATGACGACCTCGCAGAAACGCATTGCAACATCGGAACTTGATTTCGAATCGAATCGTAATGTGACGGTTCGCTATGATGGCACGGCGCAGCAGTGGAGTGGACTTGATGTGTCTCAGTCTCTGCGGTTGACCCGCTCAGCAACCGGCACCGCCTTTGTGCTGACGGGTGCCAGCCGCGATACGTTCGATGATTTTACCTCGAAGGTCGGCTTGGAACAGAAGCTAGGTAAAAATCTTACGGTATCCGGCAATCTCGACCAGGGGTACCAGGACCGGTTTCGGCCCTCCGTCAGCGCCCGCTACAATATCCGGTGGTAGGGGCGCTGCAAAGGTTGCTCAAACGGTTTCGTTCTTCTTGATGTCGCCCATACGGTTCCAAGCATCGAGACCGGCGATTTTGTAGGCCTCGGCAAGTGTTGGGTAATTGAAGGTATTTTCCACGAAATACTCGACCGTGCCTTTGAGGTTCAGAACCGCCTGTCCAATGTGAACGAGTTCGGTTGCACCTTCACCGACGATATGCACACCCAGAAGCCTGCGTGTCTTCAGCGAAAAGATGAGCTTCAGCAGGCCGGTGTCCAGCCCCATAATATGGCCGCGTGATGTCTCGCGAAAGCGCGCTATGCCGCATTCATAGGCAATGCCGCGTTCCTTCATTTCCTCTTCGGTCAGGCCGCATGTGGAGATTTCTGGCACCGCGTAGATGCCGTAGGGAAAATATTTCTGCGGCTCCATGCCGATGGCACCCACGGCCACGCGAGCAGCAATCCGGCCCTGTTCCATGGACGTAGAGGCAAGGCTTGGAAAACCGATGACATCGCCAGCTGCAAAGATGCCCGGAACCGATGTCTCGAAGGTTTCCGGGTTAACGGAAAGGCGGCCGCGATTGTCTGCTGTCAGGCCTGCTGCTGCGAGATTGAGTGTATCAGTCGCGCCGATCCGGCCCGCGGCGAACAGCACCATTTCAGTTGTCAGGGTGCGGCCGCTATCCAGCGTGAGCATGACTTTGCCTTCGGGCGTATGCTCGACCTTTTCGGCCTTCTGGCCCAGCAACAGTTTCATGTTGCGATCACGCAACTGATAGATGAAGTCTTCGACGATTTCCTTATCAATGAAGTCGAGCATTGTCGGCTTGGGATCGATAATAGTGACGGCGGTATCGAGCGCACTGAAAATGGTCGCATATTCGATGCCAATAACACCCGCGCCGATAACGACCATGGAACGCGGCAGCTTTTGCAGCTCCAGCAGTTCATCGCTGTCGATAACCTTCTTGCCATCGAAAGGCATGTAATCGGGGCGGAAGGGGCGGGTACCAACGGCCAGCAGAATGCTCTTGCCCTTGACGTGAATGACCTCGCCATCGTCCTTGGTGATTTCCATCGTATCAGGCGTGACGAATGCCGCCTTGCCGCGAATGTGAGTGACGCGGTTGCGCGCGAACTGGTGTTCCAGAACCTCGACTTCATGATCCAGCGTGATGAGCAGACGGCGGCGCAAATCTTCCGCACTGATTTCCTGCTTGACGCGGTAGGAACGACCATAAAAGCCGCGTTCGCGCCAACCGGAGAGATTGAGCGCCGTTTCGCGCATCGTCTTCGACGGAATAGTTCCGGTATGAACGGAGACACCGCCGACACGGCTGCCTTTTTCGATGACCAGGACCGTTTTATCCAGCTTCGCAGCCTGAATGGCAGCACGTCTGCCAGCGGGACCACTACCGACAACAACAAGATCATATTGGTTCATGAAAAAGACCTCGGAACAGAAATTCGATTTCCGGACTGAACGGTTCCAGCGCGGAGGCGTCGCTGCTCGGAAAAGCGTGATGCCATTCTGATACGGAAGTAACTTCCGAGTCGCTGCACCAAGAGTGCAATGCAACAAATGCCCGCGTCAATCTGTAGCGGAAGAATCTGACGGATTCGTAACCAATGTAGAAAAAGGCGCAAAACGACGATCGTTTACGAAAGACCTGTTGCCATCGTGCAAGTTACGCCCAGTCGCTGCCATTTTCACGGCGGTTGTGCAGCTTGGCTATCTCTTCTCGCAGCGCCGCCAATTCGGCAATTACTTTTTGGTCGATCTTTTCGTGCAGCGACAAGACCTCGAGTTCCGACTTGAGATTGACCTCATAATCTTTGGCCGCTTCGAAACGGTCGCGTGTACCTTGCCGATTTTGCGACATCATGATGATGGGAGCCTGAATGGCCGCCAGCATGGAGAGAATGAGGTTGAGAAACACGAAGGGGTAGGGGTCGAAAGCCTGTGTTGTCATCACTACCGTGTTGATGATGGCCCAGATGAACAGAAACACCATGAAGCTAATGATGAAGCCCCAGGAACCGCCGACGCGCGCTATGCCATCCGCAAGCCGTTCGCCGAATGTGGAGTTTTTCGAAAATGCGACGTTGGTATCCGTCGAAATAAGTTTTCGCTGATGTGCGACGTCGAGAATGCGCCGCTCGACCTCTCCGATTTCCTTGGACGATCGTTTGAAATGAGAGGCAATATAATCGGGGATAGCAGGCATTATCAGTCTCCAGCCAGGCTCGAAACCGCCATGGACGACGGGTCCGATATTCCTGATGAGTAATCCTGGCTACCGCCGAATTCAAATAAATTCGATGGTTCTGTCATTCCTCTTCAGATGGAAGGTTGAGCGGGATTAACCCAGACATATCCAGGGAAGAAACGATCTTTTCCGAATTGCCGTCCGAACATCATGTCGAACTGAAGCTGGCGATATTCGTTAATGGCAGAGGGAATGGCGACCGTGCCCGTGGACCAGTCGGGCACAGCCGACCCGTCCTTTTCCATCAGCATGTGCCGGTCGATAACCGAATAGGATGACTGCACTTTGCCAAGGACACCGGTGTAGAATGGGTCGTTGAAGCCGGCGGTTTTCAGAACATGATAGGGTAGCAGCGACGGGCTGATCGTGCCGATCCTGTTGTGCAGGCCGGTCTTTGACGACCAGACGACCAGCGGTGTCTCATGCTCTTTTTTCATGGTGTCCAAAGGTGCACGACGGGTCGCGACCATGTCGGCCATGTGGCCGCTTTCGACATAGACTTGACCCAGCGGTGGCAGATGATCTCCGAAAAGGACAATCACGGTATCGCGCTCGCGGTTTTTCGCCCAATCGATCAGGTGGGCAAAATTGTCGTCTGCTTCCGATACGCCTTGGGCGTAGGTGGCAAGCGATTCCGTTGCCTGTTCCGAAAGCGAGCCGTTGATCGAGATTGTGTTGTTGATATAGCGGTTCGGTTCATAAGGCCCGTGCCCCTGAAGAGTGACTGTGAACAGAAAAAGCGGGCTCTCCGCCGCATCCACGGTCTGCATGATCTCCGACGTCAATGCTTCGTCTGAAGCAAAGGTACCGCGCTTTTCCATGACCGGAAGCGTTTCTTCCGATCGAAATTCTTCGAAGCCGAAGGATTTGTAGACCTCGCGACGGTTCCAGAACCAGTCCTGAAACGGATGCATCGCAATGGCGGAATAGCCTTCGCTTCTGAAGAAGGTGGCGAGTGACGGCAGGGGCTGCCGTACATATTGTTGATAGGGGATGCTGCCATAGGGCAGGAAGGCGTTGGAAAAACCTGTCAGCGCTTCGAATTCGACATTGGCAGTCATGCCGCCGAATTCCGGAGAGAAAACGTGACCCGACTGCCTGCTTCGGATTGTCGGCATAGGGTCTCTGGAAAGTGATACATTGGGCAGCCGTGTCGGGTCCCAAAGCGATTCGCTCATGATCATGATGACGTCTGGAAAGGTGCTGTGGTTGACGGCATGAGCCGAGCCATCCGAGACGATGTCTAAAATCGTATTTTCGCTGTAACCTGCGGGAGCCGACACCTTTGCCATGGGAATGTTGAAGGCGAGAGCCATGAGAAAGCCGTTCTGGCGATAATTTTCCTTCTGGTCCCACATCATCGGAATGATATTCAGGCGGTCACGCAGCCAGGAGTTTTGCGAATAGTCCATCAAAGAGCCAATGCCAGCCAGCAGCGGGATGGCCAGCATCAGCCGCAACACGCGCTGTTTTGCCGCCATGACCGGCGCGTGGTCCCGGCATAGGCGCCACAGCATGACAGCCAACGCGGCAGCCATGATCAGACCAAGCGCGATGGCGATGGCCATAAGCGGCTGCGCTTTCAGCATCGTCGGCAAGAGCTGCAGGATCTGGCGACCGAACAGCAGATCGGAAGGGTAGAGCGGGTCCGAAAGATAGAGTTGCTTCTGATGCGACATGACGGCTGGCAACAGAAGAAGCGGTCCCGCGACAAGCAGAGACTGGTAGTGCCGGCCGAGCAGCGCATCGAACGCCAGCAGAACGAGGATGACGGCAAAGAGTGTCGTCAGTCCGGGCCGGGTGGTGGAGGTCAGGAATGTGCCTACGTCTTGCAGCGAGCCGCGCGCGATCCATTCCACGCAGACGACCAGCAACAGGGCCGCGAGCGTGAGGTTTATGAGGGGACGCACGTCCGACAGAACTCTGATAACGTTCCATGTCGAAGGGCGTGAAAGGACGCGTTTCGTCCTTCCGGCAGCCGTTATTTTGGGCACCGAATTCCGCACTATATTAAACTCCGGTCGTCTGTAATCCGCCGCGTGAATCGGGCGTCACGAGGATGTCATGTAACTGTCACATAAGCGGCGTGAATGCGATATGAACTATGCAAAATTCACAAGGTAGCCGAATAACCATTGCGTAAGGCGGTTGCCTTCCCGATGCGGTTATTTTGAGCGAGTTTAAAGGCTTGCGTTGCACGGCCTGCTTAGCCACGGTAAATGAGAGTCATGAGCCAAATACACACCGATCCCAATGTATTGCGAATTGCCGTAGGGCAGTTCAACCCCACTGTCGGCGATGTCGCTGGCAACCTTTCGCTTGCGCGGGAAGCCCGCGCCGACGCTGCCTCGCAAGGTGCCGATCTGTTGCTGCTGAGCGAGCTGTTCATCTCTGGCTATCCGCCGGAAGATCTGGTTCTGAAGCCTGCATTTCTGCAATCATGTCTGAAGGCAGTGGAGGAGCTTGCCGCCGAGACATCAGATGGCGGGCCGGGCATTATCATCGGATTTCCCCGTCAGGGCGAAACCGGGCGGCATAATTCCGTTGCGCTATTGGACGGTGGCCGTATCGTTGCCCTGCGCGACAAGGTGGATTTGCCCAACTATGGCGAGTTCGATGAAAAGCGTGTCTTTTCCGAAGGTTCGATTTCCGGCCCCTACAATTTCAGGGGAGTTCGAATCGGGATTCCGATCTGCGAAGAAATCTGGAACGACCTCGGTGTGTGTGAGACGTTGGCTGAAAGCGGCGCTGAAATTCTGCTAGTGCCAAATGGCTCGCCTTACTATCGCGGCAAGGTAGATGTGCGCCATCAGGTCGCCCTGCGGCAGGTGATCGAGAGCGGGTTACCGCTTGTTTTTGCCAATCAGGTGGGCGGTCAGGACGAGCTTGTTTTCGATGGTGCAAGCTTTGCTTTCAATGCGGACAAGACGCTGGCTTTCCAGATGAGCCAGTTCGAAGCGACCTTGGCCGTCGCGGACTGGAAGCGGACCGAAAAGGGCTGGCATTGCGACGAAGGACCGTTCTCGCAAATCCCCGAGGGCGAGGAAGCCGATTATCGCGCCTGCATGCTGGGCTTCCGTGATTACGTGAACAAGAACGGCTTCAAGAGCGTGGTTCTGGGCCTGTCCGGTGGCATCGACTCAGCGATATGTGCCGCGATTGCTGTGGACGCACTGGGCGAAGAGCGAGTGCGCTGCATCATGCTGCCCTATCGCTACACGTCGGAAGAGTCGTTCAAGGACGCGGCGGATTGCGCCAAGGCGCTGGGTTGCCGTTACGACATCGTCCCGATTGCTGAGCCAGTGGATGGTTTTCTGTCTTCACTGGCTGAAATGTTCGAAGGAACGGAAGAGGGCATCACCGAAGAAAACCTGCAAAGCCGCGCTCGCGGTACTATCCTCATGGCCATCTCGAACAAGTTCGGCTCCATGGTGGTCACGACAGGCAACAAATCTGAAATGTCGGTGGGTTACGCCACGCTGTACGGCGACATGAATGGTGGCTTCAACCCAATCAAAGACCTTTACAAGATGCAGGTCTATGCGATCTCCGCCTGGAGAAATGCCCACGTTCCGCCAACGGCGCTTGGTCCATCAGGCGAAGTCATCCCGGCCAACATCATCTCTAAAGCACCCTCGGCAGAACTGCGCCCCAACCAGACCGATCAGGACTCGCTACCGCCCTATCCGGCGCTAGACGATATTCTCGAATGCCTCGTGGAACTGGAAATGTCGGTGGAGGAGATCGTCGCGCGCGGTCACGATATAGCAACCGTCCATCGTATCGAGCATCTGCTTTATCTCGCCGAATACAAGCGCCGCCAATCCGCGCCGGGCGTGAAGATCACCAAGAAGAATTTTGGTCGCGACCGTCGCTATCCGATCACCAACCGCTTCAGGGATAGGTAGAAGGTGGAGATAGATGATCTTCCGTACCAGAAAATAAAAAGCCTTTTGAAGGAAGATCATAACGGCGTCTCCCTTAATCTCCGCGTGGCGGCGCTATTTCTTGTCATCTACGAAAACTTGAAGGAGCTTATTGAGGGAAAGGTAAAAGACTTTTTCACCTCTGAATGGGAAGTGGTTGACGGCAAGCTAGTTGGAAAGCCCAACTCGAAATATGGAGAACTTATAAAGGGTAAAAGCGTATTTCGGGCCTGCAGTAATTTCCACTTGGAAATCGGTGCAATTTCAGTTGAGGATGAGCAGCTTATTGATCGTTTCTCAAAGTACCGCAACGAAGTTGCCCATGAGCTTTATGCAATTTTGCTAGATGACAACAAAGACGCCCTTGATGTCGAACTGTTATTTGAGATTAACAAAATTGCGCGGAAGATTGATGTCTGGTGGATTTTGAATGTCGATATGGCGGTCGATCCAGAGTTTACTGAGGAGGACGTGGATGAAGCTAAAATTACGTCAGGACGACAACTATTTCTCGATCAGCTTATACGTGTTGCATTGAAAGACGTCTTCGATTCGATACAGGATACATAAGGATAATGCGCAGTTCCGTTGAAATCTTCAACATTCGCACGCGGCAAAACCGGGTGGTCTGGCAGATGCCGGAGCTGTTCGAGGCACCGAACTGGTCGCCTGATGGGCGATATCTTTTGCTCAATAGCGAGGGGCTGCTCTACCGCCTGTCGCTGGCTGGTGGTACAGCTATTGAGAAGGTCGATACCGGTTTTGCAAGCCAGTGTAACAACGACCACGGAATTTCGCCGAACGGCTTGCTTTACGCGATTTCCGACAAGGTGGAGTTCGGTAAAAGCACGATTTATTTGCTGCCATCCGCGGGCGGCACGCCGAAGCTCATGACGCATAACCTGCCGTCTTACTGGCACGGCTGGGCGCCGGATGGCAAAAGCTTTGCCTATTGCGGTATTCGCGATCAGATATTCGACATCTATTCCATGGACATCGAAAGCGGTACGGAGACGCGCCTGACGCATGGCGAGGGACGCAATGACGGGCCAGATTACTCGGCAGATGGGCAGTGGATTTATTTCAACTCCAGCCGCACCGGGCGTATGCAGATATGGCGGGTGAAGGTGGATGGCTCTGCTGTCGAGCGTGTGACAGACAGTCCATATGGAGACTGGTTTCCCCATCCGTCACCTAAGGGTGACAAGGTGGTCTTCATTTCCTATGACGCCGATGTCTTTGATCATCCGCGCGATCTGAATGTGCGCGTGCGCATGATGGATACGGATGGTGGCAACGTGGAAACATTGTTCGAATTGTTCGGCGGGCAGGGGACTATGAATTCCCCCAATTGGTCACCTAGCGGTGATGAGTTCGCCTATGTCAGATATTTTCCGGTTTAGTCAGTCGTCCTCATAAAAAAAAACCCGACCTCGATTTAAAATCGGGCCGGGCTTTTAGACATTTATGTCGGATCGATCAAAAGACTGCGAGATACTTCAGCAGCGAGATAATACCGATGATGATGACGATCACCTGGGCGATCTGCTTTGCGCTACCGCCGACCGGCAGGCGATTAATCAGCCAAAGAATGAGTACGATGACCAGAAATGTGATCAGAATACTAACGAGTGCGCCTGTAGCCATGTGTCCCAGCTCCTATTTTCTATAAATCTATAACGGTCGATCACCGTTCCGTGAGTAAAAGCGCAAGCGGGTAATTTGGTTCCATTGTGCAAAATGTAATTTTCGAAAATAAAAAAATAGGACATTGAATGAGCGATTTCAGGGTAAAAAAGCGCGAGACCGGCGCCACCGCAACGCTGAGACGGAAAGGCCACCCGCAGATTGAGACGCCAACTGGCGGGGAGCTTTCCGTGGTTACGGCTGCGTCAGAGCCCGGTTTCAATCCGCTTGACTTGCTTTATTCGTCGCTGGCCGCTTGCCTTGTCCTGAGCGCTCGTATTGCTGCAAGCCAGTTAGGCGTGCTTGATCGTTTCGAGAAGGCCGAAGCGAACGTTAGCGGTGAAAAGTCAGACGGCGAACCGGGGCGGATCATCCGCTTCGATATGCGGTTGGTCATCTCAGGTGATTTCGATGATGAGATGAAGCAAACCATCGCTCACACGGCGGAAGACATCTGCACTGTCAGCAACACGTTGCGTGGCGAACCGCAGTTCAATCTTACAATCGGCTGATCACCGCTGGGATTTTTCCCATTTGCGAATGAGTCGATCGCGCTTCAGTTTCGACAGGCGTTTCAGCCAGAACATGCCGTCCAACTGATCGATCTCGTGCTGAATGCAGATGGCGTGAAAGCCTTCCGCCAGTTCTTCGTGCCACTGCCCGGAGACATCCTGGAAACGAAGCTTTACACTCGACGGGCGCTCAACTTCCTCGGTAGAGCCTGGCATGGAAACGCTGCCTTCCATCTGCCGCATGGTGTCTGCCGACGTCTCCAAAATGTCCGGATTGACGTAGGTGCGCACATCGCCCGGCTTCAGTTCAAGAACGAATAGACGCTGGAGAACGCCAATATGCGCCGCCGTAATGCCGACGCCCGGCGCTGCGCGCATCGTCTCCAGCAAATCCCGGGCAAGCTGCGCGAGCTCAGGTCCAAAATCCGTCACGGGCTCGCACTTGGCCGCGAGTGCAGGGTGCGGATAGCGCACGAGAGAACGAATTGCCATATGACGCTCCATCTCTTCTATTCGGCTGAACCTGAGTGTTTCAGCAAGAGTTCAGAGGCGGATAGCGCCAGAGACGACGCCTCAGTGGTGAGTTCCACCCATGTTCGCTGCGTGCGCGTATCGCGTTTGACGACGGTCAGCACCTTGCCGGACAGAGCATTGATTTCCCGCAGCACGAGAGCATGCGCAATGCCGAGCCTGTTGGAAAGGGTGCGGCTGTCGGTGCCGATCCCCAGATGAATGGCTGCAACGAGCGCGGCCCCGGTGGCGTCCAGCGCAACCGGAGCCGTCAGGCTGATCTGCTCCGCCACCGCCATAAAGCGCGCGGCGGATTGATCCTCAGTCATCAGGCGGCCTCTGCCTCTTTGCGAAGGCGAACCGAAACCAGAACGGATTTCGATGTCGGCGTGAAACTGCCTTCGCCATAACTGTGCAGCGGTACCAGAACGTTCAGCTCCGGGTAATAGCCGCCGACGCTTCCCTCTGGAATATTGTACGGCACGAGGCGGAAGTTCTCGGCAATGCGCTCGATACCATCGCCATATTCACCGATCACGTCCACGCGCTGCTTGGCATGCGCACCCAGCTTTTCCATGTCCTTGGGGTTCATGAAAATGACCTGACGCTCGCCATAAACGCCGCGATAACGGTCATCCATGCCGTAGATGGTGGTGTTGTATTGGTCGTGACTGCGGAATGTCTGCAGAACGAAGATACCATTCTTGGACAGCGCTTCCTGATGGTCCGTCTTTTCCGGTAGGGCACCGGTGAAGAAGGTGGCTTTTTTAGCCGCCGTATTCCATTCGCGTTCCGCAGCTGCGTTTCGCAGATGAAAGCCGCGCGGCACGCGCACACGCTCGTTGAACTCGTGGAAGCCGGGAAGAACCCGCGAGATCATATCCCGGATCAGATCGTAATCGTCAGCAAGCTTTGCCCATTGAACGCGCTCATTGCCAAGCGTCGCTGCCGCAATGCCGGCAATGATGGCGACTTCCGAGCGCAGTTCCGGCGAAGCGGGTTCGTTGATACCGCCGGAGCCGTGGACCATGCTCATGGAATCTTCCACGGTCACGATCTGCGATTTGCCCTGCGAGTTGCGGTCGATTTCGGTGCGGCCAAGGCATGGCAGAATGAAGGATGTTTCGCCGGGAACCAGATGCGAGTGATTCAACTTGGTGGCGATGTTGACCGTCAGCTTCTGCTTCTCGAACGCCTTAATGATCAGCGGGCTGTCCGGCGTGGCGCGCAGGAAGTTGCCACCCAGTGCAATGAAGGCTTGCGCCTTTCCATCCAGCATGGCGGTGATGGCTTCGACCGTGTTGTGGCCGCGATTGCGCGGCATTGGCACACCGAGTTCTTTTTCCAACGCGTCGAGCAGGGCAGGTGGCGCCTTCTCATCGATACCGACTGTGCGGTCACCCTGAACGTTGGAATGGCCACGGACCGGGCAGAGGCCTGCACCGGGGCGACCGATATTGCCGCGCAGCAACATGAAATTGGTGATTTCGCGGATCGTGATGACCGAATGCTTGTGCTGTGTGATGCCCATCGCCCAGGTTGCGATCACCGCGTTCGAGGCCATGTAGATGCCAGCGGCCTCTTCGATCTGGTCGCGCGTCAAGCCGGACTGGTCGAGAATAGATTCCCAGCTGGTCGCCTCGACGGCAGCACGATAGGCCTCGAATTCCACTGCGTGTTCGGCCAGAAAATCGTAATCGATAATGGCAGGCTTGCCAGCGGCACGGGCCGCATCATCTGCAGCAAACACAGCCTTGCTCATGCCGCGAACGGCGGCCATGTCACCACCCTGACGAGGCTGGTAATAGTTGGTAGCAATCTTCGTGTTGCCGCCGGTGATCATTTCCAGCTTGTCTTGCGGGTCGGTGAATCGCTCCAGACCCTTTTCACGAATTGGATTTAAAACAGCGATGCGCGCGCCACGAATGGCGGCACGACGCAAGTCACCCAGCATGCGCGGGTGGTTGGTGCCGGGGTTCTGGCCGATCACGAAAATGGCGTCCGCCTTCTCGAAATCTTCCAGAAGAACTGTACCCTTGCCAACGCCAACGGAGGCCTTCAAACCAACGCCGCTTGCCTCATGGCACATGTTGGAGCAATCAGGAAAGTTGTTGGTGCCGTAGAGACGGACCATCAACTGATAAATGAAGGCGGCTTCGTTGGACGCGCGGCCGGATGTGTAGAATTCGGCACGATCAGGGCTGTCGAGGCTATTCAGAACCTTGCCGATTTCAGCAAAGGCATCGTCCCAGGACACGGGCAAATATTTGTCTGTCGCGCGGTCATAGCGTAGCGGGTCCGTCAGGCGGCCCTGCTTTTCGAGGCTGTAATCCGACCATGTGCGAAGCTCGGAAACCGTGTGACCCGCAAAAAAATCAGGCGGCACGCGCGCTTCGGTGGCTTCCCATGCAACGGCCTTCACTCCGTTTTCGCAGAACTCGAAGGAAGAGCCGTGCTCGGGGTCACCCCAGGCGCAACCGGGACAATCGAAGCCATCCGGCTGATTTGCCTTAAGCAGGGTTCTGGCACCGGAAATCGGCGCGCCCGATTCCAACAGGCGCTTACCCACACTCTTGAGTGCGCCCCAGCCGCCAGCCGCACTGGAAGCCTTGCCGATAAAATCCATCTTGCCCATTGAAAGGTCTCTTTCTGATATAATTCTTATCTTGCCGCTCGACTCCGGTGCCACCCGGAGCGATTGTTATTGCAGCATTTTGCTCCAGATTCCCGGATAACTATCATATGTCAACTCGTAACTTGCTCGCAACTTAAGCAGGGCGTTCAATTCAGCGAGACTGTTTCACGACTGGTTAAAGAAAAACCTCGCAGCTGAGCAGGATGGGGATAGGAAATTGCAACCTATTTTCTCCTATCCTGTTGTTGACATTGTGTTTTTAAAAGCCATTCTCCTGCGCTTTCGCGAAGCAGGGCACTCAGCCGGAAAAAGGGGCGCAAGTTGACACAAGCCGACGACGATCATCGCGCGCCTGACCATGCCAAAAGGCCGGAAGTGATGGCTGACATCTACTCCGAAGATGGTTCGATTCGGTCTGACTTTCTGGCGATGGTGGGTGCGAGCATTGCGGATCGCGACGTGCTGTTTCTGCGTGAAAACGTAGCCCGCCTACACGAATCCGAACTCGGAGACCTGCTCGAATCCATTATGCCGGAACAGCGCCACGCCATGGTGCGCCTGTTGGGTTCCGACTTCGACATGACCGCGCTGACCGAGGTGGACGAAGCAATCCGCCTCGACATCGTGGAACAGATGCCGAACGACCAGATCGCTGCCGGTATCGGTGAGATGGATTCGGACGATGCCGTCTACATTCTCGAAGACATGGATCGCGAAGATCGCGAAGACATTCTTGCGCAGATGCCGTTTACCGAGCGCGTGCTGCTTTTGCGGGCGCTGGATTATCCGGAAAGTTCAGCCGGTCGGCGTATGCAAACGGAGTTCGTGGCGGTGCCACCATTCTGGACCGTCGGCCAAACCATCGATTACATGCGCGAAGAAGAGGAGTTGCCTGAATCATTCTCGCAGATTTTCGTCATCGACCCGACCTTCAAACTGGTTGGTGCGCTCGATCTCGACCGATTGCTGCGCTCCAAGCGGCAAGTGAAGATCGAAACGATCATGCACGAGACGAACCATCCCATTGCGGCGGAGATGGATCAGGAGGAGGCCGCGCAACTTTTCGAGCAGTATGACCTTTTGTCGGCTGCCGTGGTGGACGATAACGGCCGGCTGGTCGGTGTTCTCACCATCGATGACGTGGTCGACGTCATGCAGGAAGAGGCGGAAGAGGATTTGCTGCGCCTTGGCGGTGTGGGTGATGAGGAGCTGTCCGACTCCATCGCCGTCACCTCACGCTCACGCGTTCCTTGGTTGGCTGTGAATTTGATCACGGCATTCATGGCCGCTTCCGTCATCGGCCTGTTTGACGCGACCATTGAGCAGATTGTTGCGCTGGCTGTTCTAATGCCGATCGTTGCCGGTATGGGCGGCAACGCCGGCTCACAGACCATGACCGTGTCGGTGCGCGCGCTCGCGACGAAAAATCTCGATATTCATAATGCTGCCCGTATCATCCGACGCGAAGCGGGTGTTGGTCTACTGAACGGCGCACTGTTCGGCTGCGCAATCGGCATCATCGCCGGCCTTTGGTTTCAGGATGTCAATCTGGGCGGCATCATTGCAACTGCCATGATGATCAACATGTTTGCGGCGGCCATCGCTGGCATCATCATTCCCTTGTTGCTGGATAAATACGGGGCCGATCCCGCTGTCTCCTCTGCGGTTTTCGTGACCGCCGTTACCGACATCGTCGGTTTCTTCTCCTTTCTCGGCCTTGCAACATGGTGGTTTGGCGTTCCGATCTGATCGGTTGAAAATTGACTTTTACGTTAAGGTCAATCATATTGCTTTTCATGGAGATTGGGGTGTGAAGCATGAGCCGCTTCGTCATTCTATCTTGTTGTTCGAGCAACGGATATTCCGAAAACCGTCTGTCTGTTTCGGTCCGATGCTCCAGAATCGGATGAAGCCTTGAATAAATATTACAGCATTACGGAATTGACGCGCGAATTCGGGGTTTCCACCCGTACCCTTCGTTTTTATGAGGACGAGGGCCTGATACATCCTGAACGCCGTGGCCGCACAAGGCTTTTCCGTATGGCGGATCGCAGGCTCATTCAGGAGATTTTGCGTGGACGCCGTATTGGCTTCACCATTGCTGAAATCCGCGAAATCATTCAGGTCTACAAGGAGCCACCGGGCGAATCCGGCCAACTCGAACTTCTGATGAAGAAGGTGGACGAAAAGCGCGCCGACCTGCGCCAGAAGCGCAAGGACATCGAGGAGACGCTTGTGGAACTTGATAATGTCGAGGAAGCCTGTCTGACGCGCCTCGCCGAAATCGGCGTCGGCACTTGATCCACACTTACTGGACTGTCTGCGAGCACTGCGCCGCGATCTCGCCGATTTTTGTCTGCTGATCAGGAACAAGTGCGTTCGCCATCATCGGGTCGAACAGGCTTTCGGCCTGAAGCTTTTCCAGCGTGCAGCCACAGAAACTCTGGCAGAGCTCAAGTCCGTTCTGCTGTTGCATGCAGCCGGCCTCGCAGCTTTTCTTGTAGGCCTCGACCTGATCGACAGGGGGCGGTGGCACAATGAGCGACGCCAGATAGACGATTCCGATCAACACCGGCTGGTGAACGATATAAAAAAGCAGACTGTGACGACCGAACAGGGCGAAAATGTCTCGCCTTGCGCTCGGCTTTCTAAACCGGTCCAGCCAGCCACGCGGCGTTACGAATTGCGAGACGGCCAGGCCCAGAAGGAAGGGACCTAGAAACGGCAGAAGCGGCACATAGTCGTTGGAGCGCGGAGGCGTCGTTGACAGACCGATCCATGATAGCCAGATAGGGTTGAAGGCATCGGAGCTTAGATAGATCGGTGCAATGAGCGCAGCTGCCGCGCCCACCAGCGTGACGACCATCGGAAGCCGCAGGAATATCAGGCCGATGAGGCTCGCAACGGCAATGTTGTGCAGAATTCCGAAGAATATCCAGCCATCCGGCACCGCGAAATAGGTTGCGATGGAAATCAGAAGTGCGGCACCCGCCACCATGGCGAAACGCTTGCCGAAGGAGGTCCATTGGATGCCGCGCCGATGGGCAAGATAGATGCTGAAGCCTGCAAGGAAAAGGAATGAGCTTGCAATTCCCCGCGCGTAGAGCCGCCACAAGCCTTGCGTTGCTGTACCCGGATCGAGATAACCGAACATCTCCAGATCCCAGGTGAAATGATAACTCGCCATGGCAATCAGCGCGATACCGCGCAGCGTGTCGAGCCCGCCGATCCGGCCTTTCGACGTTGACACCGCTGGAGCTGCCGGATCGTTACTCATTTATCCGTCCTTTACAACGGTTACAGTCTGCTGCCTGCGCTTCGCCTGTGAAGTGCGGCGATTTCATGGCGCGTGGAAATCATCCATGATGGCGCGGCGCGCTTCAGAGAAATATTGTCGGCGCAGCAGGGCTACGGTGATGATGACCGTGGATGCGATGAAGACATAAGGGCTGATGAACCAGCCGAGATAACCGATGGACAGAAAGATCGTTCTCAGCCCGTCGTTGAAGTTTTTCGCGGCGATGATATTCATGCGAATGACGTTTTCGGCGGCATGTTCCGCCGCCTGCCTGTTGCTATTCGTTTCGTGCAACATCGGCATCGCACCGAACAGAATGGTGCAGTAGTTGAACAAGCGGTAGGACCAGCCGAACTTGAAGAAGGCATAGCCGAACAGGCATGTCAGCCCGATGACCTTCACTTCGAATGCGGTGCGACCGGCATAGTGCACGAAGGGCATATCGCGGAAGACCGATTCCACCTGGTCAGTCGCGCCCAGCAGCGCGAAACATCCACCAATGGCAAAGATCGAGGTGGAGGCGAAAAACGCCGTACCGTTCTGCAGGCCCGCCATGATCTGGGTATCGATCATTTTCAGATCGCGTGTCAGCGAATTATAAATCCACTTACGACGGCGGTCTGCCATCGCCTGGTTGAGGCTGGTGCGCGAAAACGGCGTTTTGGCGGTGGTGATATAGGTGTAAGACGTCCACAGCACCATGAAAACGATGAGGGCGACATAATCCATTGTCGTCAATATGATCACTGCATATCCTCTGGCCGCAGGGTTGCGAATCTCCCGCGCAATATTGATGCGATTTCAAGCTAAGGCAATCTGGCTGGAAAATTCCCTTATCGGCTGTTTTCGTTGTGGATGCTAACCATCCGGTAACACTCTGCCTCTATGACTTTGCATGCACGCCGGATTTGGTTTTGCGTACCGGTGCTGCCTTAGCCTTTCATGTTCCGAAAGGCGCCTCGTTCTCCGCAGGCTAGTGCATCACGTGCTTGGCTTTTGTTGATTTGACAAGAACCCTGAGTGGACCTATTTTCTTCCTAACGATCCGGCGCTTTTGTATCGTACGAATTTGCTGACATGTCCGCATGCCGCGGGCGGGTAAACAAGCCTCGATACACCACCGCGCAAGCATGGCATGATTGACCGGGAGAACGCCTCCATATCTACGAATCGTTCTCTTTTCATGTTTTCGTTTCCGCGGCTTGCGATTGGTATCGCAATGGCTACCGGATCGTTTTTCTCATGACCTCCATATCTCGCTGTGTGCTGGTGCTGGGCGGAGCGCGTTCCGGAAAATCGACGTTTGCCGAAAATCTGGTTCTTTCGGGCGACGGATCTGCGCATTACATTGCTACAGGCCGCGCCTGGGATGACGAGATGAAGCAGCGTATTGCGCTGCATCGAGAGCGGCGGGGCGACGTGTGGAATATCCACGAGGAGCCGATTGACCTTACACATGTCCTGCAGCAACTCGATCAGCCTGATAATGTCATCCTCGTTGATTGCCTTACATTGTGGGTTACGAATCTGATGCTGGAGGAGGGCGCTGATGTCGAAGGCGCGTTTTCCGCCCTCGTTCAACATGCAGCAAAGGCGCGTGCAAATATTGTCTTCGTGTCTAACGAAGTCGGCCTCGGCATTGTGCCTGACAACCGTATGGCACGGGAGTTCCGCGACCACGTCGGGCGTTTGCATCAGCAGATCGCGTCTGTGGCCAGCGAAGTCTACTTCATTGCGGCGGGGCTTCCTCTTAAAATGAAGGGCTAGGCTATCTCCGTCAGCCGCCGCACCTAAACGTCTCAACTTGATTTGGATCAAGGCCGCTCGTCCAAGGCGGTGGCAAAGCAGCAAACGACGCGAAAGCACGTTTGCTGCTGTTCTATGAGTGGTCCGGTGACCCGCGTCATATCTGCGATGACGTTGGGGGAAACCAACAATGAACTCTCTATTTGGAACGGCGATGGTGGGCATTGGTACTTTCCTCGCTTTGCTCGGGGCGGCTTTCGCTTACGATGAACTTTTCGCCGCTCATATGTGGGTGCTGTTTGGCGTGCTGATGATTGGCGCGGTCATCATGTTACGCTGCGTATCCTTTGCGCCGGTTGACCCTGCCGCAAAGGAACGGCTTCAATCTGAATATTTCGATGAGGTCATTCGCTACGGCGTGATTGCAACGGTGTTCTGGGGTGTCGTCGGCTTTCTCGTCGGCGTCATAATCGCCCTGCAACTCGCCTTTCCTGATCTCAACATCGAGCCGTGGTTCAATTTCGGGCGTGTTCGTCCGCTCCATACGTCAGCCGTGATATTTGCCTTCGGCGGCAATGCGCTCATCGCCACGTCGTTTTACGTCGTGCAGCGGACGTCGCGTGCGCGGTTGTTCGGCGGCGATCTCGGCTGGTTCGTGTTCTGGGGCTACAATCTCTTCATCGTCATGGCGGCGACGGGATATCTTCTGGGTATCACCCAGAGCAAGGAATATGCCGAGCCCGAATGGTATGTCGATATCTGGCTGACGATTGTCTGGGTCTGTTATCTCATCACGTTCCTGGGTACGATCCTGAAGCGCAAAGAGCCGCACATCTATGTCGCGAACTGGTTCTACCTCGCTTTCATCGTCACCATCGCCATGCTGCACATCGTCAACAACCTGTCGATGCCGGTGTCGTTCCTCGGGGTCAAAAGCTACTCGGCTTTCTCGGGCGTGCAGGATGCGTTGACGCAGTGGTGGTACGGGCACAACGCTGTCGGCTTCTTCCTGACGGCCGGGTTCCTCGGCATGATGTACTATTTCATTCCCAAGCAAGTGAACCGCCCGGTCTATTCCTACCGGCTGTCGATCATTCACTTCTGGGCGCTGATTTTCATGTATATCTGGGCTGGTCCGCACCACCTGCACTATACGGCTCTGCCTGACTGGGCGCAGACGCTGGGCATGGTGTTTTCCATCATGCTTTGGATGCCGTCCTGGGGTGGCATGATCAACGGCCTGATGACGCTGTCGGGCGCATGGGACAAGATCCGCACCGATCCGATCGTTCGCATGATGGTTATGGCTGTTGCCTTCTACGGCATGGCGACCTTCGAAGGTCCAATGATGTCCATCAAGGCCGTCAACTCGCTCAGCCACTATACCGACTGGACCATCGGCCATGTTCACTCCGGCGCACTTGGCTGGAACGGCATGATCACCTTCGGTGCGATCTACTATCTGACGCCAAAACTGTGGAACCGTGAACGCCTCTACAGCATGCAGATGGTCAACTGGCACTTCTGGCTCGCAACGCTCGGCATCGTCGTCTACGCCGCCGTCATGTGGGTAGCTGGCATCCAGCAGGGGCTGATGTGGCGCGAATACGACTCGCAAGGTTTCCTGGTCTATTCCTTCGCTGAATCGGTCGCCGCACTCTTTCCCTACTATGTGCTGCGTGCGCTGGGCGGGGCGCTGTTCCTCGGGGGCGCGCTGATCATGGCCTACAACGTCACCATGACAATTCTGGGCTACCAGCGCAACGAGGCGGGCTTCAAGACCGCAGCGCCCAAGCTGCAGCCTGCGGAATAAGGAGTTTCAACGATGTCTATTCTCGACAAACACGGCGTCATCGAACGAAACGCGACCTTGTTGCTCGTCGGTTCGCTAGCGGTGGTTTCGATCGGCGGTATTGTGGAAATCGCACCGCTTTTCTACCTCGAAAATACCATCGAGAAGGTGGAGGGTATGCGGCCATATTCGCCCTTGGAACTGGCGGGGCGCAACATTTATCTCCGCGAAGGCTGTTACGTCTGCCACAGCCAGATGATCCGCCCGTTCCGTGACGAAGTGGAGCGCTATGGTCACTACAGCCTGGCCGCAGAAAGCATGTACGACCATCCATTCCAGTGGGGATCGAAACGCACAGGGCCAGACCTTGCGCGTGTGGGTGGACGTTACTCCAACGAGTGGCACGTCCAGCATCTCATTGAACCGCGCGACGTCGTTCCGGAATCCGTGATGCCCAGCTATTCATTCCTTAAGACGACGCCACTCAAGGTGACGGACATCTCCATGGATCTGAAGGCCAACCGCATGGTCGGCGTTCCCTATAGCGACGAGATGATCGAAAACGCGGCAGCGGACTTGAACGCACAAGCCGACCCCAATGCCGATACGACGGGGCTGGAGGCGCGCTATCCGAAGGCCAAGATCGGTGATTTCGACGGCGACCAGTCCAAGGTCACCGAAATGGATGCGCTGGTCGCCTATCTGCAAATGCTCGGCACGCTGGTCGATTTCTCGACCTATGACGATGCCGCCGGATATCGGTGAGGAGAAACGCCATGGAAACCTACACGGCCATGCGCCACTTCGCCGACAGCTGGGGCCTGCTTGTTATGACACTTTTCTTCGCAGGCGTCGTCCTCTTCACGCTTCGCCCGGGTTCCAGGAAATCCGCCGATGATGCCGCCCGCATTCCGCTCAGGGAGGACTGATCATGTCCGATAAACACATTGACGACATTAGCGGCGTTGAAACCACCGGTCACGAGTGGGATGGCATTCGAGAACTGAACAACCCCATGCCGCGCTGGTGGGTGTGGACTTTTTACATGACCATCCTCTGGGCTATCGGCTACACGATTGCCTTTCCGGCATGGCCGTTGATATCAGGCAGTACGCAAGGTCTTCTCGGCTGGCATAGCCGCTCAGATTTCGTCGCTGACAGCGAGCACGCCAAGGCTGCGCAAAATGTCTATCTGGACAAAATCGCTTCGTCTTCGCTGGAGAATATTCAAGCGGATAGCGAACTCATGCAGTTGGCAGTGGCTGGCGGCGCTGCCGCCTTCAAAATCAATTGCGTCCAGTGCCACGGCTCTGGTGCGGAAGGCGGCAATGGCTATCCAAATCTCAACGATGACGACTGGTTGTGGGGCGGGACTGCCAACGACATCTACACCACGATCACGCATGGCATCCGGTTTACCGAAGACGCCGACACCCGGATTTCGGAGATGCCGGCCTTTGGTGAAATGCTGAAGAGTAACGAAATCCGCGAGGTTGCTGCCTATGTCGTCAGCCTCACTGGAACCGCGCGTGATGCGTCCATGGTGGAGCCCGGCGCGCGAATTTTCGCGGATAATTGTGCGTCCTGTCACGGCGACGATGCCAAGGGCAACCGCGATATGGGTGCACCAAACCTTGCCGACGCCATCTGGCTGAAGGCGCATGGGGAGGACGGAATTGTCGCGCAGATTCGCATGCCCAAGCACGGCGTCATGCCCGCCTGGGGAGAGCGTCTGAGCGACACGACAGTCAAGCAACTGACGTTGTTCGTTCATTCTCTTGGTGGCGGGGAGTAAAAGCTGCCGCCCGGAAAGCGAGAGGGCCGCGTTTTGCGGTCCTTTCCATTTTACCGATCCGACCAGACAGCAAGTTCGTAACCGTCCGGGTCCGCGAAGTGGAAACGCCGTCCACCGGGAAACTCGAAGACTGGCGTGGTGATCTTGCCACCGGCATTTTCGACGCTGGCCTGCATGGCAGCGATATCATCCGCAAACAGAATGATCAGCGCGCCGCCCTTGGCATTCACTGGCCCTGTCGTCGTGAAACCACCCGTCAGCCTGCCGTCCGAAAACTCGCAATATGCCGGGCCGTAATCCTTGAACGTCCAGCCAAAGGCAGCATTGTAAAAGCTCTTTGTCTTTTCGATATCGCTGACGTTGAACTCAATATAGTCAATATTGCGATTGCGGCCGGTCATCGGAAGTTCCTATTTCTTCTCAAGCATATTTTTGAGCGTGGTCAAATCCGCAAATACCGCAGCGGCATCACGTTCAAAATCCGCATCGCTCATACCCGGCATACGGAGTAGCGTAAATGCGATTTCCGCTCCACCACAATTGGGTGTGACACGTAGCGCATTGTAGACCTCCGTCCCGTCCGGCAGGGTGACGATGTGGTCGATGACGCCGTAGTCATTCTGCTGGGCAAAGCTGACGCGGACGTCGCCAAGCGGGCCGGACGCAATCCATTTATCGCCATCCTGCGTCAAACCGCTGGCAAGACCGGCGGCCCACTGCGGCATTCGTGCAGGGTCAGCTGCAAAGGCGTAGACCTCTTTCCAGGGACGCTCGATCGGAATGTGGACGATGCGGGAAAACATGGTGGTCATTGCGGCCTCCTTATGGTGCGTGGCCTGCGCCACTTTGTCTTGACTTGACCTAAGTCAAGGATGGTTGCCCGGCGAAATGCCAAAAGGCAAGGGTAAGAAACCGGGCCCACGACCATGAACATCTACAACGCTGTCACCAACGGCAACAGCTCAGACACGGTTGAGAGACTGAACGCGGAGCCGGTCAATTCCGCTAAAATCAGACAACCGCTTTACGAATCCCGCAGGAAGATATTTCCCAAGCGCGCCGAAGGCCGGTTCCGGCGCTTCAAATGGATCGTGATGCTGATCACGCTCGGCATCTATTATCTGACGCCGTGGATTCGGTGGGACCGTGGACCTTATGCGCCGGATCAGGCTGTGTTGATCGACATTGCCAACAGGCGCTTCTATTTCTTCTTCATCGAAATCTGGCCGCAGGAATTTTTCTACGTCGCCGGATTGCTTGTTATGGCCGGGTTCGGGCTGTTTCTGCTGACCTCTGCGGTAGGCAGAGCTTGGTGCGGTTATACCTGTCCGCAGACCGTGTGGGTTGACCTGTTTCTGGTGGTCGAACGTTTTATCGAAGGTGATAGAAATGCGCGGATGAAGCTCGATGCCGGTGAATGGACATTCGACAAAATACGCAAACGGGTACTCAAGCATTCCATATGGCTTCTCATCGGCGTTCTAACCGGTGGTGCGTGGATTTTCTACTTCGCCGACGCGCCAACGCTCGCCATGCAGTTTCTGACCGGCGAGGCGGCGATGGTCGCCTATTATACCGTGGCTACGCTGACGGCGACGACCTACGTGCTCGGCGGGCTGATGCGCGAGCAGGTTTGTACTTACATGTGCCCGTGGCCGCGTATTCAGGGTGCCATGCTGGACGAGCATTCGCTGGTCGTGACCTATAATGACTGGCGCGGTGAACGGCGTTCACGCCATGCCAAGAAGGCCATTGCCACTGGGGAACCGGTGGGTGACTGTGTGGATTGCAACGCCTGCGTTGCGGTTTGTCCCATGGGCATTGACATCAGAGACGGCCAGCAGATGGAATGCATTACCTGCGCGCTTTGCATCGATGCCTGCGATAGCGTCATGGACAAGCTTTCCAAGCCGCGCGGCCTGATCGCCTATGCCACGCTGAACGAATACGAAGACAACATGGCGCTTGCCACTGATGGTGATGCGCATGACATCCGCCCCGCCAACGTTCGAAACGCGGATGGAAGCTTCGTCAATGGCATCAGGCACTTCAACTGGCGCATCATTTTTCGCCCGCGCACGGTGTTCTATCTAACGGTCTGGTGCCTCGTCGGCATCGTCATGCTGGTGACGCTGGCAACCAGAGAGCGGCTGTCCGTTAACGTTCTGCATGATCGCAACCCGCAATATGTGATGGAATCGGATGGCGCAATCCGCAACGGCTATACCGTGCGGTTGCTGAACATGATTGCTCAACCTCGGACCATCACCCTTTCTCTCAATGGCTTGCCGAATGCGGTGATGAAGATCAACGGCATCGCGGATGCGCCCGCCCGGTCCTTCAGCATCGAGGTGAAGCCGGATGAGGTGACCAATCTGCGGGTTTTCGTAACGACGCCCAGCGGCACAGCTGCCAGCACAGCCGAAGATTTCATCTTCATAGCGATCGACGACGAATATTCCGAAACCGCGTATTACAAGGCCGTCTTCAACGGGCCGGGAGCAAGGAAATGAGCGCTGAACAACGTAAGAGACAGCACTTTACCTTTACCGGCTGGCACATGCTGGCGATCATGCTGCTGTTCTTTGGCACGGTCATCTCCGTGAATGTGACGATGGCCTGGAACGCCGTAACAAGTTGGAGCGGACTTGTGGTGCCAAACACCTATGTCGCCAGCCAGCAATTCAACGGCAAGGCGGAGGCGGCAAAGGCCCGCGCCGCCACCGGCATCGTCGGTGAGCTTCATATCGATGGAAGCATCATCGAATACGAGGTGTCCCATCCGCAGCGCGGGGGCATCGACACCGATACGGTGACGTTGAACTTCCGCCGTCCGGTGGGGGAGCATCAGGACTTTTCACTTCCTCTCGAAAAACACAGCCCCAACACATTTTCCGCGCGGCACGAGCTGGCCGCAGGCGACTGGATCGTTGAAGCAATCGCCGTAAAGGATGGGGCGATCATCGTGCACGAGGGAAAACGCATCGATATTACCGGAGGTGTGAGATGAGTTGCTGCGCACCTGGCACCGAAATTGCTCTTGAGCAGGCGGGATTGAAGAGAGCATTGCCGTCTTCAGAGGAGTTGATGCTGGCAAGCCGCGATCTTGGGCAGGGGCTGCGGCAAACTGATCTTTCCGTGCCTGGTGTTTACTGCGGCGCCTGCATCACCACGATCGAAAACATGCTGACACGGATGCCCCAGGTGGAGCGCGCCCGCGTCAACCTATCGTCAAAGCGGATTTCCATTGTTTGGATGGAAGAGGTTGCTGGTGTTAGGACGGACCCTGTCGATCTGGCAAAGGCCGTTGCGGCTACGGGGTACGAGGCGCATCTGTTCGGCTCCGGGCTGGAGATATCAGATGACATGCGCAACAAGCTGATCCGCGCCGTTGGCATTACCGGCTTTGCGGCTGTCAACATCATGCTGCTGTCGATTTCGGTCTGGTCCGGGGCCGATGCTGCAACTCGCGACATGTTTCACTGGATTTCTGCGCTGATCGCTGCACCGGCGTTGATTTACGGCGGGCGGTTTTTCTATCGATCTGCCTACAACGCACTGAGGCGCGGTCGCACCAATATGGATGTGCCGATCGCTTTGGCGATTACGTTGTCCTATGGCGTGTCCATTTGGGAAACGATGCACAGCGGCGCCCACGCCTGGTTCGATGCGACTGTCTCGCTGCTGTTTTTCCTGCTGATCGGGCGGGCTTTGGATCATGTCATGCGCGATCGGGCGCGTTCCGCCATATCAGGGTTGGCACGGCTTTCGCCCCGGGGTGCGACCATTCTGCTTGATGATGGCAACCGTGAATACCGAGCCGTCAGCGAAATTACACCCGGTGACCGGGTGGCGATTACAGCGGGCGAGCGGATACCGGTCGATGGCAGGATTGTCAGCGGCAACAGCGATCTGGATGTCTCCATTGCTAATGGTGAAAGCGGGCCGCGTGTGGTGCATGCCGGTGATCTCATCCAGGCCGGGACGCTCAATTTGACAGGGCCGCTGGTGATGGAAGCGACGGCGTTGGCGCGGGACTCTTTCCTATCCGAAATCATCGGGCTTATGGAGGCTGCCGAAGGGGGCAGGGCGCGTTATCGCCGTCTGGCTGACAGGGCCGCGCAATATTATTCACCGGTCGTGCATCTGCTGGCGCTGACGTCATTCATTGCCTGGGGCGTCTTGGGTGGTGACTGGAAGCAGGCAATGCTGATTGCGATTGCGGTTCTGATCATCACCTGCCCCTGTGCGCTCGGCATCGCCGTTCCGGTCGTGCAGGTGGTTGCCGCTGGAAGGCTGTTCAAAAACGGTATCATGGTCAAGGACGGCTCAGGGATGGAACGGCTGGCGGAGGCCGATACCGTTCTGTTCGACAAGACCGGTACGCTGACGCTGGGGCAACCACAATTGATGAATGGCGCTTCTATCTCGCTAGAGGCGATGCAAATTGCCGCAAGCATCGCTGCAAATTCACTGCATCCTCTTTCGCAGGCGCTGTTGCGTGAAGTTGGCGGCCCGTTGACGGTCTTCGAAGAGATCGTTGATATCCCGGGTTCGGGCATGGAGGTCAGAACATCGTCCGGCACGTATCGGCTGGGTAACAGGCGTTTTGCTTGCCCAGATGATTCCATCGACACTGAGACGCGGCATTCGGCATCGGAGGTGGTTCTTTCGATCGACGGACGCGAGATCGCACAGTTTCAGTTTGAAGACCGGATTCGTCCCGGCGCGACTGCTGCCATCGCCCAACTCGAGCGTGCTGGTTTCACAATGGAAATCGTCTCTGGCGACCGGCCGCGGGCTGTCGAAGCGGTTGCGCAGCGTGTCGGCATTTCGATGTGGAAAGGTGAGCTGTCACCCGCTGATAAGGCCAATCGTTGCGTAGTCCTTGAAGGCGAAGGTCGGCACGTTTTGATGGTCGGTGACGGCATAAACGATGCGCCCGCGCTCGCGGCTGCCCACGTATCGATGGCGCCCGCGACCGCAGCAGACATTGGGCGGCAGGCGGCGGATTTCGTTTTCATGCGCGATGATCTGCGCGCAGTGTCGTTCGCAATCGATATCTCCAAGAGGGCGGGTAACCTCATCCGCCAGAATTTCGCATTGGCCATCGGCTACAACATCATCGCTGTGCCGATTGCGCTTGCTGGATATGCGACGCCGATGATTGCGGCCATCGCCATGTCGACATCTTCGCTCCTCGTCGTCGCCAATGCTCTGCGTCTCAACGTCTTCGAAAAAACGCCGGATGCCATCGGAGAGACGCCCGTGACCGGACAATCTTCGGGAGTTCGTTTTGCATGAATATGCTGTTCTTCCTCATTCCGGTGGCGCTGTTCCTGGGTGCTCTCGGGCTTTTCGCGTTCATGTGGTCGCTGAAAAACGGACAATATGAAGACATGGACGGGGCGGCATGGCGCGCGCTGGACGATGGAGACGATAAGCCATGCGGTAGGGGGCAAGTGGGTAAAGGCTAGTCTCATGCGTCTGTCGCAAAGCTGAGTTGCGTCATCAAAATTTAATCGTTTCAGATCGCAGCAGCCTTGCCGTTTCCACATTAGAGTGCCACAACATCGCCGTTATAAGCAATTTGGAGATACATCCGTGGAACAGGCAGAAATCGGTTTGATCGGTCTTGGCGTAATGGGTTCGAACCTTGCGCTCAACATCGCGGAAAAAGGCAACAAGATTGCTGTTTTCAACCGAACCCCGGAAGTCACGAAGAAATTCTATGCCGACGCAGGCGAATTGCAGGGCCAGATCATTCCTTGCGAAACCATCGAGGAATTCGTCGCCGCTATCCGCCCGCCGCGCCCGATCATCATCATGATCAAGGCTGGCGATCCGGTCGATCAGCAAATGGAAATTTTGAAGCCTCATCTCGAAAACGGCGACATCATGATCGATGCCGGTAATGCGAATTTCCGCGACACCATCCGCCGTTTCGACAACCTCAAGGACAGCGGCCTGACCTTTATCGGCATGGGCGTTTCCGGCGGTGAAGAAGGTGCGCGCCACGGTCCGTCGATCATGGTTGGTGGTACGGAAGACAGCTGGAAGCGTGTCGAAAAGGTTCTGACATCGATTTCCGCCAAGTACGATAATGAGCCGTGCGTTGCGTGGCTTGGCAATGATGGCGCAGGCCACTTCGTCAAGACAATCCATAACGGCATCGAATATGCCGACATGCAGATGATCGCCGAAATCTACGGCATCCTGCGTGATGGCCTCAATCTTTCCGCGTCTGAAATCGCTGATGTCTTCGCCGAGTGGAACAAGGGTCGCCTCAATTCGTACCTCATTGAAATCACGGAGAAGGTTCTGCGCGCTGCGGACCCGATCACCGGCAAGCCGATGGTCGATCTCATTCTGGACAAGGCTGGCCAGAAGGGCACAGGCAAGTGGTCCGTGATCGAAGCGCAGAATATGGGTGTTGCAGCCACTGCCATCGAGGCCGCCGTTGCCGCACGTATTCTGTCATCGCAGAAAGACGAGCGCGAATCTGCCGAAAAGATTTTCGGTCTGCCAAAGGCGTTGGCAGCACCTGCTGACAAAAAGGCATTCATCGCCGATCTGGAAAATGCGCTTCTGGCGGCAAAGATCGGTGCTTATGCACAGGGCTTTGCTGTGATGTCTGCCGCTTCCAAGGAATTCGGCTGGAACCTGCCGATGCCGACCATCGCCCGCATCTGGCGCGCTGGCTGCATCATTCGCTCACAGTTCCTAGATGAAATCACCTCGGCTTTCACGAAGGATCCGCACGTTGCGAACCTCATTGTGACGCCCGCTTTCTCACAGATGGTGAAGGACACGGACGCACCGCTTCGCCGGGTCGTCTCTCATGCCGTTCTCTCTGGCCTGCCGGTTCCGGCCTTGGCATCCGCTCTTGGCTATTTCGACGCTTACCGCCGCGCCCGTGGCAGCGCCAATCTCATTCAGGCGCAGCGCGACTTCTTCGGCGCGCATGGTTTCGAGCGCATCGACGGTGTGGACAAGCCGCACGGTCCATGGGGCAGTGGCCTGGACATTTTCTGATCCTGACATTGAAAGGCCCGCTTACTGCGGGCCTTTTGTTATTCGCTGAATTTTGGTGCGCGGCTGGACCAGACCGGTTGGCTGAGGCTCTGCAATCCCGCTACCGGTTTTCCATCGATACGCGCCAGTAGCGCCCTTGCCAGTTCGCGACCAGCGAGCTTGATATCTTCGTTCATCGTGTGAATTTCAGGGCGAAGCCAATTGAGGAAATCCGCCGACTGTTTAGATACGACGTCGATGTCCTTGCCAATTTTCTTACCTGTCTCTTCGACGCCTGCGACGAAGGCGATGGTGGAGGTGCCACTGATCGACACCAACCCGTCGGGACAATCTGCTGCACTCATCATCGTCCGGCTGACCTCCTTGATCTGGTCCAAAGGCGTGTCGTTGCTGATGATGCCGTTCAGCGGAAATTCATGGAGACCGAAATCGCGCAGGCCGCGGTCAAAGCCGCGCCGGGCAAAATCGTGATATGAAAATTGTGTCGGTGGTAAAAGGACGGCAATTCTCTTTCGCCCGCATTGTGACAGCCGTCTCACTGCCTCATAGACGTAAGCCTCATTATCAAAATCATGATAGGGATGTTCGATGCCCATGTCGGTGCGCCCATGAGCGGCGAATGGCATGTTGCGTTCGGTCATGAAACGGACCCGTGGATCGTCCGGCTGCATCTTCGAGATAATCACGCCATCGGCAGAGCCCGTGTCCAGAATATAGCGGATCGGGATCATCGGGTCTTTGGCATGGGTGTGGGGCGTAACGACGAGATGGTACTGGGTGCTGGACAGCACCTCGGTAATGCCGAATACCATCTGTGTGGTGAAGCCCATCAACTCTTCATCCACGCTCAAGACCAGCGCGATGACATTCGTCTTGCCGGTGCGCAGACGAACTCCGGCGCGATTTGGCTGGTAGCCGATTTGCTGGGCGACCTTGCGCACTCGCTCCTTCGTGTCGGCGCCGATATCAGGCGCGTCTTTCAAAGCTCGAGAAACTGTGGTTATGCCAAGGCCTGTCATCAAGGCGATTGTCTTGAGCGTTGGCCGCTCATTGCCGGGCAGCGGTTGTCCACCCGGTTCAGTCTCTATGCCATCATTCATGTCGCCACTCGCATTACCTTGCGGGGGACCATGGTAGATTGCTTTTTTGCCATTGCATAGCAAAGACGCCGCCGCCCTCCATGATCGGGCGTTGTGCCAACGGCCATGACAAGGCTTTGAGGAAGGGAATTTCCTTTTTCAAGGATATACTTTACACTAATAAATTAAAATAAATATTTGATATATAATGTTTTTATTCGAATTTAATTTTGTTTTTTGGCGTCTTTCAAACTGATCCATCGACTGTTTTCATTCGCTCGTGACGCCTTGCTATTTTTACAGTAACGTTACCGATGGGAGGACGATCACAGAAAATTCGCAAATTACCTGCTCATTGGGTACGAGGCTGGCTCCCGAATTTCGACTCTGTGTTTCATTATCCTCACATGGTGCATTACGACAATGACAAGGCATGGGACATGACATCTTCTTACGCAAGCGACGTTGCAATCGATCTCTCCGGCATATGGAAACTGTCATCGGCTGAAGGCGATCATCAGGTGCGTATGGATATACCCGGCGATGTGCACACGGCCTTGCGCGATGCTAAGGTCATTCCCGATCCTTATTTCGGGCGCAATGAAAACGATGTGCAATGGGTGGGGCATCGCGACTGGATCATTGAACGCAGTTTTTACGTCGATGAGCCCGATGCTACCTGGTATCTGGACGTCGATTATCTCGATACCGTTGCTGTCGTCTTCCTGAACGATATTCCCGTTCTTTCGGCTGATAATTGTTTCCGACGCTACAGGCCAGATGTTTCCAGCGCCCTGCAGCAGGGTGAAAATACTATTCGCATCCATTTCCATTCCAGCATCAAGGCGGGTGCAGACCGCCAGGCATCGCAACCGTTTTATGTTCCCTACCATCCCGGTAATTCGCCGATCCCGCACGGCAATATGCTGCGCAAGCCGCAATGCCATTTCGGCTGGGATTGGAACATCGCACTGGCACCCCTTGGAATCTACGGCACAATTGCCCTGCGACGTCTGGACGTGGCGCGTATCGACCATGTCAGCACTTCGCAGCATCATGTCGATGGCGGCGTGGAACTGCATGTCGAACTGACGCTTCATGCGGCGCAGCCAGCCAGCGTGCCAACCCATCTGTCGCTGGGCGATGAGCGGCTGCGGCTGGATTGCGGTGTGAGCGCCGGCGACACCGTTATTCGCCACGTCTTCTTCGTGGAAGACCCAAAGCTTTGGTGGCCTGCCGGAAGCGGTGAGCAAGCGCTTTACACGCTGACCGTGGAACTACCGGACGAGACCGTCACCAAGCAGATTGGCTTTCGTAAGGTGGAATTGCTGACGGATAAGGACGAGGCGGGCAGCCGCTTTGCGTTTCGCATCAACGGCCGGGAAATCTTCTGCCGTGGCGCGAACTGGATACCGGCCGATGCTCTGCATTCGCTGACCAGCCGGGAGAAAACCGAGGACCTGTTATCATCTGCTGCTGAAGCCAATATGAATATGATCCGGGTCTGGGGCGGCGGCTTTTACGAGCAGGACTGGTTCTACGATCTTTGCGATCGTTTGGGACTCATGGTCTGGCAGGACTTCATGTTCGCCTGCAATCTATATCCCTGCACAGACGATTTCCTCGACAATGTCGAACACGAGGTCGATTATCAGGTCAGACGCCTGTCGTCGCATCCGTCAATCGTGCTTTGGTGCGGTGACAATGAACTCGTCGGTGCGCTGAACTGGTTCGAGGAATCTCGCGATAACCGTGATCGCTACCTCGTCGCTTACGACCGCCTGAACCGAACCATAGAGCGAGCCTTGAAGAAGGCCGCTCCATCGGCGCTGTGGTGGCCATCCAGCCCGGCGTCCGGTTATCTGGATTACGGCGATGCCTGGCACGCGGATGGTTCCGGAGATATGCATTACTGGTCCGTCTGGCACGAGAACAAATCTTTCGACAATTACCGGGCCGTCAAGCCACGGTTCTGCTCGGAGTTCGGCTTCCAGTCCTATACGTCCATGCCTGTGATCAGGACCTACGCGGACGAAAAGGACATGAATATTTCGTCACCGGTCATCGAGCTTCACCAGAAGAATGCGGGCGGGAATGAACGGATTGCTGGCACGATCTTCCGATACTTCCGCTTCCCGAAAGACTTCGAGAACTTCGTCTATATCAGCCAAGTGCAACAGGCGCTGGCGATTAAGACCGCGGTAGAATATTGGCGGTCGCTCAAACCACATTGTATGGGCACGCTCTATTGGCAGTTGAACGACACATGGCCTGTGGCCTCGTGGTCAAGCCTGGATTATGGCGGTAGTTGGAAAGCCCTGCATTACGCCGCGCGGCATTTTTTCCAGCCCGTTGCAGTTTCGGCCATTCCATCCGAAGGCACCAACGTTGTGCAGTTCTCTACCGTCAACGATACGGCGGAGGAGGTGGAGATCGACATGAACATCTTCGCACTGTTGACGGATGGCACACGCATGCCGCTGAAGTCCGCAAGCGGCGCTTGCGGGCCGGATGCGGCAGTCATCATGGCCGATGTGGATATGGCCCAGCTACCTGACGGTGCGTTGCTGTCGTGGAATTTCATCGCTTCCAATGGCATGACGGGCGAGGGGCACCACGTGGCCGAGACCTACAAGGCGCTCGAGCTGCAACCTCCCGGTCTCGCACACAGTGTCAAAGCGCTGGATGACGGGCAGTTCGAGCTGGAGGTCAGCGCCACCGGGCTTGCTTTGTTCGTGATGGTCGAGGCCGATGTCGCCGGGCGCTATTCAGACAACCTGTTCGATCTGACGGCCGGAGAAACACGACGCATCATCTTCTCGCCGCTAGATAAGACGCTAACATTACCGCCGTCTTTCAAGCTTTTTGATCTGTTTTCGTCTCAGTCGCACGGTTGACGAGACGTTTCATCTCTTTAAGTTCAAACCACCACATCAGAGCCTGCGGAGTTCTTTCTCAGGCAAATAATTGTTTAGGGAGGACTACCCATGGCTTGGCAACCGGCTGAGAACCGTTACGCGTCCATGAAATATAACCATTGCGGCGCATCGGGCCTCAAGCTTCCAGCGATATCGCTGGGACTGTGGCACAATTTCGGAAACGACTTCTCGCACAAGACCAAGCAGGATATTTGCCGAAAGGCCTTTGATCTCGGCATCACCCATTTCGATCTCGCCAATAATTACGGCCCGCCTCCCGGCAGCGCCGAAACAGCCTTCGGTGAAATACTGAGGACCGATTTTGCGGGATACCGTGATGAGTTGGTCATCTCGTCCAAGGCTGGCTACAATATGTGGCCTGGTCCTTACGGTGAGTGGGGAAGCCGCAAATATCTGATCTCTTCCTGCGACCAGAGCCTCAAGCGCATGGGTCTGGATTATGTGGACATTTTCTATTCACACCGCTTCGATCCCGATACGCCATTGGAAGAAACCTGTGGGGCACTCGATCACATCGTTCGCTCGGGCAGGGCGCTGTATGTCGGCATCTCCTCCTATAATTCGCAGCGCACGCGCGAGGCTGCCGCTATCCTGAAAGAGCTGGGAACCCCGTGTATCATTCATCAGCCCAGCTACTCGATGATCAACCGGTGGATTGAGGAAGACGGTCTCGTCGATACATTAGAAGAGCTTGGCATCGGATCAATCGTGTTCTCTCCGCTGGCTCAGGGCATGTTGACGACGAAGTATCTGGGCGGTGTGCCAGACACGAGCCGCGCCAGCCAAGGAAAATCTCTGAACCCTGCGTTCCTCAATGAACGTAACATCGAGAACATCCGTGGGCTGAACGCGATTGCTGAACGCCGTGGCCAGACGTTGGCGCAGATGGCACTTGCCTGGGTGCTGCGCGGTGGGCGAATTACCACGGCGTTGATTGGTGCCAGCCGTCCGGAGCAGGTCGAAGATTGCGTCAAGGCCCTCGATAAGCCCGACTTCACCGTGGAGGAACTGGCAGAAATTGACCGCTTCGCTAAGGATGCGGACATCAATCTATGGGCCAAATCCGCAGAACTTAAAAAATAAAACCACGCCGCCCTGATGTCTATCAGGGCGGCTTTTCGTTGATTGATTTTGAATGTAAACTTTAATTGATCCAGCTAAGCATTAAGAACCATTACAGAATTGTAATTTCAAAGTTCAGTTTCCGTTCATCCGTGTGACGATAATGTCGTGTCATCACTTCACGAAAGGAAGCATCCATGAAAAAGCTCTTCTCCATTCTCATTGCCGCTACCGTTCTCGCAGCCCCTATGGCGCAGGCACAGAGCCGTCATGATGACCGCCCAGGCCACAGAACGATGGAACGAACTGTGACCACCAAGAAGGTGATCATCAAGAAGCATCGCTGGGATCGCGGTCAGCGCCTATCTGCGGCGGAACGTCGTAACATTATCGATCGCCGTGATTATCGCCGCCATAGCCTGAGAGAGCCTGGTAGGGGTCAGCGCTGGGTTCGCGTCAACAATCAGTACCTTCTGATCAACGTTGCTAACGGCATTATCATCGGACTGTCCGGCGCGCGCTAAGCCGTCGTGCGACGTCACCTGCGGTCGTGGATATCCCCCATGGCCGCAGTCTTCGTTTGAGGAGGTATCATCCGTAACATCCGTGCAGTGGAAGTTCGATACCTTTCTCATGCCGCTTTCCAGTTCCAGTCTGGGAACGGATCTTTAAGATGACGCCATGCGGTCGGCGTAAATACCTTTGCGTCGACCAGACATTGATCAAGTGCTGCGCGAAGTTCGTCCTCCTTCATGGGGTCGGCACCGATAAAGACAATTTCCTGCCGCCGGTCTCCCCATACATTATCCATGTAAGGTTGAAGCATCCGCTCGAAACCCGGGTCTTCCGGCCATCGCTGTTTGGGTACGGATGACCACCACAGCCCCATCTTTCCTGTCTTCACCTGCGCGCCGGCCTGGCTTATTTCTCCAACATGGTCGGGTCTCGTGGCCAGCCAGAAAAATCCCTTGGCGCGGATAACCCCGGGCCATTCGCGGTTGATGAAGTCATGAAAGCGTGCAGGATCGAATGGGCGTTTTGCCCTGTAGACGAATGAACGAATGCCGTATTCTTCGGTTTCAGGAATGTGCTGCTTGAAGCCATGCAGTTCCTTGAACCACAGTGGGTGCGTTTCAGCCTCTGCAAAATCAAAAAGACCTGTGCCCAAAACGCGCTTGGGCTCAACCCTGCCGAAGTCCGCTTCGATCATTTTTGCATCCGGATTGAGGCCGATAATGATCTTTCGGGCGGCATCTCGCTCGGTCTCCGTGGCGGTGGAAACCTTGTTCAATATGACGACATTGGCGAACTCGATCTGCTCCACCAGCAAGTCGATCAATGTTCGATTGTCGCCGTCACCCGCTGTCTCGCCACGATCCGCCAGAAAGTCTGCTGAGCCATAATCCTTGAGCAGATTGGCGCAATCAACGACCGTCACCATCGTATCCAGCTTTGCAACGTCAGAGAGGCTGTTTCCGTCTTCATCACGGAAATCGAACGTTGCGGCAACGGGCAGGGGTTCTGCGATGCCTGTGGATTCGATCAGGAGATAATCGAACCTGTCCTGCTCGGCCAATTGCCGAACCTCATTCAGCAGATCGTCCCGCAAAGTGCAGCAGATGCAGCCATTGGTCATTTCCACCAACTGCTCCTGCGTGCGGGAAAGATTGGCGTCACCATCCCTGATCAGCGCGGCGTCGATATTGACCTCGCTCATGTCATTGACGATTACGGCGACGCGAAGCCCTTCGCGATTGCTTAAAATGTGGTTGAGAAGAGTGGTTTTTCCGGCACCAAGAAATCCCGACAAGACAGTTACAGGCAGTTTTCCAGCCATTGTGAAATCCTATTGTAATAGTATTACATTGATAGTTAAAATGAAAGGCGGCAAGCGCCACCTTCCACATCAAGTCCGATTTACGAAAGGCATTCTTTCAAGGATGTGGCGATATTGCGCATCATCTGGAAGTAGAGATCAGGGCCGGCTTTCAGGGTTCCCGCTTCAGGATCAAGTGTGCCGGACTTGGCATTGGTGCCTTCTATGACGACGTTGACAAGCTTCGGCTCGAACTGGGGTTCTGCGAAAACGCATGTGGCGTTCAGCGCTTTCACCTTGGCATGGATTTGCTTGATGCGGTCAGCACCGGGTGTGTTTTCCGGGCTGACGGTTATCGAGCCGGCGGTCTTCACGCCATAGCGATGCTCAAAATACTGATAGGCATCATGGAAGACCACGAAGGGCTTGTCCTTGATCGGCGCCACGGTCGCAACGATTTCCTTGTCGAGAGCGTCGATGTTATCGACCAACTTTTTGGTGTTGTCCTGATAGGTTTGGGCGTTGGCGGGATCGGCCGTCATCAGCGTCTTGCCAATTTCAACGGCCATGGCTTTTGCATTTTCGGGATCAAGCCAAAGATGCATGTCGTACTCACCCTCGTCATGATCGTGGCCGTGTCCGTCGTCGTGCTTATGTTCTGCCTCATGCTTGTGGTCTTCCCCATGCGCATGATCATGACCTGTCTCGTGAGCATGATCGTCGCCTTCGTGCTCGCTGTGGTCATGGGCTTCGAACGGACCGCCCTCCCGGAACTTCAGTTTTTCGATGCCTTTTGCGTCATCCAGTTCCACAACTGTTGCCTTTCCTGCCAGTGACTGAAGCGGTTTTTCGAGAAACTTTTCCAGCCCATCGCCAACCCAGAACACCACGTCGGCGCTTTCGATGGCCTTGGCATTGGAGGGTTTCAGGCTGTAGGTATGAGGGGAGGCGCCGCCATCCACGATCAATGTCGGGTCGCCCACTCCTTGCATGATTGCAGCAACGAGAGAGTGGATGGGCTTGATCGAAACCACCACGTTCGGTGCAGCCATGGCGTTGGAAGACGCGATCATGGCAGCGGAAGCGAGGAGGATGGCGGCGATAGTCTTCATTCGTAAGCTCCACTTGTATGCGTATGTTATGTTATTACATATGTTGCGTAACGCTATAACGTATGCAATAGCCTTAGGCAACAGCGACAATTGGAAAAACATATGCTTCATTCTCCGGCCCGGAATGACAACGATCTCGTTTCACTTTCCAATGCGGGCGTAAAACGAAACGGCCGCTGGCTGGTGCGGGGCGTGGAGTTTTCCGTTCGTCGTGGTGAAATCGTCACCCTGATCGGCCCGAATGGCTCTGGCAAATCGACCAGTGCAAAAATGTCGACTGGCGTTTTAAAGCCGGACGAGGGTAGTGTTGCGCGCATTGCCGGATTGAAAGTCGGCTATGTGCCGCAAAAATTGTCCGTCGATTGGACGATGCCACTGACTGTTCAGCGGTTAATGACCCTGACCGGGAAATTGCCTGTGGGCGAAATCGAAGCGGCTCTTGATGCCACCGGCATTGCTCATCTAGCAAAAGCAGAGGTACAGCATTTGTCTGGCGGCGAGTTTCAACGTGCGTTGCTGGCTCGCGCAATTGCCCGCAAGCCTGATCTGCTGGTGCTGGATGAGCCAGTGCAAGGGGTGGATTTCTCGGGTGAGATCGCCCTCTATGACCTCATCAAAAACATCCGAAATTCCACAGGCTGCGGTATTCTGCTGATCTCGCATGATCTGCACATCGTCATGGCTGAGACGGATACCGTCATTTGCCTGAACGGGCATGTCTGCTGCCGCGGCACGCCGCAAGCAGTTAGCCGGAGTGCTGAATATATGCGTCTGTTCGGCGGCGCTGCGGGGAAGGGACTTGCCATTTACAGCCACCAGCACGACCACACGCATCTTCCAGACGGTCGCGTGCAGCATGCCGATGGAACGCTGACAGATCATTGTCACCCCGATGACGGCCACCACCATGATCTCGAACATGCGGAAGATAGTCATGGATGCGCTAACCAGCACCATGATCATGGACAGCACAGCCACGGAGCCAAGCATGTTTGACGATTTCTTCGTCCGTGCCATCGTCGCGGGCGTGGGCGTGGCATTAATGGCTGGCCCACTCGGCTGTTTCGTCGTTTGGCGGCGCATGGCCTATTTCGGCGATACAATGGCGCATTCCGCGCTTCTGGGCGTCGCACTTTCCCTGCTGTTCCAACTCAACCTGATCGTCAGTGTCTTTATCGTCGCGTCGGTCGTGTCTCTGATTCTGCTATTCCTGCAAAAGCGTCAGGCTTTATCGTCCGATGCGCTGCTTGGCATTCTCTCACACTCCGCGCTCGCCTTCGGTCTCGTCATCGTCGCCTTCATGACCTGGGTTCGTATCGATCTCGTGGCATTCCTGTTCGGTGACATTCTGGCCGTGTCCGTGTCCGATATCCAATTAATATGGGGTGGCGGCATCATCGTACTTTTGGCGATCGTCTATTTGTGGAAGCCGTTGCTGGCGTCCACTGTCAATGCAGAACTTGCGGAAGCCGAGGGCATGCGTCCCGAGCGCTCCAAGCTGCTTTTCATGTTGCTTATGGCTCTGGTCATCGCCATTGCGATGAAGATTGTCGGCATCATGCTGATCACGTCGCTTCTGATCATACCCGCCGCCACAGCTCGCCGGTTTTCTGCTACGCCAGAAATCATGGCGGTTCTGGCATCCGTGATCGGCGCTGTCGCGGTCATTGCAGGGCTGATGGGCTCATTGCAATACGACACGCCGTCAGGGCCATCCATCGTTGTTGCCGCTGTTATGCTTTTCATCTTGAGTCTCTTGCCTGCGCCCGGATTTCTGCGCAAGGCGGAGCAAGGAGGCCGCTCATGACCACACCAAATCTCACCCGCAACCAGTCGCTGGTATATGACGCGCTGTCGCGCACGCAGGCACCACTCAGCGCCTATGTCATTCTCGACAAGCTGCGTGATGCCGGCTTTCGAGCGCCCCTGCAGGTCTATCGGGCGCTGGAAAAGCTGATTGAATTGGGGCTGGTTCACCGCCTGGAAAGTCTCAATGCTTTCGTCGCTTGCGCTCACACGCAAACAGATTGCTGTACGCATCATCATGGAAGTGTGGCGTTTGCCATCTGCAATGCCTGTGGCCAAGTCACGGAGTTTCATGATCATCAGGTCGATCACAGCTTGGGCCACTGGGCAAAAAGCCAGAAGTTCAAAGCTGAAAAGACCACAATAGAAATTCGCGGACTGTGCGAGGCGTGCGCGTCCTAGAGCGGCTGCAGATCTTTTGCAAAGCGTTGCCAGTTGCGCACGTAATTTTTGGCAGACTGCGTTAAGGCTGCGACAGCCGCGTCATCGAGAGTGCGAATAGCGCGTGCAGGTGAGCCGACGATCAGTGAGTTGTCAGGAAATTCCTTGCCTTCCGTCACCAAAGCATTGGCACCGATGAGACAGTTCTTGCCGATCTTCGCCCCATTCAGCACGGTGGCGCCCATGCCGACAAGCGAGTTATCGCCAATCGTGCAGCCGTGAATGATCGCGTGGTGACCAATGGTGCAGCCTTCACCGATCGTTGCGGGAAAACCGGGATCGGCATGCACCATGACACCTTCCTGAATGTTGCTACCGCGCCCGACCGTTACAGGTTCGTTGTCTCCCCGCAGCGTCGCGCCGAACCATATGCCGACATCCTCTCCCAACGTGACAGACCCGATAACATTGGCATCGGGTGCCACCCAGTAGCGGTCATGATCCGGGGTTTTGGGGACGCGTTCGCCGAGGCGATAAAGCGGCATGGTTTTCCTCCGTTTCAGACGATCTTGACCGACAAGGTGCCGATGCCGCCAACGCCACAATCGATACGATCACCGACAACGATGGGACCGACGCCAGCGGGCGTGCCGGTCATGATAACATCACCTGCTGCGAGCGTGAAAAGCTTCGACAGTTCGGCGATGATTTCCGCTGTTTTCCAGATCATCTGGTCGAGATCGCCGGATTGCTTGCGCTCGCCATTCACCTCCAGCCAAACAGCGCCATTGGCTGGGTGACCAATTTTGGAGGCCGGAACGAGAGGTGAAACGGGAGCGGAATGCTCGAAAGCTTTCGCGCTTTCCCAGGAGCGGCCCATTTTCTTGAGCGCATCCTGCATGTCGCGGCGCGTCATATCGATGCCGACCGCGTAACCCCAGACATGGTCAAGCGCCTGCTCCACTGGGATGTCCGATCCACCGCTTTTCAGCGCAACCACGCATTCAACTTCGTAATGTACATTGGACGAGAGGGCAGGATAGGGAAAATCATTGCCCGCGGGCAGAAGATTTTCAGCATTTTTCTGGAAGAAAAATGGTGGCTCGCGGGACGGATCATGTCCCATCTCTATCGCGTGATCAGCGTAGTTGCGCCCTACGCAATAGACCCGGCGCACCGGAAATGTCTCGCTCGTGCCATCAACGGGCAGAAGAACGGACTGAGGAACGGGAATAACGGTCGCGGACATAGCGCTTGGCTCCTGATTTCAGGGGATGTTTGTCCCGCGATTCTGCCGGAATTTCCAGTTTAAAATCACACTCGGCAGTAAACTGGCTTTATCGCACACATTGCGCTAAAAGCCCCGCAAAAGAGGTGTCACAATCCATGTACGAAGAAGCTCTCGCAACCGGTGGCAAGATATTTGCAGTCGCGCCGATGATCGACTGGACGGATACGCGGTGCCGTTTTCTTCACCGGCAGTTGTCCAGTCATGCTTTGCTGTACACGGAAATGATCGTGGCCGACGCCATTATCTACGGGCAGCGTGACAAGCTGTTGGGCTATCACGCAGCCGAGCATCCAGTCGCGCTCCAGCTTGGTGGCTCGGACCCAGGGAAGCTTTCGGAAGCGGTGAAGATTGCCAGCGGTTACGGATATGACGAAATCAATCTGAATGTCGGCTGCCCTTCCGACCGAGTGCAATCGGGCACGTTCGGCGCCTGCCTGATGCGTGAACCGGAAACGGTCGCTCGCTGCGTAGCGTCCATGAAGGCGGTCACGACCGTGCCTGTTACGGTGAAATGCCGGATCGGCGTGGATGATCAAGAACCTGAGACGGTATTGCCGGACTTCATCTCCAAGGTGGTAGAGGCCGGTGCGGACGCTGTTTGGGTCCATGCGCGCAAAGCGTGGTTACAAGGTCTTTCGCCAAAGGAAAACCGTGACGTACCTCCGCTCGATTACGAACTCGTATATCGGATGAAGCAGGATAATCCTGGCATTTTCATCGGGATCAATGGAGGGATTACCGACCTTGATCAGGCGGAAGCGCACCTGAAGCACATGGATGGCGTCATGCTGGGGCGCGCCGCCTATCACAACACGTCGATACTGGCGGATGTCGATCACAGCATTTACGGCAAACCGGCGCAGGATGCCGATTGGATGGCGTTGCGGGACACGATGATGGAGTATGCGAGAGACTATATCGCGAAGGGCGGTCGGCTCAACCACGTTACTCGGCACATGGTCGGGTTGTTTCAGGGCATGCCGGGCGCAAGGCGGTTTCGCCAGATTTTATCGAGTGACGCAACGAAACCGGGCGCGGGTCCAGAGGTAATTACCGCCGCTTTCGCGGCGATCAATTTCGACATTGCCGATAGCAATATTGCGGTCTAGCAACAGGCGCTAAACCATCGTCTGCATCAACCGCGCACCATTCGGTGCATTGACTTTGCCGCCGGTGATGAAGAATGCAAACACGTCCCGTGCTTTTTTCTCCGCTTTCCGGTCAGGTGCGATCAAGGGCAGATCGTCGGGAGCGCCGCCTTGCGCATAGGTCTTCAACCGCTCGCTCCAAGCCTTCATGTCCTTTTCCGGATAGCAGGTTTCGATATCGTCTTCGCCCTTTTGAAGACGGCAATAGACGAAGTCTCCCGTTACGTCCGGCAGCATCGGATAGTCGTGATGATCGGCACAGACGACGGCGACCTTGTGTTTTGCAAGCAAGTCGATGAATTCTGGCACCTGAAAGCTCGGATTACGGACTTCAACGACGTGCTGAAGCGTCATCCCGTCCTGCTTTTCCGGCAACAAGGCGAGAAATGCTGCGAAATCATCAGGCTCGAACGACTTTGTCGGTGCGAACTGCCAGAGGATCGGGCCGAGATGATCGCCAAGCTCGGTCAACCCCTGGGTCAGAAACTTGGTCATTGATTCACCGGCCTCAGCCAGTACCTTGCGATTGGTCACGTACCGGCTCGCCTTCAGCGAAAATATAAAGCCATCCGGCACCTCCGATGCCCATTTGGCAAAAGTTTCCGGCTTCTGGCTGCCATAATAGGTGCCGTTTACCTCAATGGCTCGCAACTGGCTGCTGGCATGTTCAAGCTGGCGTCTTTTTACCAGCTTGTCAGGATAGAACGTGCCTTCCCAGGGCTCAAAGGTCCAACCGCCGATACCGGCTCGGATCGTGCCTGTCTTGCTCATCTTTTCCTCCCTCCACGCATCCATTGCACGTCAGAACGTCTATTACTCTGCCGCCTGTATCTTCTTATCGGAACGGCGCTCCAGAAGTTCCTTGAGGAACTGGCCGGTATAAGAGCGTTTTTCCTTGACGATCTGTTCTGGCGTTCCGGTCGCGACGACTTCGCCACCGCCGGTGCCACCTTCGGGACCGATGTCGATCACCCAATCCGCCGTCTTGATGACTTCGAGATTGTGCTCGATGACGACGACGGAATTGCCCTGATCGACCAATTCGTGCAGCATCTCCAGAAGCTTCTTGACGTCGTGAAAGTGCAGGCCGGTCGTTGGCTCATCGAGGATGTAGAGCGTACGTCCCGTCGAGCGCTTGGATAGCTCCTTGGCCAATTTCACGCGTTGCGCTTCACCTCCCGACAGAGTGTTGGCCTGCTGGCCAACCTTGATATAGCCGAGACCGACATCGAAGAGCGACTGCAATTTGTCACGCACCGCAGGCACGGCTGCGAAGAATTCAACACCTTCCTCGACGGTCATATCGAGCACGTCGGCGATCGACTTGCTCTTGAATGTGACATCAAGCGTTTCGCGATTGTAGCGCTTGCCGTGGCAGACGTCACAGGTCACATAGACATCCGGCAGGAAGTGCATCTCGATTTTGATGACGCCGTCACCCTGGCAGGCTTCGCAACGTCCGCCCTTGACGTTGAAGGAAAAGCGACCGGGTGCATAACCACGCGCCTTCGCCTCGGGCAGGCCGGAGAACCAGTCCCGGATCGGCGTAAATGCACCGGTGTAAGTGGCAGGGTTCGAACGCGGTGTACGGCCGATAGGCGACTGGTCGATATCGATGACCTTGTCGATAAATTCAAAACCATCGATCCGATCATGATCTGCCGGAATTTCACGTGCGCCCATGACGCGTCGCGCCGCGGACTTATAGAGCGTCTCGATTAGGAACGTCGACTTGCCGCCGCCTGAAACACCCGTAACCGCCGTGAAAACACCAAGCGGCACTGACGCCGTCACATTTTTCAGATTGTTGCCGCGCGCGCCGACGACTTTGATCTCTTTGCCTTTTTTTGGCTTGCGGCGCTCTGACGGAACTGCGACACCCAACTCACCGGACAGATATTTGCCCGTTAGCGACTTCGGGTTGGCCATCACCTGTTGCGGCGTTCCCTCAGCAATCACTTCGCCGCCGTGAATACCAGCGGCAGGGCCGATATCAACCACGTAATCGGCAGTAAGAATGGCGTCCTCATCATGCTCGACCACGATGACGGTGTTGCCGATGTCACGCAGATGTTTCAGCGTGTCCAGCAAGCGGGCATTATCGCGCTGATGCAAACCGATCGACGGTTCATCCAGAACATAGAGAACGCCGGTGAGGCCAGATCCGATCTGCGATGCAAGACGAATGCGCTGACTTTCACCGCCAGACAAGGTCCCGGAATTTCGTGACAGGCTGAGATATTCCAGCCCGACATCGTTCAGGAACCGCAGGCGTTCGCGGATTTCCTTCAGAATCCGGGCTGCGATCTCATTCTGCTTAGTATTCAGCGATTCGGGCAGAACCTCAAACCAGTCTCGGGCTAGCTTGATCGACATTTCGGTGACTTGACCGATATGAAGTTTGTTGATTTTGACAGCCAGCGCTTCCGGCTTGAGGCGATAACCAGCGCAGGCCGGGCATGGTGCTGCCGACATATAGCGTTCGATCTCTTCACGTGCCCAAGCGCTGTCAGTTTCCTTCCAGCGCCGTTCGAGATTGGGAACGATGCCTTCGAAGTTTTTTACCGTCTTGTAGGAACGCGCGCCGTCCTGATACTGAAACTCGATCTTGTCGTCGGTTCCGCGCAGGATCGCCTTCTTTGCGGCGTCGGTCAGATCGTCCCAGCGGCTGGACAGCTTGAACCCGAATGCCTTGCCCAAAGCTTCCAGCGTCTGATTGTAGTAGGGTGACGATGATTTGGCCCAAGGTGCCACGGCACCATCTTTCAGAGTTCTCGCAGGTTCCGGCACGATGAGTGCCACATCCACCTTCTGCTGCGAACCAAGACCATCACAGGTAGGGCAGGCACCAAATGGATTATTGAAGGAAAACAGACGCGGTTCGATTTCCGATATGGTGAAGCCGGAGACGGGGCAGGCGAATTTTTCCGAAAACAGCACACGCTCATGCGTTTCATTCAGAGACTTGTTTGCAGATCCGCCCGCCGCTGTTTCTTCAGGGGGTAAAGGCTTGTCTGCAAATTCGGCAACTGCGAGACCATCTGCAAGCTTCAATGAGGTTTCGAGACTGTCTGCAAGACGCGCGGCCATATCCGGACGCACCACGGCTCGGTCCACGACGACATCAATATCGTGCTTGTATTTCTTGTCGAGCGCAGGGACATCGGCAATTTCGTAGAACTGCCCGTCAACCTTTACGCGCTGGAAGCCCTTTTTCATCAGGTCTGCCAGCTCTTTTTTGTATTCACCCTTACGCCCGCGAACCATCGGCGCGAGAATGTAGAGGCGCGTTCCTTCCTCTAGCGCCAGTACGCGATCGACCATCTGGCTGACGGTCTGGCTTTCAATCGGCAGGCCGGTGGCTGGCGAATAGGGAACACCTACGCGCGCAAAAAGCAGGCGCATATAGTCATAGATTTCCGTCACTGTGCCGACAGTCGAGCGAGGATTGCGCGATGTCGTTTTTTGCTCGATGGAAATCGCTGGAGACAGGCCTTCGATTTGATCGACATCCGGCTTCTGCATCATCTCCAGAAACTGGCGAGCGTAAGCGGACAGGCTTTCGACATATCGTCGCTGGCCTTCCGCATAGATCGTATCGAAAGCAAGCGAAGATTTGCCAGAACCCGAAAGCCCGGTCATGACGATCAGCTTGTTGCGTGGCAGGTCCAGATCGATGCCCTTGAGATTATGTTCGCGGGCGCCGCGGATCGAAATCGTCTTTAATTCACTCATGACAAGGCTCGGGATACTCGTTGGGAGGGGCAGGCTCTTATGTAATGACGCAGACCGGCGTGTCGAGATGTATTAACCTTTTCACGTCCGCTTTTCGTTGCACTTGACTCATCAATACAGCCTTAATAGAACAAAATAAGAACGAATTGCAAGACTAAGCGACCTGAAAGAACATTCCTTGTGGATTGTCGTTCCATCTGGTGCACATCAGGCCGAACGATGGGCTATGGTGTCCAGGATTTTAAAGATAAAATACTGGCCATGAGGGTCGGTAGACAGGATTGAGAAGATGGCTGGCAGCGTAAATAAGGTAATTTTGCTCGGGAACGTCGGCGCTGATCCGGAAATTCGCCGCACACAAGACGGTCGCCCGATTGCAAATCTTCGTATCGCGACGTCTGAAAGCTGGCGTGATCGCACGTCCGGCGAGCGAAAAGAAAAGACCGAATGGCACTCTGTCGTGGTCTTTAATGAAGGTCTTTGCAAGGTTATCGAGCAATATGTGAAAAAGGGCGCCAAGCTTTACATCGAGGGCGCGCTTCAGACCCGTAAGTGGCAAGACCAGACCGGCAATGACCGTTACTCCACGGAAATTGTGTTGCAGGGCTTCAACTCCACGCTGACGATGCTGGATGGCCGTGGCGAAGGTGGTGGTGCTGGCAACCGTGGCGGTGACGACTTTGGTGGTGGCGCATCCTATGGAGGCGGCAGCGGAAATTACGGTGGCGGTAATGACCAGCCTGCGCGCGGCGGCGCTTCCCGTGGTGGCCAACCAGCTGGTAATTTCTCCAATGATATGGACGATGATATTCCGTTCTGATTGATCGGAAAACGTATAGGGGCAAGGGTTGGCTATGACAGAAACGACGACGCCAGCGCGCCAGCCATCGACTTGGCGTATCGTGCTGGCCGCAATATTGGATTTCTTCACTGCGTTCTGGATTTTTGGTTTTATCGTCGCATCCGTCTCTGGCGGGCGCACGGAGGACGGATTCAGTGTTCAGGGCATGCCAGCGGTTTTGGTCTTTGCGCTGATCGTTGCTTATTTTCTTGTTTTTAATCGCTTCCTGGGCGGCACGATCTGGAAGCGGATTTTGAGGGCAAAGCGGTAACCCTCTAGTTCTCGGCTTTGTCTGCCAACATCGCGATCATCAGGGCTGACTGAGAAATGATGCCTGAGAGTTTGGCGTTTACTGACGACCGGCGAATTAATGCGGGCCTTGTTCCGCTAATATGATGATGGTGTTGTCTATGGCCGTATCCGGCGAGACGGTCTTGACCGGGTACGTCATAATGTTCTCGACCCTATCAATGGCGCGCTGCTGCCAGACAATATCAGCGCACAGGGCGAATTAGCCCGACTGCTGGGCGGCCTTTCGTCCAGCTAGGCTTGTTGAGGAAATCCGTCTGAGTACCGATACCGACGACTTCTGCCTTGTCGTTGTGATCGGTACTGCCTTGAAATGATGGTCGCGCATCATCGGATGAGGGGCTTTGACAAGCAACGCGCCTATACCGTGGCGCGCGGACGTTTCTTATCACTGACCGGCATAGCCTCCAGCCCGATAGTTCAGCAGATTTCGCATTCTCAAGGCTCTCGAATGTCAACGTGAATTGGCGTTTTAAAAGAGCATCCGGCGTTGTCTCTTTCAGGAAGCCATGGTGGACTTTACGCCATCGACCACGAACTGAACCGAAAGAGCCGCTAGCAATACGCCCAAAAGACGTGTGAGGATGGCACGACCGGTATTGCCGAGAAAACGGTCCAGCCGGTCGGCGGCGAGCAGTGTCAGAAAAACCAGCAGCATGCTGAAGGCCAGCAGAAGAATGAACAGGATTTTGTCAAAGCTGGTTTGCATGGACCCTGAAATCAGCACCGTGGCCGAGATTGCGCCCGGTCCGGCGATCAATGGTAGCGCCAAGGGGAAGACGGCGATGTTCTGCATGTGATCCAGCGTAATCGCCACTTCCGAGGTCTTTTCTTTACGCTCCTGCCGTTTTTCGAAAATCATTTCGAACGAGATCCAGAACAGCAGCATGCCGCCGGAAATGCGGAAGGCGCCCAGCGAGATACCAAGCATATCCAGAATGGACGACCCGAACAGCGCAAACATGGTAAGGATGCCGAAAGCGATGATCGAGCCGCGAAGGGCGACCTGACCACGTTGGGCGCGCGTCATGCCAACCGTAAGGGCCAGAAAGACAGGCGCGAGACCGGGCGGGTCTAGCGTGACAAGCATCGTGGTGAGTGCGTTGAGAAGAAGTTCGGTGCTTGCCATGTGTCCCCGCCATCCATCCTGGAAAATCAAGGCAAACGCCTCGGTCTCAGGTCGATTTTTCGTGCTATGGTAGGTAAGTCTGCATCCGTTTGGAACCCTGATCCATCCGTTTTCGCCATGCTCAGGGATAAAACTGTGCATCGTCTTGCAAATGACGCAAAAGACTGTTCAAAACCGCGCTGGAAATTGGCGCTTTCGTGCTGTTTCCGCTATAAAAATCCATCCGATTCTTAACATAGAATGTGATCCGATTTGACTGACCAGAGCCCCCCAGGCGGCGGAAAGCTTCCGCCAGGCATTGAGCCGATTTCCATCATCGAGGAAATGCAGCGGTCGTATCTCGATTACGCCATGAGCGTTATCGTCAGCCGTGCACTTCCAGACGTTCGCGATGGACTGAAGCCCGTTCATCGCCGAATTCTTTACGGGATGAACGAACTCGGTCTCGACTGGAACAAGAAATACGTCAAGTCCGCCCGCGTGACCGGTGACGTGATGGGTAAATACCACCCGCACGGCGACTCCGCGATCTATGACGCCTTGGCCCGTATGGCCCAGGACTGGTCGCTGCGCATGCCGCTGATCGACGGTCAGGGCAATTTCGGCTCTATCGACGGAGACCCGCCGGCCGCCCAGCGTTATACCGAATGCCGTCTCGAGAAGGTGGCACACGCGCTGCTCGACGATCTCGACAAGGAAACAGTCGATTTCCGCGACAACTATGACGGCACCATGTCGGAGCCCGTCGTGGTTCCTGCCAAGTTCCCCAACCTTCTGGTCAACGGCGCAGGCGGCATCGCCGTCGGCATGGCAACCAACATTCCGCCGCACAATCTGACCGAAGTCATCAACGGCTCTATCGCTTTGATCGACAACCCGGAAATCGAATTGCCGGAAATGATGGAAATCATTCCCGGCCCGGATTTTCCGACGGGTGCATTCATTCTTGGACGGTCCGGCATTCGCTCCGCCTATGAAACGGGCCGCGGCTCAGTGATCATGCGTGGTCGTGCTACCATCGAGCCTATGCGTGGCGACCGCGAGCAGATCATCATCACCGAAGTTCCTTTCCAGGTGAACAAGTCGTCGATGATCGAAAAAATGGCCGAATTGGTCAAGGACAAGCGCGTCGAGGGCATTTCCGACCTTCGCGACGAGTCTGACCGTCAAGGCTATCGCGTCGTCGTGGAATTGAAGCGCGATGCCAATGCCGAAGTTATTCTGAACCAGCTTTACCGTTACACACCGTTGCAGACGTCTTTCGGCTGTAACATGGTGGCGCTGAATGGCGGCAAGCCGGAGCAGATGACGCTTCTGGATATGCTGCGCGCTTTCGTTTCCTTCCGCGAAGAAGTCGTCAGCCGCCGCACGAAGTACCTGCTGCGCAAAGCGCGTGACCGCGCGCATGTGCTGGTTGGTCTGGCGATTGCGGTTGCCAATATCGATGAAGTCATTCGTGTTATCCGCCAGGCACCGGACCCGGCGACGGCGCGTGAACAGTTGATGACTCGCCGCTGGCCGGCATCTGACGTGGAAAGCCTGATCCTTCTGATCGACGACCCGCGCCATCGCATCAATGAAGACAAGACCTACAACTTGTCTGAAGAGCAGGCACGCGCTATTCTCGAATTGCGTCTTGCTCGACTGACAGCTCTGGGCCGTGATGAAATCAGTGATGAGCTGAACAAGATCGGCGCCGAGATCAGTGAATATCTCGACATTTTGTCCTCGCGCATTCGTATTCAGCAGATCGTCAAGGATGAGCTGGCTGCTGTCAGGGATGAGTTCGGCACGCCACGCCGCAGTCAGATCGTTGAAGGCGGTCCTGATATGGACGATGAAGATCTCATCGCCCGTGAAGATATGGTCGTAACGGTTTCGCATCTTGGTTACATCAAGCGCGTACCGTTGACGACCTACCGCGCACAGCGTCGCGGCGGCAAAGGCCGTTCCGGCATGGCGACCCGCGATGCGGATTTCGTCAACCGTCTGTTCGTGGCAAACACCCATACACCTGTGCTGTTCTTCTCCTCACGTGGCATCGTCTACAAGGAAAAGGTCTGGCGTCTGCCAATCGGCACTCCGCAGTCCAAGGGCAAGGCGCTGATCAATATGCTGCCATTGGCGGCTGGCGAACGCATCACCACCATCATGCCATTGCCGGAAGACGAGACGACGTGGGAAACACTCGACGTCATGTTCTCCACAACCCGTGGAACGGTACGCCGCAACAAGTTGTCCGATTTCGTTCAAGTCAACCGCAACGGCAAAATCGCCATGAAGCTGGATGAAGAGGGTGACGAAATCCTCTCCGTCGAAACCTGCACCGGTCCGGATGCTCTTGGCGAAGTGGCAGGCGATGACGTTCTGCTGACGACGGCGCTCGGCCAGTGCATTCGCTTCCCTGTTGATGATGTGCGTGTGTTTGCGGGTCGTAATTCGGTCGGTGTTCGCGGTATTAATCTCGGAACGGGTGATCGCATCATTTCGATGACGATTGTCAGCCACGTCAATGCAGAGCCATGGGAGCGTGCAGCTTACCTCAAGCGCGCCGCTGCTGAACGCCGTGCCCTGACGGGTGAGACCGACGCCGAGGAGATCGCACTGGTCGGTGAAGAAGTGACGGAAGAGGGCCACCTCACCGAAGAACGCTACCAGTTCCTCAAGTCACAAGAGCAGTTCGTTCTGACGGTTTCGGAAAAAGGCTTCGGCAAGCGCTCCTCTTCATATGACTTCCGCACCTCGGGCCGTGGTGGTAAGGGCATCCGCGCAACCGATACGTCCAAGACGGCGGAAATCGGTGAACTGGTTGCAGCCTTCCCGGTCGATGAGAAAGACCAGATCATGCTGGTTTCCGATGGTGGTCAGCTGATCCGCGTTCCCGTCGGCGGTATTCGCTTTGCAAGCCGCGCCACGAAGGGCGTGACGATCTTCTCTACTGCGAAGGACGAAAAGGTCGTGTCCGTCGAACGTATCAACGAACCTGAAGGCGATGATGATGTCGAGACTTTGAGCGACGCTGAAACCGACGGTATCGAGACAAATGCCGGTGCAGCACCTGAAGGTGACGGCGAGGGCGTATAAGACAGTGGCGGCGGGCCAGTGAGGGTCCCGCCGCTATCGTTATCATAATCTACAAAATAAAAAGCCCTGCGAAACGTCGATTTCGCAGGGCTTTTTTAATGACTTGAAAGGTTTAACGCAGGCGCAAATGGATTGCACCACGACCTGATTTCGACGCGATATGAAGGTGTATTTTCGCTTCGGGCTGGTTGCTGCGCCAAGCGCGAGCGCCATGGGACAGTAACAAATTCACGAGATCGCGGGTCTTGTGTCGCGATTTGTTCAAGCCCAGGTCGGCGATTCTCATCGCCGCTTCATGGATCGGATGCAGTACGGAAAGACTTTGCTGTCTGCCTTTACCTGCCGCAATGTCCGAATAGTTTTCGTTGATCGCCATCTGGAAAGCCTCGTTACACAATACAATTCGAGGAGTGGAACCGGTAATCTGTATTTTCATCCTACCGGCCCCTGAAACCGTCTTCCGCTTACTGGAGCGATGCCCAGCAGCTGATGCCTTTCTTCTTCAAAGCATTACATGCATTGACCGCTTCATTCTGGCCACCAAAGCCACCGAAGCGAGCGCGGAACATCTGGGCGCCATCCTTATTGAAGGCGACCGTAAAGGGCTTGGCCGAACGGAGCGAGATGCCACCTTTGTCCTGCGCTGCCTGAAGCAGGTTACGGGCGGAGCCTTCGTCTGGAGACGCACCGATCTGGATAACCCAACCTGCTTTGCCTGTTCCCGAAGGAGCTGGGGTGGTGGACGCAGTAACGATGTTGTCCACCTTGGTGGAATTGGTCACCATTGAACGATCAGGCCGCATGTCGACAGGTGGAGTGAGGTTGGCCGGAGGCTTTCCACGTGTTGCTACATCCATGGCCGTGACTGCTGCATTGGCCTGGCTTGGAGCGAAAGCGGATACAGGTGTCTCGTCGGCATAGCGTGCCTGCGGAACGGGGCCAGCATTGGGAAGACCCGCAGACGGCGTATATGCTTGCGTCGTTGCAGCAACAGCCACCGGCTCTTCAATCCGCATGGTCGGTGTCGACGCAATCAGGTTGCTGTTACCGCCACGTGAAGCCTGAGGAAGGTATTGCGCCACAAGCTTGCGCATCGTTGCATCGCGGGCAGCACTGGAGCGACCGCCAAGAACAACAGCGACGATGGAACGACCGTCGAGTTGGGCCGAAGTTGCCAGATTGCTCCCTGCCGCACGGGTGTAGCCCGTCTTGATACCATCAACGCCGCGAACGGTGCCAACCAGACGATTGTGGTTGCCGATGACCTGCTTGCCGAAATTGAAGGTGCGGGTGTTGAAATACCCGTAATATTGCGGGAAATGCTGGCGTAGCGCGACGCTCAACCGAGCTTGGTCGCGTGCCGTCGTCATTTGAGCCGTATTTGGCAGGCCATGTGCGTTGCGATAGGTCGTGCGGGTCATGCCCAGAGCACGGGCTTTCGCCGTCATGATGCGCCCGAAACGTTCTTCGTTGCCGCCGATCAATTCACCCAGAGCTGTCGCAACATCGTTGGCAGAACGGGTCACGAGGGCGAGAATTGCCTGCTCCACGGTAATGCTACCGCCAGCGCGCACGCCCAGCTTGGATGGAGGTTCCTTGGCGGCATTCGCCGATATAGGAACCATCGAATTCAAAGAGAGCCGACCTGAATTCAACGCTTCGAACGTCAGATACAGGGTCATCATCTTGGTTAGTGATGCTGGATAGCGCAAGCCATCAGGGTCTTCACCATAAAGAACCTTGCCGGTCTTGGCATCAACAACGATGCCCGCAAATTTGGGGTCAGCATTCGCAACCTGGGTGGCGGCGGCAGTTGCCGTCGCCATTGCCATTGCAAACATGAAAACTTTCACGAAAGACGAAGCGCCTGCCGTGCGCCCTAGTGCCTCAGATAGTTTTTTGAACACGGTTGAACTCTTTAATCGCATGCCACAGGTTCCGTCCGACACGCCCCGCCAGACTTTTTCAGACGCCAACCTTAGAACCATGGCGTTACCAAGTGGTTTATGAATGGTATCTGAAGCGGATAAAATGCGGTCTTTGATCGAAAACGGAGCAGGGGGAGGTCGCACGGGCCTTCCACGCAGATGTGCATTCGGTGCGGGAAATGAGATATTCTAAAGGTGACGTGTATTGAACTGCCGCAAGCAGATTGCTACCTGTCCCGAAACAAAGGATAAACCATGGCTTCGCGTGACCGATATTCCCGCAAACTCGAATGTGCAAAATGCGGCCATAGCGGTTTTGCCGAAGCCTCGGAGCAGGATGAAAAGCGGAATACCGACGTCGATTTTCGTATAGACGAGATGCCGCAGGGATTTCGGGCGGAGCGTCCTTCCAGAAACCCCGCCGAATACATGATACGATGTGCACAGTGCGGCAGCATTTTCCGGTTTCTGCAAAAGGCGACCTATGCGCCAGGCGGGGAGCCTCGGCGGAGTCGAAACTAGTGCTTTTGCGCTTGAGAGGACGGCATGACGATGGTCGACAACAACGATATCAAGGGCAGGCCGCACCGTAAAAAGCCGCTCTGGCCTTGGCTGTTGCTGCTGATCTTGACACTCGCCGCCATCTATTCCTGGAACAGGGCAACGGAGTTATTCGATGATTTCGAGCGGAACATGCCAGCCGCCATTATCGATCTGTTCAACGATATATTGCGAGATCATGGCCGTGAAAAGCCTTATGGTCCGGGTGTGGACGTGGTCGTTCCGACCCGTATTTAGAACGAATAGAACCGTCATTTACAAAAAAGCCCCGCAAAGTGGCGGGGCAGGTTGTTCGCTCGGGGAAAAATCGGGCAATGCCCTTGAGCGATAATCTTCTCATATTCAAAAACGGGATGTGGCTGGTAGTGCAGTCGTTACGATATCGGTACGCTCTACGAGATAAAAACGTCAGGAAATGTGACATATTTTCATCGAGGATGTTAATTGCCATAAAAAAGGCCCCACCAAGAGGCGGGGCTAAAGTTTCGCCTGATTGGCTTTCAGGACTTGGGAGCTCCTCCCGTGGAGGAAGCCAGTTTGAGATACCGTCGATCTGCAAACTGCGAAAGGCCAGTGTGCCTGCGAACGGTACTCCAGTCCGATTTAAAGAATATAAAGGCATGGTGAATTTAGCGTTCAGAACTTGTTCATCAGTGGCGTGCCATTTTTGGAGCATATTGAGACGCTACCCGGTAACGGTTCGGCTCACATGGAGAGGCCCGCTATGAAAAAAATTCTTCTGACAATGCTTGCTGGTGTTATCGCGAGTGGCGCAGTTCTGGCCAGCGTTCAGACCGCATCAGCGCAGTATTATGACGGCCCCTATCGCTATGATCGTCGCGGTCCTCCGCCACCACCATATCGCGACCCACCGCGCAGACATCGCGACCATGACAATGGCCGTGTCATCGCTGGCGGCATCGCGGCCGGTGTTTTGGGTGGTCTCATCGGCGGTGCGTTGGCACGTGATAGTGGTCCTCGTTACGTTGAGCCCCCACCACCACCGCCACGTTGCTGGTTTGAGGACCGGCAGGTTCGCAACGCCTATGATGGCGGCTGGCACATGGAAAGCATGCGCGTCTGCCAATAAGGCGTACTTAATCGAAAAAAAACGAGAGCCGGCCCTTGGGTCGGCTTTTTTGTTTTCATGCTGTCGATCTCGATCCATGCTTCATAGCAATGCCTCATTGTTTCGAGACTCTTGGACATCCATCAAAAAGGAAAATCTTATGCGTAGCGCAACCCACGACGTTTTTGGTGACCCGCAGGACGTTCTTCAGTTAAGGGATTCGCCCGTTCCGCAGCCGGGTGAGGGCCAATTGCGCATTCGCACGTTGCTATCGCCCATTCATAACCACGATCTTTGGACAGTTCGGGGAAACTATGGATACAAACCACCACTGCCCGGCGCTATCGGTGGTAGTGAAGCCGTTGGCATCGTCGATGCTATAGGCAAGGGCGGTGATCAGTCACTGGTCGGAAAGCGGGTTGCCGCCGCAGGCGTTCACGGCTCCTGGGCCGAATATTTTCTGGCTACGGCCTCTGGCGTCGTACCCGTTCCCGATACGATCTCGGATGAAGCGGCTGCTCAACTCATCGCCATGCCGTTCAGCGCCATCACACTCTTGGAATTTCTAGGTGTCGAAAAGAATGACTGGATCATTCAGAACACCGCCAATGGCGCGGTTGGCAAGGCGGTCGCGATGCTTGCGCAGGCACGCGGCATCAACGTCATCAACCTCGTTCGTCGGGATGAGGGAGTTGAAGAACTTGCGGAACTTGGAATCGTCAATGGTGTGTCTACAGCAGGTGATGATTGGAAAGACGAGGTGCGTCAATTAACCGGCGACAAGCCCATTCGCGCCGGTGTCGATTCGATTGGCGGCACAGCCAGCAACGATATCGCCGAGCTTTTAGGGGATGAAGGCCTTCTAGTATCCTTCGGAAGCATGACGGGAGAGCCGATGCAAATTTCATCGGGTCCGGTTATCTTCAAGCAGCTGACAATCAAGGGGTTCTGGGGCAGCACGGTCATCGGCTCGATGCCAGCCGATGACAGGCGCCGCCTGATCGGCGAATTGATCCAGCTTGTTGCAAATGGAACAATCCAGTTGCCTGTCGAAGACATCTATGAACTGGCGGACATATCCGCAGCTGTAAAAGCGTCTCTCGGCTCAGGCAAGACAGGAAAAGTATTGCTGAAACCATAGGCTGCATTGCACCCAGATCACTTTTCGTCTTTCAATCGGTTTTTGTTGCAAGCCCGGGAGGACGAAACTTGATTGCCAACGCTCTGATTGCGATGATTGGCCTTTTGCATTGTTATATTCTTGTGTTGCAAATGGCACTGTGGACGAAACCGGCAGGTCGCAGAGCCTTTCGGCTTTCGCCTGAATTTGCTGAATCGACCAAAGTCCTTGCTGCTAACCAAGGGCTTTACAATGGCTTTCTTGCTGCCGGTTTGTTTTGGGGTCTGATGCAAGGCGAGGAGAGCCGCGGCATTGCGATCTTCTTCCTTGCTTGCATTTTCATCGCCGGTATTTTTGGCGCCGTGACGGCGAACAGAAAAAATACTGTTCATTCAAGCGATGCCGGCAGTTCTAGCGCTGATAGCGGTGTATGCGAAGATCTGACTTACTTAGGCGCTGTGGCATGAAGGCGGGCAACGATGTAATCGTAGCTTTCCATGACCTGCACGCGCTCATTACCAGCCCGTAGAATAAGCGTGCCTTGGACAAGCGGCGATATCTGCGTGACGTGATCGAAGTTGATGGCGAATTTCTGGTTGTTGCTAACCGCTGTCACTTCAATCCACATATCAAGGCCTTTCAAGAATCGTCGTTTGTTGGACCTTATAAATGCACGCGCAAACGTCGCCAATGCTTGCAGACAACACCACGCGCAACTTTTTCAAAAAAAATAGTATGATAAAATTTCCGATTCTCGGCTTCGCGACTGTGACAGCGGTTTGTAATAACAAACGGAAAATATGGCAGATGGGGTGGGATTCGAACCCACGGTACGCTCTCACGCACGCCGGTTTTCAAGACCGGTTCCTTAAACCACTCGGACACCCATCCGTGTTACGCGACGCTTTATAACTGTTTGCTCTGTCTCGTCAATCCATCCTCACAGCCATTTTGGTGCGCAAAAGGAGGGCGCCTCGTTAACCAACGGCTAACCACGTTGATTACAATTTTACCTAATCTGAGAGGAGCGTTCGTAATTTTGCCATGTTGCGGGCAAGATTAAGCGGCTGTTAGGTGCTTCGATGTCACGGGCATGATTATCGAAGCTTGAGGGGTGTCGTGTAAAATGCGACACAATGCAGCACGGGGCGTGGATTTGAACAATACCGTTACGAAAGTCGGTGTGAGCGCGAAATGGCTCGGCATTGCCGTTCTTTGCGCAGCGACCGCATCCTGTTCTACGACATCAAAAACCGAAACGAAGCCGAAGCGTAGCAAGGAATATTTTTCCGAGTCCGAGTACGGCGTGAAGGCTAGCCCACGGGTTGCCGAAGGTGCCAATGTTCCCAAGGGCGGCGGGCGATTTCTGGTTGGTAAAGCCTACACGGTCAAAGGCCGTCGCTATTTCCCCAAGGAAGAGCAGAACTACGATAAGTCTGGCCTCGCGTCCTGGTACGGCTCCGCGTTCCATGGGCGCCTGACGGCCAACGGCGAAGCTTATGACAAGGAACACCTGTCTGCTGCGCACCCGACTTTTCCGCTTCCAAGCTATGCCCGCGTTACCAATCTGAACAATGGCTCTTCCGTTATCGTTCGCGTCAATGACCGTGGCCCTTTCCACGAAGGCCGTTTGATCGACGTATCGAGCAAGACCGCAGATCTTCTGGATATGAAAGCGACCGGCACGGCCAGCGTTCGCGTCCAGTATGTTGGCCGCGCGCCGCTCGATGGTCACGACATGCCCTATCTGATGGCATCCTATTCGCCTAAAGGATCGCGTAATCCGGGTATCAACCCTGAAGGACAGATCGCAACCGGTGTAATGGTTGCGTCAGCTTCACGATCCAATCTCCCAATTCCGCAGAGCGCTGCCTATGGTGGTTCTGCACAGACGGCACTAGTAGGTTCCAAAACCAACCACGCGCTCCAGGCGATGCCGCTGGTCAACGGTCCGGCACCCGTCATGGGGCAGGGTAATGAGGAGTTTGTGATTCTGCCCGAAATCGGCCCCTTCATAACCGAGCGGCCAGAGGGTAACTTCCTGCGTGCGCCAACGCCCGCTGGCAGATTTGCCGCAGCTTATTCCGAAGAGGCACCGGTCTCCCAAGCTGCCAGCGCATTCGACAAGGTTCTTGTCAAGCGCGGTGCTCTGACCGAACAATCCATTCTCAGCTTCGTGAAAAACAAGCAGGGCAAAACCCGCTGATTTTTGCCCTTTCAGACCGCCACTCGCATATTATCCAAAATTGCGTAGTGATTCTGATAAACCCTGCCGCAGATACCGGCAGGGCGTTGGATCATCTGCACAGACAAAGTGTTACAGACTGACGGGCTGACGTTTGATGTGCAAACCTACTTATCGACATCTTTGTACGCTTGTCATCGCAGCCGCTTGTCTGGCTGCGGCTCCTGCGATTGCTTTGGCGCAATCGGCCACCATCGCCATCAAGGCGCAGCAAGCCTATATGATCGACGCCGAGACGGGCACGGTTCTGCTGGCAACCAACGAAAATACGGCATTCCCACCCGCTTCGCTGGCCAAACTTATGACGGTCGAGGTCGTAACGGATGCGCTCTCCAAGGGCCAAATAAGTGCGGACACCAGCTATCCGGTTTCAGAATATGCCTGGCGCACGGGCGGTGCACCTTCGCGCACTTCGACCATGTTTGCGGGGCTGAAATCGTCTATCAGCGTCAATGATTTGCTGACCGGTATCATCGTGCAGAACGCCAATGACGGCTGCATCATCGTGGCAGAAGGCATGGCGGGTTCAGATGCCGCCTTTGCCAAACGCATGACCGAGCGTGCTGGTGTACTGGGTATGAGCGGCAGCACCTTCGCCAACTCCACAGGTCTCCCTGATCAGGTCAGCAAGACGACGGCCAGGGATATGGTTCTGCTGGCAAAACATATTCATGAGACGTTTGGCGAGCGCTACGGTCTCTTCAGCAAGCCTGATTTCGAATGGAACCGCATTTTCCAGCGCAATAAAAACTCGCTTCTCGGCAACGGCATAGACGGGCTGGGACTTGGTTTCGCAGAAGGTCACGGCTTCTCCACCGTCCTGTCCGCTGAGCGCGATGGCCGTCGCATTTATCTTGCGCTAGCGGGTCTTGCAGATGACAAGACGCGTCAGGAAGAGGCGCGCCGGGTGGTGGAGTGGGGTCTAACGGCTTTCCAGAAGCGCAACCTGTTTCAGAAAGATGAAACGGTCGGCAATATCGGCGTTTACGGCGGCGGGGTCGGGGCTATCGATCTTGCCGTTCATGAGGCCGTGAGTGTGCTCATACCCATCAGCAACCCGGAGCGCCTGTCCGGTCGCATCGTCTATAACTGGCCATTGAATGCCCCGCTGGCGGCGGGATACAACGCCGCAACGCTGAAGATATTTTCCGGCGAGAAGCTGCTTCGTGAGGTGCCGCTTTACACCACCGTTGCAGTGGAAAAAGGGACGCTGACTCAAAACGCAGCGGGCGCGCTCAAGGAACTTCTGTTCTTCTGGTTATAGTCCCATGGTTTCGCAACGCACCGAGATGGGTTAAACACGAAATTGCGTATCGCTGACATCAGGAAGAAACATTGCCGGAAAATACTGGTCCCAAAAACACTGGATTGTTCATCAGCTTTGAAGGCGGCGAGGGTGCTGGCAAATCCACGCAGATCCGCATTCTTGCCGATAGTTTGCGGGCGCGCGGTCTCGACGTCGTCGTAACGCGAGAGCCTGGTGGTTCGCCGGGTGCGGAGGCGGTGCGGCATGTGCTTTTATCGGGTGCAGCAGAACCGTTCGGCGTGCGTATGGAAGCAATGCTTTTTGCCGCTGCCCGAAACGATCACGTCGAAGAAGTCATTCGCCCCGCTCTGGAAAAGGGTTCCGTTGTGTTGTGCGACAGGTTTCTGGATTCGTCGCGTGTCTACCAGGGCACCACCGGTAATCTGGAACCTGATTTCATCGAGACCCTGCAACGAATTGCCATCGATGGCACCATGCCGGATATGACGCTGATCTTCGATATTTCAGCCGCAGCGGGTCTCGCCCGTGCCCGCAAGAGAGCTGATGAGGGTGCAACGCCCGATCGCTTCGAAAAAGAAGAGCTGGAGACGCACGAGAAGCGTCGCGAGGCCTATCTTGACATCGCGCTCAATGAGCCCCGCCGCTGCCGCATCGTAAACGCTGACCAGTCTCAGGAAAGGGTCACGGAAGACGTCTTTTCCTTTGTTGAGCCACTGCTTTCGAAACTGAACGCCGCTTCGGAAGTGGCGCAATGAGCGAAGGGCAGGGTGTTCTGGACGGAGCCATTCCGCCGCAGGAAAATGCCAAACTGTTTGGCCACGATGAGGCGCAGCAGTTTCTGGCGCAATCCTATCGCTCTGGCAAAGGCCACCATGCGATCCTCATCGAGGGGCCGGAGGGCATTGGCAAGGCGACACTGGCTTTCCGGTTTGCCAACTACGTTCTTGCCAACCCCGAACCATCGCTGGCGCCTTACATTATCAGCGATCCCGATCCTGCATCCATGGTCAGTCGCCAGATATCGACAGGCGCATCCCATAATCTTTTACATCTGACACGTCCGGTCGATGAGAAAACGGGGAAGGTCAAATCCGCCATTACGGTGGATGAGGTGCGCAGGGCAGGGCATTTCTTTTCGCAGACGTCGGGCACCGGCAACTGGCGGATCGTCATCATTGATCCCGCCGATGACCTCAACCGCAACGCCGCGAACGCAATCCTGAAAATACTGGAAGAGCCGCCAAAACGGGCGATGTTTCTGGTGCTTTCCCACGCGCCGGGCAAGCTTCTGCCGACCATTCGCTCTCGCTGCATGCCGCTTCGTCTACTGCCGTTGCAGAATGACGAGATGGAGCAGGCCTTGCAAAATCTCGGCCTTTCGATGTCCGGCGAAAAGCGCGACGCGCTGTTGACTGCTTCCAAGGGCAGCGTTTCGCAGTCGTTGAAACTTCTCAATTATGGCGGCTCGGATATTGTCGATGTCTTTGCAGAAGTGATGGCTGCAACCGGCCCATCTGCGCGCAAGCAAATGCACAAGCTAGCCGATGTTCTTGCACAAAAGGACGGCGATATCGTCCTTGGCTTTTTCATGGAGCACGCGACCGAAACGTTGATGGAACGGGCGCGGGCAGCGGCGATGGCGGGTGACATCAACGCGGCGGAACGCCACGCACGTCTTTCCTCTTCGTTGTCAGAACGCATCACCATTGCGCAAGCCTACAATCTCGACAAGAAACAGATGGTGCTTTCGATTCTGGAAGATATGCGCTTGGTTTGATGTGGTCGATTTTGTACTGCTTTTGCTTTCGCTTGTGCGAACAATAGGCTAAGAGCGGTCTATCAAAAAACAGACCGTAAAAACCGATTGAGCGTCATGACAGACAAGACACCTTTCTACATCACCACAGCGATTTCCTATCCCAACGGCAAGCCGCATATCGGCCACGCCTATGAGCTTATCGCAACGGATGCCATGGCGCGTTTCCAGCGTCTGGATGGAAAGGACGTCTTCTTCCTGACCGGTACCGACGAACATGGCCAGAAGATGCAGCAGACCGCACGCAACGAGGGCATTACGCCGGAAGAGTTGGCGCAGCGCAATTCCGACCAGTTTCGCGCAATGGGCAAGCTGCTTAACGCCTCCAATGACGATTTCATCCGCACCACGGAAGAGCGTCACCACGAGACGTCGCGCAGTATCTGGAAGATGATGGAAGCCCGAGGCGACATCTACAAGGACAGCTATGCGGGTTGGTATTCCGTACGTGATGAGGCATATTTTGCCGAAGAAGAAACGGAACTGCGCGCAGATGGTGTTCGCTATGGACCACAAGGCGCACCGGTCGAATGGGTCGAGGAAGAAAGCTATTTCTTCAAGCTGTCCGAATATCAGGACAAGCTGCTAAAGCTCTACGAAGAAAACCCCGATTTCATCGGCCCTGCAGAGCGCCGCAACGAAATTATGTCTTTCGTCAAATCCGGTCTGAGAAATCTCTCGGTTTCACGTACGACCTTCGATTGGGGCATCAAGGTTCCCAACGATCCGAAGCACGTCATGTATGTGTGGGTGGATGCTCTCACCAACTACATTACCGCGACAGGCTATATCGAAGACAAAAACGGTCCGCGTGCCAAATACTGGCCAGCAGATGTTCATATTATCGGCAAGGATATTATCCGCTTCCACGCGGTCTACTGGCCAGCCTTTCTGATGAGTGCCGGTCTGCCGCTGCCCAAGCGGGTCTACGCGCACGGCTTTCTGCTCAACAAGGGCGAGAAGATGTCGAAGTCTGTCGGTAACGTCGTTGATCCAGTCGATCTGGTGAACCATTTCGGGCTTGATCAGGTGCGTTATTTCTTCCTGCGTGAAGTCTCGTTTGGCCAGGATGGCAGCTACAGCGAAGATGGCATCGCCACGCGTATCAATGCCGACCTCGCAAACGGTATCGGTAACCTTGCCAGTCGCTCACTGTCCATGATCGTGAAGAACTGCGAAGGGCAGGTGCCAACACCCGGCGCTTACACCGATGAAGACAAGGCGATGCTTGCCGCCGCTGATGCTTTGCACACAACGTGCCGTGATGAGATGAGCAAGCAGATGATCCACAAGGCACTCGCTGCCATCATCGCCGTTGTTTCGGAAACCGACCGCTACTTTGCAGGCCAAGAGCCTTGGGCGCTGAAAAAGACGGACCCTGAGCGCATGGGAACCGTGCTTTATGTGACGGCGGAAGTCGTTCGCCAGATTGGCATTCTGCTTCAGCCATTCATGCCAGATTCTTGTGAAAAACTGCTCGACCTCGTCGCTGCACCTGCAGACAAGCGTGATTTCGCGGCGTTGGGCGAAGCCGGACGTCTGGTTCCCGGGACGCCGCTCGAAGCGCCGAAGCCGGTCTTCCCACGCTATGTAGCACCAGAGGCTTGAAGCCGATGCTCATCGATACGCATTGCCATCTGGATTTTGCCGATTTTGATGCGGAGCGCGATGATATCATCGCCCGCGCTCACGCATCCGGCGTTCGGCAGATGGTGACGATCTCCACCCGTGTTGCCCGCTTACCGGAACTGTTGAAGATTACAGAGAAATATCCCTCGGTTTTCTGCTCGGTCGGCACGCATCCCAACAACGCCGACGAAGAACTCGACATCACTGCTGACGATCTGGTGCGGCTGGCCAACAGCCATGAGAAGATCGTCGCGATCGGCGAGGCGGGTCTGGACTACTTCTACGATACGCAAAAGCCGGAAGACCAGAAAACCGGCCTGCGACGCCACATCGAGGCTGCGCGCATCACGCAGCTGCCGCTCGTCATTCACAGCCGCAGCGCCGATGACGACATGATTGCCATTTTGCGCGAGGAAAGCGGGAAGGGGACTTTCCCCTTCATTCTCCATTGCTTTTCCGCCGGACCGGAGTTGGCAAAAGTCGGGGTCGAGCTTGGTGGCTACGTTTCTTTCTCCGGTATTTTGACCTTTCCGAAGTCTCAGGACATCCGTGATATCGCCGCAACCGTGCCACTCGAGCGGTTGCTGGTGGAAACCGATGCTCCGTATCTTGCGCCCAAGCGTTGGCGCGGGAAACGTAACGAGCCATCATACGTCGTCAATACAGCGGACGTGTTGGCCGAGGTTCACGGCATTGCTTGTGAGCAAATGGCAGAAATCACTACCGAAAATGCCTTCCGCTGCTTTTCGAAAATGACGAAGGTGTAGGCTTTGGTACTCTATCGGCGCCGGTTCACGATACTCGGTTGCGGTTCATCGCCCGGCGTGCCGCGTATCAACGGCGACTGGGGCGCTTGTGATCCCGCCAATCCGAAGAACCAGCGCATGCGTGCCGCGTTCATGGTGCAACAATTGGCACCTGGCGGCGGTGTGACGACAGTCGTTATCGATACCGGGCCGGATCTGCGCGCTCAGTTAATTGCCGCAAAGGTCTCGCATATCGATGCCGTGCTCTATACGCATGCCCACGCTGATCATCTGCACGGGATCGATGATCTACGCGGCTACTTCATTTCAAGCCGGGAACGCATTCCCATTTACGCCGATCCGACGACAATGCAGCGTATTCGCGATGGTTTTCCCTATTGCCTCGAAACCCCGCAAGGCAGCAGCTATCCACCTATCGTCATATCGCACACGATTGACAACTTGAGCGCGGACGTGGCGATCAATGGTGCAGGTGGAATGATCCATTTCAAGCCGCATATGCAGCAGCATGGCGATACGCATTCTCTGGGTTTCCGCATCGGTAACGTCGGCTATTGCACCGATGTCAGCGACTTTCCACCGGAGACGGTATCAAAATTGGGTGGCCTCGATGTGTTGATCATCGATACGCTGCAATATCGCTATCACCCTAGCCACCTTTCGCTGGAGCAGTCTCTCACATGGATCGAAAAGCTTGCGCCTAAACGCGCGATCCTAACGCACATGCACACGCCTCTCGATTACGATACGGTGATGCGCGAAACACCCTCACATGTCGAGCCGGCATATGATCAGATGCAATTTGAATTTGAAGTCGAACTGGCTCACTCACTCTGATATTGCGAGGCACGGAGGTACATCATGGCGATCAATCCATTTCGTGCTCCCAGCATGTCCAGCTTTTTCGATAATATTCGCTCGACACGTCTGCGCGCAATCTTTCGGCGCGGAGAGCTGGCGCTGGTCGTTCTCGCGATTTTCGTGGGGATCGCTGCAGGCTTTTTCGTTGCATTGATCGGCGCGATAACCACAAAACTTCATGTTATGTTCTTCGGCGTCGAAAGGCTGAGCAGCAGCGATCTTTCTGGCTGGATCGTGCTCGCCGGTCCGCTGACAGGCGGCGTGATCCTCGGCATTGTCATTTTCGTTCTGTCGAAAACGCGAAAAAAGCCGATGATCGACCCCATCGAAGCCAATGCACTTCACGGCGGACGGCTGTCTCTTACAGACAGCATGATCGTTTGCCTGCAAAACATAATATCCAACGGGTTTGGCGCGTCAGTCGGGTTGGAAGCCGGCTACACCCAGGTGGCCAGTGGCGTTGCATCCAAGCTCGGCGTGAATTTGAAGCTGAGGCGAGGGGATATGCGCATCCTCGTCGGCTGCGGTGCCGCTGGCGCAATAGCCGCCGCATTCAATGCGCCTTTGACCGGTGCTTTCTACGCAATAGAGCTGATCATCGGCACCTACACCGTTGTCACGCTGGCACCCTTGATTGTATCTGCGCTGGTCGCGACTATCGTTGCAGGCTTGATGTCGCAGCACGGCCTCAGCATCGACATACTGGGTTCCAGCGTCGTCACGCCACCGGATTATGTACCTGCCATATTCCTCGGTGCCGTCTGTGCCGGCATCGGCATCGTGCTCATGCAGGCCGTGTCCTTCATTGAGGAAACGGCACGGAAAAGCAAAATTCCCATCTGGCTGAGGCCATCCATTGGCGGCATTGTGGTTGGTGCTCTGGCGCTCATTTCGCCCCAGGTTCTATCCAGTGGTCACGGCGCTTTACACCTCAACATCGATGCTGACATGACGATTGCGGGCCTTGCCGGTCTGTTCATCCTGAAAGCAGCGGCTAGTGCCATTTCTATCGGCTCCAGCTTCCGTGGCGGCCTGTTTTTCGCGTCGTTGTTCATGGGCTCGCTGCTTGGCAAAATCTTCGCTGTTTGCGCACCTTATATCGGCTACGGCGATACGCAGCCCATCGTCTATGCCGTTATTGGCATGAGCGCATTTGCAGCCGCCATCATCGGTGGACCTTTGACGATGACGTTTCTAGCGCTTGAACTGACAGGAGATTTTCAGATCACTGTCCTGGTTCTGGCAGCCGTTATGACGACATCGCTGGTGGTGCGAACGACGTTCGGCTACTCTTTTGCCACATGGCGCTTCCATCTGCGTGGCGAAAGCATCCGCAGCGCCCATGATATCGGCTGGATCCGCGACCTGACGGTCGGCAAGATGATGCGCGCAGACATCCGCAAAGAACCGGTTAGCATCGGCCTTGCGACTTTCAAGGAGAAATTTCCACTAGGCTCGACACAGCGGGTCATCATGACCCATGACGACGGGCGTTATGCGGGCATGATCATTGTCGCTGAAATCTACGCCGATCCGATGGAGCGAGACTCAACAAAGATCAGCCTTGAAACCTATTTGCGTTTCAAAACCGATGTGCTGTTGCCAACCATGAACGCCCGCCAAGCCGCAGCCTTGTTCGACGCGACAGAAAGCGAAGCATTGGCCGTCGTCAACGACAAAATCGAAAACAGGCCCATCGGACAGCTGACCGAAAGCCATACGTTGAGACGTTACAGCGAAGAACTCGACATCAGACGCCGGGAAGCATCAGGAGAGATATAAAACCGCTAGAACTTTTCGTTTTATCACTATGATATATCTGGTGTTACGGCCTGATAGAACGAGAGTTTGGTATGGATATTGATAACTGATTAGCATCAAAAAGTTCCATAATCTATCTTATGCGATCTTTATCTGTTTTCTGCTTTTCGAGTGAATGCGGATATACGTGGCAAATAGCTCTTGGGAATTGTTTGCAGTCCTTCTAAAAGCTAACCGAAGATTGAGCCGAAGAAGAAGTGCCTTATGCCGCAGATTTATGTTGATGCTGATGCGTGTCCGGTAAAGCCGGAGATTTTGAAGGTTGCTGAACGGCACGGGCTTGAGGTTACGTTTGTTGCCAATTCCGGTCTGCGGCCTTCCCGCGACCCGATGGTCAAGAATGTCATCGTTTCCAACTCTTTCGACGCCGCTGACGACTGGATTGCGGAGCGTGCTGCGCATGACGATATCGTCATTACCGCCGACGTGCCTCTGGCGGGACGCTGCGTTGCCAATGGTGCGCAGGTGACCGGCCCTACGGGTCGCATCTTCGATAAGACCAATATCGGCATGGCAACTGCGATGCGTGATTTGGGCGCACATTTGCGCGAAACCGGTGAAAGTAAGGGGTACAATGCGGCCTTCTCTCCTCGCGATCGCTCCCAGTTTCTTGAAACGCTTGACCGCCTCTGCCGTCGCGTCAAAAAATAGCCAACGCTTTGGAGGCGGATTATGAAAGCAACGCAGTCTCGGGTCAGTAATTTTTACCGTCATCAACCATTTCTGATCGCTCTTGCCCTGGCCTTTGTGGTGCTGCTCGCTTCACTCATCTTCACACCGTCTCTGGCGGTCGAGGGCGCGGCAATTGCGTTCTTTCTGACCTACCTCGTGATCATCCTTTTTCGCCTTCCTCGCCTCACCGCCGCGCACTTGAAAGCGCATGCCGATAGCGACGACCTGCCCGCAATCGCCATCATCGCCATCACGTTTCTGGCCGTGGGTGTATCAGTCGCATCCCTGTTCAGCGCGCTCAACCACACGACAGGTGAAACGGTCTGGACGCTGAGTCTGGCTTTCATGTCGGTCGTTTTTGGCTGGTTGACGATCCACACGATGACCGCGATGCATTATGCCCATGTCTTCTGGCGGCCTTCTAAAACCAAAGGGAAACAACAGACACGTGGCGGCATGGATTTTCCCGATACGGGGGAACCAGGTGTCTACGAATTTCTCTATTTCGCGATCGTAATTGGCATGACGGCGCAAACGTCCGATGTCGCCGTTACCACGACATCGATGCGAAAAGTCGTGCTTTTACATTCCATCGTCTCTTTCTTCTTCAACACAGTGTTGGTTGCCGCTGCGGTCAACGCCGCTGTGTCGCTTGCAGGTTAAGCTGCGCTTATAAAACAAGGAATGCACCATGAAAATCATCTCCCAGAATTCCTCCTTTGGTGGCATGCAGAGTGTTTTTTCCCATGATTCTGATGTCAATAAATGTGAGATGACATTTGCGGTTTATGTTCCGCCTAAAGCGATACAGGAGCCCTGCCCGGTCGTCTGGTATCTCTCTGGCCTGACCTGCACCCATGCCAACGTCATGGACAAGGGTGAGTATCGTCGTATGGCGTCGCAGCTTGGCTTGATCGTGGTTTGCCCTGATACCAGTCCGCGCGGTAATGACGTGCCCGATGAGCTTACGAACTGGCAGATGGGCAAGGGCGCGGGCTTTTATCTGAATGCGACAGAGACACCATGGTCCGACCATTACCAGATGTATGACTATGTTGTAGATGAACTCCCTGCCCTCGTTTCAGAACAGTTCCGGGTCGATATGAGCCGTCAGGGAATTTTCGGCCACTCCATGGGCGGACACGGCGCCATGACGATTGCGCTGAAAAACCCGGACCGCTTCAAAAGCTGCTCGGCCTTCGCCCCGATCGTGGCGCCCTCCTCTGCCGACTGGTCGCAACCGGCGTTCGAGAAATACCTTGGTGCCGACGAAGCCGCATGGCGTCAATACGATGCCTGCGCGCTGGTGGAAGATGGCGCGCGCTTCGCCGAGTTCCTGATCGATCAAGGCAAGGCCGATAATTTTCTCGAAAAAGGCCTGCGTCCCTGGCTTTTCGAAGAAGCCGTCAAGAGAACTGAAATCGACCTGACGCTGCGCATGCATGAGCGTTACGACCACTCCTACTACTTCATCTCGACATTCATGGATGACCACCTGAAGTGGCATGCGGAGCGTCTTGGCTAACGCTCTAGCTTGCAACCCCGTTTATTCCGGTTTGCGGTGTTCCAACCGCAAGCTCTGGCGCATCGGGGCGACTGCGGTCGATAACCAACGGTCAGAAAATCACGTTCTAACCAAAAAAGGTGACGGTGAATTAAAACCTGCCGGGAAACAAGGCTGTCGCCAAAGTGGCAGGACGGTTGAGCCTAAATTCTGCGATCACGCGCTCAGCAATACCGTAAGCTAACTCCTGTTCTATGGAGGCTTTATCCATGCCGAGAATGGTAGCCCTGAATTTTGCCTCCGCAACCACCTCGCCCGTCTGGACCGCCGCGGCTCGTACTACCACGCGGGCCGACGCCCTACCGCCAAAAATGAACGAGCCCTTGGTGACAGATAAAAGACGAATCGTCAGAACCACCCTTGGACGTGTTCTGTCGCGGGTGGTCGATTTGATGGCATTCGACATTTGATATTGAACGGACTGCATCAGTTCGGCGGAAATATCCGGCCTTGCTGCGACGAATGCGCCACGCACGTCATACAGCAACCTTTCGCCTTCGCTCGTCTCAGGCTCCAGCCTGAAAGACATGAGCGACAAAGATGCCAGCAAAACGATGCCAAGGCGCTTCAGCGACAGGTGCATGATAGACGCCTCCCCTTACGTCAGGATATGCGTCCATACTCCTCATTTACGGTTAGAAAAGCGTTAAAGCGTCACGCTTTATCAACTCTGGCTGCGCGTAAAACATCAACAGCAGCCCGCATTTCCACCAGCCGTTTGGCGCGTCTGATCTGCGCATCCTCGTCTTCGCCCCACTGCTCCGCAGTCCAGTCTTCGTCGATATGCGCCAAGGCCCAGACTTCCTCCAGCGAGCGTTCGCCTTCCGCCAAGGCGACCGCCAGGATAGCCGATCCGGTCAGCGACGTCATGGTGTGAAGGGCGGCAAGCTCAATCGCCGTATCATATTTTTGCAGTGTTACGGCAAAGGCGGCAATCGCTTCGCGCGGCTGCTCCTGGTGCATGACGCCTTCGACCAGAATGAAGCGAGCGCCAAGTGAGTACGCGGCCCAGTCGATGACAGGGTCCCAATGCTCCGACTGACGCGCCACGAGCGCCTCCGGGTCCGCCGCCCGATAACACAAAAGATCGCTGGAAGAAAAACGCAGGATGTCTTCAAACACGGCCTGAGTATCAACGGCTATGCCATCGATTGCCGTGTTGATGTGGCGGGAGACGGGCATGATCGTCGGATCTATGACATCCGCCTGTGCGTCCCACTCGTCGCGCAGCAATTGCGCAAGTGCTCGCGTGGGCACCGTCAACGGGCTCTTCGCAGGCGTGCGCAAAGTCTTACCGTCGAGCAGAACGTTGAATGCGCCCTCTTCCGTCTCACCCACTGCCACGTCCTTATAGAATCGCTTCGGCAAAGGTTTCTGCATCTGGATTTGCGAACGACGGATGGGATCGGGGTGGCTGAGACCTTCGGTCAGATCATTCAACAGGTCACGCATGATACGTCCTTATCAGCCCGGAATGTGACCGGGAATTTCACTTGGATGGTTCACGATGGCATCGGCGCCCGCTTTCCACAGGTCATCCACGGAAGCATAGCCCCACGCCACGCCGATAGCCTTGGCACCAGCCGCCTTCGCCATCTGCATATCGTAAGTAGCATCGCCGATCACAATGGTATCGGCCGGAACGATGCCGGTCTGGCTGCAACATTCCGTCACCATGGCTGGATGCGGCTTGGAAGGGCAGTCGTCGGCCGTGCGCGATACGATGAAATGTTGGCGGAACCCGTGTGTATCCATGATGAGATCAAGCCCGCGACGGGATTTTCCTGTCACGGCACCCATCAACAGTTCTTCGCGCTTTGCCAACGTCTCGATCATAGCCCGAATACCATCGAAAACGGGTTCCTGAAAACCGGCCTCTGCGCGGGTTTGCGCATATATGGACTTGTAGTGCCCCGTCATCGCCACAGCTTCATCGTCCACATGCGGTTTGCCCTGCATGCGGGCAATGGCGATATCGAGCGTCAGGCCGATGATCGATTTGGTCAGCGACACGTCCGGTCGATCATAACCGAAATGAACGAAGGTACGCGCCATGACCTCATGAATGAGGCCGACGCTGTCCACCAGCGTGCCATCGCAATCGAACAGGACAAGCTTCATTCGTCGTCCCTGTCACCATCTGCAACATCAAGGCCGAGCAGATTCCAGGTCTGCACCATATGCGGTGGCAGCGGCGCTGTAACACGCAGGCGCCCGCCGGATGGGTGCGGAATGTCGATGCGACGTGCATGCAGATGCAGGCGTTTCTGGACGCCGCCAGGGAAATCCCAGTTGCTGTCCTCGACGTAATATTTCGGATCGCCGATAATCGGATGGCCCATATGCAGAGCATGAACGCGGAGCTGGTGCGTGCGGCCGGTGTAAGGCTCCATTTCCAGCCATGCCAGGTTTTGCGCAGCGGTATCGATAACGCGGTAATAGGATATGGCGTGGTCGGCGCCCTCTTCACCGTGCTTGGCAATGCGCATGCGGTCGCCATCCGGTGTCTGTTCCTTGACGAGCCATGACGACAGCTTGTCCTGATGCTTACGCGGCACGCCTTTCACCAGAGACCAATAGGTCTTCTTGGTGTCGCGTTCACGAAACGCAGCCGTCAGCTTTTGTGCTGCACCCCTGGTGCGGGCAACGACGAGAACGCCCGACGTATCGCGGTCGATACGGTGAACGAGGCGCGGCTTTTCGCCCTTCGAACTCGTCCATGCTTCCAGAAGGCCATCGATATGACGATTGATGCCGGAGCCGCCCTGCACTGCAATGCCAGCCGGTTTATTGAAAACGAAGACCTTTTCGTCTTCATGTAAAAGCATACGCTTCAAAAGATCGACATCGTCGGAATTCTTGAGGTCTGTCGAGCTGATCGGTCCACCCTTGACCTTGCTGTCGACATCCAGCGGCGGCACCCGAACCATCTGTCCGGCTTCAACGCGCGCATCCGTTTTCACCCGGCCGCCATCGACCCGAACCTGCCCGGAACGCATCAGCTTTTGCAGCGGTCCGAAGCCGAGACCCGGATAGTGAATCTTGAACCAGCGATCGAGACGCATCCCGCCTTCTTCGGCCTCTACCTTGATGTGCTCGATACCAGCCATGGCAATTCCAGTCTTTCTTTTCTCAACTCCGCATCGTCAGTGTGCGGTATTTTCCGTTGCCTTTAGAACAAAGCGCGGCCCAAGGCCAGCCCGGCGAAGACCGCAGCGAAAGAAACGACCAGACTGCCGGCGAGATAAAGCGCCGAAAGTCCCAAATCTCCCCGTTCGAACAGCACCACCGCGTCCAGCGTGAAGGACGACCATGTTGTGAAACCGCCGAGGATGCCAGTGACCAGAAAGACCCGCATTTCTATGGAGGCTTCAAACCGGCGCGCAATGACTTCTACAGTCAGCCCGATCAGAAAGGCACCGATGACGTTCACCGTCAATGTACCCCATGGAAAGCCGGGTCCGGCAAGACGCATACTCCAAACCCCAACAAGATACCGAGCAACCGAACCGATTGCACCACCCAGGGCGACAAGTGCGATATTCAGCATGAGGCTACTCCCGTTGTTATGCTTTTCTCTACGATAAAGCGGAGGAAAGAGAAATTCCCGCCTATACAGGCTTCGGTAAAAAATCCATTTTTTTATTCATTAAAATTCAGCTCAATTGCAACCCTTGGATTTAATTGAGAATAAATTCACCAATGATAACGTAATTCAATTCAGGATTAGGAGGGTGATCGTATGGTGCAAATTTTGTCAGTTTCAGCGACCACCGCTGGCTATGTTTCTGACAGCATCAAGTCCGTGCAGCGCCCCTCCAGAAAAAACGAGGTCGAGCAAGCCGCGCGTGAGCTTGCTCGTAAAACAAGTCGGAGTGAAGAAACGCAAGTGGATGCTGCCTCGACCGTCGTTAGACAGCCCGCAATATCGCTTCATTTCCTGACAGCTGGAAAACATCAGAATCCGCAGGCTACTCTGGAAGAGGTCATAGAAGCCTATGAGGAAAACAAAACCGCCTGATCACAAACGATCAGGCGGCCGGATTTTTTAGTTATGGTTATGCATCTGATCCGCGCCCTTTGCAGATCCGACCTCGATGACAACATCGACCTTGCCAGCCTTTTCGAAGGTCAGCGTCACAGGCACCTTGTCACCCTCAGCAAATGGCTTCTTCACATTGAAGAACATGAAGTGCAAACCGCCCGGCGTCAGTTCGATGGTCTTGCCAGCGGGAATGACGATACCGTCATCCAGCTTTCTCATCTTCATCACGTCCTTGACCACGGCCATCTCATGGATTTCGGCTCGACCGGCGGCGGGCGTTTCTACCGAAACAAGGCGGTCGTCCGATGAACCGTTGTTTTTGATCGTAACGAAGCCGCCACCCACCGGCTGTCCAGGCAGCATGGCTTTCGCGGCTGCACCCGAAAGCTCCAGATCTCCCGCCTTCACCGTATCTGCCATGTGGTTGGCAGCGCCGTGATCATGATCGTGCTCGCCGCCATTGTTCTGTTTTGCAAGGACCTTGATCGTGGGCGCAGGATTATCGAGAGAATGCGGGTCCTGACCATTTTCTGCAATTTGATCCCAGATAGCTGTCGCCTTGTCTCCGCACAATTGCGTCACTTTGAACGACAGATTTGTGTTTGCCGCGATGCCTGAGATTTTGCCCTGCACGTTGAAGGTGTCGTAAAAAGCATCCGGCAGGTCACCACCCTTCCAACGAATTTCCACTGGTCCGCTTTTTACGTCCGCGCCGTGGTTCTTATAGGCTTTCTGATAATCGCCCTGGATGATTTCGAGGTCCCATCCTGCCTTTGGCTGTGGCTTCGCTGAGATAAACCCTTCAGGCAGCACCATCCGCACCTCGGTAGTGGCAAGCCCACCTTCGCAGCCATGTGGCACCTGAAGCGCTGCGACAATGGTGCTTTCCTGTTCAGCCGTTGGGTTGACGAAACTGGTATGGGCAAACGCCGGAATGCTGGAGACAGACGCCAGCAAAGTGGCGCAAAGGGTGATTTTGCGAATATTCATTTTGAAATCCTCTCGACTGCGGCGCATCGGCATCATCAGTCGTCTGTGCCGCTAAAGGCGGCTAACTTAACGCGGGCTCGTCCTGATCAATTGAAAATGGGTGGCGCGCGTGCCTTCGGTCGTTGATGATCGAAATCCAGCGCAGAAGCCAGATAGAGCGGCGGGCGGTTGACGAGCCAGGCGAAATGCGCCCTCGCCCAGGAAGTCGTATCCGGCGTAGGCAGAAGAATTGACGCTGCCAAAAGACAGGCTTCGCAAAACAGCGATGTTTTGCCGGAATGATCCGTCGTCTTGCCGTTCTCGTGGATAATCTGCACGCCCGCATGACCTTCGCAAATTTCGGCGAAACTGCCATCAGGAAGGCGATACGCTTCATCAAGTAGAGATACGGGCGCAGCCATTGCTGCGACGGGCTTGTGTGCAAAACCGAGAGACAGCATCAGCACAGCGCAAAAGATGCGTGTGAAATATGCCAAATCTGCTGATCGACTGTTGATGGAAGCCCTCATGCAACGAAGCGATATCTTGGATTGGAAGGTAAATCAAAGTGGATTTTCAGCCGCGAGGAACCTGCGCATCCAAAAATCATTCTTGTCGATATAACTAAATTTCGAGGAGATTCTCCCAATGCCCGCGAAATCCAAGGCCCAACAGAAAGCTGCTGGTGCAGCACTGGCCGCTAAACGTGGCGACATGCCTACAAAACGTTTACAAGGCGCTTCAAAAAGCATGGCTAAGTCCATGACAGAAAAAGAACTTGAAGAGTTTGCTTCTACGAAACGCGATAATCTGCTGGATAAGAAAAGTGGATGAGTTTAAGCGCATCGTCACCTGAGCATCAAAACTGCACTCGACAAGCGCGATGACGCAAGCTGAACAAAAAACTGTTTAGATGCGTCATTTGGTCCTTGCCAAGAAACTGGCTTAGCAGATATTAAACTTTCATCCCGCTGGGAGACACCGCCTCACGGCGGGGCCGAAGGAGCAACCGCCCCGGAAACTCTCAGGCAAAAGGACCAGCGGACGAGGACGGAACTCTGGAGAGAAGCCACCTGCGTAAGGACGGCTCGCCGAAGGGATAACAATCTCAGGCGACAAGGACAGAGGGGGCTCTTGAACCCGGCGCTTTAGACAGTGTCATGACATGAGCCCGCGCGACATCGCGCAAACCTGGAGGCGTCCTTGGCCGATACAGCCGAGTTACAAGTCACCCCACTTCATTCTCTGCACGTGTCCCTTGGTGCCCGCATGGTTCCATTCGCAGGCTACGACATGCCGGTGCAGTACCCTGCAGGCGTGATGAAAGAGCATGTGCAGACGCGCATATCCGCTGGCCTGTTCGACGTTTCCCACATGGGCCAAGTCCTTGTGAAGGCGAAGTCCGGTAAGATCGAAGACGCAGCAATTGCGCTAGAAACACTTGTTCCTGTGGATATTCTCGGCCTTAAGGAAGGTCGTCAGCGTTACGGCTTCTTCACGGATCAGAATGGCTGCATTCTGGATGATCTGATGATCACCAATCGCGGAGATCACCTCTTCGTGGTCGTCAACGCCGCCTGCAAGGATGCAGATCTGGCGCATATGAAGGCGCATCTATCCGATAGCTGCTATGTCACGCTGCTTGAAGATCGCGCTTTGATCGCCCTTCAGGGTCCCCGCGCCGAGGCCGTTCTGGCGGAACTCTGGGCTGGTGTTTCGGCCATGAAGTTCATGGATGTCCGAGACGTGCCGTTGCACGACGTTCCCTGCATTGTCTCCCGTTCCGGCTATTCCGGCGAAGACGGCTTTGAGATTTCCGTCCCGGCCGCTAAGGCACAAGAGGTTGCCAAGGCGTTGCTGGAGCACCCAGACTGCGAAGCTATCGGTCTTGGCGCACGTGACAGCCTGCGTCTCGAGGCGGGATTGTGCCTCTATGGCAATGACATCGACACAACGACCTCCCCAATCGAGGCATCGCTTGAATGGGCAATCCAGAAAGCACGCCGCACCGGCGGTGATCGTGAAGGCGGTTTTCCGGGTGCCGAGCGCATTCTGGGTGAGCTTGCCAACGGAGCCACGCGTCGCCGCGTTGGCCTGAAGCCGGAAGGCAAAGCCCCGGTTCGCGGCCACGCCAAGCTGTTTGCAGATGCCGAAGGCAAGACCGAGATTGGCGAAGTCACGTCAGGCGGTTTTGGTCCAACTGTCGAGGGCCCCGTCGCCATGGGTTACGTACCGAAAGAATTCGCAACGCCCGGCACGACAATTTTCGCGGAAGTCCGTGGAAAATACCTGCCAATCGCCGTTGCTGCCCTGCCCTTTATAACTCCCACTTACAAACGCTAATTTCCGGAGAGACCGATGCTGAAATTTACTCAAGAACACGAGTGGCTGAAGATTGAAGGCGATGTCGCCACTGTTGGCATCACCAGCCACGCTGCAGAACAGCTGGGCGATCTGGTCTTTGTCGAGCTACCGGATGTGGGCGCGACCTTCTCAAAGGATGGCGATGCAGCAACCGTCGAAAGCGTAAAGGCTGCCTCCGACGTCTATTGTCCGCTGGATGGCGAAGTTGTGGAAGTCAACCAAGCCATCGTGGATGATCCATCACTGGTGAACTCTGATCCGCAGGGCGCTGGCTGGTTTTTCAAGCTCAAGCTTTCCAACGTCTCCGACGTCGATGCCCTCTTGGATGAAGCGGCCTATAAGGAGCTTATCGCGTAATGACGACTCCCACTGAGTTCCATTTCACCGATTATCAGCCCTATGACTTTGCTAACCGGCGTCATATCGGGCCGTCGCCGTCGGAAATGACGGATATGCTGAAGGTGATCGGTTACAATAATCTCGACGCCCTCATCGACGCGACCGTGCCATCCTCCATTCGCCAGAAAGCGCCTCTCACCTGGGGCGCAGCATTGACGGAGCGCGAGGCGCTGGACCGTCTCCGCGAAACCGCCAACAAAAACAAGGTTCTGACATCTCTCATCGGTCAGGGCTATTACGGCACCATTACGCCACCGGTCATCCAGCGCAACATTCTGGAAAACCCGGCCTGGTACACAGCCTATACGCCCTACCAGCCAGAAATATCGCAGGGCCGTCTGGAGGCGCTGTTGAACTTCCAGACAATGATTTGCGACCTGACGGGTCTGGATGTCGCCAACGCCTCGCTTCTGGATGAAGCAACCGCTGCTGCCGAAGCCATGGCCATGTGCCAGCGCGTAGCGAAGTCCAAGGCGACCGCCTTCTTCGTGGATGCCAACTGCCATCCGCAGACGATTGCACTCATCGAAACACGCGCCGCACCGCTTGGCTGGAACGTCATTGTCGGCAATCCCTTCACCGATCTCGATCCTGTCGACGTCTTCGGTGCGCTGTTCCAATATCCCGGCACGCACGGCCATGTGAATGACTTCACCGGCCTGATTTCCCGTCTGCACCAGACCGGCGCCATTGCCGCTGTTGCAACAGACCTGTTGGCGCTGACGCTTTTGAAATCCCCCGGCGAAATGAATGCCGACATTGCCATTGGCTCGTCGCAACGTTTCGGTGTTCCCGTTGGTTATGGTGGCCCGCATGCGGCCTTCATGTCCGTCAAGGACGCGATCAAGCGGTCCATGCCTGGTCGTCTCGTCGGCGTATCGGTCGATGCGCGCGGCAACCGCGCCTATCGCTTGTCGCTCCAGACCCGTGAGCAGCATATCCGCCGTGAAAAGGCGACGTCCAACATTTGCACCGCGCAGGTGCTTCTAGCCGTCATGGCTTCCATGTACGGGGTGTTTCATGGCCCGCAGGGCATCAAGGCCATTGCTCAGCAGACCCATCAGAAGGCCGTATTGATGGCCAAGGGGCTGGAAAAGCTGGGCTATGTCATCGAGCTTGAAACATTCTTCGATACGATTACCGTCGATGTTGGCCATATGCAGGGCGTCATCATGCGCTCGGCCGTTGCAGGTGGCGTGAACCTGCGCAAAATAGGCGCGACCAAGATCGGCATGAGCCTTGACGAGCGCACACGCCCCGCGACACTCGAAGCCGTCTGGCGTGCTTTTGGCGGCAGTTTCTCCATCTCGGATTTCGAGCCGGAATATCGCCTTCCGAAGGATTTGCTGCGCACCAGCCAGTACATGACGCATCCGATCTTCCACATGAACCGTGCCGAAAGCGAGATGACCCGTTACATCCGCCGCCTTTCGGACCGCGATCTGGCGCTTGACCGCTCCATGATCCCGCTCGGTTCCTGCACCATGAAGCTGAACGCGACAGCCGAAATGCTGCCGATCACATGGCCGGAATTTTCCGACATCCACCCCTTCGTGCCAGCCGATCAGGCGCTGGGTTACAAGGAAATGATCGACGATCTTTCCAACAAGCTATGCCAGGTCACCGGCTATGACGCCTTTTCCATGCAGCCGAATTCCGGTGCGCAGGGCGAATATGCGGGCCTGTTGACCATCCGCAATTATCACCTCGCACGCGGCGATGCCCACCGGGATGTCTGCCTCATCCCTACCTCCGCACATGGCACAAACCCTGCCTCAGCGCAGATGGTCGGTATGCGCGTGGTGCCGGTGAAGGTGAGAGAAAACGGCGACATCGATATTGATGATTTCCGTTTAAAAGCAAAGAAATACGCAGAAAACCTCTCGTGCTGCATGATCACGTATCCGTCGACCCACGGCGTGTTTGAGGAGACCGTCCGCGAGATTTGCGACATCACACACGAACATGGCGGCCAAGTCTATCTCGACGGTGCCAACATGAATGCCATGGTCGGTCTATCCCGCCCCGGCGATATCGGCTCCGACGTCTCGCATCTCAACTTGCACAAGACCTTCTGCATTCCGCATGGCGGCGGCGGTCCCGGCATGGGTCCGATTGGCGTCAAGGCGCATCTGGCACCTTACCTGCCCGGGCATCCGGCAAGCGACGGACGCACGGGTGCGGTTTCGGCGGCCCCCTTTGGCTCGCCATCGATCCTGCCGATTTCCTGGAGTTACTGCCTGATGATGGGAGGCGAAGGGCTGACGCAGGCAACAAAGGTGGCAATCCTCAACGCCAACTACATCGCGGCACGGCTAAAGGGCGCTTATGACGTGCTTTACAAGTCTGAAGCCGGACGCGTGGCACATGAGTGCATCATCGACACACGCCCGCTCAACGACAGCTGCGGCGTCACGGTGGACGATGTAGCCAAGCGTCTGATCGACTGCGGCTTCCACGCCCCGACCATGAGCTGGCCGGTTGCTGGCACGCTGATGATCGAGCCTACCGAATCCGAGCCAAAGGCCGAACTTGATCGCTTCTGCGACGCGATGCTGGCCATCCGTCAGGAAGCCCGCGATATCGAGGAAGGTCGATCGGACAAGACCAACAACCCGCTGAAGAACGCGCCTCACACGGTGGAAGACCTTGTCGGCAACTGGGATCGTCCGTACTCCCGCGAACAGGCCTGCTATCCACCCGGCGCGTTCCGCGTGGACAAATACTGGTCCCCGGTCAACCGCGTCGATAACGTCTACGGCGACCGCAACCTCATCTGCACCTGCCCGCCGATGAGCGAATATGCCGAAGCGGCAGAGTAACATTCACACACAAAAAGGCCCGGAGAGAACCGGGCCTTTTCACCGAACTACGAGCGCTTGTGTCTAACGCGTCAGTTGAATATCGGCTGTCACCACCGTCGGTCCGCCTGCACCATCCTTGTCGGTCGTGCGCAGACGCAATCCATTGTTGCCAACCTTTGTAATCGTCATGCCAGCGACCCGGTCACCATTGATGACGCGCTTCCAGGTGATCGAAAGATTGATAGAATTGTTTCTACGGCTGCCCGAGAGTGCCGAGGGGATGCCGGACGGGCCGACGTAGTTTCCGCGGTAGCGCGTGCCCGACGCGCTCAAATCGGCGGAGATAGCACGGCGGATGACCAATAGACCGCGGCAGGTTCCATTCATACGCAATGAAGGACCTGAAGAGGTCGAGTTAAAGGTGCAATTGACGTTGATGGGTTTTGAGCCAATCTTCATGGTGACTGTGCCGGAGCCTTTCCAGCTTCCTTTCAGCGAGGAAAGAAACTGGCTTTCGTCGGCCATTGCTGGCGGCGCCATCAGGGCGGTCGCGAGCGTTAATATGGAAATGAATTTGCCTGTCATTCGCGTTTTCCTTGTGTGTGGAAACCGAACGCTCCGCTCTAACGATAGTTCCTTCGCACAGATTCTATTGCGACAAAGCAACCTAAACCTATCAAGTGCGTTTCTCGCCAGCTTCATCTCGCCCGTCCCGGAGAGCCTTAAATGACAACGCTAACACCGCCTATCGATGCCAGCGCTCGCTCGCTCGGGAAATCCCCTGGGACCGGCCTATCCGATCGTTCGATTTTTGCTCTTGCCGTGCTCAATTTCTTTCTCGCAGATGCACGCGACGGGCTTGGACCGTTTCTGGATGCCTTTCTGGCCACCAACGGCTGGTCGGCCATGCAGCTTGGCGTCATAGCGACGGTTGGCGGCTTGGTCGGACTTGCCGCAACGCCGCTCTGCGGTGCTTTGGTTGATGGCACCACATGGAAGCGGACACTCATTGCCGTTCCAGTCGTCCTCGTCACGATCGGTGCGTTGATTACGCTGCTCTTCACCAATGAGGCTGTCGTCTGGACGGGCCAGATTATGACGGCTGTTGTCGGTGCGGTCGTCGGCCCTGCCCTCGCCGGTCTCACACTGGGTCTCGTTGGTGAAAAACTGTTCTCACAACAGATTTCCCGCAACGAGTTCTGGAATCACGGTGGCAATTTCGTCTCACTGTTCGCCACCTATTTCGCGGTAACTGCCTTCGGCATATCAGGCGTTATCGGCCTGATGGTGGCGACAGCGATTGGAGCGCTTGCGGCGGTGGTGGCGATTGATCCCAAAAGGATCGATCACAAGGTGGCGCGCGGGCTGGGCCACGATGAAGGCGAGCCAGGACCATCCGGGGTCAGGGTTCTGTTTAAGGAACGCGGACTGATCTTTCTGTCGATTATCCTTTTGATTTTCCATTTTGGAAACGCCCCCATGGGCCGCTTGATCGCACAGAATTTTGCAATCGAGTTGAATACACCGTTCCGAACCACCGCGATCATTACCGGCGTTGCGCAATTTGCGATGATTTTCGTGGCCGCCGCCGCGCCTTGGCTCATCCGGCGGTTCGGGTTGTCAGCTGTGTTTATAATTGCACTGATTGCTCTGCCTATTCGTGGCGTCCTAGCCGCTTCGTTTGATTGTTTCTGGGTTATCTATCCGGTCCAGCTACTGGACGGCATTGGTGCAGGATTGCTCGGCATTGCAACACCGGTTGCGGTCGAGCGAATTTTGAAAGGCACGGGTCGTTTCAACGTGGGTCTCGCCAGCGTCATGACGGTGCAGGGCATCGGTGCTTCGCTCAGCAATGGCGTGGCGGGATGGCTGACCACGCAGGGCGGCTATGCCCTCTCTCACCTTGTCGGCGGCGGCATTGCGGCTATCGCCATCATTACCTTCATCGTTTACAGACACGATATTGCGCCGAGGCAGGATACCGATGGGACGTGATATAAAAAAGGAGGCCGTAGGCCTCCTTTTTTTCATTCGTTTGGTGCGCGCGGCGCTTAACCGACGAAGGCGCGCTCGATAACAAACTCAGCGGGCTTGTTGTTTGCACCTTCCGTCAATCCAGCGTTTTCCAGCAGAAGTTTGGTGTCCTTCAGCATCGCGGTAGAGCCGCAGATCATGCCGCGATCCACTGCCGGGTCTAGGGCTGGGACGCCGAGGTCTGCAAACATCTTGCTATTCTCGATCAGATCGGTGATGCGACCCGTGAAGGCGTAATCTTCACGGGTGACAGTGGCATAATGCTTGAGCTTGTCACCGACTATTTCGCTCAGGAACTCGTTGTTCTTGATTTCCTCGACCAGATCAAAGCCGTATTTCAGCTCTGCAACGTCGCGGCAGGTATGCGTGAGGATGACTTCCTCGAACTTCTCGTAGGTTTCAGGATCACGGATGAGGCTCGCAAAAGGCGCAATACCGGTTCCGGTGGAGAACATGTAGAGACGCTTCCCAGGGGTCAGTGCATCCAGAACTAGCGTGCCTGTCGGCTTCTTGCGCATCAGGACCGTGTCACCAGGCTTGATCTGCTGGAGATGCGATGTCAGAGGACCATCAGGTACCTTGATCGAGAAAAACTCAAGTTCTTCATCCCAGGCAGGGCTGGCAATGGAATAGGCGCGATAGATCGGCTTTTCACCGACCATCAGGCCGATCATTGCGAACTCGCCTGAACGGAAGCGGAAGCCCGCAGGGCGCGTCATCCGAAAGCGGAAAAGATGGTCGGTGTAATGTTCGACGGACAGCACCGTTTCGGCGTAGACACCATCAGGGATTTTCACCGCAAATTCTTCCGTCTTGGCTGGAGCGTTCATTCTCTCTATCCGTCCATCTTCATAGGGGTGTGCAACATTCCAGATGGGCAATATACCATCTGACCCGCCTTTTGAAGGCACAGGAATGTCATTGTAGCTATGCGTGTAGAAATATGTATTAAAAACTCATATTTCTACATAACACCTCAATTCGAGGCGCGACGACGCCAGCTATAAGCCGGTCCATTGTCCGCCGCCTTTGCCGTTGGCTGATAATAGTGATCGATGCCCGGCAGACGCCCTTCAGACAGCCGCCGGATCGCCGTTTCGTTGCTCACTGCAAAGCTGTTAAAACCGGTACGCAGCATCAACGGCACCTGGTCGATCAGCACATCACCAACCGCCCTGACCTCGCCTTCATAATTCAGGCGAGAGCGCAAAAGCGATGCATGGCTGAAACCACGACCATCGCTGAACGCCGGAAAGCTGACGGCGACAAGTTCGATGCGATCGATGAAAGGCCGAAGCTTTTCGACATTATCTGCGGGAGTAATGAGGACCCCGAGGCCGACATCATTGCTTTCCTCGGCGCGCGCGATAAAAGCATCAAGGGTTAGAACGGCCTGCTGGCCATCCTGCGCCTTAAGCTCTTCCGTCTCTATGACCCAAGGGTCGTTTTCAACGAAACCGCGCTCGTTCCAGATTTTTGTCATCACACGGTTCCTTATGCAGCGGCAGCAGCGGCGGGGTAGAGCGTATCCTTGAACGGCTGCGGTCCGACACGACGATATGCTTCGAGGAAAGTCTCCTCCTTTGACAGCCGCAAACCAAGGTAGGTATTGACGATGGTTTCCACCGCGTCTGTCACCTTATCCGGCTCAAAGCCGCGGCCGATGATTTCACCGATTGATGAGTTTTCATCACCCGATCCGCCAAGTGTGATCTGGTAGAGTTCCGCGCCCTTCTTTTCTACACCCAGAAGGCCGATATGGCCGACATGGTGGTGGCCGCAGGCATTGATGCAGCCGGAAATCTTGATCTTCAGCTCACCGATTTCCGCCTGACGCTCCGGCGAGCCAAAGCGGCTGGAGATTTCCTGAGACAGCGGAATAGAACGCGCATTGGCAAGCGCGCAGTAATCCAGCCCGGGACAGGCAATAATATCCGTAATCAGACCAGCATTGGCCGTGGCAAGACCAGCGCCCAGCAATGCACGATAGACCGGTTCCAGATCGGCCAGTGCCACGTGCGGAAGAATGATATTTTGCTCGTGGCTGATGCGGATTTCGTCCAGCGCATACTCTTCGGCAATATCTGCGACGATATCCATCTGCTCATCGGAGGCGTCACCCGGAATGCCGCCAATAGGCTTCAGCGACACCGTCACCATGCCGTAGTCCGGATTCTGATGTGGCTGCACGTTCTGGTCCACCCAGCGCGCGAAATCCGGGTCGGCCTTCTTCCAGCGTGCCAGACTTTCCCAACCTTCGGGACGCGCCTTCAAATCGGGCAAAGCGAAGTATGAGGTAATCGCTTCGATGTCGGCATCCGGCAATTTCAGCTCGCCGTTTTTCAGCTGCGCGAATTCCGCTTCCACCTGACGCGCCAACTCTTCGGCACCAGTCTCGTGGACGAGGATTTTGATACGCGCCTTGTACTTGTTGTCGCGACGGCCATGCAAATTATAAACGCGCATGATCGCGGTCGTGTAGGACAGCAAATCTTCTTCGGACAGGAAATCATTGATCTTCTTGGCGATCATCGGTGTTCTGCCCTGCCCGCCGCCAACGTACACTGCAAAGCCAATCTCGCCTTTTTCGTTCTTTTTCAGATGCAGACCGATGTCGTGGACCTGAATGGCGGCTCGATCTTTGGCAGCACCCGTGACGGCGATCTTGAACTTTCTCGGCAGGAACGAGAATTCCGGGTGAACGGAAGACCATTGACGCAGGATTTCCGCGTAAGGGCGCGGATCGGCGACTTCATCTTCGGCAGCACCAGCAAAGTGATCTGCGGTGACGTTGCGAATACAGTTGCCCGAAGTCTGCAAGGCATGCATTTCAACGCTGGCCAATTCCGCCAGAATGTCTGGCGTATCGGCGAGGCGTGGCCAGTTGTATTGAATATTCTGGCGCGTGGTGAAGTGACCATAACCGCGGTCGTATTTGCGCGCAATATGCGCCAGCATCCGCATCTGCCTGGCATTCAAGGTGCCATAGGGAATGGCAACGCGCAGCATATAAGCGTGCAGTTGCAGATAAACCCCATTCATCAAACGCAATGGCTTGAAAGCATCTTCGGCCAACTCACCGGAAAGGCGTCGTTCCACCTGATCGCGGAACTGATCCACGCGGCCTTGAACGAAAGCATGGTCGAACTCATCATAGCGGTACATGATATTCCTCAGACTGCAATAAAGTCGGGATCGGCAGGCTTGAAGCCGGCGGCATACTGAATGGTTGGCCCTGCGGCACGAATGCGTTCGCGAAGGCGCGTGGGCCATAAACGACCGTCCGTCTCCGCGACATCAACAATGTTCACATCAACGACCTTGTTGGCGGAGAAATCCCGCTTGCCGATTTCTTCCAGCGAGGCTTCCGCCTCAGCATGACGCGCCACGAGTGCCGACTGGAGGTCTTCGGACCACTCACCATTCGCATCAAGCCACACGGCGATGCCATCACCCAGACGGTTGGCTGTCAGAACCTTGTCAACCATTTGCATACTCCTGCTTTAAATCCGAATGTTCGCCAGCAAGGGATAGAGCTTCGGATCTCTCGAAATTCGCACCGGCAACCGCGTCACCGATGATGACCATGACAGGGCCGGTCAGTTCGTCGCGATGTTCCAGATCCGGTAAATCTTTCAATGTGCCATGCATGAGGCGGCGATAGGACCGGCTGGCATTTTCGATAACGGCGACTGTCGTGTCCGCATTGAGGCCAGCATTCATGAGGCGTGTAGCAACCGAAGCGGCAACAGACCGGCCCATGTAAACTGCGATGGTTGCTCCCGACACTGCGAGCCGAGCCCAGTCAGGCAAAATGTCACCGGCTAGATCATGGCCGGTGGTAAAGATGAGCGAAGATGCGACCCCGCGCAAAGTCAGGGGTAGTTCGAAATCCGCTGCCGCTGCGAAGGCAGATGTAATACCCGGCACGATTTCGTAGCCGATGCCAGCCTCGCGCAAAGCCGCCATTTCTTCTGCGGCACGTCCATAAACAAGCGGATCCCCAGACTTGAGGCGAACGACCCTTTTGCCCTCTTCCCCCAGTTGCACCAGCAGCTTGTTGATGTCTCCCTGAGACTTGGAATGACAGCCTTTACGCTTGCCGACAGACAGACGTTCGGCATCCCGGCGGCCCATATCAACGATTTCCTGCGGCACCAGCGCATCGTAAACGATGACGTCAGCCTGCATCAACACGCGCTGCGCACGCAAAGTCAGCAAGTCCTCAGCACCGGGACCTGCGCCAACCAGCCAGACGTAGCCTTCGCGGCTTTCAGGTGACTGAAGAAGTTTCGATGCGGCTGCATGAGCAGCATCGATATCATTAAGCGCGACTGAGTCCGCCACGCTGCCCGTGAAAAACCGACGCCAGAAATTACGGCGAAGCGCGCCCTTGGGAATGGAGTTTTCAGCCGCGTCGCGATATTCGACCGCAAGCCTAGCCAGACGGCCGAGCGACGGCGCCAGCATTTGATCGATGCGTGCGCGTATCATCTGCCCTAAAACCGGTCCCGCACCTTCCGTGCAGATGGCAACAGCGAGCGGTGCGCGCGCGACCAGACCAGGCGTGTAGAAATCGCAGTAACCGGGCTGATCCACCGCGTTGGCAGGAATAGATTTGGCGCGTGCTGCGTCCACGATGTCCCGGTCCAATGCCTCTTCGCCGGTGGCTGCGAAAACCAGAACCATTCCGTCGATCAGCTCCGGTGCAAACGCAAGCGGACGGTGGACGACGTTTCCCTGCTGAAGCAAGGCCGCATAGTCATCCTGGGGAGCATCAGCGAATGCGCAAATCTCGGCACTCGTATTAAGAAGAAGCCGCACCTTGGCAAACGCTTCGTCACCATTTCCAAACACCGCCACAGAACGTCCCTCAACCCTGAAAAAGGCAGGAAATGTCGTCAGCCGATGATCGGCTTTTTCTGTGGGGTCTTTAAGCATGGTCATAATATGTCCGATCCGGTGCCCGTATTGAAGGTACAGAAATTCAGTTGCTATATTGCAGTAGATTTTTATTTCCCGACAAGGGTAGATTTGGAGGAAAAGCACCCGACAGGGCGAAATCGCCACACTGTTGTAATCCCAACGATATTCTACAAATTTGCTATACTTTTATGGCGATTCCCGCCGTATTCACGACTTGACCGCTGGCCCCTCTACGACAGGAAATTACCTTGACTGAACAGACAATAGCATCTCGACTGCTGGACGTCATCGAGAACGATATTCTTCCTCTGACCGTGCGCGGAGTTTCACTCGGCAATAAGGTATTTGGCGCAGCTATTTTACGCAAATCCGACCTATCGCTTGTTATTGCTGAAACCAACAACGAGCTTGAGAACCCGCTATGGCATGGTGAGATTCACACATTGAAGCGGTTCCATGAACTGGGCGAGAAACCCGACACGAAAGAGCTGATCTTTCTATCGACGCATGAGCCCTGCACCATGTGTATGTCGGCAATAACATGGGCGGGTTTTGACAATTTCTATTCCTTTTTCAGCCACGAAGATTCGCGTGATGCCTTCGCCATTCCGCATGATCTGAAAATTCTGAAAGAGGTATTCGGGTTAGAGCCGGGTGGTTACAGGCGTAGTAACGCGTTCTGGAACTCCTATTTTATTTCCGATCTGGTGGAAAACGAGGATCAGCCCCTTAAAGCACAGCTTAAAGACCAGACGGCGCGCATCAAAGCAGCCTATGATGATCTGTCGACCAATTATCAGTCGTCCAAGAGCGAAAACAACATTCCGCTGAACTGAAACACGTCAGAAAGCAAGATGACATGGAAGCCTCGAAAGATATTTCTCGCCTCATAGAGATCATGGAAGCGCTCCGCCAACCGGAGACAGGCTGCCCGTGGGACATCGTCCAGACGTTTGAGACGATCAAGCCTTATACGATTGAGGAAGCCTATGAGGTTGCGGATGCCATCGAGCGTAACGACATGGACGATCTCTGCGACGAGCTTGGTGATCTGTTATTGCAGGTGGTGTTCCATTCCCGCATCGCAGAGGAAATGGGCGAGTTTTCATTTGGCGACGTCGTCAATGCCGTAACGACCAAGATGATCCGCCGCCACCCGCATGTTTTTGCCAAGTCGGAAGCCGATACGCCCGCATCGGTAAAGCTGCAGTGGGACGCGATAAAAACCCAGGAAAAACGTGAGCGGGCAGAGCGCCGCGCTCTAAGAGGAACAGGCGGGGATTCGAAAGCCGGTTTTCTAGGCGCTATCCAGCGCGCTCAACCCGCGCTGACAGAAGCATTGAAACTTCAGGAACAGGCCGCGCGCGTTGGTTTCGACTGGTCAGCGCCAGAACCCATTCTCGACAAGATCGAAGAAGAAATAGCCGAGCTACGCGAAGCTCTGGCCGAGGGGAAAGCTGAGAAAGTGTCAGACGAATTGGGAGACCTTATCTTCGCGCTCGTCAACATAGGTCGACATGTGAAAGCCGACCCGGAAAATGCACTAAGAGGGACCAACACGAAGTTTCGCCGCCGTTTCCAACATATCGAGACATCACTGGCGGAAAATGGTGAGACTTTGGAGTCTGCGACGTTGGACCGGATGGAGCAGCTTTGGCAATCGGCCAAGGCCATCGAACGCCAGATCGCAGAATAACCGGTTGACTGGCCAATCAACCAGCGTGTCGTACGGTATCTGACAATGCCGGATTTTTTTCGAAATCTTCGGCATTGTAAACTGTCAGTCGATCACGACCCGCAGCCTTCGAGGCGTAGAGCGCCGTATCGGCCATTTTCATGAGAGCATGCGGCGTGCAGGTTTTATCTGCGCAAATCGCAAGCCCCATACTCAGTGTAGCAACGACGTTCTGATCGTCGATCGAATGTTTTATCGAGCTGACGACTTGGCGAATGCTTTCGGCCAGAGCTGCAGCTTCCCCCTCACCTGCCGCCGGCATGAAGAGGATGAACTCTTCACCGCCAAAGCGCGCAAAACTATCATTGGGTCGAACGCGCACGGATAGCTCTCGCGCTACGCGCGCGAGCACTTCATCACCAGCAAAGTGACCAAAACCGTCATTTATACGTTTGAAGTGGTCGATATCGATCATGACGATCGCATCGCCCTGGCGCATGTGTTCGGGCAGCCGCGTCGAAAACGAGCGCCGGTTGAGAACTCCGGTCAGAACATCGAGATCCGCGAGCCGTTTCAACCCCTCTTCCGCGCGCTCCTTCACCAATGCGAGAACGAAGACGGCAATTGCGAAGTGACAGACGATTGATACGAAAAACGCATTTCTCGATGAAACGAGTGCAACATCTGGAAATAGAATGCCGATGACGACAAGTGCACTCAGCAAAGCAGCAAACGCCATTGTGGCCGCGAGAGCTTTTCTAACCGGAAGCGGTTCGATAACTCGGTCTGAAAAAACGGTGACTGCCGCGGCAAAAAGCAAGAGAACAGTCGTGGATTGCGATGCGGTGGTTCGCGCGCCCGTGGACTGGTAATAGCCAGTCACCAGCAGGCCGACACAAACAATCACCGGAAGGCACAGAATGAGCCATTCTCTGCGTCTACGCTGCTGTGTGCTTATCCGACACATCCCGATCCAGAAAATCGAATATCCCACAAGGCCAGCGAAGTTACCCGCCAACGCCAAACAATGTTCGAAATCCGTAAAAATCTTACCGACTGCCACAAGCGTAGACGCCATCGCGACGAGGAAGAAACCAATCGCCAGAAAGCCGAGCCCAACACTTTCACGCGACTGAGACCGGACATACAGGAAACACAGAGCTGCTACGAAAAATGATAGCTTGTGAAGCAACAGAACAGTGGGAAGATCTAAAGGTTGAAACATTATGGCAAGCTCATATGAATTGAGCGACAATATCACACAGAGCTGATTACTAAAGCCTCACGAAATTCAGGCTATTGGTTGCACAGGGCATATACCAGATAGGCGAAATGTGAATTAAGTTAAGTAGAAATGAACTCCTCAGCGGGTCGCTCTGCCAGCTCTCTCCAAGAAAGAAAGCACAGGGAATGTTCTGCTCACTCGTTCCAGTCTTCCGTTTCGGCCTTTTGCACCTTGCCTAATCGCCTTTCAATTTCAAGCGCCTGCGTCCCGGAAAGACGCACGTCCAGCGAGACCGAGCCGTCTTCGTTATCTGTGCGAGAATCCACGATTGCATTGTTGTAGACCCAGGATAGAAACTGTAACTGCTCTACGTTCAGGTCTATGGTCGTTTCCATCAGTACGCCGGAAAGGCGTTGCGATATGTCGTCCATGAGAGCGTCGACGCCCTCGCCGGTGATGGCGGAAACCGCGCGAACATTGGTCCGTCCTTCAGCATTCTGCAATATCGCATCGTGCTGTTCAGGCTTAAGCCTGTCGACCTTGTTCCAGACTTCGATCAGCCGCTCGTCTGCGACCTTCTCATCAATTCCGAGATCCTTGAGAATACGCATGACATCGGAAGATTGCGCGCCGTTATCGGGATCAGACATATCCCTGACGTGAAGAATAAGGTCGGCTTCAAGAACCTCTTCCAGCGTCGCGCGGAAGGCGGCGACCAGATGTGTCGGCAGGTCAGAAATGAAACCGACTGTGTCCGAAAGGATGACAGTGCGGCCATGTGGCAGCTTCATACGACGAAGCGTAGGGTCCAACGTCGCAAAAAGCATATCTTCTGCCAGTACGCCAGCACCGGTTATGCGATTGAAAAGCGTCGATTTCCCGGCATTGGTATACCCCACCAGAGCGACGATGGGGTGCGGTACCTTGCGGCGTTTTGCGCGGTGAAGCTGGCGGGTTCTGACGACCTGCTCCAGCTCACGTTCGAGTTTTACGATACGATCCTGCAACAAACGACGGTCGGCTTCGATCTGTGTTTCACCGGGGCCGCCCATGAAGCCCGCGCCACCACGCTGGCGTTCAAGGTGTGTCCAGCTTCTGACCAGTCGGCCCTTTTGGTAATTCAGGTGAGCGAGATCGACCTGAAGCGTACCTTCCTTGGTCGAAGCGCGCCGTCCGAAAATTTCAAGGATAAGGCCGGTTCGGTCGATGACCTTCGCGTTCCACTCCTTTTCAAGATTGCGCTGCTGAACCGGCGTCAACGGATGATCGATGATGACCAGACCGGAGTCGGTTTCTTCCAGTAGATGTTTGATTTCCTCGATCTTGCCGCTGCCAAAAAGCGTGGCCGGGCGTGGCTGACTGATTGGAACGATGAGACCTTGGGAAATATGCAGATCGATGGCGAGGGCAAGCCCCTTTGCCTCTTCCAACTTCGCGTCCATGGAACGGAGTGGCGTCGTGGCCGTGGATTCTTTCGGGGGACGCCCCTGTTTCAAAACCGGAATGATAACCACTGCGCGCATGTCATCCCGGCGCTTTTCCTGTTCCGGGATTATGGATTCGTTCGATGTGTCGCGTGTAGAAATGTGCCTGCACCTTTCGAGTGTCAGTTGAAAACGCCAGACATTCTCATGGCGTATGGAATGCAAAACAACGGTCCGTTACCACGGTTCCGTTGTTTGCAATATCATAGCGGGAATGATGGCTAAAAGACAGCCGTACTGTCTTAAGCAGCGCCCTCTTCCGATTCGAACATCTGCATAGGCTGGCCCGGCATGATGGTCGAGATCGCGTGCTTGTATACGAGCTGAGAGTGACCATCGCGGCGAAGAAGAACGCAGAAGTTGTCGAAGGATGTGACAACGCCAGTCAACTTGACGCCGTTGATAAGGAAAATAGTCAGCGAAATCTTCTGCTTGCGAACAGTGTTCAGGAAAAGATCTTGCAGGTTTTGAGAACGTTCCGCCATGGCGCCGATTCTTTCTTTTTTGCCCGGATGGGAGACCGGGAAATAAACAATCAATAATAGGATCGGTTGAACGTAGTCCCCCTGTCAGCCGATCAGCAACTCTGGTATCAAATCACGATCTGTTCCGCAATGTCGAAAAACTTACCCGGATTTACTCAGGCGAGCTTTTTTTATTTCATACCCAATGTTTTAGAAATATTGAATAGATACGCGAAATAGCTGCTCTACGTCTCGTACTGCATCCGCCGAAGCAAACAGGATAACGCGGTCTTTCGCCTTGATTTTCGTGGCTCCATCCGGGCGAATTACGGTCTTGTCACGGTAGATCGCTCCGATGCGAACCCCATCTGGCAAGTCCACCTCACGCAATGCCTGGCCCACCAGCGGCGATGTGTCGAGGGCCTCTGCCTCGATGATTTCGCCGTTCCCTCTTTGCACCGCATAGACCGAGCGTATCCGTCCTTTTCTAACGTGCTGCAACACGCGAGAAATGGTAACGGCGCGTGGGTTGATATAGGCATCGAGACCAAGCGACTTGGCGACATCGTGAAAAGACGGACCGTTCAGCAGAGCAAGGTTCGACCTGCAACCAAGCTGTTTGGCCATGACTGCGCCAAGGATGTTCGTCTGGTCGTTATTGGTCAGGGTGACGATCAGATCGGCATCCTGAATATCCGCTTGATGCAGGATTTTCTGGTCCAGCACCGAACCACATAAAACGATTGTGGAATTGAGTTTTTCGGACGCAGCAATGGCTCGCTCCCTGTCGGACTCGATGATCTTGACCCGCGTCTTGGGCTGGAACTCTTCGATGGAACGCGCAACATATTGTCCAATATTGCCGCCGCCTGCGATCACGATACGGCTTGCTTCCTGCTCCTCATGGCCGAACAAGCCAAGTGTTCTGCGGGCGTGGTGCTTCTGGCAAATAACGTATGCAAGGTCACCCGTGCGCAGTTGCTCAGAGGAGTCGACCGCTTTCAAATGACCGCCGCGATAGACACCGACGACGGTGGCGACCAGATCCGGAAAGAGATGGCTGAGCTGCTGCAACGGCGTATTCACGACCGGGCAATTATCCATGCATTCGATGGCAAGCATGAAGACGTTGTCATCGGCAAAGCGCACCACATCGGTTGCCCCTGGAAACGCGATGCGGCGTAGGACCATCTTGCCCACTTCGATTTCCGGTGAAATCGTGACATCGATGGACATGTTTTCGCGACTGAAAAGGTCGCCATATTCTGGCTGAAGATAGCTCTGGTCGCGTATTCGAGCCACTTTGGTGGGAACGCTGAACAGCGCATGCGCCACCTCGCAGGCTACGATATTGATTTCGTCGTACAAAGTCACGGCGATGATCATATCCGCCTGATCGGCACCCGCCTTGGCCAGCATGTCCGGATGCGCGCCGTGCCCAACATAGCCGCGAACATCGAGCGTTTCAGTAATCGCCGCGATCAGCGCTGCCGAGGTATCGATAACGGAGACCTCGTTATCCTCACGCGACAATTGCTCCGCAATGCCGTAACCCACCTGGCCTGCGCCGCAAATGATGACTTTCATGCGCTCTCTCTAAGGTATCCGAACAGCAACTTCGGATCGTTATACGCCGAGCGACTTCAATTTGCGATGCAGGGCCGAGCGTTCCATACCGACAAATTCAGCGGTGCGGGAAATATTCCCACCAAAACGGTTGATTTGTGCCACCAGATAATCACGTTCGAACATTTCACGCGCCTCGCGTAATGGCAGCGTCATGATGTGCTGGTCACCCTGCGCCGCGATTCTGGGCAGCATATCGCCAATATCAGCAGGCAGCATGTCTGCCGAAATCGGTGTTTCGCCGCTTTCAGGACGCGCGAGAATCATCAGGCGTTCGATGTTGTTACGAAGCTGGCGGATATTGCCAGGCCAGTCATGTGTCTGAAGCACCGCCATAGCATCGTCACCGATCTTGCGCGGGCGAATGCCAGCCTGTTCGGAAATCTGACGCATGAACATATCCACGAGAAACGGAATATCCTCACGGCGTTCCGACAAAGCAGGCACCTTGACTGGAACAACGGCAAGGCGGTGGTACAGATCCTCACGGAACAACCCGTCGGCAATCAGCCCTTCCAGGTTATGCGCGGTGGAGGAAATGATGCGGACATCTACCTTCACACGCTTTCCGCCGCCCACACGCTCAAACTGCTGGTCCACGAGCACGCGCAGGATTTTGTTCTGCGTTTCGCGTGGCATCTCACCGACTTCATCGAGGTAGAGAACGCCACGGTGCGCTTCTTCCAAAGCGCCGACCTTGCGTGGTTGCCCCGGTAGGCCCTCGGTGCCGAAAAGTGCAATTTCCATGCGGTCCGGCGTAATTGTCGCTGCATTGAGGGCCACGAAAGGACCCGTCGCACGCGACGACTTCTTGTGGATCATACGTGCCACCAGTTCCTTGCCGGAACCGGAAGGACCGAGAATCATGATGCGGCTGTTGGTGGGGGAAACGCGGTCGATCGTCTGGCGAAGCTGCGAAACAGCAAGAGAAGCACCAATCAGTTCAACCGCATCCCCTGCCCGCTTTTTTAGCTCGAAAACCTCTCGCTTCAACTTGGAATTTTCCAATGCCCGCTCGGCAATCAGAATAAGACGGTCAGCCTTGAATGGCTTCTCAATGAAGTCAAATGCACCGCGTTTGATGGCGTTGACGGCCGTTTCGATGTTGCCATGACCGGAGATCATCACAACGGGAAGATCGGGATGCCGGCTCTTGATCTCATCCAGCAGCGCCAGGCCATCCAGCTTGCTGCCCTGCATCCAGATATCGAGAAATATCAGCCGAGGCACACGCTCGGAGATAGCCGCCAGCGCACTGTCGCTATCGAACGCCATGCGCGTTTCGTGGCCTTCATCGGACAGAATGCCCGCAACAATCTCTCGGATATCGGCTTCGTCGTCTACGACCAGAATATCAGACGCCATATGCAACTTCCTTGTCAATTTCGCTGGCCGCAACGTCGACATGCGGCAACAGCACTCTGATCATGGCGCCGTGGCCCTGATCGAAATCGGCGGGCGCATCATGCAACTCAAGATGACCACCGTGCTCTTCAATAATTTTCTTGACGATGGCGAGGCCAAGGCCGGTACCCTTTTCACGCATCGTCATATATGGCTCCAGAATCCGATGGCGGTTTTCCACCGGCAGGCCGCGCCCGTTGTCGATGACATCGGCGATGAAGCGGTTGTGTTCCGCATCAAACGATGCCCTGACCAAAATCCTTCCGCTGCGCGGGTTTTCACTCGCTTCAACGGATTCGATGGCCTCGGTCGCATTCTTGATAAGGTTTCCGAATGCCTGCCCCAACATCCGGGCATCGAACATACCTTCCAGAGGTTCATTGCCAAATTCGGTCGTGAACTTGATGTGCGCAGCACCCATTTCACGCAGAAACGCCGCGTCTTTCAGAATAGTTCGCAAATCCGACATCTCTTTGGTCGGCTTCGGCATCCGCGCGAAAGCGGAAAACTCATCTACCATCCGACCAATATCGCCGACCTGCCTGACAATCGTATCCGTGCATTGATCAAATACGGTGCGGTCAGCCTCATCGGTAATCTGCTTGCCGAACCGGCGCTTGATGCGCTCCGCGGAAAGCTGGATTGGCGTGAGTGGGTTTTTGATTTCATGCGCGATGCGCCGTGCAACTTCCGACCACGCTGTCGAACGCTGAGCGATAACCAGATCAGTAATATCATCGAGCGTGATGACATAGGATTCATGGCCATCGCGTGCATCTTCGCGCGTGACCTGAACGTTCAACGTGCGTTCCTTGCCACGCCTGATGATGTTGATCTGATTGCGAAAATCCATACGCGCCGAAGCGGTCGCCTCGGCAACGACCTGCTCGATCTCAGGTGCAACCTCGATCAGAGGCGACCCGAGCAATCTGTCTGAAGTGACGGCCAAAAACTCTTCTGCCGAAGGATTGGCGATGGTGATGTTGCGGTGCTCGTCGACGCCGATGACGGCAGCAGTCACACCAGACAGAACGGCCTCGATAAAGCGACGGCGGTTATCGATGTCATCCTTGGCATCGATGATTTCTTCCTGCTGGCTGCGGATTTCAGAAATCATCTTGTTGAAGGTTCGCGCAAGACGGCCAACGTCGCCGTCCACGGCACGGACAGGCACGAGTACATGCATGTTGCCCATCGCAACACTGTCTGCCGCACTGATGAGCAACCGGATTGGCCTCACGATACGGTCAGCAATCGCGATAGCCGTCCAGATGGCCGCGAGCAGAACAATCAGCGCAAAACCCAGGTATAGGATAGCGAATGCGATCTGCAACGGCGCGCGGCCGGCCTCCATCGCCTTGTATTCTGCGCGGTTCTCTTCCATCTGCCGCATCGCCGACATGACCTTGGGGTCGACAGCGCGCACAGTATAGAGAAAAGTCCCGCCTATTCCCTCAAGCTTGATGATGGCACCAACGAGATTGGTCACGCCCGGCGGGATAAGGGTCGGTTGACCAGCCGCAGCTTTTTCTAACGCATCGTGTGGGATGGCGGGCAATGGCCGTTCCGTCTTGATGTCGGCTTGCACCACCGCATCGCCGTCTTCCTGCACCAGAAACGCGCCTAGGAAACCGCGCCCTTTTGCCTGACGGGTGATCAATTCAACGAAACCGGTGCGATCCAAATAAAACAGCGCTCTGTTACGGTCGAGATCCGTCGCCATGGAAAGCGTTTGTCCCTGCAGATAACCTGCATTTTCCAGCATATAGGCCTGAGCAATGTTGCTAGACGAATCGACGATGGACTGCGTGCGAAGCGCAAACCAGCGGTCCAGTCCGACATTCAGCGTGATACTGGCAAAGATAGCGACAAGAACGGCGGGCGTTATGGCAACGATGGAAAACAGTGCAACGATGCGGACGTGAAGGCGGGCGGCGGCACGGCCCCGGCGTCTCGCTTTCATCAACCGGCCGATTTCACGACCGATCAAATACATCAATCCAAGCACGAGCAATGAGTTGAGGACTACGGAGGCAATCACAACATTTGTCGTTGGTGCAATCGGCGTCAGTCCCAACAGCACGAAAAGCGTCAGTGTTGCGCAGACGAGTGCGACACCTGCAAGCACAAGTCCCGGAAAAGCAAAGGACATGCGGCGGTCGGCGATCACTATATCGCCCGACGCCCGGTCAGACACCCTATCGGCGACAGGTTTGCGCATCGATCATATTTTCCTATGCCGCGATTTGAGGCGTCACAATCTTGAAAAAAGAGCTCGTTCGCATCAAAGCGAATCCAGCCTTCTCGTGTTTTTTAAGCAACACATTGTGGCGAAAATGCAACGACACATCAGAGGTTGTCAACCTCGTTTGTACCCTGTCCTGCAACAAGATTTACGGCACCGGTTACCAGCAGCGTGCCTTACACGCCTGTTACCGGACAGCATATCCGGCTGAATATCGATGCATTCCAGTCTTTGGCGAAAACGATGATGATCTCCATTACGAATCATCACAATAATGCTATCGGCAATCACAGGCCTGTGTGAGGGATGTAAACCGCTGCCATGCGGCCCCCGCCACGTATCATGAGTAAACCATCGTTCCGCGTGCAGACAGCAAGATGTAACCGCAGCCAGTGGCTGTTGTTGGCAACGATTTGAGAGAGTGTGGCCATGAAATCAAAAATGACGGTCGAAGACGGCATCAGAGCGGCAGGCGTCGGTGCTTTTCAGCGGCGTTTGTTCATCATATTTGGGCTGGTTTGGGCAGCCGATGCCATGCAGGTTCTGGCAATCGGCTTTAGTGCGCCATCCATAGCCGTCAGCTTTGGTGTTAGCGTTCCACAGGCGCTACAGACCGGCACAATGTTTTTCTTCGGAATGTTGATCGGCGCCTTTGTTTTCGGACGTTTGGCAGACAGGATCGGTCGACGGCCCGTCCTGTTCATGGCCATCATTCTTGATGCAATTTTCGGCGTTGCTTCCGCATTCGCACCCGATTTGCAATGGCTGCTGGTGGCGCGTTTTCTGACCGGTCTTGGAGTTGGCGGAACACTCCCCGTCGATTATGCCATGATGGCCGAGTTTCTGCCGTCCGATCGGCGTGGCCGCTGGTTGGTCATGCTTGAAGGCTGTTGGGCGATAGGCACTGTCGCGCTTGCCCTTTTGGCGCTTGTTGCTGGCACACACGGCGGTGAAGCATGGAGAACGATCTTCTTCGTAACCGGCATTCCAGCACTTATCGGCATTGTGCTGCGGTTCTATGTTCCCGAATCTCCTTTCTATCTTAACCAGCAGGGCCGCTCCGATGAGGCGCGAAGGGTTCTGCAACGGGTGGCAAAGGATAACGGCCACAACACCGAAATTCTGCCGCTTGCGCCGCAGGTACCACAGCGCAAAGCATTCAGCGCGTTATTTTCGGTTACTCTCCGCCGCCGCACGATTTTCCTTATGCTGGCATGGATGCTGATTTCTGTGTCCTACTATGGCGTGTTCGTCTATCTGCCGATCAAGCTGGCGGCCGATGGTTTCGGCTTCGTGCGCGGTCAGGTTTTCCTTGTTATTCTGGCTATTGCGCAGTTGCCCGGTTATGCGCTGGCGGCCTACGGCGTCGAGAAATGGGGGAGAAAGCCCACATTGATCGGGTTTCTATTGCTGAGCGCCATTGGGACTCTCGGCTACGGGCTTGGGCAATCGGTCGAAATCACGGTGGCCGCGACGTTGCTATTAAGCTTCTCACTGCTTGGCACATGGGGCGCGATCTACGCATTCACACCGGAACTCTATCCCACGACATTGCGTGCCAGCGGCATGGGAATGGCGGGGGCGGTTGCGCGATTCGGGGGATTGCTGGCCCCGTCTATCGTCGCTCCACTCATGGCAGCCAACTTCGGGCTGGCTTTGGGCGTCGTTTCCGGTCTGCTGGTCGTTGCCGCTGTCAGTGTCTCGCTTATCGATGCGGAATCGAAAAATCAGGCTTTGGAATAAGGACTTAGCTCTTGTTCCACCGATAATGTCGGGGTCCGCTCACGTTTCGATATATTCGGTTACTTTAAATGACTTTCCATATGGGCCGACTGCGTTCAAGTAGTGCTCAATATATGTCGGGTTCACGGCCCGAATCCCCTTTTGAAGAACTGAGCACATGAAAAACCCTATCGCGCTGGAGAACATCTCCAAAAACACAGTGTTTCGAAAAGGCGACGTCTTCGTTCTGTTCGGCGAGTTGTTCGGACGAGGCTACGCGACCGGCCTTCTCGACCAGGCCCGGAAAGCGGGGATGCAGATCGTGGGAATTACCGTCGGGCGGCGTGACGAGAACAACGCCCTACGTCCGCTCACAAGCGAGGAGCTTCTGGACGCTGAAACACGACTCGGCGGTAAGATCATCAACGTCCCGCTGATGGCTGGATTTGATCTCGATGCGCCAGAGGGTGGCCGCACCCCGACTGATCTTTTGGCCGGGCTGACGCTGGAGAGCTGGGAGCGTGAAAAGCTCGATTGGGATTACATCGATCAGTGCCAGGCCATAGCGACAAAGCGATTTACCGATTCGGCAGCAGAAGTCATGACCATTCTCGATGGTATGATTCCCGCTGGCCGCAACGTCTTCTTTGCCCACACCATGGCTGGCGGTATTCCCAAGGCCAAGGTTTTCCTGGTTATAGCCAACAGAATCTATAAGGGCACCGGCGCTCGTCACATGTCTTCGCAATCGTTGATCGACAGCGATATGGGCAAGCTGATTCTCCGCAACTTCGATGAGGTTTCTGCCAACACATTCGGCCATCTCATAAACGCCAGTGCAGCCATTCGTGAACGCGTCGAAGCGTCCGGCGGTCAGGTGCGGTACACGGCTTACGGTTATCACGGAACGGGTATCCTGATCGATGGTGAATACCGTTGGCAGACTTACACCAATTATACCCAAGGCTATGCCAAGATGCGTCTTGAAGGCATTGCCGAGGCTGCATGGGCGGAAGGTATCAAAGCTTCTGTCTATAACTGCCCTGAAATCCGGACCAATTCCTCAGATGTGTTCACAGGCATCGAGTTGCCTCTGATCCCGCTTCTTCTTGCTTTGAAGAAAGAAGATGGCGGTCAATGGGCAGATGAGCAGTGGCGTGCATGCGAAGCGCTTCTGGCTGATGGATTCACGCTGAACGACGTCATAGCAAAGATCGCCAAACTGCAAGCCAGTGACGTGATGGTACCGTTCTACGATTTCTCGTCGTGGCCAATGCCCAACAGCCAGACACAGGCTGACCTGACCATTGGCACGTCCAACGAAATCACCGCCATGCACCGCGACAGCAAAACGTTGATTAGCGATCTCTTGAGCTCACTCGTGGTCGAGGCGACGGGCAAGCTGATTTTTGGCGCTTCGTCTCAGCCAAGCGGTCCCGTTCAATGGCTCAACCACGATGTGGTCGCGCGTTGCCTCAACGCATCTCACGGAGATCAAGAGCGGGCTGCAGATAACTCTGAAGCAAGACAGACGGCAGTCGCTTGATCCATAAATCGAAGGTGTCACTCCTTCGAACCTCAATATAAAAAGCCACCCGTGCGGACGGGTGGCTTTTTTGTTCGTTCGGACTTTTATGATCAGGCTGTTCGTGAGCTTCGATAGACGGATACGCCGAGCTCACGGATTTTCTTGCGTAGGGTATTTCTGTTCAGGCCCAGAAGATCGGCTGCCTTGATCTGATTGCCACGTGTGGCCGTCAGAGCTGCTAGAATCAGCGGATACTCCATTTCTCGCAGAACACGATCATACAGGCCGGGTGGCGGCAGGTTTTCACCGAATCCGGAGAAGTAATCGCGCATATTTTCCTCAACGGCCTGCGATATGGTCAACGAACCATTTCGCACTGCCGTCCGGTCGATGGGGCTGTCAGGCACGTCGGATTGAAGCTCCTGATCGATGATCTCGCGCGTGATCACTTCCTGTGGATAAAGCGCCATCAGGCGGCGGATGAGGTTTTCCAACTCACGCACGTTGCCGGGCCAGGCATAGGCCTTCATCAGTTCCAGCGCTTCGGTTTCAAATCGCTTGCCCTCGAGACCTTCCTTTTCTCCCGTCTGGATGAAATGACGAACGAGGTCTGGAATATCTTCCGCACGGTCCCGCAGTGGCGGAAGACGCAATGGAACGACGTTCAGTCGGTAATAGAGGTCTTCGCGGAACAGACCCTGATTGATCGAGGTCTTCAAATCCTTGTTGGTCGCGGCAACGATGCGAACATCAGTGCGGATCGGCGTGCGCCCACCAACGGTCGTATATTCGCCTTGCTGCAACACGCGAAGCAGCCGTGTCTGCGCATCCATCGGCATATCGCCAATTTCATCGAGAAAAAGCGTTCCACCTTCGGCTTGCTCAAACCGGCCGGTAGAGCGGTTCTGCGCACCGGTGAAGGCACCCTTTTCGTGGCCGAAGAGTTCCGATTCGATAAGGTCGCGCGGAATGGCGGCCATATTGATCGCCACGAACGGGCCATTTCGGCGCTTGCCGTAATCATGCAGCGCCCGTGCCACGAGTTCCTTGCCGGTGCCGGATTCACCGGTGATCATCAGTGTCAGATCCGTCTGCATCAAACGCGCCAGCACACGGTAGATTTCCTGCATCGCGGCAGAGCGGCCCACCAGCGGCATGCCATCCTGCATGTCATCATCAAGCTTGGCCGGCTTGCGTTTCGGCTCCGACAAAGCGCGCCCGATGATGGCGATCAGTTCCGTCAGATCGAAGGGCTTTGGCAGGTAATCATAGGCGCCTTTTTCCGAGGCCTTGATGGCTGTCATGAAGGTGTTCTGAGCACTCATCACCAGCACCGGCAGGTCGGGACGCGCCTTCTTGATGCGGGGCAGAAGGTCGAAGGCATTTTCATCCGGCATAACCACATCGGTCACGACAAGATCGCCCTCACCTGCCGATACCCAACGCCAGAGCGTCGCCGCATTCGAGGTAATCCGCACATCGTACCCGGCACGGCTGAGAGCCTGATTGAGAACGGTACGGATGGCCGCGTCGTCATCGGCCACGAGAATCGTTGCTGTCATCGTTTAGATCCTGTCGGGTTCGGCAAAATGCTGTCTTCGGCCGCAACCTCGGGCGAAACGGGCATCAATACGCGGAATGTCGTGCGATGGTTCTGGCTGTCACACTCCACGATGCCGCCATGTGCACCGATGAGTTTTGCGACAAGGGCAAGACCAAGGCCGGAACCATTGGTCTTGGTGGTGATGAAGGGATCGAATAGGTGCGGCACGAGATCCGGCGGAACGCCGGGACCGTTGTCATGCACACAGAATTCCAGCGGCAGCGAGATACGCTCGCGAGTGCCTGCCACGGATAGACGGATGCCCGGACGATAGGCCGTCGTCAGAATGACCTCGCCATCCTGCTGATTACCCACGGCTTCTGCGGCATTTTTTACGAGATTGAGGAAGACCTGAACCAGCTGGTCCCTATTGGCATAAACCGGAGGCAAAGACGGATCGTAATTTTCGCTGATCTTGATGTTGCGCGCAAAACCGGCTTTGGCCACCGCCTTCACATGATCGAGCACCGAGTGAATATTGATCGGCATGCGATCTACTGGACGTTCATCGGAGAAAATTTCCATGCGATCGACCAGCGACACGATGCGATCCGTTTCATCACAAATCAGCCGCGTCAGCGCCCGGTCCTCGTCGGGGACGGATGTTTCCAGCAATTGTGCAGCACCGCGAATGCCTGAAAGCGGATTTTTGATCTCGTGTGCCAGCATGGAGGCAAGACCGGTGACGGAACGCGCGGCGGCGCGGTGCGTCAGTTGCCGGTCAATCTTGTCTGCCATGGACCGTTCCTGAAACACCACGACGACCGAACCCGGCTCGCTGACGACAGGCGCGACATAGAGATCGACCAGCTTGTCCTGTCCCAGGCGCGGCGACGACAGATCGACGCGATATTCATTGACCGGCGCGCGACGTTCACGCACCTGATCGATCAACGCCAACAGTGGGCTACCGAACGGGATGAAAGTGGAAATGCGGTAGCGCGCCAGATGCGTCGCACTCGCCCCAAAGAAGGCCTCTGCCTCCCAGTTGGCAAACGCTATGAAGCCTTCACTATCTACAAGAATAACCGGATTTTGCACGGCGTTGAGAACGGCCATGGCCAATACGTTATTGCCACCAGGTGGTGCGGTGTCAGCGCTCATGCGGCTTTCCTCGCCGCAGAGCTTTCCGCGCCCTGTTGGAGGGCAGACCGCAGTAACGCTGTCACCTGCCCGGTGTTTTTGGATGTCATGATGTCAACCTTGTCGTCTGTCTTCATGTCCGGCGCAAACCGGTCCAGATACCATCCGAGATGTTTGCGCGCATGACGAAGCCCTGCCTCAATGCCGTAAAATTCCAGCATCAATTCGTAATGTTCGACTGCTATGTCGGCGATTTTCTCAAGCGGCGGTGGGGCATGACCTGCCAGAACTGCGGGCAACCACGGCTGCCCTTGCGCCCCTCGCCCCACCATCACGGCATCGGCACCGGATCGACGCAGGATTTCCGATGCGTCGACTGCCGTTTCCACGTCACCATTGGCAATCAGCGGTATTGAAATCACGTCACGCACAGCCTTTATCGCATCCCAGTCCGCACGCCCTTCGTAAAACTGCATGCGCGTGCGGCCATGAATGGTGATGAGCTTGACACCGGCGGCCTCTGCTCGGGCAGCGATCTCCGGCGCATTGATGGAACTGTCATCCCAACCCAGCCGCATTTTGAGCGTTACGGGAACGTCAACTGCTTTCACCGTGGCTTCGATAAGGCTAAGTGCGTGGTCGGGCTCGCGCATCAGCGCCGAACCGGAGTAACCACCCGTAACCTTCTTGGCAGGACATCCCATGTTGATGTCGATGATCCCTGCACCATTATCCGCTGAGATTTTTGCTGCTTCCGCCATCCAGTGCGCTTCACGGCCGGCAAGCTGAACCATATGCGGAACCATGCCTGCATTTTTCAGGCGCGCCCAGGATTCTCCACGGTTGGCTACGAGTTCGCGGCTGGCAACCATCTCGGTCACAACGAGGCCTGCGCCAAACCGCCAGGCAAGCTTTCGAAATGGCAGGTCGGTCACACCTGACATGGGTGCGAGCACCGCTCGGTTGCGAACGGTGACGGTGTCGATCTGAAATGGGTCTGACAACGTCGGAATCATCAAATGGTGAACTTTCATGCATTTTTTAAATATGCATTATTTTTAGACAGTGTTTATGCGCTTGCCAAGCACTTTCGTTGACATATTGGTGTGTTTTTTCGATTTCCAATTTTGCTGCACCTCGGTGCTCTATGCAGAGAAATCGATGACAAAGCCCGCATATAAAGGCTTGCTTTCTCGCTGGCCATTCGTTTTTTAAAACGCTAGACCACCGGTGTAAACCTTTGAAGAAATGCGGAAACAACATAGGTTCAATGCAGGAAAGCGCTATGAAAATCGGTATCGTCATTGTGGCGGCAGGACGAGGTGAACGCGCGGGCGCACCAGAGGAGGGTCCGAAGCAATACCGTCTCATCGGTGGCAGGGCTGTCATCGAGCACACACTCGAATGCTTTCTGGAATGGCAATCAGCTGCTGATATCGTCGTCGTTATCCATCCCGACGACGACGCGTTGTTTGAACCTATCGCCAAAAGGCTGAATGCTGGCAGTCGGCTGAGCAGTGTGGTTGGCGGCCAAATGCGCCAGCAATCCGTTCTGGCCGGGCTGAAATCGCTGGAAGGTAAAGGCATCACGCATGTCATGATCCACGACGCTGTTCGCCCCTTTATCGATGCCGATCTTCTCCGGCGCATCGCGGATGCGCTTGCTGACGGCGCAGACGCCGTGCTGCCTGCGGTTCCGGTCGTTGATACGTTGAAGCGTGGCCAAGACGGCCTTGTCGGAACCACCGTTTCGCGCAGCAATCTCTACGCGGCTCAAACACCACAATCGTTCGATTACCCTTTAATTCTCAAAGCTCACACGGATGCCGAAACATCGGGGCGGACAGATTTCACCGACGACGCCGCGATTGCCGAATGGGCTGGTATTCCGGTAAAACTGGTTGAAGGGCTTGTCGACAATATAAAACTGACTTTGAAACGGGATATCGCCATGGCCGATGAGAAGCTTGTCCACACTCTGCCTGATGTGAGAACCGGCAATGGGTACGACGTCCACCAACTGGTACCAGGCGATGGCGTGACCCTGTGCGGCATATTTATTCCTCACGATCAAAAACTGATGGGTCATTCGGATGCCGACGTGGCGCTTCATGCGTTGACCGACGCCTTGCTGGCGACCTGTGGTGCCGGTGATATCGGCGATCATTTTCCGCCATCCGATCCGCAATGGAAAGGTGCCGCATCGCGCATTTTCCTTGAGCATGCTGCAAAGGTCGTGCGCGGCAATGGCGGCACGATCATGAATGCAGATGTGTCCTTGATTGCTGAAGCGCCGCGCGTGGGTCCTCACCGGCAGGCCATGCGCGAAAATCTTGCGGATATTCTCGGCATCTCGCTTGATCGCTGCTCGGTGAAAGCCACCACGAATGAAACCATCGGCTTCGTCGGTCGTCGCGAAGGTATTGCAGCAATTGCAACTGCAACAGTGGTCTATCGGCAGAGGCCCGCATGAGCCTGTTTCCGCCTGATATCGAGGAGCTAGCACAAAAACTAGTGTGGGACTTCACCAGCCGGGGACATATGGTTTCGACGGCAGAAAGCTGCACGGGCGGGCTAATTGCCGGTGCGCTGACGGAAATCGCAGGGTCTTCCGCCGTGGTTGACCGCGGCTTTGTGACCTATACCAACGACGCGAAGATGGACATGCTCGGCGTTAGTCCCGCAACGCTGGGGATGTTCGGCGCCGTCTCCAAGGAAACGGCGCTCCAAATGGCGCATGGCGCGCTCTATCGCTCGCGGGCGGAATTTACCGTCGCTGTCACCGGGATCGCCGGGCCGGGCGGCGGTTCCGCATTAAAGCCGGTCGGGCTTGTACACCTTGCTGCAAAGCGGCGGTGCGGTCACATCATCCACCGTGAAATGCATTATAGCGATATCGGGCGCGATCAGGTTAGGCTGGCAACAGTCCGAACCGCGTTTGAAATGCTGATCGAACTGTCTCAATCCGTATAAATCTTGTCCGCCCTTGCTTCGAAGGCTTCGGCAAACATGCGGAATGCCCGGTCGAACATCGAGCCCATGAGGGCTCCCAGGAGGCGGCTTTTGAATTCATAATCGATGAAAAAGTAGACTGAACATCCGCCGCCTTCGGCAGGTTCGAAACGCCATCGGTTGTCGAGGTATTTGAACGGACCGTCCAGATACTTTACATCAATGGCCGACTCCTCAGGCTTCAGCAGAACCTGCGTCGTGAAGGTTTCCCTTATGGCCTTGTAACCCACCGTCATATCAGCCACCAACAGGGTCTTGGTGTCTCGCTCTTTTCTGGAACGAACCGTCAAGCCGTCGCAAAGCGGCAGAAATTCGGGATACTTCTCCACGTCGGCAACGAGATTATACATCCGTTCGGGAGAGTGCTTGACGGGACGGCGTGTTTCAAATTGTGGCATGAAGCGCAATTAATGCGCGGAGATGATAAGATCAAGAAGCTCACGCGCCTGTGCTCTGGATTTTACCTGAAATATTGGCACTTGCGGCCCATAAAGCTCGAAGCTCCGGAGGAATACCGGCGCGTGGCGCTTTTCGAAATTCCAGATGTAGCTGAGGAAGTCCCAATTCGGTAAAGGTTCAGGGCAACCGGCCGCCATAGCGGGACGAACAGTTCCGTAGTTTCTTGCGACCCTCTTTGCGACACCAATCAGGCAAGTCACGCGCGGCAGCCTCATCCAAATGACGATATCCGTTCTCGGTAAACGCAATTCGAATGTGGAAGGACCGGAGCCGTCCAGAAGCCAGCGTTCACGGCAAACGATATCTTCGAGGATACGACGCTGCTCGCCGACCTCGCGCTGAGTCCAGCCGGAAATCCACCGTACGTCTCTATCAATCGAAAAGTACTCCAGGTTCCTATGGGAAGCCAAAGCCTGAGACAGCGTTGTTTTGCCCGCTCCTGAAGAACCGACAACCATGATCCGAGATGCTTTGGATACCAGTGATGCGGCTTCCTTGATATCGGTTATGGCAACCATCCTCTCCACCCTTGCATAGCAGTTTGCACAAATTGACTATTGCAACCCGACGGGGCTCGGCGTTATTTAGCAACAACAGCGATTGCAGCCTTGGGATGCAACAGAACAATTGAGTGATACGATGGACGACTTTGCCAACATCATCAACCTCCTGGAATCCGCAAAACAGCTGGCATCCATGAACAGCATGCCGATGCTCGCCTATCTCATCGATGTCGCCAAATGCGAGGCACGCGAGAACAAGCCTGTGTTGCGCAAGCGCAAGCGCGGCGAATCGACCGTGAAGCAGGAAGCCGAAGCCTGAGATATTGGCTGACGGCTTGCCTTTTGACATGAGACCATCAAAATAACGATTGGCCGCGACGCGGCCATCTTTCGTTTCAGGGTAAGGGAGAAAGGCCGAATGAAAACCGTGTCTGTCGACCTGCGCTCCTATCGCGGCGAAACGCCTAACGAACGCCATGCCTTTGTGCAAATCGTTCTTCCCGTTGCCGGGCACCTCAAAATCGATGTATGCGGCCTTCAGGAGAGATTGTCGCGGACGAAAGGTGTGCTCGTTCACAGACATACCTCCCACACGCAGATGAGCATTGTCCCGAACCTCTCACTGATCGTAGACCTGGACGAACAAACGATATCTGATCAAATCCTCGACAGGTTTTCATCAAATCCCTTTATCGAGCTCAGTCCACGCACGAAAAAGCTCGCACAGTATATGCATGATATGATGCAGGCGGGTGAACGGGATGCAAAGGCTGGCCAGGCATGGGCACCGATCCTTGTCGCAAGTCTGGGGGATGAAAACCCCGATGTGATTTCCAGAGTGTCTGTTCTGAAAGCGCTCGTCGAAATCGACCCCTTCATGCCGTGGAGCCTCGAGCGCATGGCCGATCATGCGGATATCAGTGCGAGCCGACTGCATGCGGTCTTCCGTGAGAAGTTCGATGAAACGCCGCATGTGTGGCTCTCCGATATCCGCATGAAGAAGATATGTACGCTTCTGGCAGACACATCGCTCCCGATCGCGCAAATTGCCGACGCGGCTGGTTTCTCGGACCAAACCGCTCTTACGCGCGCGATGAAGAAAGCCAAGGGGGTAACACCCGCCGTATATCGCCGGGAATTCTCGGTCCTGCCGCAGTAGTTTATGTCAAGACAGCCCCTCGCCGCCGTGGCAATCAGCGCCAGGCAACGAGTGGACATCACATGAACAAGACAGGACTGGGCGTTTTTTACGGCATGCTGGCAGGCGCGCTTTGGGGCGGAATTTTTCTGGCTCCTAAGCTGATACCTGACGGCTTTACGCCGTTGCAGCTTTCAACCGCGCGATATCTGACATTCGGCGTCGTGGCATTTATTCTGATTGCCCCGAAAATCCGTCGCGTTGCGTCGCGTTTCGGCAAGGCGGAATGGATTGCGCTCGGTTGGCTGAGCCTCATTGGCAATATCGTCTACTATTTTTTGATCTCGACCGCGGTACAGCTTAGCGGTGTGGCCTTCACTTCCATCATCATCGGTTTTCTACCAGTCGCCGTCACCATCATCGGCAGCCGCGACCATGGGGCGGTATCCTTGAGACGGCTGTGGCCATCGCTTTTCTTCGGAGCAATCGGCATTTTCGGCGTCTCGTGGCAATCATTATCTGAAGGGCAAGGTGGTTTCGATCTGACCAGAATCATCGGCCTTGCCTGCGCTCTCGGCGCGCTGGCCTCATGGACAGCGTTTGCGGTCGGAAATGCTCGCTGGCTGACGCGCCTGCACGATGTCAGCGCCGACGAGTGGAACCTGATGACAGGCGTTGTCACCGGCGGACTAGCCCTGACGCTCGCTATCCCCGCTTATGGCTTCAGCACAGATGTTCATGCAAGCGATGACTGGCTGCAATTCGCATCCGTCGCGGTTGGCCTCGGCATCTCCGCCTCCATCTTCGGCAACGCGCTCTGGAACCGCATGAGCCGCCTGCTGCCGCTGACCATGGTCGGGCAGATGATCCTGTTCGAAACGCTGTTTGCCCTGCTCTACGGATTCATTTGGGAACAGCGCGGGCCGACGCTGATCGAGTGTATTGCGATTGTTTCGGTGGTCATGAGTGTGCTGCTGTGCATGCAGGCGCATCGGCCTGCGAAGGTGCATGAGTGAGTCTGAGGCTTGGATCGCCTCGGTCGTCATCCTCGGATCAAGCCCGAGGATGATATTTCACGGTAGTATGGCCCTCGCGGCAAATCAGCGGCGTTTCCGCCTCTCACTCAGCAGCAGCCAGCAACTTCCGCTCGCGATTGGCGCGCAACCGCTCAAAATCATCGCCCGCATGGTGCGAAGAACGCGTCAGCGGGCTGGATGCCACCATCAGAAAACCTTTGGTGTAGGCAATCGTCTCGTAGGACTTGAACTCTTCCGGCGTCACATAGGCTTCGACCTTGTGGTGCTTGCGGGTTGGCTGGAGGTACTGGCCAATGGTGAGGAAATCGACGTCTGCGCTGCGCAGGTCGTCCATCAACTGCAGCACTTCGTTACGCTCTTCGCCCAGCCCCACCATGATGCCCGACTTGGTGAACATGGTCGGGTCCAGCTCCTTTACGCGCTGCAAAAGTCGCACGGAGTGGAAGTAGCGCGCGCCGGGACGAACAGTGAGATAGTTGCCGGGCACGGTTTCCATATTATGGTTGAAGACATCGGGCTTGGCGGCCACGACACGTTCCAGAGCGCCAGGCTTCTTCAGGAAGTCGGGCGTCAATATCTCGATGGTCGTGTTTGGCGAAGCGGCGCGGATGGCCCATATCACCTTTTCGAAATGTTCGGCACCACCGTCGGCTAGATCGTCGCGGTCCACGGACGTGATGACGACGTGTGACAGACCCATCTGCTTGACGGCCTTGGCGACGTTTTCCGGCTCGAGCATATCGAGCGCATTTGGCTTGCCGGTGGAGACGTTGCAGAAGGCGCAGGCGCGGGTGCAGATTTCACCCATGATCATAAAGGTGGCGTGCTTCTTTTCCCAGCATTCGCCGATATTCGGACAGCCGGCTTCTTCACAAACTGTCACCAGCTTGTGGGAACGCACCAGTTCGCGCGTCTCATGGTAGCCCTTAGATGTCGGCGCCTTGACGCGAATCCATTCGGGCTTGCGCATGACTTCGGTATCGGGACGATGCGCCTTCTCCGGGTGGCGAATGCGCTTTTCGTCCTGCGATGTCCTGTCGAGAATAGTGACCATAGAAACCTGCTTCTACCGCTTTAAACGGTTTAACGCCTGACGAGCTTGGCGAGAAATAACAGAAGGCTCGCGCCCAAGAAAGATGTGACGAAATATCCGAGCCTGCTATCCTGCACGAACACATCAAATGTGCGCAGCACAGCGACTGCCACGACCGAGCCTACGATGCCAAGAACGATGTTCATGAAGACGCCAAAGCGCATATCCATGAGCTTGCCCGCAAGCCAACCGGCCAAACCGCCGATGATGATTGCCGCTATCCAGCCTACACTTTCCATCCGTTATTCCTTTCGTCAGGCGATCAGTCTTGCGATGAGCGTTACGATGATGGCGCCCACCGTCGCATGGATGATCTGCACCACCAGCGCATTCTCGATACCGAGCGATATTCCAAGCGCGTTGAACAAATAACCGCCAACGAAGGCACCTATCACGCCGCTCAACAGGCATCCGATCAACCCGCCTCCGCCAACAATAAGGCTGGCGAGAAAACCGGCAACAAGGCCGATCAGCAGGAAGATGACCCAGGCTTCAGTTGCAATCGACATGAGTGTTCTCCTTTGCAGTCACTCCACTAAAGATTGGGAGCGACCGAGGTATTTATCAAGCGTTCAGCACGCGACCATAGGCATCGAGCACGCTTTCCTTCATCATTTCTGACAGGGTTGGGTGTGGGAAGATGGTGTGCATCAACTCTTCTTCGGTCGTCTCCAGGTTCATGGCGACGACAAAGCCCTGAATGAGTTCGGTCACTTCTGCGCCCACCATGTGCGCGCCGATCAACTCGCCGGTCTTTTTGTCGAAAATGGTCTTCACCATACCCTGATCTTCACCCAGCGCGATGGCCTTGCCGTTGGCCGCGAAGGAGTAGCGACCGACGCGGATTTCGCGGCCCTGCTCCTTGGCTTTGGCTTCCGTCAGGCCAACCGAAGCGACCTGCGGGTTGCAATAGGTGCAGCCGGGAATCTTCAAACGGTCCATCGCGTGAACATTCGGCAGACCCGCAATCTTTTCGATGCAGATCACACCCTCATGCTCGGCCTTGTGTGCCAGCATTGGCGGGCCAGCGACATCGCCTATGGCGTAGAGACCAGCGATATTGGTCTTGCCGTAGCCGTCGATCACCACGCAACCGCGATCCGTCTTGACGCCAAGCGCTTCCAGACCGAGATTCTCTATGTTGCCCTGCACGCCGACAGCCGAAATCAGGCGATCTGCGGTGATCTTCTGGACCTTGCCGTCCTTGGTTTCCACATGCGCCGTAATCGAGTCGGAACCCTTTTCGACTTTGGACACCTTGGCTTCGGTGATGATCTTCAGGCCACGCTTTTCAAGCTGCTTGCGGGCGAAGGCGGAAATTTCCGCATCTTCCACCGGCATGACATTGGCCATCAGTTCCACGACCGTCACATCGACGCCCATGGAGCGATAGAAGGAGGCGAATTCGATGCCGATAGCGCCGGAACCCATAACGACGATGGATTTTGGCATGAAGTCCGGCTTCATCGCTTCGAAATAGGTCCAGATCAGCTTGCCATCCGGCTCGATGCCGGGCAGTGCGCGCGGACGTGCGCCGGTGGCAACGATGATGTGCTTGGCGGTGTAGGTCCCCTCACCCAGAACGCCCTTCGGAACAGGGTTTTGCGGCTGGACGATGGGCTTGGAAATCTTGCCGACGACGATTTCGTTCGCCTTGGTCAGCTTCGCCTCGCCCCAGATGACGTCGATCTTGTTCTTCTTCATCAGGTAGGCCACGCCGCCATTGAGGCGCGCGGACACGCCACGCGAACGGGCGACGACTTCCTTCACGTCGGCTGTGATGGTGCCTTCCAGTTTCAGGCCGTAATTCTTGGCATGGTTGGAATTATCAAGAACTTCGGCGGAGCGAAGCAGCGCCTTTGTGGGAATGCAGCCCCAGTTCAGGCAGATGCCGCCCAGATGTTCACGCTCGACGATAGCCGTCTTCAGGCCAAGCTGTGCCGCACGGATGGCCGTGACGTAACCGCCCGGACCCGAACCGATGATGATGACGTCATAAGACTGAGCCATGTCTGTTTCCTGTCTTTGCTTCTTGAGGGCGAAACATGGTCGCCGCCTCAATCAATTTATTTTAAAGTCCAAGCATCATGCGAACGACGGGCTCGAGGCCTCGTCCGATTGCACGCGTATTCTCTGCATCCAGATGGACGCCATCAACCGGTGTGGTGACAGCAACGGATGCCGCATCAAAGAAGCCGCAGCCCTTTTCATCCGCCAGATCCCGGTACAGCGAACCCATCATCTGTGATTGCTCGATGGCATTGACGAACATCGCCGCAAACATTTCATTGCCCGTTTCGCAAATATGTGGCGCGGAAACGAGCAGGATTTCAGGCTGCTCATAACCAAATGGCCAGGCGTGCTGGCGAACCAGTGTCACAAGGCGCTCGACGCCCTTCACCGCGCCAACGGCAGACCCCGGGCCGATGCCCCGCTTCAGATCATTGGTGCCGAGCATGATGATGACGAGATCAACCGGACCATGGCTATGCAGCAGCGTTGGCAAGATGCGCGCGCCATTGCGGTCGCAGTCCGAAAGATGATCGTCATAAGCTGTGGTTCTGCCGTTCAGCCCCTCGGCGATGACATTGACCTCGGTGCCCAGCGCCTTTTGCAAGACGCTCGGCCAACGATCTTCAAAGGCATGACGGCCAAGATTCTCGGCGTCGAAACCCCAGGTTAGACTGTCGCCATAGCAAAGAACGGTTTTCGTCATGTCAGCCTCGCGAATGGAGCGAGCCGAAAACCGTCAACCGGTTTCCGGCTCAGCATTTTTTACACCAGCATGCCCATCGGGTTTTCGATGTAGCGCTTGAAGGCAGATGCGAGTTCTGCACCGAGCGCACCGTCGATGACGCGGTGGTCGAAGGCGAAGGTTGCGGTCATGACCGTACCCACTTCGATCTTGCCGCCGCGAACAACCGGCTTCTCGACGCCAGCGCCGATCGACACGATGGATGCCTGTGGCAGGTTGACGATCGACGTGAAGGAAGAAACGCCGAACATGCCGAGGTTGGACACAGATGTGGTGCCGCCTTGGTATTCCTCCGGCTTCAGCTTCTTGTCACGGGCGCGCTTGGCGAGATCCTTGACCTCGTTGGAGATGGCCGAGAGGGTCTTTGTCTCGGCATTCCGCACGATTGGCGTGATCAGACCATCCGGGATCGACACGGCAACACCAACGTCCGCGTGTTTGTGCAGAACGCGGGCCGTAGACGTCCAGGAAGCATTCGCCATAGGAACGTCACGCAGTGCAAGCGCCATCGCCTTGATGATGAAGTCGTTGACGGAAAGCTTGAAGGCCGGAACCTCGCCCTTTTCAGTCTTCTTCACCGGTGCAGACGCATTGATCTCGGAGCGCAGCTTCAGCATCGCATCGAGTTCGCATTCCATAGAGACCGTGTAGGAAGGAACGGTCTGCGTCGACTCGGTCAGGCGCGAAGCGATCGTCTTGCGCATGCCGTCATGCGGCAGCAGCTCGTAGGAGCCTTCCGCAAACAGCTTGAGCACGTTCTCGTCCGAAGGACCCTTGGCAGGCGCCGGAGCCGAAGCGCCAGCGGACTGAGCGGTCGCCGGAGCAGCCTTGGCTCCGCCAGAAGACACGGCCTTCTCAACGTCGGTCTTCACGATACGGCCATGCGGACCGGAGCCTGATACAGCCGACAGGTCGAGACTGGCTTCTTTTGCCAGACGACGCGCCAGTGGAGACGCGAAGATGCGCTCGCCGGAGTTGGAAACAGGCGCTGGTGTGGAAGGTGCAGCACCCTGATCGGCAACTGGCTTTTCAGCCTTTGCCGTTGCAGGCTCGCTCTTGTCTTCCTTCGGTGCTTCGGCCTTTGCGGCTTCCTGCTTTGGAGCTTCGGCTTTCGCCTCTGCCTTGGCAGGAGCGGCATCGCGACCCTTGGCAGCTTCCGCCACGTCTTCGCCTTCACCGGCCAGAATGGCGATCACGGCATTGACCTTGACGCCTTCGGTGCCAGCGGCAACGAGGAGCTTGGCAATGGTGCCCTCGTCCACGGCTTCCACTTCCATGGTCGCCTTGTCGGTCTCGATCTCGGCAATCACGTCGCCGGGACCAACCTTATCGCCTTCCTTGACCAGCCACTTGGAAAGATTGCCCTCTTCCATGGTTGGGGAAAGGGCAGGCATTGTGATGTTGATAGGCATGACTAGCCCTCCGCCCAAATGAGATTATACTGTTCCAGCTCTTCAGGATTTTCCGTCAGCGAACTTAGCTGCGACGGCGAAACTTCGATATATCCCGCAACATCACTCAGCCAATCGCTCACAGCGCCGATGACGCCGATATCCTCACGCGGGACACCGGCGACGACATCGCCCTCGCCGTCATTGATCACAGCCCAGAAGACGATACGCTCGAACTGAGGCGCGTCCTTTGATCCTAGAACACGATACCAGTTTTCACCGGCCGGGAGGATGTGTTTGATTTTACCCAAATTCTCCTCCTTCATTTGTAGCAAACGGTTTTGACGGCCTGAATGACTTCGCCGACATTCGGCAGAGCCAGCTTCTCAAGGTTTGCGGCGTAAGGCATCGGAACGTCCTTGCCGGCAATCGTCAAAATCGGCGCATCGAGATAGTCGAATGCAGCGCGCTGCACGCTGTTGGAGATGAAGTCACCAACCGATGACTGCGGGAAACCTTCCTCGACAATCACCAGACGGCCCGTCTTCTTGACGGATTCGATCACCGCTGGCAGATCCATCGGACGGATGGTGCGCAGATCGATCAGTTCGACATCGATGCCTTCCTTCTCGAGCTCGGCAATGGCCTTGATCGCGTAAGTCATGCCGATACCGAAGGAAACGATGGTTGCATCCTTACCCTTGCGGTGGATGCGTGCCTTGCCGATTGGCAGCACGAAATCATCCATCTTCGGCACTTCGAAGCTCTGGCCGTACAGAATTTCGTTTTCAAGGAAGACGACCGGGTTCGGATCGCGGATAGCGGCCTTCAGCAGACCCTTGGCGTCAGCAGCCGTATACGGCATGATGACCTTGAGGCCCGGAATATGGCTGTACCATGCGGCGTAACACTGCGAGTGCTGTGCGCCAACGCGGGCAGCGGCACCCGAAGGACCACGGAACACCATCGGTGCGCCCATCTGACCACCGGACATGTAGAGCGTCTTGGCGGCAGAGTTGACGATCTGGTCGATGGCCTGCATGGCGAAGTTGAACGTCATGAATTCAACGATGGGACGCAGACCCGTCATCGCCGCACCGACGCCGATACCGGCAAAGCCGTGTTCGGTGATCGGCGTATCGATAACGCGCTTGTCGCCGAATTCCTGCAGCAACCCCTGGGTAATCTTGTAAGCGCCCTGATATTCGGCGACTTCTTCACCCATGACGAAGACTTTTTCGTCAGCGCGCATTTCTTCAGCCATGGCATCACGAAGCGCTTCACGCACCGTCGTCATAACCATTTCCGTGCCTTCCGGAATATCCGGGTCGGCTGCAACTTCGATCTTCGGTGCAGCGGGAACCTTGGCGGCTTCCTTCTTGGCAGAAGGCTCTTCGGCAGCTTCGCGGGTCTTGCCGCCAGCAGCGTCCGAATCGGAGCTTGCTGCTTCTGCCTTAGGCTCTTCTTTCTTAGGAGCAGCGGACATGGCGTCTGCGCTTTCGCCGTCCTGAAGCAGGATGGCGATTGCCGTGTTGACCTTGACGCCTTCGGTGCCGGCTTCGATCAGCAGTTTGCCGATGGTGCCTTCATCCACGGCTTCCACTTCCATGGTCGCCTTGTCGGTTTCGATCTCGGCAATCACATCACCAGACGTGACCGTGTCACCTTCCTTCTTCAACCACTTGGAAAGCGTACCTTCCTCCATGGTCGGGGAAAGGGCGGGCATAAGAATTTCTATAGGCATGATGTCTCCTTACCCCGGATCAGAGCAGAATGTCGGTGTAGAGCTCGGATACATCCGGCTCCGGATCGTTCTGGGCAAACTCCGCGCTGTCGGCAACGATGTCACGAACATCCTTGTCGATTGCCTTGAGTTCTTCCTCAGTAGACCAACCATTTTCGATCAAACGTGCCTTGACCTGCTCGATCGGGTCATGTTCGGCACGCATCTTCTGCACTTCATCCTTGGAGCGATATTTCGCCGGGTCGGACATGGAGTGACCGCGATAACGATAGGTCAGCATTTCCAGAATGATTGGACCCTTGCCGGAACGGCAATGTTCAAGCGCTTCATCTGCCGCAGCCTTGACGGCGCGAACATCCATGCCATCCACCTGCATGCCCGGAATACCGAAACCGGTGCCGCGCAGCGAGTAGTTGGACTGCGCCGTGGCGCGGGCTGTCGATGTACCCATGGCGTAATGGTTGTTCTCGACGATATAGATGATCGGCAGTTTCCAGAGAGCTGCCATGTTGAAGCTCTCGTAAACCTGGCCCTGGTTGGCAGCGCCATCACCGAAATAAGCGACGGAGACGCTGTCATTGCCACGATACTTGTTGGCGAAGGCAAGACCGGTTCCGAGCGAAACCTGGGCGCCGACGATGCCGTGGCCGCCGTAGAAATGCTTCTCCTTGGAGAACATGTGCATGGAGCCGCCCTTGCCCTTGGACAAGCCGCCGCTACGTCCGGTCAGCTCAGCCATCACGCCGCGCGCACTCATGCCAGCAGCCAGCATGTGGCCGTGGTCACGGTAAGCGGTGATGACCTGATCGCCTTCCTTCTGCGACATGTTCATACCTACAACGACAGCTTCCTGCCCGATGTAGAGGTGACAGAAGCCACCGATGAAGCCCATGCCATAAAGCTGGCCAGCCTTTTCCTCGAAACGACGGATCAGCAACATCTCGCGATAAGCGTGCAGCTCTTGGTCTTTACCAAAGTCCGGCGTGTTCTTGCCGGTGAATTCCTTGGTGGCTGTCTTTGCCGTAGTCTTGCGGCCGGATACGGTCGCGGTTTTTCGCGGCGCCATTCATCCCTCCCTGAGTTGCCATTAGAATGGTTGGATTGGGCGCACCATATGCAAGAAAAGGAAAAGCAGCAATGCCATAAACGCATGGCTCATATTCTGCCTAAGTCGCTGTGAATAAATTAAAAAAGTCGATTAACTGAAATTAAGTTAATCAGAAATATGTATTCATGATGACGATTTCGTCCGCGCGCGACATATTGAGCTGATAACGCGAGATTTCATCGATCATGTCCCGCTCAAGCGAGCCATCGCTCATCAATTCCACTTGCCGCTCCAGGGCGACACGGGCTTTGGTCAGCTTTGCAAGCTCGGCCGTCCTGGCAATACGTTGACGCTCCAACTGCTCGGTCGCCTGGAGCCCGAAATCACCATGGATGGAATGATATCCGAAATAGGAAAGGAAGGCGACGGTAATTGCCGGAACGACAAGACGGCCAAAACGTCTTTTCTTGTGATGCTTGGTCCACATACTCTGAAACAGCCTTAAAACGCGTTACTTGCTTCACCATAGACGCATTTGCTTAACCATCCGTTGACCTTAAATCCTCCGCCAATCGCATCGCACAAAAAAAGGCCCGCCGAAGCGAGCCTTTTTAAATATCGCGATGCAGTATCAGCCGCGCAGGATAGAGCGACCAGCATAAGCCGCCTGCGGACCGAGCATTTCTTCAATTCGTATTAACTGATTGTACTTGGCCAGACGGTCAGAACGCGAAAGGGAGCCCGTCTTGATCTGTCCGCAGTTGGTTGCAACCGAAAGATCGGCAATTGTCGAATCTTCGGTTTCGCCCGAACGGTGCGACATAACAGCGGTGTAGCCAGCCTTGTGAGCCGTCTCAACAGCATCGAGCGTTTCTGTCAGCGAGCCGATCTGGTTGACTTTTACGAGGATGGAGTTGGCAACGCCCATCTTGATACCGTCACGAAGGCGCGCGGAGTTGGTGACGAAAAGATCGTCGCCTACGAGCTGAACCTTGGAACCGATCTTGTCGGTCAGGTACTTCCAGCCGTCCCAATCGTCTTCGGCCATGCCGTCTTCGATGGAGATGATCGGGTATTTGGCTGCCAGTTCAGCGAGGTAATCCGCCATGGCTTCAGGTTCCAGCGTACGGCCTTCGCCTTCCATCTCATACTTGCCGTTCTTGAAAAATTCAGTCGAAGCGCAATCGAGAGCAAGTGCGACGTCGTCGCCTGGCTTGTAGCCAGCTTTTTCAACAGACTTCATGATGAAATCGAGCGCTTCAGGGGCGCTTTTCAGACCTGGAGCGAAACCGCCTTCATCACCGACGTTCGTATTGAAACCCTGAGCCGACAGTTCCTTTTTCAGTACATGGAAGATTTCCGCGCCGATTCGCACAGCGTCACGGATATTTTCCGCGCCGACCGGCATGATCATGAATTCTTGGAAATCGATCGGGTTGTCGGCATGCGCGCCGCCATTGATGATGTTCATCATCGGAACCGGCAGCAGATGCGCATTTGGGCCACCAACGTAGCGGTAGAGCGGCAGGCCAGTTGTTTCGGCTGCAGCCTTGGCAACAGCGAGCGACACGCCGAGAATGGCGTTGGCGCCGAGGCGAGACTTGTTCGGTGTGCCATCCAGTTCGATCAGAGTGTTATCGACATGAATCTGGCTTTCGGCATCGAAACCACCAAGAACGTCGAAGATTTCCGTGTTGACGGCCTCAACTGCCTTCTCGACACCTTTACCGAGGTAACGCTTGCCACCATCGCGCAACTCAACGGCTTCATGCGCACCTGTCGAGGCACCCGATGGAACGGCCGCACGGCCGAAGGAGCCGTCTTCCAGATAGACATCGACTTCAACAGTCGGGTTACCACGGCTGTCGAGGATTTCGCGTGCGATGATGTCGGTAATGGCTGTCATGATCTCTCCCTTGGGACTGGAACAGTTTTTTCAGCTGCCTGTCTTAAAGCGCATCCCGAACACTGTGAAGCGCTTTTCGGATTGGCTGCGCGATAAAACCGGTCGCCAGAGCTGCGAGTCGATTGAATGTCTTCAGTTGCTGTAGACGATGCAAAAGAAATTACAATGACAGCGCCCACTCAATGTGCCGGTTTTAGATAAAGGCCGATTGGGGCCAAAACCGGTCAGGCGGCTTTGGCGATGTCGTCGAAGGCCAACAGCTTCTCAAGAAGCTTCGGCATATCCTTCAAGTGAACCATGTTGGGTCCATCTGACGGAGCGTTGTCCGGATCTTCGTGCGTTTCAACAAAAAGACCCGCGATACCGACCGCGACAGCCGCCCGGGACAGCGTTTCCACGAACTCACGCTGACCACCGGTCGACCCACCCTGCCCGCCCGGTTGCTGTACGGAGTGGGTCGCATCAAAAACGACGGGCGCGCCAAGCGATGCCATGATTGGAAGTGAACGCATGTCGGACACGAGTGTGTTGTAACCGAAGGACGCGCCACGTTCACACAGGAGAACGTTCGGGTTTCCGCTTTCATTCAGCTTCGCCAGCACGTTCTTCATGTCCCATGGCGCCAGAAACTGGCCTTTTTTGACGTTTATGACGCGACCGGTTTTCGCGGCCGCGACAAGGAGGTCAGTCTGACGACTGAGGAAAGCCGGAATCTGTAGAATATCAACCACCGGCGCAACGATGCCGCACTGCTCTTCCGTATGAATGTCCGACAGCACGGGAAAACCAAACTGCGTCTTCAGCTCAGCAAAAATCTCCAACGCCTTATCGATGCCGATGCCGCGTTGGCCGGAAAGCGACGTACGATTGGCCTTATCGAAAGACGATTTGTAGACTAGCCCGATCCCAAGCCTGCTGCATAGTTCCGCGAGCGTTTCTGCAATCATGAACGCGTGGTCGCGGCTCTCCATCTGACACGGTCCGGCGATCAGCGAGAAACGTTCGGTATTGGCAAACGACACCGCCTTGGAGCCCTGCCCCGCCACAACTTTCAGATTGTTCGTCACACTCATCGTCTTCCCTCAGCATATAGCGGACGGTCTCGATGGCGTGCCACCGAAATAATCCCAAATCTGTATTGGGCATGCACTTAGCAGCAAGCTGTGCCGGAGTCACTGTCGAGGATATTCATGACGACTCCGGAATACGAATTTAATCATCCGAAAACGCTTAAATGAATTTGACGGAATTTTAAGGGATTGCAGAACACATATGGAACATATAGTGTTCGTTCTGTATTTGTTTCACGAATCTCCGCCTCGAATCTCCAAGGGTGTTTCTTCATGCTCACGCGCAAACAGCAGGAATTGCTTTTATTCATTCATGAGAGAATGAAGGAGTCTGGCGTGCCTCCATCTTTCGATGAAATGAAGGATGCACTCGACCTAGCTTCGAAGTCAGGCATCCATCGGTTGATCACCGCCTTGGAAGAACGTGGTTTTATTCGCCGGCTACCGAATAGAGCCCGCGCATTGGAAGTTATCAAACTTCCCGAATCATACTCTCCTCGAGCTAAACCGCAGCGTGGCTTTTCTCCGAGCGTTATCGAAGGTAGTCTGGGCAAGTCGAAGCCAGCGGAGCCAATAGCGCGTCCCGTTGCCACCAACGACAGCCTGTCCAATGCCGTGAGTGTCCCTGTGATGGGCAGAATCGCTGCTGGCGTGCCTATTTCTGCGATCCAGAACAACACCCACGACGTTGTCGTTCCGATGGATATGCTGGGCTCGGGCGAACATTATGCACTGGAAGTCAAAGGCGATTCGATGATCGAAGCCGGGATTTTCGACGGCGATACCGTTATCATTCGCGACGTAAACACCGCAAATCCGGGCGATATCGTCGTCGCTCTGGTCGACGATGAAGAAGCGACCTTAAAGCGGTTTCGGCGCAAAGGTGCATCTATCGCACTAGAGGCTGCAAACCCTGCCTACGAGACCCGCATTTTCGGGCCTGACAGAGTAAAAATTCAAGGCAAACTCGTTGGACTGATCCGCCGGTACCATTAAGAGTGTAAAGGCAAGCTTGAGCCTGATTTGCCCTTTTTTAACTTCAATCGAGCGGCTCCGTTTATCGTCATTATGATTAGGCGCCCAGCGACGGGTCGTGGCCGCGTTCAGCAATTCATTACAGCAACAAAACTTCTTTTTTTGTCTTCGGCGGCCTCCAACTTGTTATCCGGGTAATCATTTTTTAGATTGGCGACTGGAGTTCGATGGTCTTTGCCGAATTGGCAAGATGATTGGTAGCCCTCGCTTAATTGACTCTTTTGAAATTTGCTTTGAGTACAACCGAGGCTGTCCATCAAATAGTTTGATAAGCGTCATCGTCTCGACCGTCTGGATCATGCGGTATTCTCGCGCTAGGCATGCTGGGTAACGAGGGGAAATGCCATGTATGATCTTTATATAGCCAATAAGAATTATTCTTCGTGGTCGCTGCGACCTTGGGTTTTGATGAAAGAACTTGGGATTGCGTTTGACGAAAAGCTCGTGAAGTTTGGAACATCGAACGACAATTTTCTGGATTTCTCTCCTACAGGCAAGGTTCCATGTCTTGTCGAAGATGACCTAACTGTTTGGGATACGCTCGCAATCGCAGAATATTTGGCAGAACGCCACGATGGTGTATGGGCATCCGACGTCAAAGCGCGCGCATGGTCTCGCTCGGCCTCTGCCGAAATGCACTCCGGCTTTCAGAGCCTGCGCAATGAACACCCGATGACCGTCGGCTTGCGTATTCGTCCATCGGCAATCAATGAGCCTTTAATGAAGGACATTTTACGTATCGATGCGTTGTGGCGGCAAGGTCTGTCCTCGTTTGGAGGCCCATTTCTGGCGGGAGAGAAATTCACCGCTGTTGATGCGTTTTATTGCCCGGTCGCGTTCCGTTTCCAAACCTATAACACGCCGCTGTCGGTGGAAGCAGACGCCTATAAAAACCGGCTACTTTCACTACCTGCGATGCAGGAATGGCAAGACGCAGCCTTGCTGGAAACATGGCGGGATGCTGGCCACGAAGCTGAGGCCGGGGCAGTCGGAGAGTGGACGGAAGATCTGCGCGCAGAATAACGCAGAGGCGAACGCAGCTTTTTAGCATGGGTTACGGAAGACGGTGTCGACTGCGGCACGTAGCAGTTACACCCCCCCGTTTCTCCGTCAACGCGCTAAGGTTGGCGAGACAACATCTGCTCAATGTGAGCTGGAAGCTTTTGAGTGAACTCTCTGCTGCGCCAGTCGTAGCTGCGATGCATGCTCCATGAGCGGTTCTGACCATGCATCGCAGCACTTGCCCTCGCAACGGGTTCACCTTTGAAACCAAGCCAGATTTCCATGGAGCCGGTGCGTCGCAATGTTTCTTGAGTGATCAGAACTGCACCGGATCGACACGTCTCTAAGGATGTCCTGCGTGTGATAACGACGACGTCGGCAACATCGCATGCCGTGCCAGTCAGCGCCGTGTTGGAGACCACGGCGACAGTTACGCCGGTGCTCGACTTTCCCGCGCACCACATGTCTTTGCGGCAGGTGAAAATATTCATGTCTGCCGATGCTGCCTGCATCTCCTTCTTCATCTTCGATTTATCGAGGTCGGTCAGGCCGATAACACGGGATGATGAAGCATCGGTTCCAACACCATCGTCACCATCAGGTGACGTCAAACGCTCCAGCATTTTCGGCGGAATGTGACGCCCCGGTAGAGGCACCGCTCTTTCCCATTGCTCATAGACAAAACCGGAGGCGCGGGATTTGGTGGTCGCAACAGTGTCTTTAGACGTCAATGCCACAAGAGAACCGTCTTCGAAGATCAGCAGATCCGGCTTGTTGCGCGCCTGCTCCGTTACGAGTATGACGAACCCCGCTATTATGAATGGCAAGCCTATCAGGGCAAGCCGTGTCCGTAGAAGCGCCAAGAGCAGAAAGCCAGTGGTCGAGACGGCCAGAAACCACCCGTTCTGGCGTCCAATCGTCGCGTCTCCTCCCCAGCTAGACACTGTATTGGCAACCTCGATCACCATAGCCATGCCATAGCCCATAACCTTGATAAACGGAGCGTCGAGACCAAACGGCATCAACAACATGCCGACCAGAGCAAACGGCATGACAATGAGCGACATGATTGGCATCGCCGCCAGATTTGCAGCAAGCCCATAAGTCGTGATCCGGTGAAAATGTTCGATCGAATAGATCGCGGTCGAAATGCCACCGATCAGTGAGGTGACCACCACACCGCCGATGATCGTCGTGGCCTGTCCGCCCAGCGATAACCACCATGGCGGGCGAGCGATCACGAAGCGCTCTCTTGCCCCGCGCCATCGGCTCCAGAACGCATATCCTGACACCAGTGCGAGCGTGGCGGCAAAGGACATCTGAAAGCTTGGACCCATCACCTCATGCGGCGACAGAACGATGATGACGATGGCCGAGAGTGCGACGTTGCGCATGCTTATCGACGGCCTGTCGACCAGAACTGCGAAAAGCATGATTGACATCATCAACCAAGCCCGTTCCGCTGAGACTGCAAACCCTGAAATGAGGTAGTAGGCAAGTGTCATCAAGAGCGCTGCAAATGCCGATATTTTCTTTACGGGCCAGCGTTGTGAGAAACCGGGAAACAAGCTGAAAGCCATGCGCATTCCCACGAAGAATATGCCAGCGGCCAGCGCCATGTTCAGCCCGGAAATAGCAACGATATGCGCTAGACCGGAAACCCGCAGAGCCTCCATCGTCTCATTGGAAATCGCACGTCTCTCATCGGTGACGATTGATGCGGCAAAGGCACCTGCATCTCCACCGATCAGGTCGCGAATGCGCTGGGCGATGTGGCTGCGAAGCTGGTAAAGCCACGTATCTGCCTTTTGCGCAAGGCTGCCCGAGACCTCATTCAAATCCATGGGGATTGTTTGGGGCGGCCCATAGAAAAATCCCGTAGCACCAATACCGTTGAAAAAAGACGCAAACGCAAAGTCGTTAAGCCCCGGCAATGCGGGGCCGGAGGGCGGAGAGAGACGCGCTTTGCCGGTTACCGTCTGGCCGATGAGAATGGCATCATGGCGGCTTCGGGCCACCAGTGAAATTCGGCCCGGCGGCCTCGTAAGTTCCGGGCTGGACGTGGATTTCAAGGCAACGACGTACCGCCACGATCCCCGTGCATCGAGCTCACGGCGCTCGACGGTACCGGTTATTGTGGTTGTCACCGGCGTATCCAGCATGATGGTGCCTGCCCTACCCGTCTCCCAATCGGCAAGCAGCATGCCGAACAAGAACAAGGCTACGGCCTTCAAAATGGTAGATGTGGGGCTGGAGCGATAGAAGAGAGCGCAGGCCGCGAGAACGACGCAGCCAGCTTCCCAGAGAATGAACCAGCGCGATGGCGTCATCGGCATGGAAAACCAGAATGCGACACCTGCAGCGATAAAAACCGGAATGAACAGAAAATCTTGGCGGTGAGCAATCTCCTCTTCGATGCAAAGCGTGAGCCAAGTTCTCACCCGTGCAAGCGTGCCGCGAGGGGCTCTGTGTCTAGGGTCTTGAGACGGCAGTGTTTGTCTAGAGATGTGCAGCGGCAACAGCAAATCATCGAGTTCCGTTTGCTCAACGAAGCTCTTGTCCGCAGCGCGGAAATGCTGTTTTTCTTTCGCAATGCTCACATACCGGCGCCCCCTGCCGCAGGCATTTAGTTTGCAACCATGAAAAGCGGATTGCAACCACTTGAGCGATTAAGGAAGCATTGACCTAGAATGAAACACGGTGCCCGCGAAATGCCCCATTTCGGGATGTTGTCGTGTCGCAATGCACAATTTGCCTTTTGGATAGCTTGGCTTTAGCGCTCGGATCATATAGCTAAAACGCTGACGCTTAACTGGCTGATGCGTCCCCGCATCGCCTGGATATTTCGGAGGTATGGTATGACGGAAACTAGCGCTACAGTGACACTCGGCGATAAGAAGGTCGATCTTCCTGTCCGAGAAGGCACGATCGGACCAAAAGTTGTCGATATCGGTACACTTTACAAAAATACCGGTACTTTCACCTATGATCCGGGTTTCACGTCCACCGCCTCTTGCGAATCCAAGATCACCTATATCGATGGCGACGAAGGTGTTCTGCTGCACCGCGGCTATCCTATCGAGCAGCTTGCCGAACAGGGCGACTTCCTCGAAACCTGCTATCTTCTGCTCTACGGCGAACTGCCGACAACAGCGCAGAAGAAAGACTTCGATACCCGAGTAACGCGCCACACGATGGTGCACGAGCAGATGAGCCGCTTCTTCACCGGTTATCGTCGCGACGCCCACCCCATGGCCGTGATGTGCGGCACGGTCGGCGCTCTGTCTGCATTCTATCACGACTCCACCGACATTACCGATCCGCATCAGCGCATGGTCGCTTCGCTGCGCATGATCGCGAAGATGCCAACGATTGCGGCGATGGCCTACAAGTACCACATCGGCCAGCCCTTCGTTTATCCAAAGAACGATCTGGATTACGCCTCCAACTTCCTCAACATGTGCTTCGCCGTACCTTGCGAAGACTACAAGGTCGATCCGGTCCTGGCCCGCGCCATGGACCGCATCTTCATCCTGCATGCCGACCATGAGCAGAACGCATCGACATCCACCGTTCGTCTTGCCGGCTCTTCGGGTGCCAACCCGTTCGCATGTATCGCAGCGGGCATCGCATGCCTCTGGGGCCCTGCCCACGGCGGCGCCAATGAAGCAGCGCTTAACATGCTGAACGAAATCGGTTCTGTCGATCGTATTCCTGAATACATCGCCCGCGCCAAGGACAAGAACGATCCGTTCCGTCTGATGGGCTTTGGCCACCGCGTTTACAAGAACTACGATCCGCGCGCTAAGATCATGCAGAAGACGATGTATGAAGTGCTGGAAGCTACCGGTAATGGTGACGACCCCATCATGCAGGTTGCGTTGGAACTGGAAAAGATCGCTCTTTCCGATCCGTATTTCGTCGAAAAGAAGCTCTATCCCAACGTGGATTTTTACTCTGGCATCACGCTGAAGGCTCTCGGCTTCCCAACGACCATGTTTACCGTTCTGTTCGCGCTGGCCCGCACTGTCGGCTGGATCGCACAGTGGAACGAAATGATCGAAGACCCGCAGCAGCGCATTGGCCGTCCACGCCAGCTCTACACCGGCGCGGCAAAGCGCGATTATACCCCGGTTTCCAAGCGCTAAGTTCGGAAAAAGAGATAAATTAAAAAGCCGGGTCCAAGCCCGGCTTTTTATGTTTTCAACAGGCACAAAATCCAACCGCCTCCATTCATTCCGTTAGCGCAAACAGAGGACAGCAATCATGGAAAAGCAGCCAGCCATTCTCGATAGGTCAGACTGGTGCGACGGAGAGGATTTCTGGCAGGGGGAGTTCGAGGGGCGTACCTTTGGCACACAGGCTTCGGTCATGTTCTATACTGTGAACGAGATTGGCAAAGGCACGACACTTCATAAGCACCCCTATGATGAGATTTTCATAATGCGGAAGGGTAATGCGCTGTTCACCATCGGTAATCAGGAAATACGGGCGAGCGAGGGACAGGTCCTGTTCGGACCTGCCAATATTCCTCATAAATACATCAATCTTGGTCCCGGTCCCTTAGAAACAATTGATGTCCACGTTACAAACGTCTTCATCCAGGAAAACCTGGATTGATCCGTATTAATGCGCCGTCATGCCTAGGAATTGCTTCAGCTCGGGTGTTTTGGGAGAGCTGAACACCTCTTCCGGCGGACCGATTTCGTGGACTTTACCTTCGTGCATGAAGACCACGCGAGAGCAGACGTCGCGGGCGAATTTCATTTCATGCGTCACCATGACCAGCGTCATGCCTTCAGCTGCGAGTTCCCGTACAACGGCAAGAACCTCCGACACGAGTTCAGGGTCGAGTGCTGATGTAATCTCGTCGCAGAGAAGTGCGGTCGGCTGCATGGCGAGCGCCCGCGCAATGGCTACACGTTGCTGCTGCCCTCCCGAAAGCTCGTCGGGATAGGCTTCAAATTTGTGCGCAAGACCGACACGTTCCAGCATCTTGCGCGCCAGTGCTTCTGCATCCTGCTTCGGTGTTTTCTTCACCACTTTCTGAGACAGCATGACGTTTTCGCCGACGTTGAGATGCGGAAAAAGATTGAACTGCTGGAAGATCATGCCGACCTTCAAACGAAGCGCTTTGAGGTGTAGTTCGTCGTCGATGAACTGTGCCCCTGCAACAGAGATCGCGCCCGATGAGATTGTTTCGAGGCCATTGATACAGCGAAGAAGCGTTGATTTTCCCGACCCACTCTTGCCGATGATCGCGATCACCTCGCCGGGCTCGATGTCGAGATTGATGCCTTTGAGAACTTCGTTGCTGCCAAAGCTCTTGCGGACTTCAGTGATTTCGATGAGCGACATTTAACTTCCTTTCGAGAATCTGGCTGCTCTTCGACAGTGGCCAGCACAGCGCGAAATAAATGAGGGCAACGAGGCCATAAACGGTGAAAGGCTGGAAGGTGGCGTTGGTGACAATCGTACCGGCTTTGGAAAGCTCCACAAAGCCGATGATCGATGTCACTGCCGTTCCCTTGATGACCTGAACGGCAAAGCCCACGGTTGGCGGGATGGCAACGCGCATGGCCTGCGGCAGGATGACGTAGCGCATCTGCTGCAAGCGTCCCATGCCAAGGCTTGCAGATGCTTCCCACTGCCCCTTATTCACAGCCTCAACGCACCCACGCCATATCTCGGTGAGAAATGCTGCTGCCCAAAGGATGAGCGTCAGCCCCGCTGCCAGCCAGGCTGGAACATCGATACCAACAAGTCCCAGCCCGAAAAAAGCAATGAAGAGCTGCATCAAAAGCGGCGTCCCCTGAAATAGCTCCACATAATATTTGGAGATGACCCGCAGCGACTTCTTCTTTGAAATCCGCATGAACAAAAGGATGAGACCTACTCCAGCGCCGCCGAGAAAAGAAACCAGCGAAAGAAGCACGGTCCAGCGGGCGGATAAAAGCAGATTTCGTAAAATGTCCCAGGTGCTGAACTCAATCATCGTGCGCTCCTTCTGGGAAATATGAAACCGCCGACAACAACAAGCAGTTGCCGCAGCAGAATGGCCAGTGCGAGATAGATGACAGTCGAGACCATATAGGCCTCGAAGGCACGGAAGGTGCGTGACTGGATGAAATTGGCCGCAAAGGTCAAATCCTCAGCGGCGATTTGCGACACCACAGAGGAGCCAAGCATGACGATGACGACCTGGGATGACAGAGCCGGCCAAATGCGCTGAAGCGCTGGCACGAGCACAACGTGCCGGAATGTTTCAAACTTCGTCATCGCAAGACTAGAGCCTGCTTCGAACTGTCCCTTGGGTGTCGCCTGAATACCTGCACGAATGATCTCGCAGCTATAGGCGCCCAGATTGACGACCATGGCGATATTGGCTGCCGTCAATTCGTTGAGTTGCACGCCAAGCGATGGCAGGCCGAAGAAGATGAAAAATAGCTGGATGAGAAATGGCGTGTTGCGGATCATCTCGACATACACGGCAATCGGCGGACGCAGCCATGTTGGCCCCAGCGCCCTTACCCACGCACAGAAAATACCGAGCGCAATTCCCAGAACACCACCAATGGCAATCAACTGAAGCGTGATGAGCACGCCCTTCACGATTGCCGGATAATATTCGAGAAGCCACCCAAACTCGAAGGTGTAATTCACGACGGTTCCTTTCGAAAAAATACAAGGAACCGCGCCCTGCTCAACAACAGGGCGCGACTTTTAAAATCGACTTACAGGTCTTTCGGCAAATCGGTTTTCAGCCACTTTTGGGCAATCGCGTTAAGACTACCATCGGTTTTCGCAGCAGCGATGATCGCATCGACTTTTTCGCGCAGGGCGGGCTGGTCCTTGTTGAGACCGATGTAGCAAGGTGAGTTCTTGATAAGAAACTTCAGTTCCGGCCGCTTGGGTGGGTTCTTTTCCAGAATGGCAGCGGCAACGACGTTGCCCGTTGCCACGGTTTCCACCTGACCGGAAAGGAAGGCTGAGATTGTACCGTTATTGTCTTCGTAGCGCTTGATGGTGGCATCGGCAGGCGCAATCTTAGTCAGCTCGAGATCTTCTACAGCGCCGCGTGTCACGCCGATCGTCTTGCCAGAAAGGTCTTCCGCCTTTTCGATCTTCACGGCATCAGGAGCAAATACGCCATTGAAGAAGGGTGCGTAAGCAACGGAGAAATCGATCACCTTCTCGCGGTCGGCGTTTTTGCCGAGGCTGGAAATGACAAGGTCGACCTTGTTGGTCTGAAGGTAGGGAACTCGGTTTGCGCTGGTAACCGGCACGAGTTCAGTTTTCACGCCCAGCTTTTCGGCAATTAGATTGGCGACATCAATGTCATATCCGCGTGGCGCCATATCGACGCCGACGCTGCCGAATGGCGGGAAGTCCTGTGGTACTGCGACACGGATTGCGCCACGCGCAGAAATATCACTCAAGGCATCCGCAAAGGATGGGGCGGCAAAGCTGGCGCTGGCGGCAATAGCAAGGGTGGCGAAAAATATACGTCTGGTAAGCATGCTGAAATCTCCTAGGTGGTTGCTTGGAAGGGAGGAAGAGAAAGCGATTTGCGAAGATCAGAGTGACGGTCTCGGCGGCGCGTCAGATCGAGACCGGCTTCGACCTCATCCAGATGCGTGGCGGAGAGATCTGCAGCTTTCGAGAAGTCGCCCGCGTCCATTGCCTCAAACATGCGGCAATGGCCTTCGTGAGACTGGACGGCGTGAAAATCGGACTGGTAGAGCATCGAAATCAGAATCGTGCGCGCAGTCAGATCACGCAGCAAATCGATGATGATCTCGTTTCCGGCAATTTCGGCTATGCGAATGTGGAAGTCACCCATCAGGCAGGTGAGCAGCTGCCTGTCGGCAGCAGCTATTGCCTGTTTTTCTTCGTTCAGGTGATCGAGAAGAATTTGACGACCGTCAGCAGACAGTCTCGTCATGCTTCGCAAAAGACCGCACTCGATAATGCGGCGCGCCTCATAGACTTTCACGGCTTCTTCCGCCGAGGGCTCCACCACAAACCAGCCGCGACGCGGACTGACCTTAACGACGCCTCTACCGACCAACCGCATCAACGCCTCGCGTATTTTGGTACGGGAAACGCCATAAACTTCTGCCAGCTGGGTTTCGCCCAACCGCATACCGGGAAGAATTCGCGCCGATAGAATGCCCGAAACGATGGCCTTCTCTATCGCACTTTGGTCACTGTCAGCTGTATGTCTATCTTGCATACAAGATGAGTAAGCAAGCGATGTGCCAGACTGTTAAACGGCTAAATGCGGAGCAGCATCGTTGCAAAACGCGATGACAAGAGTGAGTTTTGATTATTATTTAATCGAACGCGATTTTGAAGCCGATCAAATATTATGCTCATGGGGATTCACGATCCCTGTTTTGGCTCTGTATACGGACAGCAATATTTCCGCTCCGACTTCGCCCGGTGGACGTTCGGTGTGCAAACGCTGTTGTACCAACGCAAAACCTTCCAGCATCGCCCGACGTTGGAGCGTATCGAATGACAGACGCTCCGCCCAACGCAGCATGGAGCCTGCGCGCACGACTTCGTTGATATATTCCGGCACCACGGCGTAGTCGGCAATCAGGTTCGGCAAAGCCCCCGTCCAGGTCTTTATCCGCCTGCTCAACATCGTAAAAATCCAATCCGTCTTATAGACCGAAACCACGGGGACATTCGCGAGTGCAAGCTCCAGAATCACCGTGCCAGAAGCCGCAATCGCCGCATCGGCTTCGGCAAACGCTCGCCATTTGAACACCGGCCCCACGTCGATCTGTGGACGGATATGATCCGGCCAGGACGAGGCAAGTTCGCGGATGCGGCTTTCCTGCCGCGGAACCGTCGGCAAGACAAATCGCGTTGGCCCGTTTCGATCGACAAATGCCTGTGCGGCGTGCTCGAACGGCTCCATCAACCGCGTGATTTCTGTCGATCGCGAGCCGGGCAGAAGAAGAATGGTTCGCGGCTCACCTTTGGCCGGTAGCGGCCGTGCTGCACGCTTCGCACGGACCTCCAGCAGGTCGGTGTCGACGCTCAACCGATGACCGACAAATGTTGTCGGTGGGCCGCCGAGGCGTTGCATGGTCTCAGGCTCGAATGGCAGCAACGCAAGAACATGGTCCACATAGGATAGCATGGCCGGCGCGCGCTGTTCCTTCCATGCCCACACGCTCGGGCAGACGTAATTCACGACCGGCAGGTCCGGCAAAGCTTTGCGGACACGTTTAGCGACGCGATGCGTGAAATCAGGGCTGTCGATAATCAGCAAAACATCCGGTTTTGCCGCGATAATTGCACGAGCCGTTTCTTTGATCCTTGCGATCATTTGCGGCAGTTTTTTCAAAACCTGCGTGAAGCCCATGATCGACAATTCGGAATAGTCGAACAACGAGACAAGGCCTTCCGCAATCAAACCCTCGCCACCGACGCCCAAAAGCTCTACGCGCCCCGGATATTGCAGCTTTAGAGCCCGAACCAGATCGGCGCCCAGCAGATCACCGGAAACCTCTCCCGCAATCACCGCCACTTTGAGAACGCTGTCGGTCACATCATCTCTCCCGCAAGGCCCACGTCTATACCACAGACGAACAGACCGGCATCATCGGCGATCCGCAACATCGACTCACCGTCAAGTATAAAAGCCCTACCCGCTTCAATCGCGATCCCCGCAAGCCCGGCTTTGGCAGCATTTTCAACAGTGGACGGGCCAATGGTCGGCAAATCGGCTCGGATATCCTGTTGTGGCTTACACAATTTGACCAGAACGCCCTTTCGGCGGCTGGAAATGCGGCCCTCCGCACGCAACGACGCGACGCGAGACAGCATCCCATCCGTGCCTTCGACACCCTCCAGTGCTACGAGACGACCGCCAACGGAGACAGATCCCTGCCCCACGTCTAGCGCACCAAGGGCCAGTGCCGCCTGGGCTGCCTTGGCAATGTCCCGCCGGTCCTCGTCAGTTGGTCCTATCTTTCCGAGAGAGCCTGTGGTGGCCAGCAAACCGGGCGCAATCTCATGCGCGCCGATCACACGTGCGCCCTGCGCCTCGATCAGCCCAATCACCATCTGCAGCACCGTATCATCCCCCCCGGACAAGAGCGTGCGGATGATGGATGGCATCTTCGCAATCATTTTGAAGTTGGGGCGTATTTCCCGCCACTCGGGTCGACGCGAAACGCCACCGGACAGCACGACGCGGTCAATGCCATGGCCAGACAGAAGTCTTCCGAGGGTAGACACATCACCCACGCTCACCGATGCGTTTTCGAACTTCGACCAGTCAAGATCGGCCTGGTCTTGCAAGCGAATGATGAAAGGCGTCTCTCCGGCGTCCGTTGCGGCCTCTGCCACGTAGTAGGGAAGAAAACCGCTACCCGCTATGATCGCCAGACGCCCCGCATTTTGTGACACAGGCTACTTTCCGCGATTGGGCGATGAGATAGCCCTATCGTTCGCAGTGGCGATGAAATCAATGATCTCAAGAGCCTGTGGGCAGTCCAGATATTCCTCGCGAATGGCAGCTGCGTTCGCGCGGACATTGCCTTCGCCTTCGAAGATTTGCTTGTAGGCGCGGCGAACCTTGTGGATTTCGGCGCGCTCGATACCTGCACGCGTCATGCCGACGATGTTCAGCCCGCTCAAAATGCCCGGATTGCCGTTGAGCATACCATAGGGAACCACGTCATAGCTGACAGCCGACAGGCCACCAATAAAGGCTTGGCGACCCACGCGTGTGAACTGGTGCACGGCAGAGCCGCCACCGAGAATGGCACGATCCTCGATCGTCACATGGCCAGCCAGCATGACATTGTTGGACAGGATGATATTGTTGCCCAACCGGCAATCATGGGCCACATGCGCGTAGGCTAGGAACAGATTGTTGTCGCCGACAACAGTGGTGCCACCATGCTCGACAGTACCGGTGTTCATCGTCACGCCTTCACGGATCGTGCAATTTTCACCGATGACCAGCGTCGTATCCACAGCACTGTGATGGGCGCTCTGCGAGTCTCCCCCGATAACGGCGGATGGCCAGATTTTCGTGCCCTTGCCCACCGTTGTGCAGCCCAGCACGACGACGTGGCTGACCAACTGAACGTCATCATGCAATGTGACCTTCGGGCCGACATGGCAAAACGGTCCGACAACGACGTTTTCACCGATGATCGCACCGTCTTCGACAAAAGACATCGGGTGAATTTTGGCCGAAGCCGCAATCTTGCTCATTGCTGATCCTCAGGGATCATCATTGCACCGATATCCGCTTCAGCCACTAGAACACCATCCACCTTAGCATCGCAATGGAACTTCCAGACATTGCCGCGCTGACGCTGTTTGACGACGTAGATCTCCAATCGATCACCGGGAACAACCGGCTTGCGGAAACGGGCGTTGTCAATGGTCATGAAATAAACGAGGTGGCCGCCGTCACCTTGCTTGCGCGCACAGATCGCGCCAGCCGTCTGTGCCATGGCCTCCACGATCAGAACACCCGGCATAATGGGGCGGTCCGGGAAATGGCCGGTAAAATGCGGCTCATTGACGGTCACGTTCTTGATACCGGTAGCCGAATTGTCTGCGTCGATATCAATGATCTTGTCGATCAGCAAAAATGGGTAACGATGCGGCAGCAGCTTCATCACCTCAAGGATGTCAGCCGCGCCAAGCGTCGTCTTCGTCTCTTCAGACATTCTTCTCTCCTGTCTTCTTGTCTCGTTCCTCGGCGCGGGCCAGCAACTCGGCCATATCGCGCAAGAAATGTCTTAAAGGCCGCGCGGGCACGCCGCCGTATTTGGCACCTGCTGGCACGTCGGCAACGACACCGCTCATCGCGGCGATTTGCGCGCCGTCTCCAATTGTAATGTGACCGTTGATGCCGCTGGCGCCGCCTATCATCACGCCATCACCAATGCGTGTACTGCCGGCAATACCCACCTTGCTGACGATGCCGCAATGGCGACCAATGCGCACATTGTGGCCGATCTGAACCTGATTGTCGATTTTTGTGCCTTCGCCAATCACCGTGTCATCCATCGTCCCACGATCAATGGTGGTATTGGCGCCAATCTCGACATGATCCTGAATGATGACGCGACCGACCTGCACGATCTTGATCATTCCGCGCGGGCCCGGTGCATAACCAAAGCCATCCTGACCGATGCGGGCACCGTTGTGGATGATCACGCCATTGCCAATCAAGGCAGACAGAATGCTGGCACCGCCCGCAATCGTACAATCTCGGCCAATTTGGACGTCTGCACCGATAATCGCGCCCGGACCGATGCGAGTCCCTGCGCCAATATGCACATTGGCACCAATGACAGCCAAAGGCTCAACAACGACACCCGCCTCCAACATTGCAGAAGGATCGATATGCGCAGCTGCTGAAATGTCCGAGCCTTGCTCGATGATTGCGGATGGCTTCATCGCAGATGCATGGAGCAATGCCCCAGCCTGAGCAAAAACCGTGTGCGCATTTTTTGCAATCAAAACCGGAATATGCGCTGGAACGAGACTGGAAAGCGCTGAATCGCAGATGATGGCCGCAGCTTCACAGGTCAGTAGTTCTTCGCGATTCTTGCGCGAAAGAATGTAGCAAAGCTGATCCGATTTTGCGCGGTAGACGGGTGCGATCGACCGGACCATGCGGTCGCCAGCGGTCTGATCAGACAGTTCCGCCCCAAGACGGTCAGCGATGTCTCTCAATCGCATGCCATCATGAGGCGGAAAAAAAGCGTTATATTCCATCAAACGGTACTCCAGAACGTTCAAACTCGCAGTTCTGGACTGCCGATATCAGAAAGTGTTGGACATGCCAAACCGGAAATTCTGCACTTCGTCGTAGTCTTCCTTCATGAACGGTACTGCGTAGTCTACGCGCAGCGGACCGAACGGTGAAGCCCACATCAGGCCGATACCAGCAGACGCACGGATCGAACTGTCGTCCTTCACACCTGCACTGTTAGCAACCTTGTTGCCGTAAAGCGTACCGGCATCGACGAAACCAGCGAGACGAAGACCAAAATCCTCGGGAACGCCAGGCATAGGTGCAGTCACTTCCGCAGAAGCAGCAAAGTACGTCGTGCCGCCGATTGCGTCATCGCCGATACGTGGGCCAATACCGTCGTTCTCGAAACCACGAATGACACGACCACCGATCTTGAACTGATCAAACACAAGCAGATTGTCGCCTGTCGGCGCTACATAACCAGCCTGACCGGTAAGCGAGCCGATGATATCGTATTCATCGGAAATCGTGTGGTAATAACGAACTTTACCGTAGATTTTGTAATATTCAGAGTCACCACCAAGTCCAGCAAACTCGTTTGTCAACGCGCCCTGCCAACCTTCACGAGGCATATTGCGATCATCAAGAGAATTGTAGCTTAGCGTGTTGGAAATAATTGACTGCGTCCAGTCTTCGCCACGGATCAAATCGCGATAAGGCGCAGCAAGATTGCCCGGTTGATCCCAGTCGCCCTTACCCTCATAGCTGATCTGCTTGTACGTGTACTTGAATGTCGTCGACAGATTCTCAGTGATTGGAGCCGTTACGCGAAGCGCAAAGCCCTGCTCATCGTAGTCATAGTAGTCTTCGCTTGAGCTCTGGCTCTTGAAAAGGTCGAAACCTGCAGCAAGACGGTAACCAAGGAAGTAAGGCTCTGTGAAGGACAGATTGTAGCTACGCGCATCATCCTGACCGGCACCAGCAGCAATACGAATGTACTGGCCGCGACCGAGGAAGTTCTTTTCTTCGATGGATGCTTCGAGAAGCGCACCATCGTTCTGCGAGTAACCAGCACCGATACCGAAGGAGCCCGTTGCCTGATCTTCAACATCAACAACGATCACGACGCGGTCAGGCGCGCTGCCCTGCGATGTGCCGATATTGACCTTGGAGAAGTAACCAAGTGCCTCAAGACGACGCTTTGCAGCTGTAACGATCGTCTGGTTGAAAGCATCGCCTTCGCTGATGTCGAATTCGCGACGGATCACGTAGTCACGTGTACGTGTGTTGCCGCGGATTTCGATACGCTCGACGTAAGCGCGCTCACCCTGATCAACTATATAGGTAACGCCAATGGTGTTGCCAGCCATGTCACGGTCGCCACGCGGCGTAACACGCGCAAAGGGGTAACCCTCTGCTGAAACACGCTTGGAGATGGCCTCCATGCTCTGCTGAACTTCCTTGGCGCTGTAACCGGAACCGGCCTTGGTTTCGACCAGACCCTGAAGCTGCGAACCATCAACGCCTGGAACAGTGGACTCTACGGCAACATTACCGAAGGCGTAACGCTGACCTTCGTCAACATTGATCGTAATCGTGTATTCGTTGGTCGCCTCATCCAGAACTGCGTCCGAAGACGTTACACGGAAGTCTGCATAACCGCGATTGTAATAGAACTGGCGTAGCGCCTCTTCGTCAGCGCGCAGCTTGTCCTCATTGTAGACATCCTTACGCGTCAGGAAGGACAGCATGTTGGATTTCTTGGTGTTGAGAACTGCGGCAAGACGGCCATCGCTGTAGGCGTTGTTGCCCACGAAATCGATACGCGCGATCTTCGTGCGCTCACCTTCGTTGATGACGAAAGCAAGGTTTACACGGCCCTGGCCGACGTTCACGACCTGCGTCGTAACCTGGATATCACTGCGACCAATCGCTGCATAAGCGTCTTTGATGCGCGCAATGTCTGCGGTTACGAGTGTCTGATCATAAGGACCAAGAGACTGCGTCTGAACGATGCCCTGAAGCTTGTCGTCCTTGATCTTGCGGTTGCCGTTAAACACGACCTGATTGACGAGGTTGTTTTCGCTGACCGTCACAACGAGAGTCTTGCCCGAAACGCTCATGCTGACGTTGGAGAAATAACCCGTCGCATAGAGACGCTTGACTGATTCATCAATGTCAGCGTTGGAAAAGTTCTGACCGGGAGCGATCGTGATGTTGGATCGCACGGCATCTGCACCGGCGCGCTGGGCACCACGTACATCAACCTTAGTGATGACTGCCGCATTGGCAACGCTGGAAGAGACGAGCACTCCCATAACTGCAACCGAAGAAACACCAGCAGACAGCGCAACCGCCGACACCGCGTTCAAAAATTTTGAACCAGCCTTCATTTTTAATTCTTACCTTTTCCCGTTGTCCCTCAGCGGGCGGAACCCGACTCCGGCCATCTGTCGTCGTTTTACCTGCTTTTCCTCTACAAGCAAGCCCGACCGTTAATTTCTGTTTACTTCGCAAGCCACCGTGGCTCAATCGCCACTTTGGCATCAAAACAAGGTAAACGCCCCGTTAAAAAATCATCTCTAAAGCCCCATTCAGCCAATCAAGCTGCTGATATCGTTCCACGTCGCAAAAACCATCAGACTGAAAATCATCACCATACCAATGCGGAAAGCGAACTCCTGAGCACCAGGTCCCAACGGTCTGCCACGCACGGCCTCGATGGCGTAAAACACCAGATGGCCGCCGTCCAGAATCGGGACCGGCATGAGATTAAGCAGGCCAATCGAGACAGAAAGCAAGGCCGCAAGCTGAATGACAGCTGCAAATCCAAGCGATGCCATCTGACCTGATGCCTGAGCGACACGCACAGGCCCACCCAACTGGTCTGCATTCATCCGACCTGTGACGAGGTTGCCGATATAGGCAAACGTGCCAGTAACGACATGGCCGGTCTCACGCACACCTTCAGCCAGCGCTTCGGTCGGCGAATAGGTGACATGACGGAAATTGCCTCGGGTCTGGTCAGTGACGATACCGATAATGCCCAGTTCCATCTTGTTCCCGAACTGATCCTTCGTCTCAGTTCTGGTCGGCACCATAGGCAGAACGAGATCCTGACCGTTTCTCTCGACGGTTACGGTAATAGGCGTGCCGGGGCGGACTGCGACGTATCGGCGAACATCCTCGAATGTCTTGACGGCTTCACCATCAATCGCGACCAGCCTGTCACCAGCCAAAACGCCGGCGGATTGAGCTGCACTGCTCTCGCGTACTTCGGAAACGATCGGGTCAGAAATCATGCGACCGTAAATGGCAAATAGCGACGCGAAAATAAGGATCGCCAGAATGAAATTCGCGATGGGGCCAGCAGCAACTGTCGCCGCCCTCTTCCACAATTTTGCGCCAACCAAAGTCTGCGCACGTTCTTCCAGAGTCAGGCCAGACAAATTCGCGCTGTCGGGTTTGCTTGCAACATCCTCATCGCCGAAAAATTTGACGTAACCACCAAGTGGAACAGCCGATATCTTCCAACGGGTGCCGTGCTTGTCGGTAAAACCCACCAACTCAGGACCGAAACCGATGGAAAAAGCTGTGGATTTAATGCCGCACCAGCGGCCGACAAGGTAGTGCCCCATCTCATGAACGAAAACGAGAAGAGAAAGCACAAGAATGAACGGCACCATGTAACCGGTCAAAAAACCAACCGTCGCCGTTACCATATCCATATTCCTAAAGCCTTTCGCTCAACGCTATCATCAAAATCCGGGCAGAATTCCGCCACCTGATCCTGGCACATCACCGGTTATCGCCGCGTGAACGACAGCAATGAGGAATACGGTAAAGCAGGCAAAAACAAGACCGTCAACCCGGTCCATAAAACCGCCATGCCCGGGGATGAGATGACTGGAATCCTTTACCTTGAAGCGGCGTTTGATAAAGGACTCGAACAGGTCGCCGATCTGGCTGAAAATGGACAAGGCCAGCGAAAGCGCCAGTACGACGATCCCGATACGCCCATGATAGACCGCGGCGACCGCACCGCCAGCTATGACGCCTGAAACCGTCCCACCGATAGCGCCGGACCATGTCTTGCCTGGCGATATGGAAGGCGCCAGCTTTGGTCCGCCGATGGCGCGACCGACGAAGTAAGCCAGAATGTCCGTTGCCCAGACGATGGCGAAAACGAACACCATTGCGACAAAGCCAGTCGGCTCTTCTCCACGGATGGCCGCAAGCGAGATACCGCTAAGACCGGCATAGATCATGCCACCGACGAGCCACCAGTTTTTACCGCGCAGTACGGGAAAAAGGGCCGCAGTCAACGTAAAACCTGAAAGAAGCGGAAGGTCGAGAGACGGTTCACCGAAAATCGTGTTGCCGCTCATCACTGCAATCGCAAACCAGCCCCAGGCATAACCAGTCGGGTTGGTGTCGGACAATTTGGTGATGGAGGTCCATTCGTAATAGATCAGCAGCGACAGAACGCCGGCGAAAAGGCGGAACATCATCCCGCCATACCAAGTTGCAGTCAGTATAACGGCAGCCAGCACAATGGCGGATATGATCCGCAGCTTGAGTTCGCGGCTCATTACGCGCCCGCCACAGCGACTTGATCCGGCAAACCGCCGAACCTGCGGTCACGCGTCATGTACTGATCGATTGCGGAAAAGAACGTCTTGCGGTCGAAATCAGGCCAGTAATCGGGAATGAAGAGAAACTCCGAATATGCAGCCTGCCACAACAGAAAATTGGACAGACGCTCTTCGCCGCTTGTGCGGATGATGAGATCCGGATCCGGAATTCCTGCCGTATCAAGACGTGCCGTAATGGCGTCCGGGGTAACAGCGGATACGTCGATTTTGCCAAGTGCCACGTCCCTGGCGAGAGAGGCTGCGGCGCGCGCTATTTCATCGCGAGAGCCGTAATTGAACGCAATGACCAGCGTCAGTGCCGTATTGTCGCGCGTCGTCTGCTCGGCTTCTATCAACAATGCGCTGATATCGTCGTTCAGACTATCACGGTCACCAATAACGCGAATGCGAACATTCTCTTTGTGCAGATCGGCAAGGTCTCGGCGAATGAACGCCTTGAGAAGACCCAAGAGATCGTTGACCTCGCTAACGGGCCTGCGCCAGTTTTCTGAGGAAAAAGCGAATAGTGTAAGATATTTGAGCCCGCATTCGCCAGCCGCCCTCACCGTCTCGCGCACCGCCTCGACCCCGCGCCGGTGCCCCATTATACGGGGAAGACCGCGCTGCTTGGCCCAACGCCCGTTGCCATCCATAATGATGGCAACATGCTCAGGCAGTGAGGAACGTGTAATGTCCGACATCTCGATCCAGTTTAGGCAACGCGGAAAATAAAATAATACACAGGGATGGCGATAACGCCACCTATACCTGCATGATTTCTCTTTCCTTCTCGCCAAGCAAGCGATCAATTTCCGAAATCGTATCGTCGGTCATTTTCTGAACCTTTTCAGACAGCGAACGGCTTTCATCCTGACCGATGTCACCATCTTTTTCGGCTTTTTTCAGACCATCCATCCCATCGCGGCGAACGTGACGGATCGCGACCTTGGCCTTTTCGGCATAGTCATGGGCGACCTTGACGAGCGACTTGCGGCGTTCTTCATTGAGTTCCGGCAAGGGAATACGCAAGTTCTGGCCATCGACAATCGGGTTCAAGCCAAGGTTCGATTCGCGGATAGCACGGTCGACTGCGCCAACCATCGACTTGTCCCAGATGTTGACGCCCAGCATGCGAGCCTCGGGAACCGTGATATTGGCAACCTGCGACAATGGTACGCGTGAGCCATAGGCATCAACCGTTACAGGGTCGAGGATGTTTGCCGAAGCGCGGCCCGTGCGAAGCGATGCAATATCGCTCTTGAAGGCGTTGATCGCGCCGTCCATGCGACGCTTGATATCGTTGATGTCAGTACCACTCATATTCATACTCCGTCAGTTCTGGCCTTGAAGGCCCAATTTCACACCGTGGAATCAGCGCCCGACCATCATTTGTCGTGCACGATGGTCTTGCGACCGCCGCCCGTCAATATTGCAGCAAAACCGCCCTTCTCATGGATTGAGAAGACGATGATGGGAATGTGGTTTTCACGGGCAAGCGCAACAGCGGCGATGTCCATGACCGCAAGTCCCTTGCCCAATACTTCCGAGTGAGTCAATTCATCGAAACGGGTTGCCGTGGGGTCTTTCTTCGGATCGGCCGAGTAGATGCCATCGACCTGCGTTCCCTTGAAGATTGCCTCAGCGCCCATTTCAGCGGCGCGAAGAGCAGCGGCAGAATCGGTTGTGAAGAACGGGTTGCCTGTACCGCCCGCGAAAATCACGACACGGCCCTGTGCCATGTGAGACAGTGTTGCGCGCTGCGAAAAGCTCTCACAAATTTCCGGCATGGCGATAGCCGAGAGAACGACGGTGTCTATGTCGAGCTTGCGCAGGGAGGTCGCGAGCGCCAGTGCGTTGATAACGGTGGCCAGCATGCCCATATGGTCGCCGGTGACGCGGTCTCCGCCTTTGGAGGCCACTGCCACGCCGCGGAAGATGTTACCACCGCCAACGACCACGCCAACTTCGACACCCATGGCTCTCGCCTCGGCGATATCGGAGGCGATCCGGTCTGCAACAGCGACGTCGATACCGAAACCCTGGTCGCCCATTAGGGCTTCGCCCGACGCCTTGAGAAGAACCCGTTTATAAAGCGGCTTGGAAGACATCATGACTCCTTGAAGCATGTCGCGCATCGTCAAATGCCTGTTTGCTATGACGCATGCGATAACCAGAGGAAGCTACACCGGCCAGGCAAATCCGAAAGACTGCCCTGCCCGCGCAGGATATAACCGGAACGCGGATACACGAAGGGCACCGCGTTGTCACGCGATGCCCTGTAGTTTTCCCAGGTTTGGGTAAAGAGATCAGCCCTTGGCGACCGCAGCAACTTCAGCAGCGAAGTCGCTCTCTTCTTTTTCGATGCCTTCGCCGAGCAGCAGGCGAGCCATGCCGACGACTTCGATCTTGGCACCAGCTTCCTTTTCGGCTTCCTTGACAGCATCGCCAACCGTGATGTCTGGGTTGATGACGAAGGCCTGCGACAGAAGGGCTACTTCTTCGAAGAACTTACGCATGCGACCGTCAACCATCTTTTCGATGATGGCTTCTGGCTTGCCGGATTCGCGAGCCTGCTCGATGAACACGTTACGCTCGCGCTCGGCAACTGCTGCGTCGACTTCTTCAGAGCGGATGGCAAGTGGGTTGGTCGCAGCAATATGCATGGCAATCTGACGGCCGATGGATGTCAGAACAGCCTTGTCGCCTTCGGACTGCAGCGCTACGAGAACGCCGAGCTTGCCGATGCCATCGCCAGCAGCGTTGTGAACATAGGTCGCGACAACGCCATGCTTGACTTCAAGCAGAGCAGAACGACGAAGCGACATGTTTTCGCCGATGGTGGCGATTGCGTCCTTGATGGTGTCAGAAACAGTCTTGCCAGTGGCTGGGTAGGTTGCAGCAGCAATCGCGTCAACGGAGCCATCAGTCGTCAGAGCAACCGACGCTACGCCGCGAACGATATCCTGAAAGGCATCGTTGCGAGCAACGAAGTCGGTTTCGGAGTTGACTTCAACGACAACGGCCTTATGGCCGGCGGAAGCAATACCAATGAGACCTTCAGCAGCAGTACGGCCAGACTTCTTGTCAGCCTTGGCGATACCCTTGGCGCGCAGCCAATCGATTGCAGCTTCCATGTCGCCGCCTGTCTCAGACAGCGCCTTTTTGCAATCCATCATGCCTGCGCCAGACTTCTCGCGCAGTTCCTTTACCATTGCGGCTGTAATTTCGCTCATTGTGTGCCTCTTGTCGGTTCGTCGGTCACGGCGCCATTGCGGCACGACCTAAATCGGATTTTGGGAACGAATGTACCCGGAACTGTGACAGCCTCATGAAAAGCCATCACGAAACATCGTTAGTTCACGCTCTGCCATAATGGACAGCGTGATTGAAACGAACAAGGCCGCCGAACTTTTCTAGTCCAGAACGGCCTTGTCTCGTCTCATGGAGAAGGCGGCATATCCACGCCGCCTCTAAGCTTTATTCGGCAGCTGTCTCGGCTGCTGCTTCTTCGAGAGCAGGCTCGATCGGAGCTTCTTCAGAAGCGCCGATGTCACGACCGGAAGAACCCTGCTGACGTGCGATACCGTCGATGGCTGCACGGGCAATCAGATCGCAATAGAGCGAGATTGCGCGCGACGCATCGTCGTTACCTGGGATCGGGAAGTCGATCTGGTCTGGATCGCAGTTCGAGTCGATGATCGCAACGACCGGAATACCAAGGCGCTTGGCTTCTTCGATCGCGATCTTTTCCTTGTTGGTGTCAACAATGAACATCAGGTCAGGAACGCCGCCCATATCGCGGATACCGCCAAGTGCCTTTTCAAGCTTCTCGCGTTCGCGCTCAAGGTTCAGGCGCTCTTTCTTCGAGTAGCCAGATGCGTCGGAGTTGAGAATTTCGTCGACCTTGCGCAGGCGCTGGATCGAGTTCGAAATCGTCTTCCAGTTGGTCATCATGCCGCCGAGCCAACGCGAGTTGACGTAGTACTGAGCGGAGCGCTTTGCGCTGTCTGCGATGATTTCCGAAGCCTGACGCTTCGTACCAACAAACAGAACGCGGCCGCCACGGGCAACCGTGTCAGATACGACCTGAAGGGCGCGCGACAGCAAAGGAACTGTCTGAGCCAAATCGATGATGTGAATGTTGCTGCGGTCGCCGAAGATATACGGCTTCATCTTTGGGTTCCAGCGGTGTGTCTGGTGACCAAAGTGAACGCCAGCTTCCAGAAGCTGACGCATAGTGAAATCGGGCAATGCCATGCCTTGTTATCCTTTTCCGGTTTAACCCCCGCGAAGCGAACAGCACCGACTAAACGGTACCACCGGGCGGAACGAACCGGATTTCTCCCGGAACATCCCAAGCTTCGCGTGTGGAATAGTGTGCCGCATACAGGCAGATTCTTCGAAAAGCAAGCTTTTATGCACAGAAACACAAAAACAGATCGATCCGTTTTAGCGGATCGGCTTGTTATCGCAGTTTTCCGCCTGGAGAATATCGAGCTTGGCAAGCTTGCCGGTCAAAACGAAATCGCCGTAATCCATGGTCAGGTCACGGGTGATTCCATTTTCATAGAGCTTGAAAGACATGCGGTATATTGGCAGAGAATCGGTGCCTGCCTTGTCGTTATAATACGCAATGGTAACCGGCCAGAAAGGCAGTTTTGCAAAATCTCCGGCCATGCTGACATCGGGGTCAGCGTCGTCATCTTTCGGCATCTGCTGCTTTCCGACCAGTGTGGACGTGATCAGGCTCTCATCGCCATCGTCAGATCCATCGAACACCCGCGATTCGAAAATGCGCTTCCCAAGCTTGGCGTTTTCTATGACCTGAAACATATGTTCCGTGGGAAATTCACCAGCGGCGAGATCGATCTTCTTTGCATCCGGCTTGGTAAGATCGATGGTCATGGCACCGTTGGCATCCTCTGCCGAACCGGTGACTTCCTTGTCCAGCTTGTCATCGGTAAAAGATTTGGTCTCGAACTTGAATGTCTTTGAGGCAGCATCTTCGAATGTCGTCGTCTGCTGGTCGGTCATACGCACCGCGTCGCCGGTACTGATCTGCGTGACGAAACGGAAATCCGTCTTGTAACCTTTGCAGGAAGAGCCGGTAAACTCGTACACCATTCTGCCCGTCATGCCTTCGATGCCAGAACGATCGGATGCGTCCTTCAACTCCAGGTCATAAACCGCACGGTGGGAAATCAGGTTTGGGATATTGGCAGGCACTGCACTTGCAACACCCGGAGCGACGATAAAAGCGCCGGAAGCGAAAGCAACTGCGAGGTTCCTGACAAACATTCAATATCTCCTGTTGGACTCACCGCTCATATTGTACAAGCAACCGCCCGGCTTTTGGACATCATGATCTGTCTGCCGGATTTTTGAAAGATTTACAACAAAAGCGGAGACGAAAATGTCGGATGCCATCGAAGCTCGCCTTAAGGACCTGGGCTACACCCTGCCCGCCGCCGCCGCACCTGCTGCAAACTATGTTCCGTTCACCATCAGCGGCAATCTGCTTTACATTTCAGGCCAATTGCCAATGGAATCAGGCAAGATTGCGGTCACGGGTCATGTGGGTCGCGATGTCGACGTACCGACCGCCCAACGCGCTGCTGAACTCTGCGCTGTCAACATTCTTGCACAGGTAAAGGCGGCCCTCAATGGCGACCTTTCCAAAGTACGTCGCGTTTTGAAGCTGAATGGCTTCGTTGCGTCCGTGCCTGAATTCACCGAGCAGCACCTTGTCATCAACGGCGCCTCAAACCTCATCGCCAATGTTCTGGGCGATGCCGGTAAACACGCGCGCGCCGCAGTGGGCATGGCGTCCCTGCCCTTCAATGCCGCCGTTGAAATCGACGCCATCGTGGAAATCGACGTATGACGCTGAAGCTCTCATGGTTGACGGAAACGCCGATCGCCCATCGCGGTTATCATGACCAGAACAAGCTGGTTTGGGAAAATACGCTGAGCGCGTTTTCCCGTGCCATCGACGCCGGTTTCGCCATAGAATGCGACCTTCAACTGGCTTCCGATAGTGTACCCGTCGTCTTCCACGACGATGAGATGACGCGGCTGACAGGCATAAAGGGTGATGTTCGGGAACGCACATCCGGCGAACTCGGCCTCTTGTCGGTTGGCCAGACAAAAGACAGGGTGCCGACGCTAAAGCAGCTCTTGAAGCTTTGCGCCGGGAAGGTCCCGCTCGTGCTTGAACTTAAGGGCCGCAAAGGTGCTGGCGTCGATGACGGCTTTGCCGAGGCGGTTCTGGAGGTGCTGGAGGGCTATGAAGGTCATGTGGCGCTGATGAGTTTCGATCACCATCTGCTGAAAGACCTCAAGACTGCCGGATCGCCCTGGCCGCTGGGCCTGACCGCCGAAGGGGCAAAGCCTGAAGACTTTTTCAAGCACGACGAAGCCACGCAAATCGGCGTCGATTTCATCTCATACGCTTGGGCACATCTGCCAAACAGCTTCATCGAAGCCCAAAGAAAACTCGGGATTCCTGTCATTACCTGGACGGTGAGGGATGAAAACGGTCGCGAGACTTCCTATAAATATGCGGACCAGATTACGTTTGAGGGCTTCGACCCAAAGAAAGGCGTCTCCGCCAGCGCATGAGCGATGAATATTCAATTCGCGTAGAGCAGTCCTTCAAGGATATTGATCCGGAAAGCTGGAACAGGCTTTCCGGAACATCTAAATCTACGCGAGCAGAAGTATACAACCCTTTCATATCTCATGCTTATTTGCTATCCATGGAAGATTCTGGATCGGCCACATCCAAGACTGGCTGGCGCGGCCACCATCTTCTGCTTGAGACAGGCGACGGAATCCTTTCCGGTGCCATACCGGCGTATTTGAAGAGCCATAGTCGCGGTGAATATGTTTTCGATCAGGGCTGGGCGGACGCGCTCGAGCGGGCTGGCGGAAACTATTATCCCAAGCTTCAATGTTCCGTTCCCTTCACGCCCGCAACCGGACCGCGGCTGCTGACCAGCGGTATTGATGATGCCGCCTTCAAGCAGGTGCTTGCTTCAGGTCTGCGGCAGGTTACGGAACATGTAGGTGTCTCATCTGCCCATGTGACCTTTGCACCAGAAGATGACATCCGTGCGCTGGAAGACGAGGGGTTTCTGATCCGCACCGATCAGCAATTTCACTTCATCAACAATGGTTACCGCGATCACTCCGATTTTTTGGAGGCTTTGTCATCGCGCAAACGCAAAACCCTGAAAAAGGAACGCCGTGCAGCCCTTGAAACCGGCATCAAGATCGACTGGCTGACCGGGAGCGATCTGACCGAAGATATCTGGGATCAGTTCTACGCCTTCTACATGGACACCGGCAGCCGCAAATGGGGTCGCCCTTATCTAACCCGCGAATTCTACTCGCTGATCGGCCAGCGGATGGCTGATGATATTCTTATGGTTATGGCCAAACGTGAGGGGCGTTACATTGCGGGTGCCATCAATTTCATCGGAGGCGACGCGCTTTATGGCCGGCACTGGGGCTGCATCGAGGACCACCCGTTTCTGCATTTCGAGGTCTGTTATCATCAGGCAATCGATTTTGCGCTGGCAAAAGGCCTGAGCCGTGTCGAGGCTGGCGCGCAGGGCGAGCACAAGCTTGCACGCGGCTACACCCCGGTGACAACCAAATCAGCCCACTTCATCACCCACCCCGGTTTGCGGGGCGCAATTGCCGACTATCTGGAGCGGGAAAAGAGAGAAGTCGAAGAAATCGGCGACTATCTTGATGACCATAGCCCGTTTCGCAAGGGTGAACGGGCAGAAGCCGACGAATAGCCAAGCAGCATACGAGGACGTTTTTCATGACCTACGACACCAACAATATCTTCGCGAAAATCCTGCGCGGTGAAATCCCATGCGTGAAAGTCTATGAAGATGAAGACACTTTGGCCTTCATGGATGTCATGCCGCAAGCTCCCGGTCATCTCCTTGTCATTCCCAAAACCGGCTCACGTAATCTGCTGGATGCCGACCCGCAGGTTTTGGCAAAAACCATCACCGTGGTTCAAAGGTTGGCTGTCGCCGCGAGGGCAGCGTTCGACGCCGACGGCGTTTACGTGGCCCAGTTCAACGAACCAGCCGCCGGACAAACTGTTTTCCACCTGCATTTCCATATCGTTCCGCGCAAGGAAGGCGAACAGACGAAGCCGCATAGCGGCGCGATGGCGGATGGAGAGTTGCTTAAGGCGCATGCGGAGAAGATAAAAGCCGCCCTCGCCTGAATAAGTGAAGCATGTCGAGGCGACTATTTCAGTGCCGTAGCTTTGGTTTCATATCTGTTGGGATTTGATCCGGACAGGCTCGACGACAGTTTTCCTGCAAGCGCATATGCGATCATGAACATCGCCACGCCGCCAAAGACATCACTGAGGTGATGGCCACCATGCACGAGAATGGCTGGTATCATGGCGATGTTGATCAGGACCGCAAATGGAAAAACCCACTTGAACCGTGCAAGAAACACGACTGCCATACACGCCATGACCGTGTGGAAAGACGGGAATCCTATTAGACCAAGCATGTTTGCCGGTGAAATATAGCTTGGTCCATCACGCCCAAGGCGCAGCAGTTCCTCGCCATATTGTGGTGTCACGCCGAGATCGATCTTGGATAAAATTTCGGGTGAAATCGCATAAAGCGTCGAGGGTCCAAATGTTGGAATGACGGTCCATATCCCGATACAGCCCGATACGCCAATGACGCCTGTTAGCAGAAAGTGCCACAAAGCGTCGGCTTTGCCAGAAAAGCCAAGCAACAAGACAACAAATGCAAGCTGTGGAAGTGAGCTGAAATACACTAAAAACAGTGTCTTGGACATGACAGGCCACTGCGCCACAGACGCTACTGCATCCGGCCAACGATAACCCAGCATCGCATCGAATTGGGCAAACATCTGATCAAACGGCAATGAGCGGATGGGTAGCAAAAGATAATTGAAGACTGACGCGACCAGCGTGAAGATGATGAAAAGCCCGGAAGCACTGAGTGCGAGCGCGATGCGCTCTTCGCCTCGCAAACCACGATAATATTGACCACCAGCGATAAGCGCCAAACCGACGAAAGTCGGCAGCGTGTAACCAAGCCAATCGACAACAACGCCCTTCACCATAAGAAGCGAAATATCCAGCGCTGCCATTCCAGCGATGACGAGAGCAAAAAAACGTTCAGCCGGCAACATCCGCATGGGCATCTCCATTGCGGCGACTTATACGTTGAAAGCCTGAAATTCACGTAAATGCGAAAGCTGCTCTATCGTAGATCCAAAGCCACCAAACCGAGTGTCAACAACACCAGCGGCACGATAACTCCAATTAAAACACGCTGCCCGGCCATCAGAAACACAGCAAACCCGACCGCCGCCGCGCCGATACGCAGCCACATTGGTGTTTGCTCCAGAACACCTGTCGGAAACACGATGAGTTTTGCGGTGACGGCCATGACAAGCGCGGTTGCCACGGCTCTGACCCAGTTCAGGATTTCCGACCCCTCTTTAAGGCGGTTTCCAGCGAGAACACCGAGCCAGCGCCAGATATCCGTCGCGATCCATCCTGCGATGGCGATGAAGAGATAAGGTGCCCACCATGCGTCGGTTATCATGGCTCACCCTCGGCAGTCGCAAGTTCAATTTTGCGACGAAACCAGAAGCGGTCAATGAGATAAGCCAGCGTTCCCCCGCCGATGCCCGCATAGAGAATGTCGAATTCCGGTTCGATGACGGCAAACAACGGACCGGCGATGACACCGATGACGAATGCAACCTTGACGACCGAGTGTCTGGCAGATGCCCAGATGGAGGAAACGAAATAGACCGGTGTCAGGAAAAACAGCACACCGGCAACCACGGGAGGAAAAGCGGCAACCACGCCGTAACAAATGGCAACAATCAGCGCATTGACCAGTGTCAGCGTTATGCCGAAGCCCCCGAACCATGCCACTCTCGCCTCACGCGGTACCTTGCTCAGGTTCTGGGTCGCAAAGACCCACGCGGTGATGGCAACGAAATGCGAGAGAAATAGCAATATCCAGGTCGACGTTTTTGCGGCGCGCATTTCCGGCACGATGGAAGCCACCATCGGCATCATGCGGATTGACGATAGAGTGACGACCAGAAAGCAGGTCGCCAACCCGGCCCCGCTGGTCATTGCGCCGATGAGAATCATCTTGGCTGGCAGTGCCCAGATCGTCAGCGTCATAAAGACCGCCTCACCGCGAGTGACGCCCGATTCGAGCGCAAAGGCGCTGAAGCCGACAAATGACGTCATGAGAATGAGGGATGGCAGCGAAAAAATGCCTCTCATTCCTCGGACAAACCAGAGATAGAGAGGTTCCGCTTCGGGTTCTGGGGGCATGTCGGTTTCCGGTATAGACGCCAAGAAAATGCCGGGCGCAAACCCGGCATTGATGTTTGATAAAAGGCTAGATCACTTTTTCTTTGGAACCTTGGGTACGGTGTTGGCCTTGCGACGCGGTTTGGCGTCTTCATCAGCCTTCTCAGTCTCCGCGGTAACGGTTTCCGCTTCCTGCTCCGCTTTGATGGCCTTCGCCTTGCTCTTGGCTTTGCCTGGAGATTTGGCAGCTTTCAACTCAGCTTCGGGCTTCGGCTTGACCGGAGCCGTCTCCGGCAAGACATTCAGCTTCAGGCCCTCGATACCATCATCGTTCTTGCCGACAAAAACGCTGACCACACCGCCCTTCTTGAGTTTTCCAAAAAGGATTTCGTTGGCAAGGGGCTTTTTGATGTGTTCCTGAATCACCCGACCAAGCGGACGCGCACCCATTTTCTCGTCATAACCCTTTTCAGATAGCCAAGCGATGGCATCTTCATGCAGATCGAAGGTGACATTGCGTTCGGAAAGTTGTGTTTCCAACTGCATGACGAACTTCTGAACGACTTTATGAATGACAGCGGTTGGCAGAGGCGAGAACGGAATAATCGCATCCAGACGGTTACGGAATTCCGGCGTGAACAGGCGGTTAAGTGCCTCCTCATCCTCACCGGTACGCTTGGACGAACCAAAGCCGATGGCAGATTTCGCCATTTCGGATGCGCCAGCGTTCGTCGTCATGATCAGGATCACGTTGCGGAAATCAATCTTCTTGCCGTTGTGATCCGTTAGCGAACCGTGGTCCATGACCTGCAACAGGATATTGTAAATATCCGGATGTGCTTTTTCAATTTCGTCCAGCAACACGACAGAGTGTGGATGCTGATCGACACCATCGGTCAGAAGTCCACCCTGATCGAAGCCGACATAACCAGGAGGTGCACCGAGCAAGCGCGATACGGTGTGCCGCTCCATGTACTCAGACATATCGAACCGCAGCATTTCAACGCCGAGAGATGCCGCAAGCTGCTTGGCAACTTCCGTCTTACCTACGCCCGTGGGACCTGAAAAGACGTAGGAACCAATCGGCTTGTTCGGCTCGCGAAGACCAGCACGGGCGAGCTTGATGGCAGACGACAGCGCTTCGATCGCGATATCCTGACCATAAACCACCGACCGCAATTCTTTTTCCAGATTGGCGAGAACCATCTCGTCATCTTTCGAAACAGTCTTGGCTGGAATGCGCGCCATCGTCGCTATCGTAACCTCGATCTCCTTTTCGGTGATCAGCTTGCGACGCTTGGACGGCGGCAGCAGCATCTGTGCGGCACCCGTCTCATCGATAACATCGATTGCCTTATCCGGCAGCTTACGGTCCGAAATATAGCGGGCCGAAAGCTCCACTGCAGCCTTTATGGCCTCGTTGGAATAACGAAGGTGGTGATAGCTCTCGAAATAAGGTTTCAGGCCCTTCATGATTTCGATAGCGTCTTCGATGGATGGCTCATTGACGTCGATCTTCTGGAAACGACGAACAAGCGCGCGGTCCTTCTCGAAGAACTGGCGATATTCCTTGTAGGTCGTTGAGCCGATGCAACGGATCGCACCGGAGGAGAGAGCAGGCTTCAACAGGTTAGACGCATCCATAGCGCCACCGGATGTCGCGCCTGCACCGATAACTGTGTGGATTTCATCGATGAATAGAACCGCACCCGGAAACTCTTCCAGTTCTTTGACGACCTGCTTCAAACGCTCTTCGAAGTCACCGCGGTAACGGGTACCGGCAAGTAGGGTGCCCATGTCAAGCGAGAAGATCGTATCGTTCTTCAGCGCTTCAGGCACTTTGCCTTCAACGATACGCTTGGCAAGACCTTCAGCAATCGCTGTTTTTCCCACGCCCGGGTCGCCGACATAGAGCGGATTGTTCTTGGAGCGGCGGCACAATATCTGAATGGTGCGGTTAACCTCAGCGTGACGCCCGATCAGCGGGTCGATCTTGCCGCCGCGCGCCTTGTCATTGAGATTGACGCAATAGGCCTTCAACGCGTCCTGCTGTTTCTTGGGTGCAGCACTGTCATCTTCAGAACCGGTGTTACGAACAGGTTTTGCTTCGTTTTCATTATCTTCCGCGCCGCGCGGTGTGCGGGTCTGGGACGTTCCGGGACGCTTGCCAATGCCATGGGAAATGTAGTTGACCGCGTCGTAACGGGTCATTTCCTGTTCCTGAAGGAAATAGGCAGCATGGCTTTCGCGTTCGGCAAAGATCGCAACCAGAACATTGGCGCCAGTCACCTCTTCGCGCCCTGAAGACTGCACGTGAATGACCGCCCTCTGGATAACACGCTGAAATCCCGACGTCGGCTTGGAGTCCTCGTCGTAACCTGTAACCAGATTGGACAATTCACTGTCCACGTAATCAACAACGGTCTTGCGGAGCGCATCGATGTCGACATTGCATGCGCCCATCACAGCCGCAGCATCTGCGTCTTCGATGAGAGCCAGAAGGAGATGTTCAAGCGTCGCATATTCGTGATGACGCTCATTTGCAAAGGTCAGTGCCTGATGCAGCGCCTTCTCTAGACTTGGGGAAAAAGTTGGCACGTTGCGATCCTCATTTCTTTTCCATGACGCACTGTAGCGGGTGCTGGTGCTGTCGGGCGAAATCCATGACCTGACTTACTTTTGTCTCCGCGACTTCATACGTGAATATGCCGCACTCGCCGACACCGTGCTGGTGCACGTGCAACATAACGCGGGTCGCGCCTTCCCTGTCTTTCTGGAAAAAACGCTCCAGAATGTGAATGACGAATTCCATAGGAGTATAGTCGTCGTTCAGCAAAAGAACACGGTAAAGATTAGGCTTTTTCGTTTTCGGTTTCGTGCGGGTAATAACGGAAGTTCCGCGGTTTGTGCCACCGTCGTCGCCTTCATTGTCGCCCTGCATGCGGATCGACTTCGCGATCATCTTTCATCATTCTCCAGATCGAACTCGCGCCGAACCTTGGGCGGCGAGCCAGAATTTCGCTAACCTTTATTTAGGTCGTTACAAAGTGATTTTAAGCCCCTCTCATCGCACTGCAATCACTAATCCGTTCACTCGCTATGAAACTGTGATGAGAATGGATCAATGGCGCTGGGGGATACCCGCATGACGCGCCATTTTCCGCCTTAGCATCACAGCAACCGCATGTTCGATTGTCGCCACTTGCATTTTCTTGCCGGTTGGAAGGTGCAACTTGCGCCGCGATTCTATAGAAACTTCCTCCATTTGCCGAAAGAAATAGGATTTTTCGCTCGATGGATGTCAGAGGTTTTGTTTGTTTTGTTCTGTTCTTGCAGATCCGATGTTTGTCCATTGAGCTTTGGTCTCTTCTTGAGTCAGATGAGGCCTGTCTCCAGAAAAGCAGATCATGCGCGGTGCAGTTAGTTGCGAATGTGCGCCGCTGTCTAAAACAGTTCGTCACCCAGGCATGGTAAAATACCAAGTCCGGTCGATAAACTCAGTTTTCGCTGTCCAGCATCTCGCGTACGGCGACGGCCAACTGCTTGAGCGAAAATGGCTTTGGCAGGAATCCGAATTTGGCATCGGCCGGAAGATTTTTAGCGAAGGCATCTTCGGCGTAACCTGACACAAAGATAAACTTCATATCAGGGTATGTTTTGCGAAGTTCCCGCAGCAGCGAAGGTCCGTCCATCTCAGGCATGACGACATCGGAAACGACGATGTCGACCTTGCCTTCCAGTTCCTCCAGCACTTCCAGCGCTTCCGTACCGGAACCAGCCTCGTGAACCGTGTAACCCCGCGTCTCAAGCATGCGCTTGCCACCACGCCTCACCGCTTCCTCATCTTCGACCAGAAGAACGACAGCCGAATTGCCGGTAAGATCCTGCGGCTCTTCCTTCATGATGGCTTTGGCTGCAGCATCCGCAGCCGCTTGAGCCGCCTCGCCCTCCAGAGGCTGCACTACTTCAATAATGTGACGCGGCAGGAAGATGCGGAAAGCGGTTCCTCTTCCCACTTCCGAATCCGGGTAGATATAGCCGCCTGACTGCTTGACGATACCGTAGACCATGGACAATCCGAGGCCCGTACCCTTGCCAACTTCCTTCGTGGTGAAGAACGGTTCGAAAATCTTGTCCATGATTTCGGGCGGAATACCCGTGCCGTTATCGGCAACTTCGATCATCACAAGGTCTTCGGCTGGAATATCAGACCGCCCGAGGGCAACGACTTCATCCACCGGCATATTGCGGGTGATGATCTTTATCTTGCCGCCCTGCGGCATCGCATCACGCGCGTTGACGCAGAGGTTGATCAAAACCTGCTCAAACTGGGAAAGGTCTGTTTTCACCGGCCAAAGATCGCGGCCATAATCGACTTCCAGCTTGACATTGGTGCCTGAGATCAACCGGTCGACCAGCATGCGCAGATCGCCAATAACGTCAGTCAGGTTCAGCACCGCAGGACGCATTGTCTGTTTGCGGGAAAACGCCAGCAATTGCCGCACCAAAACCGCGGCACGGTTTGCGTTGCGCTTGATTTCCATCAGATCGGCAAAACTTGCGTCTGCGGGCCGTGCTTGAAGAAGCAGGTGATCGGAGGACAGAAGAATGGCCGTCAACACGTTGTTGAAGTCGTGCGCGATGCCACCCGCCAATGTTCCCACAGCGTTCATCTTCTGAGTCTGCGCCATTTGCGTCTCGAGCGCCTTCTGCTCGGTCACCTCGATAGCATAGACGATCGCGACTTCCTCAGGCGCTTCGTCATCCTGATCGATGACGGCATGAACATAGAAACGGAAATGCCGTGTTTCGTCCGTGGGGTGGCGGGAATCGAACGGCGCTATATCGCCCTGACGATCCTTTGCGGCGTCGATAGCCTGCAGAAGCTTGGGTTTGTCGTTATCCAGCAGAACAGCGTCAAGAACGACGCCATTATCGATATCGTCACGACCGACCACGCCAGAGAACAGCTTCAAGAAAGGTGCGTTGGTGCGCAATATCCGACCATCGCCGTCCAGAGACGCAATTGCCATCGGCGTGTTGTTGAAGAAGCGCGTAAAGCGCATGGCGGATGCAGACTCGGCATTCTCCTTGCCTTTGGAGCGCATCAGAACAATCGTGCGGCTTTCACCCGGAGCGCCATCTCGCGTGGCGGTCACCTGATGGACCAGCCGCGCTGGCATGCTCTGGCCGTTGACGCGGCGCATATCGAGATCGAGCATCTCGGTGCGATTGGTGCCCGCATGCGGCTGAACAGATTCGATCAGGGCCATGCCCTCACCTGCAACGATATCCGAGACCGTCAGCGAACCCGGAGAGAACTGCGCCAGATCAATGCCCAGCCATTGCGAAAGCGTGGCATTGAGATAGACGATCTCACCCCTTTTACCGGCAGAAAAGAAACCGGCCGGAGCGTGATCGAGATAATCGATAGCGTTTTGCAGTTCGCGGAAAAACCGCTCCTGGTCCTCACGTTCGGTCGTGATGTCGGCAATCTGAAAGACATGCAGATCGTTGCCGCTGGCATCCTTCAAAAGACGCGCTTTCAGGCGGTACCAATGCGGACCGGACTGCGACTTCGTCTCGCTCAACGGCTTCAACAGGCGAAATTCTTCGTATCCGTCTTTGCCTTCACGCAGTGCATTGATCAGCCGATAAAGCGCCTCGGTCGATTCCCTGTCACGCGAGAGCAACGTCTCGAGGCTCTGAATATCGGTCGCCTTGGTTGCACCCGTCATCTGGCAGTAGGTCGCGTTAGCATAGACCAGCCGCCCCTTGGGATCGGTAATCAGAGTACCATCGGGATGCGACGAGAGAAACTGACGCGCCATTCCATCAGACTGGGACTGCGGCATCACCTCTATGAAGCCGATCGCCGAAGACACCAGAAAGAAAATGCCAAGCATCGCCAGAACACCGAGAATTCCGAGGACGACTTCATTCTCCAGCGAATTCTTGAAATAGACGAAAGCGACGGCTGCTGCGACGAGAACAACAGCTAGCAGTAAAATGCGCAAAAGGGTGCCGGATCTTGCCCGCCTGTCCACCAACGGAAAGTCATTGTCGCTGGCTTGGCTCACCTTGGTCATCGAGGCTCTCACCCTTGCAATTTTGCCGACCCTTGTACATTCGAAGACAAATACCCCGAACGGAATCGCTTTATCTATCCCTTGTAGCAATTCGCAGAAATATCAAAAAGCTCCACCCCACCATAAACCTTTGCCAATACACAACGAATACGCCCCATCTCGCACGATATCGGTCTCTGCGTGGCTGCTTTGCCACGTCAAAAGCGGACCACCCATTCAATATCGATGCGATTTCATCATGGAATGCTGATTAAAACTTGTGCTGAGCGCGAAAAAATCGTCTTTTCGCCTCAAAGCGCTTGAAAAAATCAGGATTGGCAATCACTTGCCCTCCAAAAGACTAAAGGACCGGCTCAATGATCGACAGTGATTTCATCAGCACGTATGGCAACAACCTGATCATTGCTGTTGTTGGTGTCGGCGTAGCACTTCTGCTGATGGCCATAATCCTATGGCTTATTCGTAGACGCGGTGGTTCATCTCCGTTCATTCGCGGCGGCAAGAACCGTCAGCCTCGACTACAGGTGCTGGACGCAACGGCCGTGGACGCCCGCCGCCGGCTGGTGCTCGTTCGCCGAGACAATGTAGAACACCTCGTCATGATTGGCGGCCCGACGGACATCGTCATCGAAAGCGGTATCGGAGCTATTCCGATCATGAGAGATGTTCGCGATCCACAGGACGACCTGCTCCCGTCTCCGCCTGCCGAAAAAGCCATTGCTTCTAACCGGCCAAGAGCTTTGACGTCTGCAAAGGAAGAAGAAATTCGCCCTGTGGCACCTGTTGCAATGCAGACCCCGGTTGCCGCAGTTGCCCCTCAACAGAAACCAGAGCCAAGACCGGCACCTGCTCCGACCCCGGCTGCGCCCCAGCGACCGGTCGTTGCTGCACAGCCAAAGCCGACGCCACCCGTTGCTGCACCCATTGTCGCCACACCTGCCCCTCCTGCTTCGCGCCCCGCAGTGCAGCCCACCGCACAAGCCGCGCCGGAGATTGTCTCTGTGCCGAAGCCGATGGCGAGAGAACCCCTTGCAGCACCTGTCACTCCCTCGGTCGTTCCCGCTGTGACCGCTGCTTCCCTCCAGTCGGAGCCGGTCGCAAAATCAAGCGTGCCCGAACCTTTCTCTCAAGAGCGCCTGCAGCAAAAGCCGTTCGTCATGACGCCGACGGCCATGTCTGCACCGGAGCCAGTCATCGACCAGAACAACGCCGTTGATTTTCTCGATGCCGCGCGCGAACGCGTACTACCAACATTCAGCAACTCAGCCCCAATGACTGCATCGGCCAACATTGCCAAACCGGAACCACTCGCTCCAGGCGAGAACGGTGCGGTCTTCGGCGATCAGTTGACCAGCGATTTCGAAAGCTTCCTAGAAGCCGAAATCGCCAAGAACAATGCTACCGATGCCCCCGATGTCAGTCTCGAACCGAGAAAACACCCAGAGTTCTCAGAGCCTGTCGCACCGCCCGCGCCCAGCGCCACCACGGATCAAGATGTCCAGAAGGAGATGGCGCGCATTTTCGGCGAGATGGCTGTCACGCGAGACAAGTAGGCGACGTTGCCACAGCTCGCGTCTTGCAGCGTAAAACGGCATTGCCTGGCCGGTTTCGGCTTACCGCCATTGCCATGCCTCCGCGACTCTGATCAACCTCGCAGGCAGGAACAAAGGGTGACCGAATGAACGGGGCGGCGACGAAATCTGCGACACTTCGGGGCATGCTGATCATGTCAGGCTGCATGATCGTTCTGCCGACAATGGATGCGATCGCCAAATATATGGCAGTCTCCGAAGGCATGTCGCCTGCTCAGGTGACATTTTATCGCTTCTTCTTCCAGCTCGTCTGCACCCTGCCCCTGCTGCTGGTGATTTCACCGCGTGCCTTGCTGTCTGCCAAGCGCCCATGGCTCAATCTGTTGAGAGGCGTATTGCATGCAGCTGCAAGTCTGACCTTTTTTGCAGCTGTCAAATACATGCCCTTGGCAGACGTCTTCGCGATCTACTTTGTCGAGCCGTTTCTTTTGACCATGATGTCGGCACTTTTTCTCGGGGAAAAAGTTGGCTGGATGCGCTGGAGCGCAATCGTCGTAGGGTTCGTCGGCGCGATGATCGTGATACAACCGAGTTTCGAAATCTTCGGATGGACTTCGCTCCTGCCGGTCGCTTGCGCGTTTCTCTTCTCGCTCTACCTCTTTCTCAACCGTGCCATGGGTGATGCGGATAGCCCGCTCGTCATGCAAACAATGGCGGGCATAGCCGGTACCGCGTTCATGGCCGTCGCTCTGTTGATCGGTCACGCAGTGGGCGATATCAATTTCGAAATGTCATTGCCGGGCTGGGGCCACGGCTTGGTGCTACTTGTTTTGCTCGGCTCCATATCGGGCTATATGCACCTGCTCGTTGTCAAGGCATTCTGGCTTGCGCCCGTGTCCCTGCTTGCACCGTTTCAGTATTTCGAGATCATTTCTGCGACTGCGCTCGGATATGTGCTGTTTTCAGATTTCCCGACAGCCTCGAAATGGCTTGGCATTGTCATCATCGTCGCGTCCGGCCTTTTCATCATATGGCGCGAGCGCAGAAGCGTACAACGGGCCACGTTGAGCGTCGCAGAAGTTTGACGAATATCGCCCGCCGCCCTTGTTCCCTCCGCCAAGGTCGGGCAAAAGTCTTTGCAAATTTGAGACGCACCTAAGGAGACGAAAATGGACGTTCGCGCCGCAGTCGCTGTTCAGGCAGGCAAACCCCTCGAAATCATGACGGTTCAGCTTGAAGGGCCACGGGCTGGCGAAGTGCTGATCGAGGTCAAGGCAACCGGCATCTGCCACACGGATGATTTCACACTGTCAGGCGCAGATCCTGAAGGTCTATTTCCAGCCATTCTCGGCCACGAAGGTGCTGGTATTGTTGTCGACGTCGGCCCAGGTGTGACATCGCTGAAAAAGGGCGATCACGTTATTCCGCTTTATACGCCGGAGTGCCGTGAATGCTATTCTTGCCTCAGCCGCAAAACGAACCTCTGCACCTCCATCCGCGCCACACAGGGACAAGGCTTGATGCCAGACGGCACCAGCCGCTTTTCCATCGGCAAAGATAAGATCTTCCATTATATGGGCTGCTCGACTTTCGCCAATTTCACGGTTCTGCCGGAAATTGCGCTGGCCAAGGTCAATCCCGACGCGCCTTTCGACAAGATTTGCTACATCGGTTGCGGCGTGACGACCGGCATCGGTGCAGTCATCAACACCGCCAAGGTCGAAATTGGTTCGACGGCCATCGTCTTCGGTCTCGGCGGCATTGGCCTCAACGTGCTTCAGGGTCTTCGCCTTGCCGGTGCCGACATGATTATCGGCGTCGATATCAACAATGACCGCAAGTCTTGGGGTGAAAAGTTCGGCATGACGCACTTCGTCAATCCAAAGGAAGTCGGCGACGACATCGTGCCTTATCTCGTCAATCTGACCAAACGCAACGGCGACACCATTGGCGGTGCGGATTACACCTTCGATTGCACAGGCAATACCAAGGTCATGCGCCAGGCGCTCGAATCGTCTCACCGCGGATGGGGTAAATCTGTGGTTATCGGCGTCGCCGGTGCTGGCCAGGAAATTTCGACCCGCCCGTTCCAGTTGGTCACCGGCCGCAACTGGATGGGCACCGCGTTTGGTGGCGCACGTGGCCGCACGGACGTGCCCAAGATCGTGGATTGGTACATGGAAGGCAAAATCCAGATCGACCCGATGATTACTCACACCATGCCGCTTGAAGACATCAACCATGGCTTCGAAATGATGCATTCGGGTGAGAGCATTCGCGGTGTCGTGGTTTATTGATTGAGTGATCAATCAACGCTGTCCTTCGGCGAGATGCGCCGAAGGACAGCGTTATGAGAAAAGTCGTTCCGACGTTGACCTTTGAGTCGTCAGATACCCGGGACAAGCCTGAGCATGACGTTCAGCGTGTGAGGCAATCGCGATTAGCGAAACACCTTTATCCCAGCCGTTTCTCACCCGTCGCGAACTTTGCTTTCAGCAAACACTCGTCATATTCCGCATCCGCCGTCGAATCGAACACGATGCCACCACCGACGTTGAAGATGGCGTTGCCGTCTAGGAACAACGTGATGGTGCGGATCGACACAGAGAACCGCATGTCACCATTAGGTGATATTATGCCAATAGCACCGCAATACGCGTTGCGCGGACCGGTTTCCAGATCGTGCAAAATTTCCATCGCCCGCATTTTCGGCGCACCCGTTATCGAGCCACAGGGGAAAAGCGCCGCGAAAATATCTCCAACCGTCATATCCGGCAAAAGCTTGGCTCGCACATGGCTCACCATCTGGTGCACAGTTGGATAGGTCTCTATTTCGAACAGCTTCGGCACATGCAACGTGCCAACTTCGGCAATGCGGGAAATATCATTCCGCAGCAAATCGACGATCATCCGGTTTTCGGCGAGCGTCTTCTCGTCCTTGAGCATCCCCGCGATCAACTCAGCATCGTCGGCTTCTGACGCACCGCGCTTGACCGTACCCTTCATAGGATGCGTTTCGATCCAACCTTCCTTCACCGAGAAAAACAGCTCTGGCGAACGTGACAGGATTACGGGACCGCCAAGATTGACGAACGCGCCATATTTCACTGGCTGCCGCTCGATCAGAGACCAAAATGCCGTGAGCGGATCGCCATGCCAGCGAGCATGGATCGGCATCGTCAGGTTCGCTTGATAACAATCACCTTGCCGCAGATGCTGGTGCAGTTTTGAGAATTGCGCGCTGTATTCTGCAAGCGTCCAGCCCGGCTTGATGTCGCTGAGAAAATCATCTGCGTTCACCAATGTATCCGGGGACAATTTCGCGTCATCACCGGATGGTGACGCGAACACCCCGAAGCACAATAAAGGCACGTCGCGCTTTACGTCAGCCAGCGGCGCCAACTTCTTTTCAAAAAGATATCCAGCCTCGTAGGACATATATCCGGCAAGATATTTACCGTCAGCGCGCGCCGCCTGCATCCGCTCAATCGCTGGAAGGAACTCCTGCGCCTCATGCGCAATGATCATTTCTTCCGGCTCGGCAAACAGCATTACCGAGCCAGTGGTATCATCGCGAAAAAGCGCATAGGGCGAAGTCAGCAAATCCGTTCGATCCGGCTAGAGACGATATCAGATGCGATCGATATCGCCTTTCGCCCACATTTCAATGGTCTCGGCGTAGAAATCCGCAAAGCGGTCTTCTTCGATGGATTTTCGAATGCCCTGCATCAGTTCCTGATAATAGGCGAGGTTGTGCCAGGACAGCAGCATGCCGCCGAGAGCTTCATTGGAACGGGCCAAATGGTGCAGGTATGCGCGGGAATAATCACGCGATGCCGGGCAGTTGGACTGCTCGTCCAGCGGTCGCATGTCTTCGGCGTGGCGGGCATTGCGAAGGTTCACCCGGCCGCGGCGCGTGAAGGCAAGGCCGTGACGACCTGAGCGGGTCGGCATGACGCAGTCGAACATATCAATGCCACGCGCCACGGATTTCAAAATATCATCCGGCGTGCCGACGCCCATCAGGTAACGCGGCTTTTCGGTTGGCAGAACCGGCAAGGTGATGTCAAGCATGCCGAGCATCACATCCTGCGGTTCACCCACGGCAAGACCACCAACCGCGTAGCCCTTGAGGTCGAGTTGCTTCAGACCTTCCGCCGAGCGAATGCGCAAGTCCGGCTGGTCACCGCCCTGCACGATGCCGAACATGGCCTTGCCCGTCTGCTCGCCAAAAGCGACGCGGCAACGCTCTGCCCAACGCAGAGACATTTCCATCGCGCGCTCGATTTCCTTGCGCTCGGCGGGCAGTGCAATGCATTCATCCAGCTGCATCTGGATATCGGAATCCAGCATCCCCTGAATTTCGATGGAGCGTTCAGGCGACATGTAGTGCAGCGAGCCATCAATATGACTTTTGAACGTCACGCCTTTTTCATCCAGCTTCCGCAGACCGGAAAGCGACATCACCTGAAAGCCACCACTATCGGTCAGGATCGGGTGTGGCCAGCGGATCAGCTCATGCAGACCGCCAAGACGTTGAACGCGCTCCGGGCCGGGGCGCAGCATCAGGTGGTAGGTGTTGCCGAGAATGACATCGGCACCCAGTTCACGCACTTGGTCGAGATACATGGCCTTGACGGTACCAACAGTGCCGACCGGCATAAAGGCCGGCGTGCGAATGACTCCGCGTGGCATGGCCACTTCGCCAAGGCGCGCGCCGCCGCTGGTTGTTTTAAGGGTGAAGGTGAAGTTCTCTTGCATCAAATTTTCCGGAAAAGCAGGCTGGAATCGCCATAGGAATAGAAACGGTAGCCGGTGGAAATCGCATGGGCATAAGCATTGCGCATCGTATCCAGCCCGCAGAACGCCGACACCAGCATGAACAGCGTGGATTTCGGCAGGTGAAAATTCGTCATCAGAATATCGACTGCCTTGAAGCGATATCCCGGTGTTATGAAGATGCCTGTTGGACCTGACCAAGGCTTGATCTGGCCTTCATCGGTCGCGGCACTCTCGATCAGGCGCAGTGAGGTGGTACCGACGCAGATGATGCGCCCGCCCCGCGCTTTGACGGCATTCAGCTTCGCCGCAGTCTCTTCGGATACATAGCCAATTTCAAGGTGCATCTTGTGCTCCTCGGTGTCGTCAGCCTTGACGGGCAAAAACGTGCCCGCACCCACATGCAGCGTCACGAAGTGGCGTTCCACACCGGCCTGATCGAGCTTCTCGAAAAGCTCTGGCGTGAAGTGCAGCCCTGCGGTTGGGGCAGCAACAGCACCTTTTTCGCGGGCATAGATGGTCTGGTAATCTGTCTGATCCTGCGCATCTTCGGGCCGCTTCGCTGCAATGTAAGGCGGAAGCGGAATATGACCGACTGAGGCGATGGCCTCGTCCAGCACGGGGCCGGACACATCGAACAGCAGGGTGATCTCACCCTCCTCGCCCTTCTCCTCAACCGTTGCCTCCAGAAAAGCCAGGCTGCAGGCGTTGTCGCGCTCGTAACCGAAGCGGATGCGGTCGCCCTGCTTGATGCGTTTTCCGGGCCGCGCAAAGGCCTTCCAACGGCTGGCGTCAGTGCGCATGTGCAGCGTGGCGGAAACGGCAGTCTCCGGCGCACCCTCGCGCAGCCGCACACCTTCAAGCTGGGCGGGAATGACGCGCGTGTCGTTGAACACCAGCGCATCGCCAGGCTTCAGGAAGCTCGGAAGATCAAAAACCTGATGGTCCGCCATGCTGCCCGCATTCGGATCGACCACGAGCAGACGCGCACTGTCACGCGGGCTGGCCGGGCGAAGCGCGATGTTGTCGTCAGGGAGGTCGAAGTCGAACAGGTCTACACGCATTGCCAGGCTCTCGAAAATATCAAAACCCGCCCCGCAGTTGCCTGCGAGGCGGGCCAAATGTCTATATCCTACGCTCAGGCTCCAGAAGCAAGGCGGATGGAGACGATGGAGTCGGGATCCTTCACAGGCTCGCCGCGCTTGATCTTGTCGATGGCTTCCATGCCTTCGATGACCTGGCCCCAGACGGTGTACTGCTTGTTCAGCCATGGGCTGTCGGTAAAGCAGATGAAGAACTGCGAGTTGGCAGAATTCGGGCTCTGGGAACGAGCCATGGAGCATGTGCCGCGAACGTGGGAAATGGCGGAGAACTCGGCCTGCAGGTCCGGCTTTTCAGAGCCGCCCATACCGGCACGGGCCGGGTTAAAACTTTCAGAACCCTTCTTGCCGAACTTCACGTCACCTGTCTGGGCCATGAAATCGGTGATGACGCGGTGGAAAACAACGCCGTCATAGGCCTGTTCGGAAACCAGTTCCTTGATGCGCGCAACGTGACCTGGAGCCACTTCCGGCAAAAGCTGGATGACGACTTTACCAGTCGTGGTTTCCATGATGAGGGTGTTTTCCGGATCCTTGATCTCGGCCATGGTATCTCTCCTTCTAGTGTGGCTTTCGCCCGGTTTTATTTGTTGCCGACGGTGACTTTGATCATGCGGTCGGGGTCGATCACTTCACCGTTTCCGCCCTTGCCGCGCTTGATCTTGTCTACGAATTCCATGCCGGATACGACCTTCCCGACAACCGTATATTGTCCGTTGAGGGATGCACCCTTGTCGAACATGATGAAGAACTGCGAATTGGCGGAATTCGGGTCCTGCGAACGTGCCATGCCAACCGTGCCGCGCTCGAACGGAACCTTGGAGAACTCGGCTGGCAGATCCGGCATATCAGAGCCGCCAGTTCCCGCGCGTTGGGCGCTAAAGGACTTCTCCATGTTGCCGTACTGCACGTCACCGGTCTGAGCCATGAAGCCCTGGATAACGCGGTGGAAAGCGACGTTGTCATAAGCGCCCTTTTCAGCCAGCGCCTTGATCTGCACAACATGTTTGGGAGCGACTTCCGGCATAAGCTGGATGACGACAGGGCCGTCTTTCAGCTGGATGGTCAAAAATTCGGCGGCGGATGCAAGGCTGCTGGCCGCGATCGCACTGATTAACATGGCGCCTGCAAAGGCAAATCGAAGCAGTTTCATTGGATTGGCTCCAGATAAAGGGCTGAATTATTTCTTCAGCTTGCTGTTAAGGGCTTCAAGCACGGCTTGCGGCACAAACGCTTCCACATTACCGCCCATGGAGGCGATCTGGCGAACCAATGTGGCGGTAATGGGCCGCGACGCCGTTCCAGCGGGTAGAAAAACCGTCTGAATGTCAGGCGCCATCTGCCTGTTCATGCCGGCCATCTGCATTTCGTAGTCCAGATCAGTACCATCACGAAGGCCACGAACAAGAAGGCTTGCGCCATGCTCACGGGCGGCATCAACCACAAGATTTCCAAAGGAAACAACCTTCAGACGGGATGCCGCGTCTGGCACCACGTCATTCAGAGAGCGGCGAATAAGCTCTGCGCGCTCTTCGAACGTAAATAGTGGCGCTTTGCCGGGATGAATACCAATCGCGACGATGAGTTCGGACGCCACATTCAACGACTGAATCAGAACATCGAGATGTCCGTTGGTCATCGGATCGAAAGACCCGGGATAAAAGGCAATCGTCATATCGCTCTCGATATTTACGCGCGGCGTGCAAATGAATGTGCCGCCTTTTGTCATGGAAGGCCGGGCTTCGCAAGGCCAATGGGTAGCAAGCCCCTCTCCGCAGACCCGTTGTTGGCGGGTGAACACGGCATGAATGGTCCATTCAGGGTGGCTTCAAAGCGCGTCACTATAAAGGTCACATCGAATGGCAACGGGGCCTGACGCCCCAATCGGAGACGGAAATGCTGGTTTTCATGATGGTCCTGGCAATCGCGACATCCTTCGTCGTCGAATATGTTTTTATGGATTGACGTGAACTGCCGATTTTCTGAACGCCAGATGAACGAAGCATTCAAGGAAGCTTCACAGGCGCAATGCTAATCGATTTTTAACAATTTAGCGGAACTGGATTCAGTATCGCGCGTTCAAATCCCAGGTTAAGGAACAAGCACATGTTTATCAAAGAAAAACAGTCTACTTCTGCGAAGATTGGCGTGATCAGCACAGCTTGGACAATGTTGGTAATCGCGATGTTGGCAACCACATTCAGCCTTTACGGACAAAAGCCGCAGCAGAACGGTCCTGATTACCCCCAGCTCACGTCTCGCACTCAGTACATGAATTACTACTGATCTAGCGGGAGTGATGTACTCGTCACTTCTGGAGTTATACTTCCATGCTTACATTCTTGACATTGCTAGCAGCCTTGATCAGCGTAATGTTTGTCGCATCAGTCATCTCAGTGGTGACGGAATCGCGAAAGGAAGATGAAGACTTCAGAGCGATGATCGAGCGCAGCAAAGCTTTCTGAAGGCTCTTGAGCGCCCCTATTTAGCACTTTCCACCCCAAAAACAGCCGCCTGATGAAAGGCGGCTTTTTCATGCGCGACCGACCTCCCATAAGGGAGAAGGCGTGTTAAAAGCCCGTTCCTCACGCCATCGTTTGCATATGCGCGCTTTTCAGCCGAATTTAGCCTTCAATTTCAAAGTGGTTTGATTTAAGGAAGCCCCATAGACCCGGCTAATGGGCAAATATTGTGAGGTTTGCATAACGATGCTCGATTCCCTGAGAAATGCTTCTCGAACTCTGGCGGCAAAGATTCTTCTTCTCCTCCTCGTCCTCTCTTTTGGCGTGTGGGGCGTTTCCGCTTCTCTGGTGTCGACAAACTCGCATGCCGTCATGACGGTTGGCGACCAGACCGTGACACCGAATGAGTTTCGTTTTGCCTATCAGCGCCAACTGGCAGATGTCGGCCGCCAATTCGGTACGCGTCTGACGACGGAGCAGGCGAAGGCTTTCGGCATAGACCGTCAGGTTTTCAGCCAGCTTTCGGCAGGGGCCGCACTGGATGAACTGGCATCTAATATGAACCTCGGCCTTTCTGAAGACCGACTGGCAACGTTGATTGCCGAAGACCCCGCTTTCAAGTCGCCCAGTGGCCAATTCGACCGCAACCTGTTCAGCCAGCGTCTGCGCGGTGCTGGTTTCAATGAAGACGATTATGTCAAGGAACGTAGCAAGGTTGCTGTCCGAGGACAGATCGTTGACGCCGTTTCGGATGGCTTCAAGCCACCGCAGGTTCTCGTTGACGCGCTGAAGCAGTATCGCGACGAGCAGCGGTCCATTGAATATGTACTTCTGTCCAATGCCAATATCGATCCGGTCAAGGCGCCGGGTGATGACGTGCTTGCTGCCTGGTTCGAGAAGAACAAGGCGCAGTACCGCGCACCGGAATATCGCAAGTTCACCTATGTGAAGCTTGAGGCGACCGACATTGCCGACCAGGGCGCGGTCACCGATCAGCAGATTTCCGAGTATTATGAGGGCCACAAGGATGCCTTCCGTACTGCCGGACGCCGCACAATTGAGCAGTTGACATTCGCGGACAAGGAAATGGCAGAAGCGGCGGCGGCGCAAATTCGCGCTGGCACCACGACTTACGACCAGGTCGTCAAGGACCAGGGCAAGCAGCCTGCAGACGTCATTCTCGGAGAATTCACCAGAGACACCGTCACTGATCCATCGATTGCTGATGCTGTATTTGCAATCCAGAAGGACGGCGGCGTTTCTCCAGTGGTCGACGGTGCTTTTGGTCCCGTCATCCTGCGTGTTACCGGAATCAAGAACGAAAGCATGAAGACGCTGGATGAGGCGAAAGAAGAAATTCGCACTACCCTTGCAACGACAAAAGCTGCCGAAGAACTGAACAATGTTCATGACCGATACGAAGATTTGCGTGGCGGTGGTACCTCGCTGACGGATGCAGCAACGCAACTCAACCTTAAGCCTGTTACCGTCAACGCCATCGATTCCAACGGCGGAGACGAAAAGGGCAACCCGGTTGAAGGTCTGCCGACCCCTGCCCTCGTTGCAGAGGTCTTCAAGGCTGAGCAGGGTGGCGATGCGCCCGCCGTCAATATCGGCCGCGACGGTTATGTCTGGTTTGACCTCCAGCAGATTACCCCGCCCCGTGACCGTACGCTTGATGAAGTCAAGGAGCAGGTCGTCGCTGACTGGACGGCGGAACAGCAGCGTACTGCGCTGGCCGCCAAAGCTGACGAGTTGAAGACACGCGCGGAAAAGGGTGAGGCGCTGGCCGCAATCGCCGGTGAAATGGGCTTGGGCGTTGAAACCAAGATGGGCCTTCGCCGCACCAGCGAAGATGCCGTATTGGGTCAGCAGGCCGTGTCTGCCGTCTTCGCCGGTGCGCAGGGCCTCGTTGGTACTGCGCCGGACACCGAAGGTTCCAGCCGCATTCTGTTCAAGGTCACAGAAGTCAACACGACGACGCCCACTGATGCCCTCGACAACAGCGACCAGCAGATCACAGCCATGGCAAATGCCGCTGGCGACGATATGCTCGATCAGATGGTCAACCGCCTTCAGAACGACTACGGTGTCACCATCAATCAGGCTGTAGCCGATCAGGCCATGACCGCTTACTAAGCCGTAACTGGAGACATGAGGACATGGCTGAGTTGAAGCCGTTGATTGCCAAGGTTGCCAACGGCGAAAGCCTGACACGAGAGCAGTCTCGCGAAGCCTTCGACATTCTGATGTCGGGTGAGGCAACACCATCGCAAATTGGCGGCTTCCTCATGGCTTTGCGGGTGCGCGGTGAGACCGTCGACGAAATCGTCGGCGCCGTTTCATCGATGCGCGCCCGTATGCTGCCAGTGACTGCGCCTGCCGATGCCATGGATATTGTCGGCACCGGTGGCGATGGGCTTGGGACCTACAACATTTCCACACTTGCCTCGATCATCGTGGCGGGCACGGGCGTTCCTGTGGCGAAGCATGGCAACCGGGCGCTCAGTTCGAAGTCGGGCACTGCTGATGCCCTCTCGGCGCTTGGCGTCAAACTCGATATTGGACCGAAGCTTATCAGCCGCTGCATAACCGAAGCCGGTCTCGGCTTCATGTTCGCCCAGCTTCACCACTCAGCCATGCGCCATGTCGGCCCAAGCCGAGTCGAGCTTGGTACACGCACCGTCTTCAATCTGCTCGGCCCTCTATCCAACCCTGCCGGTGCGAAGAGACAATTGCTTGGCGTATTTTCGCCGCGCTGGCTGGTGCCACTGGCTGAAGTTCTACGTGATCTCGGGTCTGAAAGCATCTGGGTCGTTCACGGTGATGGACTGGATGAGGTCACCACCACCGGTACAACGCATGTGGCGGCGCTCGAGAATGGCCAGATCAGAACCTTTGATCTGACGCCAAAGGATTTCGGCGTGGACATTGCCAGCATCAATGATCTCAAAGGCGGCGATGGTATCGCCAATGCGACAGCGCTTCGCGGCGTTCTGGGTGGCGCGAAAAATCCTTACCGCGATGTGGCCTTGTGCAATGCCGCAGCTGCCCTCGTGGTCGCTGGTAAGGCCGAAACACTGATGGATGGCATGAAAATCGCAAGCGCCTCCTTAGATGACGGCAGAGCCTCTGCCGCGTTGGACAGACTGGTTATGGTCTCGAACGAAGAATAGGGTAAAGCCATGAGCGACATTCTGAAAAAGATCGAAGCCTATAAGCGCGAAGAAATTGCAGCGGCCAAAACCAAGGTTTCGCTGGCAGACCTCAAAGCCATGGCTGCGGACCAGACGGCACCACGCGGTTTTTACGAAGCGCTGAAGCGCCGCCGAGCCGATGGTACATTCGGCCTCATTGCCGAAATCAAGAAGGCCAGTCCATCCAAAGGTCTTATCCGCCCGGATTTCGATCCACCGGCTCTCGCGAAGGCCTATGAGACGGGCGGAGCGGCCTGCCTTTCGGTGCTAACGGATACGCCGAGTTTTCAGGGCGCACCAGATTTTCTGACCGCAGCTCGAAATGTCTGCACCCTGCCCGCACTGCGAAAGGATTTTATGTTCGAAACCTATCAGGTCCATGAAGCCCGCGCCTGGGGTGCCGATTGCATTTTGATCATCATGGCGTCCCTTTCCGACGACGAAGCAAAGCGTCTGGAAGATGAAGCCTTCTCACTGGGCATGGACGTTCTGGTGGAAGTGCACGACGAGGAAGAAACCGAGCGGGCGCTGAAACTCGGCTCTCCGCTGCTTGGTATCAACAATCGTAATCTGCGCACTTTCGACGTCAGCTTGGAGACCAGCGAGCGACTGGCCGCCATGGTTCCGGATGACAAGTTGCTAGTGGGCGAGAGCGGAATTTTCACATTTGAAGACTGCACGCGCCTTCAGGCATCAGGCATCACGACATTTCTCGTCGGTGAGAGCCTCATGCGCAAGGATGATGTCGCAGCCGCCACACGCATGCTCCTGAACGGCCAAACAGACAGCTTGGCTGCCGAATGAGTGCCGATCTGAACCTCACCCATATCGGCGCTTCAGGCGAAGCGCATATGGTGGATGTCGGCGACAAGGTGGAAACCGCACGCGTTGCAGTGGCCGAGGGTTTCGTGAAGATGAAGCCGGAAACGCTGACGCTGATCCGCGAAGGTAACGCCAAAAAGGGTGATGTTATCGGCACAGCCCGTCTCGCCGGCATCATGGCCGCAAAGCAGACGTCGAACCTCATACCTCTCTGCCATCCGCTAATGTTGACCAAGGTTGCTGTTGATATTTCAGAGGATGATGCCCTGCCAGGCCTGCGCGTGCAGGCCACCGTCAAGCTTTCTGGCAAGACGGGTGTGGAGATGGAAGCGCTGACGGCTGTTTCCATAGCCTGCCTCACCATCTACGATATGGCCAAATCTGCCGACAAAGGTATGGAAATCGGTTCGATCAGACTTTTGGAAAAGACCGGTGGAAAGTCCGGGCATTTCAAAGCTTGAGCAGCGCCGTCACAGGAAGAGGAACCACCATGAAGCCCCTCCTGCCCGTTGCCGAAGCCCAGGCTCGATTGCTGGGTGCTGCAAATCCCGTCACAGCTGTTGAGCTTGTGCATCTGACAGATGCCGATCAACGCGTCCTCGCCCGCGATCTGTCAGCGCGTCTAACCCAGCCGCCTTTCGATGCGTCGGCGATGGACGGCTATGCTTTGCGTGCAGCGGATGCGCCACAGATCGGCTCTGTTCTCACCGTCATCGGAGCGGCTGCGGCAGGTCACGCATTTTCAGGAATCGTCGGCAACGGCCAGGTCGTGCGTATCTTCACCGGCGCACCATTGCCGCAGGGCGCGGATGCGGTTCTCATTCAGGAAGATGCCGAAGTCCTGGATAACAGCCAGATACGCACGACGTTTCAGGTCACAAAAGGCAGACACATCCGTCCACGCGGACAGGATTTTCTGGAAGGTGAGGCAGTACTGAAGGCAGGAACTGAACTGACCTTCACGGACATAACGCTTGCTGCTGCAATGAACCATGCGGAGCTTTGTGTATATCGCAAGCCTGTCGTCGCCGTACTGGCAACGGGCGATGAGCTGGTGGTGCCGGGCGGCAAGCCCAATCCCGCTCAGATCATCGCGTCAAATACCTTCGGTGTTTCCGCCCTCGCCCGCAAGGCAGGAGCTGAAATCCTCGATCTCGGAATTGTGCCTGACGATGAAACGCTCATCCGGGCCGCAATCGACAAGGCCATCGCTGGGCGAGCCGATATTCTCGTCACGCTCGGCGGCGCATCTGTGGGCGATCATGATCTTGTGCAGGCGGCGCTGAAAGCGCAAGGAATGGTGCTGGATTTCTGGCGTATCGCCATGCGCCCCGGAAAACCACTGATAGTCGGTGCGATCGGAGAGATGCAGGTTCTTGGCCTTCCCGGCAACCCGGTCGCCAGCCTTGTTTGCAGCCTGCTCTTTCTGGAACCCCTGATCAAAAAACGCGGCCACCGCCAGATCGTCTCCCGCGAAACAACGGCCAAGACCGCCACCACACTCAAAGCAAACGACCAGCGTCAGGACTACCTACGAGCCCGAATCATCGGCCACGAAAACGACCAGCCCATCGTCGAAGCCTTCACCAAACAGGATTCCGCGATGATGAAGACCATGGCGCACTCGGATTGTTTGATCGTGCGCGCGCCGCATGCACCGGAACTTGAAGCTGGTGGGGAGTGTTTGATGGTGCGGTTAAGATAGTAAGGACAGCTTTTGGAGCGCGGTAAATGATCGACACCTTATTGGCTGCCACAGTCTTCGCGTGCCTCTTGTCCGCCTCGCTCGGCGCAATGATCATTTCTCCAAAACTGGCCGCTCATCACAAAGACGACGAAACGAATGCAGTCATCCGTCTTGTCGCCAATATTTTCGTTGTCATGACGTCGCTGGTCTTCGGTCTTATGATCAACTCGTCAAAAAATACGTTCGAAACAGTCAACGCCAACTCCCATTCATATGCCACCAATCTGATCCTGCTCGATCACTCGCTTCGGAGCTACGGAATAGGTGGCAGAGACGCTCGGAGCGCGCTAAGCGCATACATAGAAATGGCGATAGCGCACCCGGCGCGTGCCGTTGACAGTGTCAAGGGAGCGCCAGATCCAGCAGGGACAGCGCTAGACCGTTTGTCCGATACCCTCATGACTATTCAACCTGTAGAGCCGTATCACGCTGACCTCGCTTCAGACATACGGCGACAATTTCAGCGCTTGGTAGAACAGCGCTGGACAATCATCGAGCAATCGGAAGGCGTGATTCCGATGCCGCTTGTTGGCATAGTGGTGGCATGGCTTGTCCTGATTTTTGGAAGCTTCGGTTATCGAGCGCCGAAGAACTCCGTCGTCGTTATATCCTTCGTCATTGCCGCAGCGCTTTTTGCAGCAGCTTTTTACCTCGTGGTTGACATGGACATACCGTTCCAAGGGTTCATCCAGGTATCGGACGAGCCGCTTAAGCGAGCGCTTGCTGAAGTGAGATCATGAGCTATGTTTTGCGACCGAGATTTTATTTAAAAATCAGAACTGGTCATTTTGTCGCTAAATTTAGTTGTGCGACGAACGGCACGGCCGGAATTTGCTTGGCCATTTCTATTTCAGATTTGACGGTCGTAAATAATTGTACAGCCTGACATTATTTGGGTCACAATCATAATTGAACGGAGGATAAGAGAATGACCGCACCCCAAGAACACAATCAATTTGATGGCCCTCAAATGCAGGGAACGCATTACAAGCGCGCCGATATGTCACGCGCTAATTTCGACGGCGTAAACCTCGCAGATGCACAGTTTTACGCTGTTTTGACTAGGGCAAGGTTTACCGACACCAATTTAAGCGATGCGGTTTTTGACGATATCACTCTGGCAGACGCACGCTTTAATAACGTCAATTTGTCTGGAGCCACCATTACGAATGCAAATCTCTCGCGCTTAACCATAAGCGGCGTCACGTTGGCAGATTCTGAGATCAAAGACGCCGATTTAACGGGGATGCGGATCAACGGCGTTCTCGTAACTGATCTATTCATGGCCTATGAAAAAGCGAAAAACTAAGGCCATTTACTTCTTTCGCTAAAATGCCGATTCAAGCAACACCTGCCAGAATTTGCAACGACTGCAAATGTGTGCTGTGGCGTAAAGTAGACCTTAACAAGAAAAAGGCCGCATCGCTGCAGCCCTTTTCATTTTAAATTGCGTCCAATCAAACCAACCGGCTCCGCTCCAGTGCCGCTTCAATGAAGCTTGCAAACAGCGGATGCGGGTCAAGCGGGCGGCTCTTGAGTTCTGGGTGGTATTGCACACCAATGAACCACGGATGGTCGGGGTACTCGACGGTTTCAGGCAATACACCATCCGGCGACATGCCGGAGAAGACGAGGCCGCAGTTTTCGAGGCGATCCTTGTAGTCCACGTTGACTTCGTAACGGTGGCGGTGACGTTCGGAGATGTCCGTGGAGCCGTAGATTTCCGCGATCTTGGTGCCTTTCTTGAGCGATGCCTTGTAGGCGCCCAAGCGCATCGTGCCGCCGAGATCACCAGCTGCATTGCGCTTTTCGAGCTCGTTGCCCTTCACCCATTCAGTCATCAGACCGACGACAGGTTCTGGCGTTGTGCCGAATTCGGTGGACGAAGCCTGTTCGATACCGGCTAGATTGCGGGCCGCTTCCACGACTGCCATCTGCATGCCGAAGCAGATGCCGAAATAGGGCACCTGACGCTCGCGGGCATATTGGGCAGCGCGGATTTTACCTTCAGAGCCACGCTCTCCAAAACCGCCGGGAACGAGGATGGCATCGACCTTTTCAAGATAGGGTGCCGGATCTTCCTTTTCGAAGACTTCCGACTCGATCCATTCCAGATTGACCTTGACGCGGTTGGCAAAGCCTCCGTGATGCAGGGCTTCGATCAACGACTTATATGCATCCTTGAGGCCGGTATATTTACCGACGATGGCAATCGTCACTTCGCCTTCCGGCGTGTGGATGCGGTTGCAGACCTCTTCCCACTGCTCGAGGCGTGGCTTTGGCGCAGGCTCGATGCCGAAGGCTGCCAGAACTTCGTTGTCGAGGCCTTCCTTGTGGTAGGCAATCGGTACGTCATAGATGTTGGCCACATCAAGTGCCTGAATAACGGCGGATGGACGCACATTGCAGAACAGCGAAAGCTTGCGGCGTTCAGCTTCAGGGATTTCCCGGTCTGCACGCACCAGCAGAATATCGGGGTGAATGCCCAGCGCCTGCAACTCCTTGACGGAATGCTGTGTCGGCTTGGTCTTAAGCTCGCCTGCTGCGGGAATGTAAGGCATCAATGTGAGGTGAACGAATATGGCAGTGCCGCGTGGAAGATCGTTCTTCGCCTGACGGATCGCTTCCATGAATGGCATGGCTTCGATATCGCCCACAGTGCCGCCGATTTCGCAGATGACGAAGTCGTAGTCCTCGTTGCCCTCAGTCACGAAATTCTTGATCTCGTTCGTAACGTGCGGAATCACCTGCACAGTCGCGCCGAGATAATCGCCGCGGCGTTCCTTGTCGATGATGTTCTTGTAAATGCGACCCGTGGTGATGTTGTCGGTCTTGGTGGCCGAACGTCCTGTGAAGCGTTCGTAGTGACCAAGATCGAGGTCCGTCTCTGCGCCGTCGTCCGTCACGAAGACTTCACCGTGTTGGGTGGGGCTCATCGTGCCGGGATCGACATTGAGATAGGGGTCAAGTTTGCGAAGTCGCACCCGGTAACCACGGGATTGCAACAACGCTCCGAGTGCTGCAGCGGCAATGCCCTTACCAAGAGAAGAGACCACGCCGCCTGTGATGAATACATATCGCGCCATGGGATTCACCGGTTACCTTTAAATGAGTGATTCCGCCAGCCCAAAATTAACTAGAAGCGCATTCATCTGTTGATGACGCGACACGGCGTGGCAGGAATATGAACAAAAGAAAACCGGCAGGCTTTTGGCCTGCCGGAGTGTTATGCCTCAACCGGGTTTACTGGCCGGTCGGAACTGCGTTCGAATTGGCCGGGGCTGGCGTTGCCGGAGCCGGGGTCGCTGGTGCTGGTGTCGTTGTCGCCGGGGCCGCCGCACCGTTGGTCGATGATGGCACACCGTTCTGAGCCGGAGCAGCAGGCGTCGAAGACGATGGCCCCAGCGTATCAAGAATGCCGTTACCCTGACCCTGTGTCGCCGGAATGCGATCCAGAATATCCGTCGGGCGCGATTCGTAGCGTGTCAGAAGACCGAGGCCGAGAGACGTGACGAAGAACAGCGCGGCGAGAATGGCTGTTGCGCGCGTCAGCGCATTTGCCGTGCCGCGTGCGGACATAAACCCAGAGCCGCCGCCGATACCTAGGCCGCCGCCTTCGGAGCGCTGAACCAAGACAACGCCGACGAGCGCCAGCACGATCATGAGATGAATAACAATCAGTACGTTCTGCATGACAATCCATTCCATGCCCCGTTTGGAGCACAATGAAGAAGTTTGCGGCTCTTTACATGAGGCGAAAGCGTATTCCAACCCCCTGAGAGACGAAAGACGGCATCAGGCCGTCAATTGCTCATAAGCGGCGTAGATGGAGAGGAAATCGGATGCTTTCAAGCTTGCGCCGCCAATCAGCGCGCCATCGACATTTTCCACACCCATCAGTTCGAGAGCGTTTGTTGGTTTGACGGAGCCGCCGTAGAGAATACGCATGCCCTGCCCTTCCGCACCGAAGCGCTTGACCAACTCTTCACGCATGAAGGCGTGAGCCTCTCTCACGTCCTGCGTGGTCGGCGTCAGGCCGGTTCCGATGGCCCATACCGGCTCGTAGGCAATCACGGTGTTTTCTGCTGTCGCATCATCAGGCAAGGAACCGGCAAGCTGTCGCTTGAGAACATCCAGCGTCTGGCCAGACTTTCGCTCATCCGCCGTCTCTCCGATGCAGATGATGGCAACCAGTTCCGCCGCATAGGCGGCAGTGGCCTTGGCGCGGACCAGATGGTCGGTTTCTGCATGGTCGGTGCGGCGTTCGGAATGGCCAACGATGACATGAGTGCCGAAGCAATCGGCAATCATCTCGGCCGAGATGTCACCCGTATGGGCGCCCGACGGGTTCTGGTGGCAATCCTGCGCACCGATTTTCAGCGGGCTGTCATCGCTCAGAGCTGTCGCGACATACAGCAGTGTCGAGGGCGGGCAGATCAGCGCGTCCACCTTGTCCGAAAGCGGACCTTTGACACCCTCGGCCATCGCTTTGATCTGATCAAGCGAATCGCGCGTTCCGTTCATCTTCCAGTTTCCAGCGACGAGCGGGCGAACATCAGGGGTCATGGGCGATCTATTCCTCTTAACTTCAAAAGCGCTCAACAAAGTCCAAGCGCTCATAGCGGCCAGTTTCCTTTATGTCTTAAAGGCTAGCGATTGTATTTGGTACAAAAAAGAACGCTTTTGGTTCATAACATCGGTTAAAATCGCAGCATTTTGCTTGTTTTCGTCGTTTTGACGCCATCCTTGCTCAATGCGTGATCAAAAAATTCAGCACCGCGCGCCAATCCGTCATGCGTACCGGGGTACCGTGGGTGCCGGATTGATAGAGCGTGAAGCGTGTCGGCTGGCCAGCTTTCAACAATGTGCGGAACATACCCGCCTGCTGCTGAGCGGAATACACCTTGTCCTCACTGCCATGCGTGAACCAAAGGGGCTTTTTGGCCTTCACAAAAGCGCTTTTGGGAAAGTCCGGATCAACCGCACCGCCAAGGATTGCCATGCCCTTGAGATTCGATACGGCCTGCGCATCGCGGCTGATACCATAGCAAATGAAACTGCCCATAGACGCACAGGCGAGAATGACGGGACGCCCGCCAGACTTCGCGTTGGCATCAGCAATCAATGCGGCAATATCGGCCACGCCCTTCTCATCGAAGCTACGCACGCTCGGCGCATAATAGGTGCCGCCATTGGCAACCGCCAAATTCTTCAGCCGATTGAAATTGCCGCCGAAGGTGTAGTCATTCATGCCCAGCCTGCGATCACCGCCGCGACCGTGGATGAAAATCACCGTGAAGGCCTGACCAGTTGTTGCGCCAACGCGACCAACCTCCAGCGCCCTGCCCCCAACCGCGATTGTCTCAAGCTCTTGAAACTTCTTAGGCGCGAGGTCGACATATTGTCGCTTCACCCGTCGCTCTGGCGTATCGTCGCGCCCATTGATGTCATGCATTTCCTGATAGTCGATAATCTGCGATGCGCCATTGTCCCCTGTGGAGAGTACCGTCTGTGTTGAGAACAGCTCGTCCTTGAAAGGCTTAAGCGGCCCTCCTGCGCTTTGTGCAGAGGCTGGCACGATCGCAACAGACAGGCAAAAAAGAGTACAAAAGGTGAAGATAGCTGTGGACATGCCTTGAGGAACCATTTCATTTAAGCCACAACACTTGCCATCCGGGCAGGCGCGGCGCAATCCTTAGGACGACGCGAAAACCGATCATCCGTGCTTGAGTAGCAACATTTGGTTGCCGTTGTGGCAAATCATATGCCTGCTCGCATGGCCAAATTCTGACTGAACTGGGCACAATGGACGATAGCAACGATCTTTTTTCAAGCCAATCTACGGCAAAGCGTCAGGAACCGGAAACGAGTGAACCGGCACCTGCGCCTGTGGTGAAAGCTGTCGCCAGCGCCCCCAAGCCTGTGGTCGTGACAACCTCTTCCGAGCAGGAATATGGTGCGTCGTCCATTCGCGTGCTGGAAGGGCTTGAGCCCGTTCGCATGCGTCCTGGCATGTACATTGGCGGCACGGATGAAAAAGCGCTGCACCATCTGTTCGCCGAAGTCATCGACAACTCGATGGACGAGGCCGTCGCTGGTCACGCCAATTTCATCGAAGTCCATCTGGATACGCAAGGATTTCTGACTGTCAGCGACAATGGCCGCGGTATTCCGGTGGAAAATCACCCGCAGGTCCCCGGCAAATCCACGCTGGAAGTCATCATGACCAAGCTGCATGCGGGCGGCAAGTTCGACGGCAAAGCTTATGAAACGTCTGGCGGCCTTCACGGCGTCGGCGTATCAGTCGTCAACGCCTTGTCCGACCTGCTTGAAGTGGAAGTTGCCCGAAACCGCAAGCTTTATCGCCAGCGTTTTTCACGCGGCATTCCCATGGGCGGGCTAGAAGAACTGGGCGATGTGCACAATCGTCGTGGCACACGCGTTCGTTTTCATCCCGATCCGCAAATCTTCGGTGAACATGCAAAGTTCGAACCGGCACGCATTTTCCGTATGGCCCGCTCGAAAGCCTACCTCTTCGGCGGCGTCGAGATACGCTGGAGCTGTGATCCCGGCATGGTGCCACCGGACGGTGACATCCCGGAAAAGGCAGTTTTCCACTTTCCCGGTGGTCTGAAGGATTATCTGGCGGCAACGCTGGGCAAGGACTTCACGGTCACCCGCGAAATCTTTTCTGGGAAGACGGAAAGGACCGGCGGCCATGGCGCCATGGAATGGGCTGTCACCTGGTATGGTGGCGATGCCCAGTTGCATTCCTATTGCAACACTATCCCCACGCCTGAGGGTGGCACCCACGAGGCTGGCCTGCGCATTGCGTTGACCAAGGGGCTGAAAAACTATGCGGAGTTGACGCAGAACAAGCGCGCCCGCGAAATCACCACTGACGATGTGATGATTTCGGCTGTCGGTATGCTGTCCGTCTTCATTCGTGAGCCTGAATTCGTGGGCCAGACCAAGGACAAGCTGGCGACGGTGGAAGCGCAGCGCATCGTCGAAAACGCGCTTCGTGATCCGTTCGACCACTATCTGGCTGGTAACCCCAACGAAGCCGCAAAGCTTCTGGATTGGGTTATCGAGCGTTGCGAAGAGCGCCTTCGTCGCCGCAAGGAAAAGGAAGTCAACCGAAAGACCGCCGTTCGCAAGTTGCGTCTACCCGGCAAACTGGCGGATTGCTCCCAGAACACGGCAGAGGGTGCAGAGCTTTTCATCGTGGAAGGTGATTCGGCTGGCGGTTCCGCCAAGCAGGCGCGCAACCGCGCAAACCAGGCCATCCTGCCGTTGCGTGGAAAAATCCTCAACGTCGGCAGTGCCAGCCGTGAAAAGCTGTCTGCAAATCAGCAGATCGCCGATCTCATTCAGGCACTCGGTTGCGGCACACGCACGAAATATCGCGACGAAGATTTGCGCTACGAGCGCATCGTCATCATGACCGATGCCGACGTCGACGGTGCGCATATTGCCTCGCTGCTGATTACCTTCTTCTATCAGGAAATGCCCGAACTCATTCGTGGCAGCCACCTCTACCTCGCGGTGCCGCCGCTCTACGTCATTCGTCAGGGTGCCAAAACGGTCTACGCCCGCGATGACGTGCACCGTGCCGAATTGATGGAGACTGTCTTCAAGGGTAAAAAAGTCGAAATAGGCCGCTTCAAAGGCCTTGGCGAAATGATGCCTGCGCAGTTGAAGGAAACCACCATGGACCCTTCCAAGCGCACCCTTCTGCGCGTGGAAATCGATGATGTGGATTTCGAAGGCACCCGCGAAGCCGTGGACAACTTGATGGGCACCAAACCCGAAGCCCGCTTCCGTTTCATTCAGGATCGTTCGGCTTTCGCGGAAAATCTGGATATTTGACGACCTTTGGCATCTGCAAGAGATTTCGGACACTGAAACGGTGCGGATCATCTCTCGGCGTGTGGGCCACTGTCGCCTTATCATCAAACGCATAGACGATATGCGTAACCCGCTTGGATTTTTTGCCATTAACGGCTGGAAATCGCTCGCGACCATGTTATTTAAGAACAAACGAAGCAGCGGCCTTGAACCGCGTGTGAAAGGAAATTGCCATGAGCGGCATTCACGAAATGATCGACGGCGAAGTGAAGGGCAACGATGTCGTGCTTTTCATGAAAGGCACCCCTCAGTTTCCGCAGTGTGGTTTCTCCGGGCAAGTCGTACAGATGCTCGATTACCTGGGTGTGCAGTATAAGGGCATCAACGTGCTTGCGGATGCTGATCTACGTCAAGGCATCAAGGACTATGCCAACTGGCCAACCATTCCCCAGCTTTACATCAAGGGCGAGTTTGTCGGCGGCTGTGACATTATAAAAGAGATGTTCCAGTCCGGTGAGCTTCAGGACCAACTTCAGGAACAGGGTATCAGCGTCCGCGGAGCGGCCTGATTCCGGCCGGGAACCCCGGCCCCCCTATTATTCTAAAACTTGTCTAGGCGTTGCCCCCGGCAACGCCTTTGCCGTTCTTTTGGGGACAAAGTCTGTGACAAATCTTTCACAATCCGATCCAGCCCGCACCATCGCAATGGGGCGGACGGAATTCATTGCGCTTGCTGCCGCGCTGATGGCACTCAACGCGCTCGCTATCGACATCATGCTGCCCGGCCTGCAGGAAATCGGCGCATCGCTGGGTGTCGACAACGAAAACCACCGGCAATATGTCATTTCTGCCTATCTGATCGGTTTTGGCATTTCACAACTCGCCTACGGCCCGATTTCCGACCGTTTCGGGCGGCGCAAACCAATGCTGTTCGGCCTTGGTATTTATATTCTGTCGTCCATCGCCGTTGTCTTCGTGCCCTCTTTTGCGGGGCTTCTTGTTCTGCGTTTCATTCAGGGCATCGGTTCGGCGGCCACGCGCGTCATCACCGTTTCCATCGTTCGTGACATCTATGGCGGGCGCCAGATGGCCGAAGTCATGTCGCTGATCATGATGGTCTTCATGGTCGTGCCGGTGATCGCGCCCGGAACCGGGCAGATCGTACTGTTCTTCGGGGACTGGCATCTGATCTTCGCCTTCATGGCAGCCATTGCGGCCATCGTGACGGTATGGATGTATCTGCGTCTTCCCGAGACGCTGCATCAGGAAGACGTGCGTGAACTGACCACTTCATCCGTCCTGCAAGGCTTCAAGATAGTTCTGACCAACCGGGTCGCACTTTGCTACACCATTGCCAGCACGATCATCTTTGGTGCGCTGTTCGGGTTCATCAATTCGGCAGAGCAAGTCTACAAGGGCATTTACGACTTAGGCGCCTGGTTTGCGGCAGCCTTTGCTGGCGTTGCTCTGTTCATGGCGCTCTCATCATTCCTCAACTCTCGTCTTGTCGGGCGTTTCGGCATGAGAAAGCTGTCGCATGGCTCGTTGATCGGCTTTATCATCATCACCTTCGTATGGCTGATGCTGCAACTGTTCGGACCTCAGCCGATGCCGTTCTTCCTCTTTATCATAATGTTCGCCCTGTCGATGTTCCAGTTCGGCCTCATTGGTTCAAACTTCAACTCGCTGGCCATGGAGCCGCTCGGCCGCGTAGCAGGTACGGCATCATCTGTTATCGGCTTCATGAGCACGATCGGTGGTTCACTCATCGGCGCGGCCATAGGTCAGGCATTCAATGGCACCGCTCTGCCGATGGTTGCTGGTTTCTTCATCGTCTCAGTGGCTGGCCTCGGTTTCGTCCTGCTCGGTGAAAAAGGCGTTCTTTTTCAGCCACAGAATAAACCGACGCATTGAAAAAACTCACATAAAAAAGGCGCGGTTGAAAACATCCGCGCCTTTTGCATTTTGAGCTCGGCCTTGCTCAGACGGTAAAAATCTTCTCGCGCAGCAACTCCCACGTCTCTTCATTCGCCGCCAGCAGAAGCCCTCCGTCAACGTGGTGTGGCAGATAGGGCGAACCGTCGAGGCGTGCAGCGTAAGCGCCCGCTTCCTGCGAAATCAGTGTACCGGCGAGATGATCCCATGGCATCAGCTTGTTATACATCAGGAAGTGCATATGGCCGCCGCAGAAGATGCGGTACTCGTGGGCGGCACACCGGTAGCTGGTGAACAGGCGTACATCGGCCAGATTGTTCAGCAAACGGCGGCGTACATCGCCTTCGAAATAGCCGGTATTGGCAATGCCCACCATTTGCGAAAGCTCAGGCGCGGGTACAACGCTCATCTGGCTCTGCGATCCATCGGCACTGCACATCCATGCGCCAGAACCCTTTTCGGCAATCACCCAGTCATTACCCATCGGGTCGTAGATCAAGCCCGCAACCGTCTCACCCTTTGACACAACGCTCAGCATAACGCCGAAGAGTGGCAGACCAGCCGCAAAGTTGAAGGTGCCGTCAATGGGATCAACCACAACGGCCAGATCAACCTTACCCAGCCTAGTCAACAGCGACGGGTCAGCTGCTACCGATTCTTCGCCGACGAACAATGCGTCAGGCATGAATTCGGCCACCCGGTCGCGGATCAAACGTTCAGCTGCCTCATCGGCTTCTGTGACGAGATCGATGGCCTCTGTCTTTATCCGCACATCACCTTCGCCCAGATTGCGAAACCTTGGCAGAATTTCCACCGCCGCCGCCTCTTGCAGGGCGTTGGCAAGGGATGCGATGTCGAGTTCCACGGTCATGGGTTTTCCTTCCTCGGAAATTGTCGCGAAAAACTATGTGGCGGCTTTGCGCGACAGTCATTACAATAGTGACCAAAATCAAAGGCCAACGATTTCTCGGCGTAGCATCTTCCAGCTTTCCTTATCCGGCGCAGACAGAATACCGCCTGTCAAATCACCAGGTCTGTAGGGCGTTCCGTCGAACTTGGCGGTGTATCCGCCCGCTTCCTGATGCGTCAGCACACCGGCCAGATGGTCCCACGGCATCAGCTTTTCGTGGCCGATGAAGTGAATCTTGCCGCTGGAAACCAGCCAGTATTCATGCGCCGAGCAATTCAGCGAAAGCGCCATCTTGGCCTTGGTCATATTGGCGGCAATCACCGGACGGCGATCTTGGAAACTATGACCCCAGGAAAACACGCCGATCATCTGCGAGAGATCGACAGGCTTTGCCACTGTCAGTTTTGCTTCGCTGCCGTTCTTGCGTTTCAGCGTTGCGCCCGCACCTTTGACGGAAACAATCGTGTCACCCATGACAGGGTCGTGGATGATGCCCGCAACCGTCTCGCCCTTGATGGTTACGGCCAACAAAGTCCCGAATGCCGGCAGACCGGATGCGTAATTGAACGTGCCATCGATAGGGTCGATCACGAAGGCGAGTTCAGCATCGACCAAAGCCGGAATAACCGAATGGTCGGCATCATAGGCTTCTTCGCCAACGATGTGCGCTTTTGGGAAGCGGTCGAGCAAGGCAGCAGTAATGCGCTTTTCCGCCAGAATGTCAGCCTCGGTCACGAGATCAATAACGGACGTTTTTTCGGAAATGTCGGAAGCGCTCAAATTACGAAAGCGCGGAATGATGTCGTTTACCCCGGCGTCTGCAACAGTCGAGACGAAGAACTCAAGATCGGAATCGGAAAGTGTCATGAAGCATTTCTTTTAAAAATGGGAAGAGCTTCCACGACCTAATCTCCTAGCATGACGGATCGGTGACAGTCAGGCCTGAGAAATCAAAAAGCTTTGTGTCAAGCAGGTGTGATGGATTGACGTGAGACATGGCGCGCAGCATCACGTCCTTGCGGCCCGGCATCCGGCGCTCGATATCGGCCAACATGTCCTTCATGGCATTGCGTTGAAGCCCGTCCTGTGAACCACACAGATCGCAAGGAATAATCGGAAACTCCATCGCAGTTGCAAACTTCACCATATCTTCTTCAGCGCAATAGGCCAGCGGACGCAGCACCATCAGGTTGCCTTCGTCATTCATAAGCTTTGCCGGCATGGCGGCAAGCCGCCCGCCATGGAACAGATTCATGAAGAAGGTCTCGAGAATATCTTCGCGGTGGTGGCCCAACAACAGCGCGTCGCAGCCTTCTTCACGGGCGATGCGGTAGAGATTGCCTCGGCGCAGCCGCGAACAGAGCGAGCAATAGGTGCCGCCCGCCGGTACTTTTTCCTTCACGATGGAGTAAGTATCGCGATATTCGATGCGGTGCGGCATCCCTATTTTCGTTAGGTATTCCGGCAAAATATGCTTTGGGAAATTGGGCTGACCCTGGTCAAGATTACAGGCGATCAGTTCGACCGGCAGAAGACCACGCCATTTCAGATCCAGCAACAGGGCCAATAGTCCGTAACTGTCCTTGCCGCCTGAGAGGCCCACAAGCCAACGCTTTTGGCCTTTCAGCATGTCGAAATCATCGAAGGCTTGGCGCACATTGCGCAACAGCCGCTTGCGCAGCTTGTTGAAGGACACGGAGCGTGGCGCGTTGGCAAACAGCGGATGGGCACCAACGAGCTCTTCAGGCTCGACGCTTTCTGGCATGTCATCGATGTCTGCTGCAATGTTCATGGCAATCTCGCTTGGTCCTGAACGCGCGCAAGCGTTCCGGCTTCAGGGAATGCCCGCATCTGCCTTGAAGATCAAGCCCCGAATACGGACCACCCCATTTCGTTTGCCAACATTTCCAGCGCGACAGAACCCAGCGCCGAGTTGCCGACCTCATTAAGCCCCGGCGACCACACCGCGACGGAAGCCTTGCCCGGTGCCACCACAAGAATGCCGCCGCCCACGCCGCTCTTGCCCGGTAGACCCACATGATAGGCGAAATCGCCCGAGCCATCGTAGTGGCCGCAGGTCAGCATCAGCGCATTGATGCGCCGCGCGCGTTTTTCCGAAACGACGGAGTGGCCGGTCACGGGGTTGCGTCCGCGATTGGCCAGAAACAGCCCTGCCCGCGCCAGCTGCACGCAATTCATGGACAGTGCGCACTGGTGAAAATAAACGCCCAGCGTATGATCGACCGGATGGTGTAGATTGCCGAAACTGCTCATGAAATTGGCCAGTGCGAAGTTTCTATAGCCCGTCGTCTGCTCGGATTTCGCAACCCTGTTGTCGATGGAAATCGTCTCGTCATCGGCCAGATAGCGCACGAAACGCAGCACCTCGCCAATCGCTTCACGCGGTTGGTGGCCCGCCAGAACCATATCGGTAACCACAATGGCACCGGCATTAACGAAGGGATTGCGTGGAATGCCCATCTCCCGCTCCAGCTGAACGATGGAGTTGAAAGCAGAACCCGAGGGTTCGCGCCCTACCCGCTTCCACACGCTCTCTCCGGTTTTGCCCAGCGCAAGCGTCAGCATGAAAACTTTGGAGATACTCTGGATCGAAAACTGCACCTTTGCGTCGCCAGCCACAAAGGTTTGACCGTCCACGGTGGTTACGGCAATGCCGAACTGCTTTGGATCGACCTTGGCAAGCTCGGGGATGTAATCAGCTACCTTCGCAGCACCAAGCCGCGGCAGCATTTTTTCGGTGATGGAATTGATAACCGTCTGAATGTCCCGCATTGCCCCTGCCCTCATAAAGAAAAAGCGCCCGTGAAGGCGCTTTTGATGTTGTAATATATGCCTTAGATCGAAGACGCACGCGCCTTCGTCGTCGTGTCGAACGCCTTCATGACATAGCTGTCGCGGTCATAAACGTCGTCGAAATACTGCACGTGGCCGTCCTTGTCCGGCCATGCCGTGAAGTAGGACACGTAGACAGGAACCTTGCCCGATACCTGAACAGCGCGGTTCTGGCCTGCGGCAATCTGCTTGTTCACATTGTCCATGGTCGTGCCGAGCACGGCGGCAGCCATGCGGCGTGGATCGACAAGACGAATGCAGCCATGGCTGAGGGCACGCATGTCACGGCTGAAGAAGCTCTTCGCAGGCGTGTCGTGCATGTAGATGGCGTGCGCGTTCGGGAACAGGATTTTCAGATCGCCCAATGCGTTATCGCTGCTCGGTGGTTGGCGAACGGAAACCGCATTGGTGGAGCCGTACCAGTTCACCTCGGAAGATGAAACCGACCGACCGTTGACCTGAACTTCATAGCCAAGGCGATCCAGATATGACGGGTCGCGGCGCAGCTTCGGCAGCATCTCGTTGACGATGATTGATTGCGGGACGCCCCAGTAAGGGTTGAACTCGACCGTCTGGATTTCGTCCTGGAAGAAGTAGGTCTGGTTCGTCTTGGAACCGATGACGACCTTCATGCCGAAGTCTTCGACGCCTTCATTATGGTAATAAGCCATGAAAGCAGGCTGGTTGATGAAGACAAAACGATCGCCGAGATCGGCAGGCAACCAGCGGATCTGTTCCATCGCCACTTCAAGCTTGGCAATTTTCGCTTCATTGCTATCGCCGGTCATGGCGCGCACGGTTGCGCGGCCAATAACGCCGTCTGCCTTCAGGCCGTTCTCGCTCTGGAAGGCCTTGACCAGATCTACCAGATCAGGTGTGTATTCTGGCGTTTGCTGGTAGCCCGACAGTGTCGTTGCATGGCCGGTCTTCAGGCTGGCCGACGAGCGATGCTCGATAGCTTTGACGACGGTAGCCATGTCGGCATTGTTTTCGCCGGGCTTGAGAACGAGATCCGCGGGCACGACTACCTTGTGGCTTGTGTCTTTGTCTTCATTGCGCAGCTTTGCGAGTTCAGCCTTCAACGCCTGATATTCGACGTTGGATGGCTCACGGCTGCGCAGATAGGCACCGACATCCGGGCTCAGGCTGGCAAGTTTTAGCACAGGCGTCAGATTGACCGTCTTGCGCTTGAAGTCGTGATATCCAGACAGCTTGTTCGGATCGACGCGGCCACGGGTGGTGTCCTGCACGTAGGCCAGGACCTTGGCAGAAAGTGCCAGTTCGAACTGCATCATCGCGGGAGGAATGACCCGCTGCTCTGTTACGGATGCGTTCTGCACCTCAGCCACTGGTTCCGCCGAAATGCTGGCAGTCACATCCTGCGATGGCGCGGAGATGCTGTAGTCTGCTGGGTTGAGGCCACTATCACCAACAGTTTCGAAAAATGTCAGAACGGCGCTTGCGCGCTCGTTCAGATCGCCGTTCGAAACCCAGATCGGCTGTCCGCCCGCATTGTAATAAGCTTCCAGCGCCTTGGCGATTTCGGGCGTTGCCGAGAGCTTCACACCGGCCAGACCGGCAGGGAACTTCGATGTATCGACAGTGCGCGCGCCATCTGCCTTGTAGGTATAATAACGAGGACCAGATACACGCGGCAAAGGCTCAGGGTCGACATCGCGTGCGGCGGCGTTCCCCTGCATTGTCGTAACACCTGGAAGTCCCCGATCCTGGCGCTCACGCTCCACTTTCCCCGGCCCACCACGAAGAAGGTCCATGAGGGTCACCGCGCCGGCTGTGCCCGGCATCGCCGCCGAAACGGACAGACCGAGAGCCAGTATCAATGCAGCCGATGATTTTCCTGATGTGATTTGCAATTTATTCCTCGCCGCATCCCGCGCCATCATTCATCGAGGCGCATATAATGAGTATGTGTCTGTCTAGCTGATTGGCCTGCTTTTGGAAAGAAAACGCACGAAGTCCGATCAAGTGCCAGAGATGAGTTTCCGTCGCGAAAAAATCGCTTCGGCATGCCCTCCACGTTTGGCGAGAATAGTTAAATTTCTCTTTAATTTCCTAACATTGCGCAAACAAGTTTTCGTCACGATGATAGCAAAACACAACAGATCCAGGCTTTCCAGCCACGTTACCCAAAAGCCACGCGTTCCGACTTTCGAGCGATACCGACAAAGCTTTGAAACTGGCGGTAAATGTTGAGGTCCGCCATACGACAGGCTTTCCATGATTGCGCTATCGCTTTATATGTCTGCGCGCGCAAGACTGGCGGATAAGCGGTCTTGGCGCTGGACCGCACAGGAGAGGCAGGACTGATGACAGCGACACGCACCGAAACCGACACATTTGGCCCAATCGACGTTGCAAGCGATCGCTACTGGGGCGCACAGGCACAGCGCTCACTTGGCAACTTCAAGATTGGCTGGGAAAAGCAGCCTGCCTCTGTCGTTCGTGCACTCGGCATCGTAAAGCAGGCCGCTGCTCGCACCAATATGGCGCTGGGCGGGCTGGATCCACAACTCGGCGAGACCATCATCAAGGCCGCGCAGGAGGTTATCGACGGCAAGTTGGACGATCACTTCCCGCTCGTTGTCTGGCAGACCGGCTCTGGCACCCAGTCAAACATGAACGCAAACGAAGTCATCTCCAACCGGGCCATTGAGATGCTCGGCGGCGAGATGGGTTCCAAGAAGCCGGTTCACCCGAACGACCACGTCAATATGAGCCAGTCGTCCAACGACACCTACCCGACCGCCATGCACATTGCGTGTGCGGAGCAGATCGTTCACCACCTGCTGCCGAGCCTCAAACACCTGCATGCGGCGCTGGACGCCAAGGCCAAGAGCTTCGCCCATATCATCAAGATCGGCCGCACCCATACCCAGGATGCGACACCCCTGACGCTCGGCCAGGAGTTTTCCGGCTATGCAGCTCAGGTTGCATCTGCGATCAGGCGCATCGAACTCACATTGCCAGGCCTTTATGAATTGGCACAGGGCGGCACTGCAGTTGGCACCGGCCTTAACGCACCGGTTGGCTTTGCCGAACAGGTGGCCGAGGAAATAGCCAAGATCACCGGCCTTTCCTTCGTTACCGCGCCAAACAAATTCGAAGCGTTGGCAGCTCACGACGCAATGGTGTTTTCGCATGGCGCGATCAACGCGGCAGCCGCAGCACTTTTCAAAATCGGAAATGACATTCGTTTCCTCGGCTCCGGCCCACGCGCTGGCCTGGGTGAACTGGCACTTCCTGAAAATGAACCTGGCTCGTCCATTATGCCGGGCAAGGTCAACCCCACGCAGTCTGAAGCCTTGACGCAGGTCTGCGCGCATATTTTTGGAAATCAGGCAGCGATCACCTTTGCAGGTTCGCAGGGTCACTTTGAACTCAATGTCTACAATCCGATGATGGCCTACAACTTCCTTCAGTCGGTTCAGCTTCTCGGCGACGCTGCGGTGTCCTTCACCGATAATTGCGTGGTCGGCATCGAAGCCCGCGAAGACAACATCAAGAAGGGTGTCGAAAACTCGTTGATGCTGGTTACGGCTCTCAACGGCAAACTGGGCTACGACGCCTGCGCGAAGATCGCCAAGACCGCCCACAAGAACGGTACGACACTTCGCGAAGAAGCAGTCGGCGGCGGATATCTTTCGAACGAGGAGTTCGACCAATATGTCCGTCCGGAAAATATGATCGGGCCTAAATAAAAGCGAAAAGTCAGAAACGGCCATTCAAGCCGTTTCTGACTCCCCATAAGATGCCGGACACATTTCAAAACATTCAGGAATTTTACATCGCTATAAGAAATTACCTCTATAAACTCACCTTTAAAATGATATGGGAATTTACCCCTTTTTTTTAGGCGATTCTAATTATAAAAATAAGTGTCCGAGAACGGATTGGGGTGATTATTGGTGTATCTGACCTCGTGAGTAATACTGACTTTCGTAAACTAAGATTTCTAAAAGAAATTTAGCTAAACGCACGATAAGATACTGAACGTATTTCCGGGAGTGACTTGATGAGCAAAGCATCAACGCCGAAGGCACCTGATGTTGCCGCGCAAATTCTATTTGCCATGCGCAATATGGGTGTTGTTCCCATTCCGCGAAACTACAACCTTTTCTATGAAGCGTATATCGGTTCCAATCCTGCATTGACGCGGGAACTGGCGGCGCTGGGCACCCGGGCGACACAGGAGGAGTTGGACGATCTCGGCTCACGCTATTTCGACCACACGCATGGCCAACTCATCGAGGCCGCCAGAGACAAGCTAAATTCCGAGTTGAGTGCACTTCTGGTCGTCTTGCAGCACGAACAGACGTGCCTTGAAAATTACAATCGCATTCTGGATGAAACCCGCGCAGGGATCGCAGACAAAAATCAGTCCAGTGCGCATTTGCTGCGGACAGCCATATCTATGCTGGTGGAAGCCACCGGTGACAAGATGACGGAAAATGAGACGACCTTCAAAAGCGTAGATCGTCACGCGGAAGAAATGCAGCAGGTTCGTCTCGAGCTCGATGAATACAAGCGTATCGCCAACACCGATTCATTGACACGTCTCGCCAATCGTCGAGCCTTTGATGACAAGCTGGCGTCTATGTACGACACAACGATGGGCCTTCAATTTTCCGCGCTCGTGCTGCTGGATGTCGACAATTTCAAGCGGATAAACGACACGTTTGGACATCCCGTAGGAGATAAAATTCTGGCAAGCGTCGCCTCCGTTATAAGGGGCAATATCCGAAATGATGGTTTCGTTGCACGCAGTGGCGGCGAAGAGTTTGCCGTTATTCTGGAAGGTAACAGCCAGGAGGAAGTTCAGGCCGTCTGCGAGCGTATTCGAACCGCTCTGGAAAAAACGCCGTTCCGAAACTCCAAGTCCGGCATCGACTACGGCCAGGTGACCATATCCATTGGTTGCTCAATGGCTTCGCAAGCTCAAAACCCTGGCGAGCTTTATGCTCGTGCCGACACTGCTCTCTATTATGCCAAGGAAACCGGCCGCAATCGCACTGTGTTCTTCGAAGAAGGAATGCAGAAAAACTATAGTGGCAAGAGCTGGCTTATCTACAAGCAGTGAGCCAACGTCACTTACTACTTACCACATGGTCTTGGCTGCTTTTTCCGGCCATTCCCGATCATAGGTATCCTTGTCGAAATCCGCTTTGGCAGCTTTCATCAGCGTACCCGGCGTCGGCAGAGATGCTGGATCGACAAAGTTTTCCGCATTCCAGAGTTCGGAGCGAATAAGCGCGCGGGCGCACTGGAAATAGACTTCATCGATCGTCACGACCGTGACCGTGCGCGGATGTTTTCCATCCATCTCGAAACTGTCGAGCAGTGCTGGATCTATCGAAACAACCGCTGTGCCATTGACGCGCATCGTCGTGTTGGAGCCGGGAACGAGGAACATTAGCGCGACGCGCGGATCACGGACGATGTTCAACAGCGAATCGATCCGATTATTGCCACGCCAGTCAGGCAGCAGCACCGTTTTGTCATCCTGAACCCTGACGACCCCACCCTTGTCACCACGCGGTGAGCAATCCATACCTTCAGGGCCGACCGTTGCCAGAGCCATGAATGGCGATGCTTCGATCATTAGCCTGTACTCGGCGGTCAGTGCTGGCGTGACCTTAACGAAAGAAGGTTCGGCGACGATGCCGTAAATCGCCTTCAAATCTTCCACAGAGTGAATGATGGTCATTATGCTTCCCTTTCTCTATCGGCTAGCTTGAAAAGCATTCATGCAACAACGATGTGACGACGGCACTAGTTTTGCTGTTCCGCCTCCTGCCTTGCTTCGCGTTCAGCACGCTCACGGGCCGTGCGTGCAGCGACGATGTCGGCAGGCTGAGCATTGCCGCGAATGAGAGAACGTCCGGCATAAACACCGCCCACGACCTCAAGCGCGAAACGCTCCTTGTCGACATCACGGAATTCTTCGACGAGCCGTTCAGCGATATCCGTCTCCTCACCGATTTCGGTCAGCACTTTTTCGCTGAAGTTCAAGGCGGATTCGTATGTTTCGCGGATCTGGTAATCAACACCGGCTTTCAGCAGATCAAGTGCATGACCTCGGTCAAAGGCACGTGCCAGCACCGGCACCAGCGGGAATTCATGCTTGACGATTTCAGCAATGCGAACCGCCGCTTCCTTGTCATCGACGCAAATCAACACCGCGCGGGCAGAGCCTGCGCCGGCGGCATGCAATATCTCGGAGCGAGACCCATCACCGTAGTAGACCTTGAAGCCGAAGCCAGCGGCGTCGCGCACGAAATCCGCATCCTTATCAACCAGGGACAAGGTGTAACCCCGTGCCAGAAGCGGCTGGCTGACGATCTGGCCGAAACGACCAAAACCAATCATCAAGATGCTGCCATCGACATTTTCCGGCAAATCCAGATCGTCGGTGTTGGGAGCTTTCTTCGGCACGATGCGATCGTGAGCGATCACCATCAACGGCGTGAGGATCATTGAAATAATAATCGTCGCAGTCAACACGGCATTGGCTTCAGCATCGAGAATGCCCGCAGCGACAGCTGCGGAATAGAGCACGAAAGCAAATTCGCCGCCCTGCGCCATCAGAACCGCACGCTCGATGCTTTCGCGCTGGCACGTCCCCAGCACACGCGCCACGCCGTAAATCAGCAACGCCTTGATGAGCATGTAAGCGACTACGCTCATCAACACCAACTGCCAGTTCGCAGCAATCACCGTAAGATCGATGGCCATGCCGACGCCAAGGAAGAAAAGACCAAGCAGAATTCCACGAAAAGGTTCGATGTCGGCTTCCAGTTGATGACGGAAGGAGGATTCTGACAACAGAACACCTGCCAGAAACGCGCCCATGGCCATCGAGAGTCCGCTGACCTGCATGAGCAGCGCCGATCCGAGAACCACTAGCAAGGCCGCCGCCGTCATGACCTCCCGCGCACCAGAGGCGGCCAGCAAGCGGAAGAAGGGATTGAGCAGATACCGGCCCGCAACAATCAACGCGACGATGGCGGCAAGCGCGATACCGATGGAGATCAGCCGTTCGTTCAGCGTTACCGCCTCTCCGCCCGCACCTAAAAACGCAACCAGCACCAGCAGAGGCACGATGGCCAGATCTTCAAATAGAAGAATGGCGACAATCCGCTGACCTTTGAGCGTCGACATGCTGTTCCGCTCCTGCAACATCTGCATCACGATGGCGGTGGATGTCAGCACGAAACCCGTGCCCGCTACAAAAGACGGGATGAGCGGGAAACCGAGCGCGAGGCCAATCAGCGTTAAACCCACCATGCAGGTCAAAACCTGCAAGGCGCCAAGCCCGAAAATATCCTTACGCATGGACCACAGGCGCGAAGGCTGCATTTCGAGGCCGATGATAAAGAGGAACATCACCACGCCAAGTTCGGCAATGTGAATGATGGCTTGCGGATCGGAGAATGCACCAAAACCGAAGGGGCCGATGACCAGACCGGCGGCGAGATATCCCAGCACCGAGCCCAGCCCTATACGTTTGAAGATCGGGGCCGCGATGACGCCTGCCGCCAACAGGACGACAACTTGCGCCAGATCATTTGCATTTCCCTCGACCGCCAAGTGTCACCCCCGTAACGTCATGAAATATTGTCTTCTGCTACCGGATTTTACGGTCCCGGCTCAAGCCTTTTTCGGCCAGTTCCTGCTCATAGGCACTGAACAGAGTGTCACCCTTCTGCCCCAGCTCGAACAGATATCGCCATGTGAAAATTCCACTGTCGTGACCATCATCGAAGGCGATGCGCACAGCGTAATTTCCTGTCGCGACAACGGAGCGGATCGTTACGTCCCGTTTGCCAGGAACAGTTATCTTCTGGCCAGGCCCGTGCCCCTGCACCTCTGCCGAGGGAGACAAGACACGCAGCATCTCAGCCGGCAGATCGAACGACTGCCCGTTGTCGAATTCTACGACAAGATGCTGGCGATCTTTGGAGACCCACAATTCGGTTGGCCAGGGTTCATTCATCTCTTCATTTCCAAACCGTGATATATCCCGCACACTTACGACCTTGTCTGCACTGCGGCAAGGCATTACATGGTAAACACGGACAGCAGACACAGCGTCGAGTGTGACGGAGATTTCAGGTTGAACAGCTTTCTCGGGGCGCTCCAGCCAGCGACATCCTTGAACGAACGCACGAGCCCGATGGTTGACCCCTTCGGACGCGCTGTTACCTACCTGCGCGTTTCCGTCACTGACCGCTGCGACTTCCGCTGCACCTATTGCATGTCAGAGCACATGACCTTCCTGCCGAAGAAAGACCTTCTGACGCTCGAAGAGCTTAACCGACTGTGTTCCGCCTTCATCGCCAAAGGCGTTCGCCGTATCAGATTGACTGGCGGCGAGCCGCTGGTGCGCAAGAACATCATGCATCTGGTGCGAGACCTCGGTCGCCAGATCGATGCCGGGATGCTGGACGAGTTGACGCTGACCACCAATGGTTCGCAACTCGCGACCCACGCAGCCGAACTCTACGATTGCGGCGTGCGTCGTATCAATGTGTCCCTGGACACGTTGGACCCTGATAAATTCCGCCAAATCACCCGATGGGGGGATTTCTCCAAGGTTATGAACGGGATCGATGCGGCTCTTGCCGCTGGCATCAAGATCAAGCTCAATGCCGTGGCACTTAAGGATTTCAATGAACACGAAATCCCGAACCTAATGCGTTTCGCCCATGCTCGAGGCATGGACCTGACTGTCATCGAAACCATGCCGATGGGTGAGATCGAAGAAGATCGGACAGATCGCTACTTGCCGCTGTCGCAGGTTCGCGCGTCGCTTGAGGAGCAGTTCACCCTCAGCGATATCGCCTATCAGACGGGCGGCCCGGCGCGCTATGTCGAGGTCAAAGAGACCTCGGGACGGCTCGGGTTCATCACGCCGATGACACATAATTTTTGCGAAAGCTGCAACCGTGTTCGCCTGACATGCACCGGCACGCTGTACATGTGCCTCGGCCAGGACGATGCCGCCGATCTGCGCACTGCGCTTCGCGCATCCGACGACAATGCACTGCTCTCCCAAGCCATCGATGACGCCATTCTTCGCAAGCCCAAGGGCCATGATTTCATCATTGACCGCACCCACAAACGCCCCGCCGTCGCCCGCCACATGAGCGTTACTGGCGGCTGACGCTTTTCCATTCTGTCTTCTATAATAATTCGATTGAATTCAAATCCCCACCATGTCACCACCTCATATTAGAGGAGTGGGCGGAGTCGTCATATGTGCACCGCATGATGGCGTCTTTGTTTTGTATCTGGGATTGGAATGATGGCATTGACGGACAATACTCGCGGCGCGTTGCTCATGGCGCTCGCGATGGCATCGTTCACGATCAACGACGCATTCACCAAATCCGTCACACCTTATATCAACACCGGCCAGATCCTCTTCGTTCGCGGCATCATTACCTGTGTTCTGGTGTATTTTATCGCCCGCCACATGGGAGCATTGCGTCCTATCAAGACATTGCTACGGCCCATCATCGTGTTGCGGTGCCTGTGCGAAGTCTCGGCCTCCATTCTTTATCTCAAAACGCTGGCAATGATGGGCTTTGCCAACGTTTCCGCCATCATGCAATCGCTACCGCTGGCGGTGACATTGGGTGCAGCTCTATTCCTGAACGAGAAAGTCGGCTGGCGTCGGTGGACGGCCATTTTGGTCGGCTTTATTGGGGTTTTGATTATTCTCAGACCCGGCCCGGATGGTTTTACCTTCGGTGCATTGCTGGTGGTCGGCGCTGTCTTCGTGACAGCTGGACGCGACCTCCTCACGCGTCGCATGTATACGGATATACCGTCCTTGACTGTGACGATGACGACGTCCTTCGTCAACACCATGTTCGGCGCTGCGCTCATCGCACCCTTCGGCGGCTGGCAACCGATGGACGGATACGTCTGGTCACACCTATTTGCTTCGGCCGTGCTGGTCGTGATCGGGTATCAGGCCGTCATTCTTTCCATGCGCAACGGAGACATCGCGTTTGTCGCACCGTTTCGCTACACCAGCATGATCTGGGCCTTTTCGATCGGCTATTTCGTGTTCGGCGAGAGCCTGAATTCCTGGATTTTACTCGGCACGGCCATTATCGTCGCCTCGGGTCTTTATACATTCTATCGCGAGAGCAGACGACGCCAGCCGCCGATTGCCAAAACGTCCACGAGAATACAATGAGCGCTGCCCTCATCCTGAACAGATCGACGCCGCCGCATGTCGTCACCCTCGTTCTTATCGCGGGCGTTGCAGCGCTGTGTATGAACATTTTTCTGCCATCGCTTGCCGCCATGGCGGTGTATTTCGAGACAGATTACGCGGTCATGCAGTTTGCGGTATCCGGCTATCTGGCAACGACGGCGCTGTTGCAGCTCATCATCGGCCCGCTGTCCGATCTTTTCGGTCGTCGGCCCGTGTTGCTGGCAGGCTTTGCCTTGATGGTCGTCGCCACCCTCATCTGTGCATTGGCGCCCAACATAACCGTCTTCATGTTAGGGCGGATGTTGCAGGCGGTCGTTGCATCCGGTTTCGTGCTGGCACGCGCCATCGTCAGAGATATGGTTCCTGCAAACCAGGCCGCATCGATGATCGGTTACGTCACCATGGGCATGTCCGTGGTTCCCATGGTCGGCCCGACGATCGGTGGCTTTCTCAACGATTTCGCTGGCTGGCAGGCCAGCTTTGTGCTCGTCGCCTTTTGCGGCGCTGCCATGCTGATTCTCATTTTCTTCGATCTAGGGGAAACCAACCGCCAAAAATCCGCAAGTTTTTCGGCCCAGTTCCAAGCATGGCCGCAATTGCTGCGATCGACACGCTTCTGGGGATACGCGCTGACCTCCACATTCTCATCCGGTCTGTTCTTCTCCTTTCTGGGCGGCGCTCCTTTTGTGGGAAGCGTGCTCTATGGCTTGACACCGGCGACGCTCGGCATGCAATTTTTCTTCATGGCCAGCGGCTATATGTTCGGCAACTTCCTTTCGGGTCGTTACGCGCAGCACGTTGGCATTTCCAGAATGATGCTGGCCGGTAACGGCATTGCGGCGATGGGCATCATCGGTGCCATCGCCCTGCCCTATCTCGGACTGAGCAGCCATTACGAATTCTTTCTCCCACTGGCGCTCATCGGCATCGGAAACGGCGTGACATTGCCCAGCGCCAATGCGGGTATGGTCAACGTCCAGCCTCATCTGGCCGGTTCGGCCTCTGGCCTCGGCGGTGCGCTGACGATTGGCGGCGGGGCCGGTCTGGCGGTGCTTGCCTCCTCGCTCTTGTCGAAGGAAGCGGGTACAACGCCACTGCTGCTGGTCATGTTGCTGAACGCAATCCTCGCCCTTGCTGCAAGCATTTATACCGGCGGGCAGGAACGTCGCCATAACCAACAGCAAAGCGGGACGTGATGATCGTGTCTGACATTCCCGGCCTTATCCTGGCCGGTGGCCTTTCCCGACGTATGGGAACGAACAAGGTGCTGAGCCCACTCGGAGGCAAACCTCTGATGTCTCACGTCATAGACCGTGTTACGCCGCAGGTAACGACGCTGGCCTTGAACGCCTCCGAGAGCTGGGCGGACACCTTTGGGCTGCCACTCGTGCCTGACACAAAGGCGGGTCATGCCGGTCCCCTTGCGGGCATTCTCGCCGGTATGCGCCATTTCGAACGCCATGCGCCGCAAGCGACACATTTTTTGACAGTCCCGGCAGACAGCCCTTTTTTTCCGGCGGATCTGGCAGCGCGCCTTATCGACCATATCACCGGCGAAAACGCCATCGTCATCGCCGCATCGACTGGGCAGGTGCATCCAGTATTCGGGCTGTGGCCGATTGCAATTGCAGATGACCTGGAGGCCTGGCTTGGGGATGACCGAAACCGCCGTATCCGCAGTTTTCTGGCGCGTCACCCGACGATCGGCGTTTCGTTTCCGCCCATCGAAAGCCTGACGACCTCCATCGATCCTTTTTTCAACATCAATACGCCCGACGAGCTTGTGACCGCGGAAACCTTCTTCAAGAGCATGAGTGCATGACCCAGAAAGTATTCGGTATTTCCGGCTGGAAAAACTCCGGCAAGACAGGGCTTGCCGTTCGCATCGTCACAGAGCTGACGGCGCGCGGCTACCGCGTCTCTACCATCAAACACGCGCACCACGACTTCGATATCGACAAGGTCGGAGCGGATAGCTGGCGCCACCGCAATGCGGGCGCTCATGAAGTCACCATCGTATCGGGTACGCGCTTTGCCATCATGCACGAACTTCGTGGCGCGTCTGAGCCTTCATTCGAAGACATTCTCGCACGCATCGCGCCGTGTGATCTGGTGTTGATCGAAGGGTACAAATACGAACCAGTTCCAAAAATTGAAGCGCGCAGGCGGGATGCAGCGAAGACCGAACCGCTTGCACCCAGCGATCCGCATATCATAGCGATTGCCGCCGATCATGCCGTTCCCGGCACCACGCTTCCGGTATTCGATCTGGATGACACGACCAGCATCGCAGACTTCATCGAAAATACCGTGGGCTTGAGCAGGCCTGAAACATAAAAAAGCCGGGCGTTAACCCGGCTTTTTCTTACCCCTTGAAACGCAATACCTATTCAAGGAAAGAGGATGGGTTCACCGGTGTCGCATCCTTGCGGACTTCAAAGTGAACCTGTGGACGCTTGGCGCTGCCCGTCATGCCGGATGTCGCAACGGTCTGGCCGCGTTGAACCTTCTGTCCACGCTGAACCTCGAGATTTGCGGCGTTGCCGTAGACCGTGACCCGACCGTCATCGTGGCGGATGAGAACGGTGTTGCCGAGCTGCTTCAGACCGTTACCGGAATAGATGACGACGCCGTTTTCAGCGGCCTTGATCGGTGTACCCTCTGGCACGGAGATGTTGATGCCATCATTGCGGCTACCATCGACATTTTCACCAAAACCGGAGATCACAGCACCACGAACAGGCCAGCGGTATTTGCCGATACCGGTGGATTCCGGCGCGATGGAAGCCATATCAGACTTCTTCTCGACGTCGCTGACGCTTGCTTCGGCAGTTGGTGCCTTTGGCACTTCAGCCTTGGCAACGACTGGCGTCTCAACAGGCTTGGATGCGGCCGGTGCCTGATGCTGAACAGACGCCGTTTTGATACCGTCAGTGCCAGCGCCGGGAATTTTCAATGTCTGGCCGATGCGTACGCTTCCGTCGGTGATGCCGTTAGCAGCCTTCAGGTCAGCAACAGAAACGCCGTTTGCACGGGCGATCTTTGCAAGGCTGTCGCCTGACTGAACCTTGTAGCCACCTGTTGGCGGAAGCGGCTTGCCGCCTGGAGGTGTCAACTTTCCGGTTTCTGCCGAAGCCTTGTCACGAGCCGCGCTCTGAGATGGGAGAACGGCAACGTTCTGCTCGTGACCGCGTGTTGGTGCCGGGCCGTTGTTGTTCTTGCTCAGGTCGATATTGTCAGATGCAGCACGGGCAGCGTTGCGGGACTGACCGAACTTCGGAATGATGATCGAGCGGCCGGGCGCAGCAGCTGAAGCGCTGGAGAGACCATTTGCCTCAAGCAGTGCCTTTTCAGGGACGCCGTAACGCTTGGACAGCGTTGCAATCGTTTCGCCGGACTTCAGCGTTACGGACGACGCACCATCCGTGTGCCAGCCGGCCTGCTGTTTGATGGAGCCAGTCGAAAGCGTGTCTGCGCGGTCCGAGTTAGCCGGACGAGCAGCAGCCATGGATGGCGCAGAATTGCCTGTAGCCGACGGGAATGGCTGCTGCATCGCCTCGCGGCGCGTGGCTGGCTCGCGGCTGGACGAAGGCGACGGAGCGGCAAGCTCGGAGCGCTGGACTGGCGAAGAAGACGATGCTGCACGGGCCGAAGAAGGCTGTACCGAACCGTAACCACCGCCGTTGTTTTGCGGGTAAGGCTGGTTCATCGCGGTGTTCCGGTTTGCATAGCCGCCCTGCGGCGCTGCGTTGCCGTAACCACCGCTGCTCACATCACCTTGCGGGACCGGAGACTGCCCGTAAGCGCCTCCAGCATTGCGGGCTGGAATGGATGCCGTTGTCATTTGGTCAGGCCCACTGGAAAAGAGCCCGCCAAATCGCGTTGCATCGGAGCTGCACCCCGTTGCGACGCTTGCCAGCAATGCCGCTGCGAACATCTTTGCGATTGATTTTCCGATTTTAGGCGAATTACTCATACGCATGACTCGATCTACACTGACGCCAACCACCGCATCGGGATCGATCCGGCTGAAACTACACTCTGCAAGGCCCCTCTCCCTTGACGGGAAAACCATGCGTTGATGGAGATGATTAAAGCGCGTTAGTGTTACCACGCCGTTAAAACGTTAAGGCGTTCACGTGTTTTTTGACACTTCGATAACCATGAAGAGGCGGAAAAAGACGGAATTTTCGTGATTTTTTACAGAAAAATCTTTTTAAATCAATGATTTGATAAAAATCGTCATCCGCTCCCGAAAATGGAACGAATTTTCATTTCGCTACAAATAGCGAGCAATATGCGTTTCGATGGGCAGATAGGGCGTTTCGAAAAGCTCTTCCTGCTCAAACCGGCTGCCGGTCTTGGAAAAGCGGGTCATGACACAGCGACCGTCTTCCAGAATGATCGGTGCAATCATCATTCCGCCGGATACGATCTGCTCAGTGAAAAACCGTGGCATGGCGGTGAATGCAGCCGTGGAAACGATTCGATCGAATGTCCCCTCACCCACCAATCCGTTAGCGCCATCGGCCTGCCGAATGACCACGTTGCGAATGCCCAGATCGTCCATCCGATTCTGCGCCAGTTCCACCAGTGTCTTGTAGCGGTCGATGGAAACCACCCGCTCCGAGCGGCGACCGAGGATAGCTGTCATGAAACCGCTGCCGGTGCCGATTTCCAGCACACGTTGACCAGGCTTGACCTGTAGCCGCGCGACCGTTTTCACCACCATGTCGGCGCTTTCCATGAAGGCACCGCAGTCAATCGGGATGGTGCGGCTGGAATAGGCTTCCGCTGCAAACTGTGCTGGCACGAATTGCGAGCGCGGACACTGTTCAACGGCAGTCAAAAGGTCGATATCGGAGATACCTTCGGCTCTCAGCCGCAAGACCAGGGCTGCGAACCCCTCTTTCTCGACCATGACGGATTTCAAGCGCTCGCTCCCAGTCCAAGCGCTTTCGCCACGCGATCTTTCACCGTGTAGTCGGTAAGGTCAAGCTTCAGTGGCGTTACCGAAATCTGGCCATCCTTGACGGCGTGAATATCGGTGCCTTCCAGGAACGTACCCAGTCGTTCGCCAAAACGCAGCCAGTAATAGGGTAGCCCGCGACCGTCCTGACGCTGCTCCACAGTCATGCCGAAATCCAGCTTCCCCTGCCCCGTGACACTGACGCCCTTGACATCTGCGGGTACGCAATTGGGGAAGTTCAGGTTGAGGAACGTTTCGTTTGGAAGATCGACATCGATCAGTTTGCGAATGAGGTCTGGCGCATAGGTTTCCGCCACTTCCCACGGCACAACGCGTTCTGCATGGCCGGTGTAAGCAAACGCCTGACTGAGGGCAAAGGACCGAACGCCCTGTAATGTTCCTTCGATAGCGCCGGCAATGGTGCCGGAATAGGTTACGTCATCGGCCATGTTCGCGCCGGAATTGACGCCTGATAAAATGAGGTCAGGTTTGCCCGGCAGCACTTCGCGAACGCCCATAATGACACAGTCGGTCGGCGTGCCACGCAGCGCAAAATGCTTATCGGAAATCTTGCGCAGGCGAAGCGGTTCGGACAGCGTCAGAGAATGCGCCAGTCCGCTCTGGTCCGTCTCAGGGGCGACGATCCAAACGTCGTCGGAGATCGTGCGGGCGATGCGCTCCAGCACCGCCAGCCCTTCGGCATGAATGCCATCGTCATTGGTCAACATAATCCGCACGACATTCTCCTCCCCGGCGTACTCAGGCTGCCTTTTCAATACGTGTCAAACCGCCCATGTATGGCAGCAACACGTCGGGAATCGTCACCGAACCGTCCTCGTTCAGGTAGTTTTCCAGAACTGCGATCAGGCAGCGACCCACCGCCGTGCCAGAACCGTTGAGTGTGTGGACGAACCTTGTCGCCTTCTCCCCCTTAGCCCTATAACGCGCATCCATACGCCGTCCCTGGAAATCCCCACACACCGAGCAGGAAGAGATTTCGCGGTAGGTGTCCTGTCCGGGCAGCCAGACTTCGAGATCGTATGTCTTGCGCGCACCAAAGCCCATGTCGCCGCCGCACAGCGTCATGGTGCGGAAATGCAGGCCGAGACGCTTCAGCACCTCTTCGGCACAGGCCGTCATGCGCTCATGCTCTTCAACGGCGCTTTCAGCATCAGTGATCGACACGAGTTCACACTTCCAGAACTGATGCTGGCGCAACATGCCGCGCGTATCGCGACCGGCCGAACCGGCCTCCGAGCGGAAGGACGGCGTCAGCGCGGTGAAGCGCAGCGGTAGTTTTTCCTGCTCCAGAATTTCACCGGAAACGAGATTGGTCAGCGTGACCTCGGCGGTTGGGATAAGCCAGTAGCCATCCGTCGTTCTGAACAGGTCCTCGGCAAACTTCGGCAGTTGCCCCGTGCCATACATAGCTTCATCGCGCACCATGAGCGGCGAAGACACTTCCGTATAACCATGTTCCGACGTGTGCAGGTCGATCATGAACTGACCGAGGGCACGCTCCAGCCGGGCGATCTGGCTCGTCAGCACAGTAAAGCGCGAACCGGACAGTTTGGCCGCACGATCGAAATCCATGTAACCAAGCGCTTCGCCGATTTCGTAATGTTCCTTGGCTGGATGATTCCACCCGGGCTTCTGGCCAACCACGCGGGCAACGATATTGTCGTGCTCATCCTTGCCCTGCGGTACGTCATCGAAGGGAAGGTTCGGAATGCGCGACAGTGCGTCGGTAAGTTCGGCGCTGACCTGGCGATCCTCTTCTTCCAATCGTGGCATGCTGTCCTTGATGTCAGCGACTTCAGCCTTCAGCTTTTCCGCAAGCTCGGTGTTCTTCTGCGCCATGGCAGCACCGATTTCCTTGGAGGCCGCGTTGCGGCGCGATTGCATTTCCTGCAGGGTCTGAATCACGGACCGACGCTTCTCATCCAGCGCAATCAGCATAGCGGACTGCGGCTCTGCATTGCGGCGAGCAAGGCCTGCATCGAAAGCTTCAGGGTTTTCGCGTATCCATTTAATGTCGTGCATCGTGGTTCCAGACCGTAATTTGCATCATGTTTTAAAAAACAAAACGCCGGGACGAAGGGCCCGGCGTCTGAAGAAGATCCTGGCGGAAACCGTCAGTCGTCACTGGAATCTTCAAGCTCACGGCCTGCATTTTCCTCAGCGCGCTTCTTCTCCACGAGTCGAGCCAAATGTATGGAAATCTCGTAGAGAATGATTGCGGGCAACGCAAGACCGATCTGGGACATCGGGTCAGGTGGCGTTAGCACGGCCGCAACAACGAAAGCCGCGACGATGGCAAATTTCCGCTTTTCCTTAAGCCACTGGCTCGTCAACAAGCCCACACGTGCCAGAAGCGTGGTGATCACAGGTAGCTGGAAAACAAGACCAAAGGACAGAACCAGGGTCATAATGAGGCTGAGATATTCCGAGACCTTTGGCATCAACGAAATTGCAACTTCGCCGTCTTCAGGCAATTGCTGCATGGCAAGGAAGAACCACATGACCATGGGCGTGAAGAAGAAGTAGACAAGCGCGCCGCCCAGAAGAAACAACAGCGGAGAAGCAATCAGAAACGGCAGGAACGCCGCACGCTCATTCTTGTAAAGACCCGGCGCCACGAATTTGTAGAGCTGGGAGGCGATAACCGGAAAGGAAATCACAAGCGCACCGAACATGGCGACCTTGATCTGCGTGAAAAAGAATTCCTGTGGCGCGGTATAGATGAGCGACGACTTGGCAACGTCCAATCCGGCCCAGATCACCGCCCATTTGTAAGGAATGACCAGCAGATTGAACAGATGCTTTGCCACAGCGAAGCACCCCAGAAATGCGACGAAAAACGCGCCGATTGACCAGATCAGTCGGGTGCGCAACTCCATGAGGTGTACGATAAGCGGCTGCGGCTTATCATCAGTATCGGCGCTCATGCTTCACCCTTTTTGACCTTGGCCAATTTTGCTGTTTTGGCAGGTGCCGCTGTCGCCGTCTTTTCCGTGGTGGTCTTGCTCACCATAGCCTTGGCCTTTGCGATCACAGGCTTTCCAGCAGCAACGGTGGCTTTGGCAGCCTTGACCTTTGCGGACTTCGCGGCGACCTCGGTCAAAACAGACGGCTCACTAGAAGACGGTGCCACCGGTTTCGGACTGGCAGATGTTGTCGCCTTGGCGGAAACCGTCTTCGGTGCCCGTTTCGGCTTTACGGCGACCGTCTCCGCCTCAATTTCCTGAACGGACTTTTCTGCCGTTGGCTTACGAGGCCGCTTCGGTTTTTCAGTAGGTACCACGGTAGCAACTGGCGCAGTGGACGCGGCTGCCATTTCAACGGGCGCGGGTGCCATGATCGGCGGCCCATCCGGCAGCTTCATTTCCGGTTCGCTCAAGTTGACCGCAGGTGCCCCGACAGGTGCACTCGTCGCTGGAGAACTGGTTGACGTCACACCATTAAGATCGGAACGGATTTCATTGCCCAGTTCCCGAAGCGGGTTCATTGCATTGCGCAAGGAATTCGTCGGGTTGAGATTGCGAACGTCTGAAATCGTCTGGCGTACATCGTCCATGTCGGCCTCTTTCAAGGCCTCATCGAACTGCGAACGGAAATCACCCGCCATTTTGCGCAAACCGGCCATCGTCTTGCCAAAAGCGCGGATCATTGGCGGCAAGTCCTTGGGGCCCACGACCACGATCAGCACGATCGCAATAACGAGCAACTCGCTCCAGCCGATATCTAACATTACAATGCTCCTGACACGCGCGATAGTGCGGCCCGATTAGGCCGCGCCGCAAGATCAATTACTTGATCTCGTCAGCCTTATGGTCGACCGTCTTGGAATGCACAGTCGTGGTATCGGGGGTTGCCGGAGGAGGCGTCTGGTCTTCGTCAGCCATGCCCTTTTTGAAGCTCTTTATGCCCTTCGCAACGTCGCCCATGAGTTCGGGGATTTTGCCTCGACCGAACAGAACCAGCACGATGACCAGAACGATCAGCCAATGCCACACACTAAAAGAACCCATAACGCAAACTCCCTGAATTTTGCCTTGAACCGATGTAGGACGTTTGCAAAGCTTTTTCAAACACCAAATGGCTAGTCAACAAACGAAGAGAAACTATACGCCTACCCACGACACCGAATGCTGGCAACTCTTCGTGATCATCCCAGGCGTGACGCACCGTTACCGTTCGGGCTCGTCTCCGCTTGGAGCCAGAAGCCCCAGTTCTTCGAGGTCGAGTTGCGTGATCGGATCCTCGTCCTCGGTCAACTCGTCGCTCATGGATGGCAGAGGAATCCCAAAATTGGATGGGATGCGTCCAGAGAGCAATCCTGCCCCCTTCAACTCATCCAGCCCGGGTAAATCACGCAATTCCTCCAATCCAAAATGGTCGAGAAAATCGACGGTTGTTCCCATCGTTACCGGTCTGCCGGGTGTTCGGCGGCGTCCCCGAAAACGAACCCAACCGGCTTCCATCAGCACATCCAGCGTGCCGCGCGATGTTTGAACACCGCGGATTTCCTCGATTTCCGCTCGCGTCACCGGCTGGTGATAGGCAATGATGGCCAACACCTCCAGCGCCGCACGTGACAGTTTCTTAGGCTCTTTCTCATCAGTACGAATAACGAAGGAAAGATCGCTGGCGGTTCTAAAGGCCCAATTACCGCCAACCTGTATGAGATTTACGCCCCGATCCTGGTACAGAAGCTTGAGGTTTGCCATGAGAGCGGACACATCGACACCCTTGGGCAGACGCTCCGCTAAGAAAGCTTCGGATACGGGTTGGGCAGACGCAAACACCAGCGCCTCGGCAACGCGCTGGGCCTCATTCACCTGCCGCTCTGTGACCGTGGGTTCGGCCCCTACCCCATCTGTCGAAACGAGTTCGTCATCAATATCCAACTCACTCGACATCCTGTATCCTTTCGCCAGTATTGACGTCTCTGCCCATGCCCTTGCGCATGAAAAGCGGCTGGAACGCTCCGTCCTGACGGATTTCCAGAGACCCGTCTCTAACCAGTTCCAGTGACGCTGCAAAGGCGCTTGCCATCGCCGTGGCGCGCATGGCGGGATCAGCGACATATTGCAACAGATAGCGATCCAGAGCCGTCCATTCGCCGATATCGCCGAGCATCGACGTTAGCAATTCGCGCGCATCCACCAGCGACCAAACCTGACGTTTTTCAATCGTTACCTGCGTGATCGCCTGACGTTGGCGAAGAGAGGCGTAGGCGCTGAGCAGGTCGTAAAGGCTCGCCTCGAATGAAGACCGGCTTTTGTGTGGAATATGTTCAGGCGCACCCCGTGCGAAGATATCGCGACCCAGATGGTGGCGGTTCACCAGTCGTTCTGCCGCATCGCGCATAGCCTCAAGGCGCTTCAGACGGAACGCCAGCGTTGCCGCCATCTCCTCGCCGCTTGGACCATCATCCTTGCTTTGCTGCGGAATGAGCAGCTTGGATTTGAGGAAAGCGAGCCACGCCGCCATAACCAGATAGTCGGCAGCAAGCTCGATGCGCACACGCCGTGCCTGCTCGACGAAGATCAAATACTGCTCCGCCAGTGCCAGAACGGAAATGCGGGATAGATCGACCTTTTGCGTACGCGCAAGATGCAACAGGAGATCAAGCGGACCTTCGAAGCCCGCTACATCGATCATCAATGCCGCTTCGCCAGTGGCGCGCTCTGGTTTGATGTCTTCCCAGAGCTTTTCCATCGGCGCGCTGCCACGCGATTTGTCTATCGCCATTCTTCATCCACCGGGCAACCCATTATCAGGACGCCGGGCCGGGAAGCTATCAGGCAACCGTCAGCATGGCGTTGAACTCTTCTCTCAGCGCGGCCTCATCTGCGCCATCGGCCACCGGAAAACCGGCTTCGACAGCGGCAGCACGTTCAAGAGCACGACCAGAAAGAACGGGAACCTCTTTCACGACCTGAAGCATTTCACTCATCACACCATTGCAATGCAAGACTATATCGCAGCCACCAGCAACAATATTGGCAGCCCGCTCGCCAAGCGTACCCTGAAGCGCGTTCATGGAGCTATCGTCTGAGATCAGCAGCCCGTCGAAACCGATCATGCCACGGATAATTTCGTTTATCACCTTGGGCGATGTGGTGGCGGGCCGTTCGGGATCGATGGCCGTGAAAACCAGATGTGCACTCATCGCCATCAGTTCCCTGCTCAAGGCACGGAACGGCACAAAGTCATGCGCCTCAAGCTCAGCCAGCGGCACATCAACCACCGGCAACTCATGGTGCGAATCGACAAGGCCCCTGCCGTGGCCGGGAATGTGCTTCATGACAGGCAACATGCCGCCTGCCTTCAACCCGTCCGCCGCCGCCTGCCCCATCGCTGACACCAATGCGGGGTCGAAACCGTAAGCGCGGTTGCCGATAACGTTGCTGGCACCCTCCACGGGCACGTCCAGAACCGGCAGGCAGTCTACATTGATGCCGAGTCTCATCAGGTCGAACGCATGAAGGCGCGACATCAACCATGCCGCCCGCAAGCCTTGGTCCTTGTCACGCAGGTAGATTTCACCCAGCGCCTGCGCATTCGGGTAGGATTGCAACAAAGGTGAGCGGATGCGCTGAACACGCCCGCCTTCCTGGTCGATCAGAACAGGCGCATCAGGCCTGCCGACAGAATCACGCATCGAAGCGACGAGGTCTGTGATCTGTTTGATGTCACCGATGTTTCGCCCGAACAGGATGAATCCCCAAGGACGCTCTGCCTTGTACAGGGCGATTTCATCTTCCGTCAGGGTAAGGCCGCTGCAGCCAAGGATCATAGCTTTGGATTCGGTCATGGGTTAGTCCTACTTGGGATGAGGTTGGGCGGGGGGGCCGGGATCGATAACGGCCCCGGAGCAAGACCTCTCCCTCTCCACCGTCATCCTCGGGCTTGACCCGAGGATCCAACGAACCACGACGTCCAATGTGGGTAAATCCTCGGGTCAAGCCCGAGGATGACGTCGCAGGTGGGGAACGAAGCGGATTACTTGAAATCCTGCCATCAATAAAGCCGGGACAGCAATACCATCCCGGCTTTTCATTTTATCAAGTCTTGATCAGCGGGCGACCAGGCAGCTACCACCAGCGGAGCGGAAGCGCTCACAAAGTGCTGCGGCTTCGTTCTTGTCGCCAGCTGGAATGCGAACACGGTAGAATGTGCCTTTTCCCGCAATCTCAGCTGCCTTGATATCCACGCCGCGACCACCGATGACGGAGCCGAATTTGGTCGACAGGTTCTGATAGGACTTCTGCGCTTCAGCCTGGCTTGGCAATGAAGCAACCTGCACGTAGTAGCCGCCGGTGGACGAAGCGTTCGTCGAAGCTGTCGGAGCAGCAGCTGTTTCCTGCGCGGGCTGCGAAGGCGGCGCCGGGCGAACATTGCCCTGGTTCGTCACCGTCGCAACAACATTCGCTGGCTGTGAAGCCGGACGAGACGCTGGAAGCGGTGCTGCCGTCTGAGTTGGCTTTGGCGCAGCGGCGGCTGGTGCAGGAGCCTGCGTCTGGGTAGGCTGTTCAGGAGCGACCGGAACACGCGACGCTGCGATAACGGCAGGTGCACCTTCTGTGCGAGATGCCTGCGGTGCGGCTAGTTCTTCGACCTTGTCAGCTGTGGATGCAGAAGGGGCAGGAACTTCCTGCGCAACCAGTGTACCGTCAGGCTTGACGATCATGGTGCGGACCTTGCGCGGAGAAACGTTGACCGGAGATCCGGACTGGTTCTCTGCCGTCTGCGCTTTCTCTTGAGCCGACAGCAGACGTGGGTCTTCCGTTTCACCGACCGGTGTCGAAGAAATGGCATCGATCTCGTCGTTTTCACCTTCAAGCGGTAACTGCTCGGGGATCAGAGTGCGCTGAACCACATCAACCGGCTGCTCGCTGCTGGAAATAAGCGAAGGTTGCTTTGGATCAGCAGGCGCGCCGCCAGCAACACGGTCATAAACCGCCTTGTCCTGGTTCGGCACAACACGACCACCGGGATGGTCCGGCACAACTTTCGTCGGCTCGCTATCTGCAGCGATGATCACCGGTGCGCCGTTCGAACCCGTGCTCGATGAACCTCCGAACATAAGCGCGTATGTCCCACCACCGACGAGCACAACACCGAGAACGGCGGCGAACGGAACGAGCCAGCGACGGGCGCCACTGCGTTCTTCATCGCTGTAACGGACTGGCTGCGAGAGATCGGTTGGCGCAACTCTGTCGCCAGATGCACGGGTTTCTGCAGCCTCTTGCATGCTGCGGCGAAAATCCTGCTCCAGCGCGCGTTCGAATTCATCGACCTCATCCTGCGTGGGCTGAGGCTGACGTGTCGCAGCGGCATTCTTGTTGCGATCGAGCCCACCCGTCACAGCAGGTGTGAAAAGCGATGCAAGTTCGGTGTCGAGATCGAGATCTTCTTCATGACGGCGTGGCGCTGGCTTCGGCTCGAACACGCCAACCGGAAGTTCAGGCACTTCCATCTCGGTGATGGTTTCAGGTTGATCTTCGGTTTCACCAATCTGCGATGGGTCGAAAGGCAGGCTCTCCAGTGTCGCGGGAGGCGCAACAACGACCGGCGTTACCGGACGCGGTGCTTCCTGACGGACGACTGGAGGCGCCACGACAGGCTGAGGGCGCGGAGCAGCTGCCGCTGCAGGAGCGATCGTGGGTGTAACGACAGGCTTGGGCTGCATAGGCGCCTGAGCAACCGGCGCTGGCTGTTCAACAGGCGCAACTGCCACATCGATGTTGGCAATTTCCGACAGGTCGAGATCGAAATCGATATCGTCGAGCGCAAGTTCGAACTCGTCATCCTTGAACGTGTCAAAATCGCCGAAATCGGGCTCCGCTTTGGCAACGGGCTGCTGGAAGGATGGCTCAGCGCGTGGAGCAACAGACGCAACCGGAGGCATTGCAGCAGCGGGTGCGATAGCAGGTTTTACGGCAACAACAGGTTCCATTCTGGCAACTGGCGCGGCAGCACTGACATCCCTATTGCTGATTTCATATTTTGCCACGTCGTAAATCAGCTCGTCCATGGCCGACATCTTTTGTCCGACAGGCAGTGCTGGCTCGATGTGATTCGCAGGCGCCACCAGTGGCTGGGTGAACGACTGATCGACCGGAGCCTGGGCAACCAGTGGCTCTACAGGCTGAGCAACAACGGGTGTAGCGCGCGGCGCACCGAAATTGGCAAGCGGCAAACGCAGGCTGGAATAATCAAGCGAGGAACGACGTGCAATCGGCGGCGGCGCCTGAACGGGTGCGGCAACTTCCTCGGCCACAGACATTTCCAGCTCGCTGGCAAGATCGATCGCCACTTCGCCTGATGTCTCCGCCATGTGCTCCCAGTTCGGCTCATGGGAGACCTCTGGCGAAACATAATGCGGCTCTGATTCTTCGTGCACCGGGTAGGATGCAACCGGCTCTACGATCGCGGGCTGCTCGTGTAGTTCCGCATACTGCTCGACGTCCGTGTGGCTGATCGGCTCGACATAGGCTGGAGCTTCTTCATGGACAGGCTGATGGTGCGCCTGACGATGTCCGACATCGAACAGGGCAGCGACCGATTCTGGATCGTCACTGAAATCATCACGAAGATTGGACAGTGCCGCAGAGTCAGAAGCGTGTTCGGCAACAAGATACTCTTCAGCGTCCACAGGAGCATATTGCTCAATGGGCGCGAGCTCGGGCTCCTTGCGGGCAAAAACCGATTCGACACGTTGCATGAATTCATTGGCGGGAACGTATGAGCGAACATCGTTCGCCGCGTCCAGCGCTACCGGCTCATAGCGGGGTGCGTCGTATATCGCAAACTCGCGAAGCAATTCATCTTCAAGATTGAATTCGGGCTCCCTGCGTTCCGCCGGGTGCTGCGCAGCCGGGGGAGCAACATGGGAAGGACGATCCTCTTGACCAACCAGACGTGCCAGTTGCGCCAAAGGATCGTTGTCAGCGAATTCTTCTGCCCGGTCGTCCCGGTTATACGCGACATTTTTTTCGACCATTACGTGTTCCACCATCTACGCATCACAGCACTTGCCAGCGTATTGTGAGCAAATAATGGTGAGATGTTATCGCATTTCGTCAGGCGCGTCCGCTCCTAAAAGCGTCAATCCAGACTTCAGTACATTTGCGACAGCATTCACCAGCCCTAATCTGGCAACGCTTAATTCTCGGTTTTTATCGTTAACAAAACGTAATTCTGGCTGATCTTTACCTTTATTCCAATGCCCGTGGAACGAACTGGCCAGATCATACAGGTAAAATGCAAGGCGATGAGGCTCGTGATTGAGCGCCGCCGACTCGATCAGACGCGGGTATTCTGCAAGTTTAGCAATCAGCTGCAACTCATTGACATCATTAATCAAAGCCGCACCAGAAACCAACGTTTCCTTCGACACATCAAGGTCCGAAAACGCCTCGTTTGCCTGGCGGAATACTGACTTGCAGCGAGCATGCGCATACTGCACATAAAATACCGGATTGTCCTTGGATTGCTCCGTTACTTTGGCAAAATCGAAGTCCAGCGGTTCGGAATTCTTCCGATAGAGCATCATGAATCGCACCGGGTCACGCCCGACTTCATCCACGACGTCCCGCAATGTCACGAAATCGCCAGAGCGTTTCGACATCTTGACCGGCTCACCATCACGGAAAAGTTTGACGAGCTGGCAAAGCAGAACCGTCAATTTGGACTTTCCTTCGGAGACAGCGCGCGCAACCGCCTCAAGACGTTTGACATAGCCGCCGTGGTCGGCACCCAGAACATAGATCATCTCGCCGAAGCCGCGATCATACTTGTCTTTGAAGTAGGCAACGTCTGCCGCGAAGTAGGTATAGGAACCGTCGGACTTGATAAGCGCGCGGTCCATGTCGTCACCCACCTCGGTGGAGCGGAACAGCGTCTGCTCGCGATCTTCCCAATCGTCCGGCAACTCGCCCTTCGGCGGCGGCAGGGTGCCCTTGTAGACGTGGCCCTTGAAGGTCAGGTCGTTGATGGCAGACTGGATCGGTCCGCCATTGCCAGCATGCAGCGTGCGTTCCGAATAGAATACGTCGTGCTTGACGTTCAACGCGGCCAAGTCCTCACGGATCATCACCATCATCGCGTCGATGGCTTTGTCCTTGACGATAGGCAGCCATTGCTCCTCAGGCATCGCCCGCAGCTTTTCTCCGAATTCATCGGCCAGCGTCTGGCCGAGAGGCACCAGATAATCGCCCGGGTAGAGACCCGGCGGAATAGCGCCCACTTCTTCACCAAGCGCTTCGCGGTAACGCAGGAACACGGACCGCGCCAGCACATCGATCTGTGAGCCCGCATCGTTGATGTAATATTCCTTGGTGACCTCGTAGCCGGAAAACGCCAGCACGTTGGCAAGCGTATCGCCCACCACTGCCCCGCGGCAATGGCCGACATGCATCGGCCCGGTCGGGTTCGCGGAGACGTATTCGACGTTGATGCTCTTACCCGTACCGACCGTTGAGCGGCCGTAGTCGTCTCCCTGGCTGATCATGTTTGCCAGAAGACGCTGCCAGTACGCAATCGAGACACGGATGTTGATGAAGCCGGGGCCAGCAACATTGACGCTGTCCACATCCTCGTCTTGCTCAAGCGCTGAAACGATCAGCTCTGCCAAAGCGCGCGGATTGGTGCCGAGCGGCTTTGCCAACACCATAGCCGCGTTTGTCGCAACGTCGCCGTGGCTGGGATCGCGCGGGGATTCGACGGTGATGCGGCCGAAATCGACAGTATCGCGATGGGCTTTGACGAGATCGATCGTCTCAAGCGCGTTTTTGATTCTGGCATCGAAATCGGCAAAAAGGTTCATCATCATATACCTGCGCGAAAGGCTGTTATCTAAGTCCCGGCAATCCGGAAATCGGTTCCGCAATCGCCGCTGCCTATCGTAAATCCGGTGTGTGGTCAAACAGCCGCTGGTGGGCTTTCAGTGCATAACTATCCGTCATGCCAGCCAGATAATCCCCGACATGACGGGCTTTTGCCGCTTCACTCATGCCTGGAATGCTGTCCACCCAGTAGTGACTTTGCATTTCGGCAGGGCTTTCCATGTAGCGGTGGAAAAGGTCTGTCACGATCTGCGTCGCCCCTGCCCGGATGCGCATGATATCGGCATGGCGGTAGATATGTGCAAACAGCAGTTTCTTGATCTGCTTGTCCGTTTCCGCCATCTCCGGTGAGAACGCGGCAACAGTATAATCGGCAGCGCGAATGTCAGCGGCGCATGTCGGCTTGAGCTTCGCCAAGTTGTGCTGCGCAACGCCGATGACATCTTCTACCATGCGAGTGATCTGGCGACGCATAATCTCGTGCGCGAAGCGGTCGTCATCGAGCTTGGGGTATTTCGCCCTCACCTCGGCCATCAATCCGCTTAGAAATGGCACTTCCTCCAGCATGTCGAAGGTCAGATACTTGGCCCGCAAACCGTCATCGATATCGTGGGTGTTGTACGCAATGTCATCTGCAATTGCCGCGACCTGCGCTTCAAGGCTGGCAAAGGTGCCGATTTCCAGGTCCTGCAACTGGCAATATTCGAGGATCGGAAGTGCCACGGGACCATGACCGCCGTTCGCATTCTCGCCGATCAACGGACCGTTGTGCTTCACCAGCCCCTCCAGCGTCTCCCATGTCAGGTTGATGCCGTCATATTCGGCGTAGCGACGCTCCAGCTTGGTCACGATCCGCAAGGATTGTGCGTTGTGGTCGAAGCCGCCATAGGGCTTCAACATCGCATCCAGCGCATCCTCGCCGGTATGGCCAAAGGGTGTGTGGCCGAAATCGTGAACCAGCGCCACGCCTTCTGCCAGATCCTCGTCCAGCTTCAACGCTCGCGCCAAGGCCCGGGCGATCTGCGCGACCTCCACCGTATGCGTCAGCCGGGTGCGATAATGGTCACCGTCAGGGCTGATGAACACCTGCGTCTTGTGCTTCAGGCGGCGAAATGCGGTGGTGTGGACGATGCGGTCGCGGTCACGCTGAAAATCGGAACGGGTGAGGCTGGAAGCTTCTGGAAACAATCGGCCACGCGTCGTCCAGGGATCGGTGGCATAGATCGCCCTCTCTCCGCTTCCGAAACCCAGTGCACGTTGATCGATTATCATGACTTATCCTGCTGTGCGGCCATTGACCTTTTCATCTACCCTTCATACCTATCCTGAAGGTTGCCGCAAAGCGTCATCGCGACACGACAACGCTATAGACCGTTTATTTGACTGGTTTATAATGGACTTCACACAAAACTTTGCTCTCCGGTTCTTGAACCCGGCAGGAGAAAACAAATGACCACAGACATCACGCTTTCCGAATCCGCCGCAAAACGAATCGCCCAGATCGTCGCCGCCGAAGACGGCAAACAGGCGCTGCGCGTGTCCGTAGAAGGCGGCGGCTGCTCCGGCTTTTCCTACAAGTTCGATCTCGACAGCGACGCGACCGCCGACGACATCGTCATTTCCCGCGACAACGCCAAGGTTCTGATCGACAGCATGTCCGTCGTCTATATGGAAGGATCGGAAATCGACTTCGTCGATAACCTGCTCGGCCAGTCGTTCCAGATCAAGAACCCCAACGCCGTCGCAAGCTGTGGCTGCGGCACCAGCTTCTCGATCTGATCCCAGCCCTTATTACGCCTGTTGAAACAATGAAAACGGGTGGCATTCGCCAGCACTTGGTTTAAAACGGACTCCATCAAACAATGGAATGTCCGATGAAGATTGCCACCTGGAACATCAACGGCGTCAAGGCGCGCATCGAAAACCTCTGCCAGTGGCTGAAGGATTCGAACCCTGATATCGCTTGCCTTCAGGAAATCAAATCCGTCGATGAGAACTTTCCCCGTCAGGAGATTGAGGCGCTCGGCTACAATGTCGAAACCCACGGTCAAAAGGGCTTCAACGGCGTCGCACTTCTGTCCAAGATCAGACCGGACGAAGTCAATCGCGGCTTGCCGGGAGACGACGCTGACGAACAGGCTCGCTTTATCGAAGGCGTGTTCTCCGTTGCCGGCGGCGTCATCCGCGTCTGCTCGCTTTATCTGCCCAACGGCAACCCACCGGATGACCCGGTCAAATATCCCTACAAGCTGGCATGGATGGAGCGCCTGCATCGCTTCGCGCAGGATCGTCTTCTGCTGGAAGAGCCGCTTATACTCGCTGGGGATTACAACGTCATTCCCGAACCCTTCGATTGCTACGATCCAAGAGCCTGGGAAGGCGACGCGCTGTTCTTGCCTAAGACACGCGCAGCCTTCCGCAGACTGGAAAACCTTGGCCTGACAGACGCAAACCGCGCGACGACGGATGAGGCAGGACTGTATACGTTCTGGGATTATCAGGCCGGTGCCTGGCCGAAAAACAACGGCATCCGCATCGATCACCTGATGCTTTCGTCGGAAGCCTCAGACAGGTTGCAATCTGTCTCGATCGAAAAGCACGTCCGCGCCTGGGAAAAACCGTCAGACCACGTTCCTGTCTGCGGGTATTTTGATTTTCAACAAACGTCTTGATTATAGGGGGCTCCGCCCCACCGCCATCCTCGTGTAGCGGGTCACACCCAAGCCTGCCTCCGAGAACAGATCAGTCCGCGTCACCGGCCGAGATGTTCTGCGCCAGTGATATCGCAACGCGTCTGTCGTCCTCAGCAGCCACCGAAAATGCCTGTTCCTGCATGTTCTGAATCCACTTGCAGTTCACTGCGGAACACTTGTCCAGAGCAGCCGTCATGAAAGCGAGCCCGCGTACGGTCTGACCTTCCTGAAACAACAGGTTACCAAAAATCGACATCGCGCCTGCATGGCCGTGCTTGCGGGCCTGGTTCAGCCACTTCTTGGCCTGCTGCGCATCTGCGCGACCACCCTCACCCGCCAGGATCATCTGGGCAAGCTCGAACTGTGCCTCGGCGACACCAAAGGTAGAAGCGACCTGGAAATAGAGTTGGCGGGCCTGAGAAAGATCAGTCTTGACCGGGCTGCCGGGAATGCCGTGGCGGTAGTAGTCAGCTAGCGACAACAAAGCATTGACGAAAAAGCCCGTGTCTTCCGAGCCCGGCTCGACGCCTTGGCTGGCAATTTCGCTGTAGATCTTGAAGGCTTCGAAATCGTTTTTGGCAACACCGTCGCCGTAGGCGTACATGTTGGCAAGTGCCCAACGTGAACCTGTGTGGCCCTTTTCGGCGGCGTAACGATAGGCCTCGACGGCATCGTCCTTTTTACCGCTTTTGTAGGATTTGAAGCCAAACTTGAAAAGGTCGAAAGGGCCGGATTCTTTGGTAACGCCAGAATTGATATCAAATGCGGCAGCTGGCATTGCCAGTGCTGCAAGCAATAGTCCGGCCCACAGTGGCCTCAAAACATTGGTGTCACATTTCAGCATTTAAACCGACTTCTCTCACTCTTCCCGGCGTATAGCGAATACTCACGCAATACTGCAAAGCCAATTCAAACCCGGCCGCGTTTTTAGACCACACTGCGTCTTTCCAGCCGCACTTTTTAAGAGTGTTGCTGTGATCATCTGCGGCGATAAATCAGTCTTTGCATGAAAACAGATATAAGCGCCGTTTCCGGCAACATAACGGCGTTTGACCGCCGTCAGGATTGTGCCAAGCAAGACAGGAACATCAACTCCCGCATTTACTTGCTTAGACACTGAATCCACATCCGTTTTCACATTAACCACTTCCGCAGCAGCACCCTCGAAACCTGCATATTCTTCCACGTCCCGCGTTCTTGAAGACAGACAAGCAACTTGTTTGTGGCGGGAAATGGACAAATAAGCCCGCATTCTTACGCTACGTGAAGGTTGCAGAAATTTGTTGCCAAATCGTCACAATCTTTCATGCGGGCAATAAAAAACCCGGCCTTGTGAGGCCGGGTTAGAATTGGAGTGAATGAGGGTTAAAACTTTACTTTCACTGACGTTGTCACTGCAGCGACAATATCGTTACCAAAGTCATAAGACACATCGTTACCGTAAACGACGCCACCACGAGTAACCTGGCCCGAACTTCCGCTTGTGAGCAAACCAAGAGCGCCGCCGAGACGCCACTCGATGTTGTCGGTTACAGCATATTGCACGCCCGCGCCAAGTGTCCAGGTATCCGTCGAGGCTCCAACGCCAGTGCTCGTGCCACGGTCCCATGTGAGGCTGACGGCTCCGGAGAGCTTGTCGTTGAACTTGTGTCCTACACCGCCACTCACCGTCCAACCATCCCGATACAGGAGGTCAAGTGATGTGACACCTGTGGCCGGGCATGGGAAAGCGCCTTGCGTTTCACAGAAGCTGATGGACTGAATCACACTCCAATTCGTCCACTTGACAGAACCAAAGGCCAGCCAGTCGGGTGCTATCCCGCTTTGGACCTTCAATTCGAGAGAATCTGGAGCTTCAGCCGCTCCGAATACACTAAAGCGTCGTTGCACGTACGGATTACCCGGAACAGCAATTGAGGGTATCTGGGTTAGATCAAGACTACCCGTCAGGTCGTACTTCACTCTGCTATTGTAGAGAAGGCTGGCTCTGAAAGCATACTCCGGAATCTCATAAGCCACCCCTGCGCGCCAGCCCCAGGACTCGTCGCTCATGTTGAGTCGTCCCACTCCGCTATATACAGAGTTCAGGGGCGCCGGGAGTGGTACCACCAGACGAGTTTTAGAACCTTCGATTTCCTGATAAAACGCGCCGCCAATCACTCTGAATTGGCCTGGTCCTGCATCAAATTTATACGAGCAGGTCAAACCGTAGTTGTCGGTTCGAACCTTCGTTTCAATGTTATTTTGAGCGCCAGCCCACGTAGAACCCGGATTAAGATGAGCACCGAAGGGCTGTGAATAATCGACTAGGCAATCTACGTCCTCATAACCACCCTTAATACCGACGTATGGTATGGCGTAGTTCTCGGTGTCGTCAGCGGTAGAGCCACCGACAAACGCACCTCCTGCTGGACCATCCTGGACGTTTTTCAACTTTCGTTTTGGTGTGACGTAGGTGACACCGGACTGAAATGTAAACGGCGATGCATCAAAAAGTTGATCAATATTGTACCCACCCCGATCCAAACCACCCGCAAAAGCGGGCGTGATCGACGTCATACCGATAGCAAGGCCCAAAGCGCCACTTATAAAATGATTTTGTGTTGCCATCTCTCTCCCCAATCAAGGCAATATCCGTATGACGACCGTGCAGCGCTTTGAAAAAAAACACAATCTACCGCACGGCGGGTGACTTGTTTTGCAGTGCAAAAAAAATTTACGTAAAATGCTGATGAACCCGTCCTCAGCAGGACAAGTTGGGTCATTATTCTAATGAAGTGTGATTAATACCCTTATGGATAGCATGATATGCCAGCAACCGCGTAAAGTGTGTCCATCGCACCACATCCACAATTTTCACTCGGAAATGCCACGATTTCGCCGCCGTGGTTGGTTTCGGCATGGATATGGATCAGCGGCGTGAAGAGCGCAGAAGTTCCGAATCTTCAGCGGAAAGACAGCGGCGGAATTTGTGTGTCGGTATGGATGCACAAAAGGCGCTCTTCGGTATGAAGAGCGCCTTTCGTAATCTCCATATTGCCGCTTAATCAGCCAGCTTCGTTGACGCGTTGAAGCGCGATTTGCAGGCTCTTGATTTCCACTTCCAGCTCGGCTTTCCGCTCACGGTCGGCTGCGACCACGGCAGGGTCGGCATTGGCGACGAACTTCTCGTTGGAGAGCTTCTTGTCGATGCGTTCCATTTCAGCACCCGCCTTGCCGATGGCCTTGTCGAGACGCGCCTTTTCAGCACCGACATCGATCAGGTTGCCAAGAGGCACACAGACCGTTGCTTCACCCAGCACGATCTGCGCAGAGCCCTTCGGCGCCACATCGGCAGCCCGAATTTCATCCGCCCGCGCCAGACGGCGGATCGCCGCCGAGTGGCGGTCGAGACGCGATTCCGTCGTGGGGTTGGCACCGACGATCACCAGCGGCGCCATCGCGCCCGGTGGGACGTTCATTTCCGCGCGAGTCGATCGGATGCCGGACACCAGATCAACCAGCCAGTTGATTTCCGCCGCCGCCGCATCATCCCGGAATGTCGGGACCGGCCAATCAGTGTGGCACAACAGACCCTGGCGCACTTCGCCCTCGCCCACCGTGTGTTCCCACAGTTCTTCCGTCATGAATGGCATGAACGGGTGCAGCAGCTTGTAGATTTCTTCAAGAACGAACGCAGCGCAAGCCTGCGCTTCGGTCTTGGCAACTTCATCATCACCGCTGAAAACAGGCTTCAGTAGTTCCAGATACCAATCGCAGAACTGGTTCCATACGAAACGGTAAAGCGCACTCGCCGCGTCGTTGAAACGATAGTTCTCGATTGCCGTCGTCACCTCTTTTGCAGCGTCTGCAAGTTCGGTCAAAATCCAGCGGTTGATCGTCTGCGTCGTGGCTTCCGGCAGGAAATGCGGGTCTCGCTTCACGCCATTCATTTCGGCAAAGCGCGTCGCATTCCACAGTTTGGTGCCAAAGTTGCGATAACCGGCGATGCGGGCCGGATCGAGCTTCACGTCACGCCCCTGCGCCGCCATGATGGCCAGCGTAAAGCGCAGCGCATCCGCACCATATTCGTCGATCAGATCAAGCGGATCGATGACGTTGCCCTTGGACTTCGACATCTTCTGGCCGTTCTTGTCGCGAACCAGCGCGTGGATGTAAATCGTGTGGAATGGCTCGACTGGATTACCGGCGTCGTCCTTCATGAAATGCAGACCCATCTGCATCATGCGCACGACCCAGAACGGGATGATATCGAAACCGGTGACCAGAACGTTGGTCGGATAATAGCGCGCCAGTTCCGGGGTCTTTTCCGGCCAGCCCAGCGTGGAGAACGGCCACAGTGCCGACGAGAACCAAGTGTCCAGCACGTCTTCGTCACGCGTCAGAATTTCACCCGGCTTGAAGTTCTCCAGCTTTTCCTCGACCCAGGCCTTCCACGGACCTTCATGGGCGATGTAGTGCTGGATAGCGGCCTGAAGAGCTTCCTCTTCGCTCTTCTCAACGAAAACCTGGCCGTCGGGGCCATACCATGCCGGAATCTGATGACCCCACCAGAGTTGACGTGAAATGCACCACGGCTGAATGTTCTCCATCCACTGGAAGTATGTATTCTCCCAATTTTTAGGGACGAAGTTGGTGCGCCCTTCGCGGACGGAGGCAATGGCTGGCTTGGCAAGCGTTTTGTTGTCCACCCACCATTGCTCGGTCATGCGCGGCTCAATTGGCACGCCGCCACGGTCGCCATGCGGCACCATGTGCTTGTGCGGCTCGATCTTGTCGAGAAGACCTGACTCCTCGAAGATTTCGACAATGATCTTGCGCGCGGTGAAACGGTCCTGGCCTTCCAGCCTGTCCCAAGCGCCGTGCAGGGCTGCGGGATGATCAAGGCCCTCCAGGAAGTCCTCGTTTTCTTTGATGGTAACAGTCGCATCGATATTCAGAATGTTGATGGCACGAAGGCCCGCACGCTTGCCGACTTCGAAGTCGTTGAAATCGTGGGCAGGAGTAATCTTCACAGCACCCGTTCCGGCGGTCGGATCAGCATAATCATCTGCAACGATCGGGATTTTGCGACCGACGATCGGCAGAATCACATGCTTGCCGACGATGGATTTGTAGCGCCCGTCTTCCGGGTTTACGGCAATGCCGGTGTCTCCCAGCATGGTTTCCGGGCGTGTCGTGGCAACGACGATATAATCGCGGGTTTCGAATTCAGTCGGCTTGCCATCCTCATCGAAAGCGATTGGATATTCGTAGGTAACGCCCTTCTCCAGCGGATAGCGGAAGTGCCAGAGATTGCCCTTGACTTCCAGTTGCTCGACTTCCATATCGGAAATCGCGGTCAGCAGCTTGGGGTCCCAGTTCACAAGGCGCATATCCTTGTAGATCAGGCCTTCCTTGTAGAGCGAGACGAAGACTTCCAGAACGGCCTCGGACAAGCCCTCATCCATGGTAAAACGTTCACGAGACCAATCGCAGGATGCGCCCAGACGCTTCAACTGGTTGAAGATCAGCCCGCCGGATTCTTCTTTCCACTGCCAGACTTTTTCGATGAAAGCTTCACGACCCATCTCACGGCGGCCCGGAAGCTGGTTTTCCATCAGCTTGCGCTCGACAACCATTTGCGTTGCGATGCCGGCATGGTCCATGCCCGGCTGCCACAATACGTCCTTACCGCGCATGCGCTCAAACCGGACCATGATGTCCTGAAGCGTATTATTGAGCGCATGCCCCATATGCAGCGAGCCGGTGACATTCGGCGGCGGGATGACAATGGTGAACGTTTCCGCGTCCGGCTTCGCGTTCGCGCCAGCGCGAAACGCATTGGCCTCATCCCAAGCCTTGGCGATTTTGGGTTCTACGGATGCGGAATCGTAGGTCTTTTCGAGCATTTACTGGCCTGAATTCTAGAGTTCTGTGTAGATTTTTAATAAGGATGGGCGGTCGAGAGTCAACAAAAAGCGGATATTTTCCCGACCATGCTTATCAAACAAAAAAGCCGCCCCTGCTAGAGGAGCGGCTAATATTCCAATATCTCGTCTTTTTAACGACGTGGGCCGCGCGCGACACGTTCGATCTCTTCTCGTACCAGGCGCTCCACCAATGTCGGAAGATTGTCTTCCAGCCAGTCCTGCAACATCGGGCGCAACATGTCCTGAGCCATCTGCTCGACCGTGGGGCGTTCTACGCCATCAAACATTTCAGCGAGCTCTCCGAACGACTGGGCAATCTGCGCACCAGCGGCTGCGGAAATCAGGTTCAGCGAAAGGTTACTTTCTGGTTGAGTGACCTGCGGTGCTTGCTCTCTGGGCTGCTCCACGACGCGTTCTGGCTGCGCCTCCAAGACTTCTGGCTGCATCTGCGCCGGAGTTGGCTGTTCAGGCTCCACGGCACCGCGAAGCTCCAGACCTTCCCAACCCGGTAACGGGCGTGTTTGGAGAGCGGCAACCGGGGGTGTCGTCACTTGCGGCTGGCGAACAGGCGCTGGTGGCGCGACATTCAACAGCGGGCGCAAATCGTTGGGACGCTGCGCCTGTGGTGGCCGTTCCTGTTGGACTGCTGGCTGCGGAGCGCTCGGGGTTTCCACAAGCCGTTGGGCAGCCAGACCTTGCGGACCGAGGGCTGCATTGCGATCTGCGGCGGCGCGAACGCGGGCAGCAACATCTGCAAGCGACATCGTCTTTTCAGAGCCGTCCGCACCAGCCGTCTCGTCTCTTGCAGCAATGGAAAGATCGTGCGGCTGGCGTGCGCCATAGCCCTGGTTTGCGGCGGGAGGCACATGGGCTGGCGGGCTGGCGAGTTCTGCCGAAAATGATGAAGCAGCCTCTTCCTCTTCGTCGTAGACAGGAGGCAACGTTGCCGAAAATGCATCGCCGGAAGCAGGCTCATTGCTTTCGATAATCCTGCGAATAGACGCCAGAATTTCTTCCATGGATGGTTCGCGCGCGACGTTGGGCTGAGCCATTTTTATCCCCGATTTCCACGTTCAAGACGGAACGGAGCAAATATCGACACTCCGAATCACCCGTACTGTAGGACAACGTCGGACGTAAATGAATCCATGGGCTTGCAGTAAGCTGCTTGTTACACAGCTTTATTTCTTAGCTCTCAAAAACGAAACAAAAATGCCGGACCTGAAAAGGCCCGGCATTGGTTGGTTGGCTGAGAGGTTTCCGATAATCAGAAAACGAACTCGCTTGCCTTTGCAAAACCAGGAACAGGCTTGACCGACGCATTGAAAAACGGTGTCGAAGAAGTGCCCTTGCCGTCGCGGCGATAGACCGTCGCCTTTGCGGAATTACCGTAACCTACAACGGCGATCAGACGTCCGCCATCGTGGAGCTGGTCGAGAAGCGCTGCCGGCACGTCCTCGACAGAGCCGTTGACGAAAATGACGTCATAGGGTGCTTCTGCGGCATATCCGTGGGCAAGCGCACCGCTGACGGTTACGACATTGTCATAACCAAGCGTCGAAAGTGTTTCTGTCGCACTAGCGCTCAGTTCCTCATCGGATTCAAGCGATACGACCGAACTGGCGAGCTGGGAAAGAATCGCAGACACGTAGCCTCTTCCACCACCAACTTCCAGAACGACATCATCCTTGGTGATAGCGGCCAGTTGCAACAGCTTTGCCAGCGGCGAAGCCTTCATGATGTAGCGCGGAGCAAGCCCGTCCCTTGCCGGACAGATCTGCAAATCCTCATCCGCATAGGCAATTTGCTTTACTCCAGCGGGAACGAATTCCTCGCGCGGCACAGCAAGAAACGCCTTCAGCACAGAATGCGAGGTCACATCGGTCGTGCGCAACTGGCTGTCGACCATTTTGCCGCGTGCGGTTTCGAAGTCCATCATGTCGTTTTCGCCTCAAATATAAGCTCGAACACAGCCTGAAATTCAGACCGCCGTGGGTTACCGTCTTAATTGCCTGCGCCGTTGCTTTCAAGCACAAGCACACGTCCGAAGCATGAAAAAGCCAAGTTGTGTCTTTCGTTGTCGACTTGACCGCCCGGGCCCACGCAAACCACCCTAAACGGGAACTTTTTATCCGCCTAATCATTGATAAGAAACTGGAAACGCTCAACAACATCTGGAGGCCAGCATGCTTGGCACAATTCTCGTCGTCCTTCTTATCCTGTTCTTGATCGGCGCCCTGCCAAACTGGGGCTATCACAATTATGGATATGGCCTTTCGGGAGGTCTCGGCCTAGTGCTCGTCATCGTACTGGTTTTGGTTCTTCTCGGTCGCATTTGACACTATCTGAAAAGCCGCATGGTCTCTGTGAGGGCGTGCGGCTTTTCGTTCAAACTTCTTCAGCTTTTTCAAACCTACCCTATTGCGTGGAAAATGGATTCGTTCTAAATCCCCGCCATAGCTTGAGAGATCAGGCTCGTGAGGCCTCGTGGCGGAGTGGTGACGCAGAGGACTGCAAATCCTTGCACCCCGGTTCAATTCCGGGCGAGGCCTCCAAAACAAATCACCAATTTTTTCACGGATTTGCGACAATTTTTTAAAGTGGATTATCTTGTCCACTCGCGGATGCTTGCATCCAACTCCGAACCTTCTGGAACATCCTTCTCCGTTTTAAGTTTACCGTGCCAATGCTGCTGCATAATCAAGTGTAACCGGGCAGATTTTAGGGAGAAAACTATGCGAGTGATGACCTCAGTATTGAGCGCGGGACTGGCGCTCGTCTTAGCAGGGTGCACAACGCCAATCTCAGCCTCAAGCTATGATCCTATCCCTGGCAGCATAACCTACAACGGTCAACCTCGGACCAAGCTCACAAAATCGCCCATTGGCAGCACCTTCACGCATAATTTCCGCCGCTTCGATGATCGCGTAGTTGAAACTTATCAAATCCAGCCTGACCGTTCTCTAAAAATCGTTGACCGCCGGATCATTCGCAACTGGTCATTCTTTGGCAGAGACGACTGATAAATTGCCAATTGAATAGCGCTCGATAAGCCTCTAAACGCTGTTTAAACTCTTGAATCGTGCGGGAAACATCATGCAGACGCTTTGGGCAAAACCAGTTCTTATCGCTTTGGAAGAACCCGGCGTTTATGTGAGCATCGATTCGACACAGGCCGCTTCATGGGCGCTGATCGAAGATTGGCCGGAGGAAGATGGCGAGATGCTGGACAAGGCCCTCCTCGTTTTCGCGGCTGTCGATGCTGGCAAGAAAAAGCCGGAAGACGCGCGGAAAGCATTCGTTGATGCTGCGATTGAAGCTGGCCTCGATATAAAGTCATAATGACGCAGATGCGTTTCCACTCTTAAAATACAGGCTTTGTGCCTTTAATATAAGGCGCTGAAAGCCGAGGCACGAATACCAATGAAAAAGTTTGTCTTTGTTCTTATTCTGGGATGCCTGGCGCTGAGCATCGTTGGACACTGGATTTTTGCGCTCGTTGTGATGTGAGCAGGACCTGCTTATTTAAAGCATCTGTCTGATCTTAATAATTCACGCGCTTGTCACGGAACTTCGTTAAGTTTTGCACGTTCTTCTTCCACTAATGATGGAGGGTAAAGCGATGCGTGATGGTCTCAACAGTCTTCTGGAAGTGTCCTTGCTTGGTTTCGTCGTTGTTACTTGCCTGATGATGGTCAATCCCATAATCTGAAACCGGCGAAAATTCGTATGTCAACGGACGTTACTGAATAAGTAACGAAATAAAAATGCGGCCTTTGCGCCGCATTTCGTTCGTCGATCTGCTTCGGCAACATCAGTTTTCAAACATCTTTTTCAATCCAAGCCTTATTGAATTTGGCGCACAGAGCGCTAACCTGTTTGCATATTCATTGTGAGTGACCCCAATGCCTCCATCCTCCTCAACCATCATTTCTGCTGCCATGCTCGCTATTGGAGACGAGCTTTTGTCCGGGCGCACCAAGGACAAGAACATCGGCCATCTCGCGGATGTACTGACAATGTCGGGAATCGATCTGAATGAAGTCAGGATCGTGCCGGATGAAGAACCAGCAATCGTAGAAGCGCTGAATGCTTTGCGCGAGCGCTACGACTACGTCTTCACGTCCGGCGGCATCGGCCCGACCCATGACGATATTACCGCAGATGCGGTGTCAGTGGCGTTTGGCTTACCCTGTGAACATGACGCAGAAGCAATGCGCCTTCTCGGCGATATGTATCGTGTCCGCGAAATGGAATTCACGGATGCGCGAAAGAGAATGGCGCGCATGCCGCGTGGCGCGAAGCACATCACCAATCCGGTTTCGGTTGCGCCGGGCTTTATCGTCGAGAACGTCTACGTGATGGCTGGTGTGCCACAGGTGTTCCAAGCCATGCTCGATAACGTCATGCCATCGCTGCGCACCGGGTCCAGAATCCTGTCGCAAGCGGTCAGTTCGCCCTTTGGTGAAGGTGACATCGGAACACCGCTGAGCCTCGTTCAAAAAGCGCATCCAGAAACCAGTATCGGATCCTATCCGAAATATGACGGCCAACGTTTCTCGACAGAGATCGTCGTGCGCGCTCGCGATGCCAGCGCACTCGATGCTGCGGCCCAGGACGTCGCTTCCATGATCGCGACGATCACACGTGAGAAAGCGGCGCGCTCGGCGTGAACTCTTGAGCAGATCAAGCATTTAATATGGTCGGAACACGCGACACCATTTGATCGCAATCAAAGCCTTAAAGTTGGGATCGGAACATTCTGAGAGCTTGAAAAGAGGCGTTGCTTGTCGATTCCGGTGAGTGAGGCTATCACGATGAGGAGTCTGATCATGGGTTACAAGACCATACTGGCAGTGATGGATACGGCGGAAAACGCGCGCAAACTGGGAGAGTTCACAGCGTCCCTGGCCAACACATTCTCATCACATGTCATCGGCCTGCACATGGAATCATTCGCGACTGTTCCCCTGGTCGCGCCTATGGAAATGCCCGACCCTGCAACCGTTCAAGCGGTTCAGGAAGTTGCACATGAGGAAACGATGGATGTTGGCCTGATATTCAAGCAGAAAATAACCGGTGAGAATATTTCGAGCGAGTGGCGTAGTTTCGTTTCGTCGGTGGGATACTCGTCCAACACTGCAATACAAAGCGCCCGTTGTGCAGATATTGTCATTGCAAGGCAGACCAGTTCATCGGCGCTCTCCGACAGCCGTGCCGACCTCGATAACTTCCTCTATGAAATTGGCCGACCGATTTTACTTGTGCCACACGTCCTGGAGCAGCCGAAACCAATCAAACGGGTTTTGGTGGCGTGGAACGGTTCACGCGAGGCAACTCGAGCTACGTTCGACGCCCTGCCCTTTCTGCTTGCGGCTGACAGCGTGGAGATATTCTCGGTTGGTGCGGATGATGATGACACTCAGTCCGGGTCACTGGCAGGGTCAGAGATCGCTTCGACGCTTGCTCGACACGGCATCAATGTCACAGTGACATCGCAGGAAAAAAGTCATGGCGTGTCAGCCGAAAAAGCAATCGAAAACCGCCTTTCGGACAACAGCATCGACCTGCTCGTCATGGGCGCCTACGGCCACTCGCGTTGGTGGGAGATGCTGTTTGGAGGTGTGACCCGCACGCTGCTGGATAAAATGACCGCGCTGACATTGCTGTCACGATAGAACCAGACGCAAAAAAGCCGCCGGATCACTCTGGCGGCTTTTGTATGTCATTCAAAACATATCAGCCGTTGACGACGGCAAGACGCTTTTCGTCGCGACCGCTCTTCATGCGTTCGGACAGTAGGAACGCCAGTTCCAGAGCCTGATCCGCGTTAAGACGCGGGTCGCAATGCGTGTGATAACGATCGGACAAGGAATCCGCAGTCACAGTGCGCGCACCGCCCGTGCATTCGGTTACATCCTTACCGGTCATCTCGATGTGGATGCCGCCCGGATGTGTGCCTTCGGCGCGATGTATCTGGAAGAAGCTTTCGACTTCCGACAGGATACGCTCGAACGGACGTGTCTTGTAGTGGTTCAGCGTAATCGTGTTGCCATGCATCGGGTCGCAGGACCATACGACCTTGCGGCCTTCCTTTTCCACAGCGCGGATAAGCTTTGGCAAACCATCGGCAACCTTGTCATGGCCGAAGCGGCAGATAAGCGTCAAACGACCGGCTTCATTAGAAGGGTTCAGAGCATCGATGAGCTCGATCAGGTTATCGGGCTGCAAAGTAGGGCCACACTTCAAACCAATCGGGTTCTTGATGCCGCGGAAATACTCGACATGCGCGTGGTCCAGCTGGCGGGTACGGTCGCCGATCCACAGCATGTGGCCTGATGTCGCGTACCAATCACCGGAGGTCGAATCGATGCGGGTCAGCGCTTCCTCATAACCAAGCAATAACGCCTCATGGCTGGTGAAGAAATCTGTCTCGCGCAGGCTCGGCTGGTTTTCCGACGTGATACCGATGGCCTTCATGAAGTCCATGGTTTCGGAAATACGGTTAGCAAGCTTACGGTAACGGTCCGCCTGCGGGCTGTCCTTGACGAAGCCGAGCATCCACTGGTGCACGTTCTCAAGGTTGGCATAACCACCCATAGCGAAGGCACGCAGAAGGTTCAGTGTCGCCGCCGACTGGCGATAAGCGTCCAGCTGACGTTCAGGGTTTGGAATGCGCGAAGCTTCGTTGAACTCGATACCGTTGATGATATCACCACGGTAGGATGGCAAGTTGACGCCATCCAGCGTTTCGATGTTGGACGAACGCGGCTTGGCGAACTGACCGGCGATGCGACCGACCTTCACGACGGGAAGCTGCGCGCCATAGGTCAGAACGACGGCCATTTGCAGGAAGGCACGAAAGAAGTCGCGGATGTTATCTGCGCCATGCTCGAGAAAGCTTTCCGCGCAATCACCACCTTGCAGCAGGAATGCTTCGCCTTCGGCAACGCTGGCAAGCTGCTTTTTCAAGCGGCGTGCTTCACCGGCAAACACCAGGGGCGGATAGGTCGCAAGCGTTGCTTCCGTTGCAGCAACTGCAGTCGCATTCGGGTATTCCGGAACCTGCTGGATCGGCTTGTGTCTCCAGCTGCTTGGTGTCCAATTCTGTGCCATTGTGTTCTCGCTTGTGCAGCCGCTTTAGACCAGAGGCAGCAATGTTCCCTGTTAATCGCGCGCTTATAAACACTTTCATACCCGCTTGCAAAGGCGAAGTTCACCAGCAACGTCCCCCTCGATAGTGCTTTTTCGAGCTGAAAATCCAGGCCAGCCATTCAGGCATCGCGAAAACCACAGGGCAGCACGATCCAACCGCGTCGATGGCCAATGGTCCAACGGATCAGCAAGTGTCTTCCCGTCGCTCAACGACCGCATCTGCCGCATACGTTCCATGACGAACATCGTTTCCGGTAACATCTGGTAACCTCTCTTTTTCGGTATCAAGGAGGTATGGCCAGACATAAGGACTTCATAGATACGCAACTGAAAGGGGCATTTCATTCTTGCGCAGGTGCGGCGAATACTGGGTTAGCGTATAGTATCTGAGATCAGCAGGGTAATGGCCGTGAAAGATGTGAACTGGGACGACCTGAAACTATTTCATATTGTTGCCGCGCAAGGTGGCCTCGCTGGCGCGGCTGGCTTGACCGGTACCAGCGCCCCAACAATCGGACGAAGGATGCTTCTTCTCGAGCGGTCGATTGGTCGGACGCTTTTTATCCGTAGCCCACAAGGCTACAGGCTTGCACCTGATGGAATGACATTGTTCGAACGTGTTCAATCCATGCAGAAGGCAGCATCGGATATCAGCCAATGGCACGGCAACGCTTTTTCACTGCCTATCGTCTCTGTAGCGAGCAATATCTGGCTGATGGGTTTCGTGTCAGACAACGCTGCTGTCTTACGTGGGCCGCAAGACCCATTCCGGCTGTGTTGCAAATGCATTACCGAAGATGAAGACCTGACATTTCGCCGCGGTATGGTGGCGATTTTCGACACGGCACCCAAAAACGGAAATTTCGCCGTCCGCAAATCGGTGACGATGACGTATCATGCGTACCGCGCCGCCCACCTCTCTTTCAGCGATGACATGCCCTGGATATCAATCGGAACAGAAGTGGCCGTCTCAGATGCGGAAAAATGGGTATTCCGCAATCACGAGGCCACGATCCACACCTGGACCAATGCGCCGGAGCTGCTGCCGAAGCTGATTGCCAGCGGTGCAGGACGCGGTATCTTGCCGTCATTTCTAGGAGACGCGATGCCGGGTCTCGTTCGCAATGGCGAGGCGATAGAGGAACTGTCTCACCCGCTGTGGCTCACCGTCAACGACGATGATCGGCACACACCGGAAATGAGACTTCTGATAGATCGCCTCGCTGCGCTGTTGAAGCGCAACGAGGCTCTTTTTGATGGTACGCTGGGAGTAGAACGGGACCAAAGCGAAGGTTCGGTTATACCCTTTCACCGTTCTTGACCCGGTAGCTTGGCGTATACATCGTTACCAGCTCTTCGGATGCAGTCGGATGAACCGCCATGGTGGCATCGAAGTCATCCTTGGTGCAGCCCGCCTTTAGCGTAATGCCGAGAAGCTGCGCCATTTCGCCCGCATCGTGGCCGAGAATATGCGCGCCGACCACCTTGCGGTCTGCGGCATTGACGATGAGCTTCATGATCGTTTTTTCCGTGCGGCCGGAAAGTGTCGCCTTCATGGGGCGGAACTGTGCGCGGTAGACTTCGATCTCCTCGAATTTGGCAGCTGCCTCTTCCTCAGACATGCCGACCGTGCCAATTTCCGGCTGGGAGAAAACCGCTGTTGCGATGAGATGGTGATCCGGTTTGGTCGGGTTGTTCCTGAACTCGGTTTCGATGAAGCACATCGCTTCATGGATGGCCACTGGCGTCAGCTGTACCCGGTCGGTGACGTCACCCAACGCGAAGATACTAGGAACATTGGTGCGCGAGTAGTCGTCAACGACGATCGCGCCCCTTTCGTTGACTGTGACACCAGCGTTTTCGAGGCCAAGCCCCTGCGTGTTCGGATCACGCCCCAGCGCTAGCATGACCAGACCGACATTGAGGGAATGGCCCTGCTTGGTGCGCGCAACGAAACCGCCGGCTCCGTCCTTGCTGACCTCCTGAATGACGTCTTCGAGAAGGATGCGGATACCCTTTGCAACCATTGCCTCATGCAGGCCTTCGCGCATGTCCCTGTCGAAGCGTGACAGGATTTCCTTGCCGCGATAGATCAGTGTGGTTTCGACACCCAGACCATGGAAGATATTGGCAAACTCCACAGCAATGTAGCCGCCGCCCGCAATCAGAATGGATTTGGGCAGTTCATCCAGATGGAAAGCATCATTGGAGGAAATCGTCAGCTCGTAACCGGGCAAGGACACGTGCGGATTTGGTGTACCGCCAACGGCAATCACGATACGCTCTGCCGTAACCGTTTGTCCTGACTTCGACAGCTTGATCGTGTGGGCATCGACCAGCTCAGCGCGGCTGTCGAAAATCTCAGCCTTGGCATTCTCAAGTCCCTTGCGATAGAGACCTTCCAGACGATCGATTTCCTTGTCCTTGGCCGCAATCAGCTTTTTCCAGTCGAAGGTACTTGGCCCCACGGTCCAGCCGTAACCGGCAGCATCTTCGAAATGCTCTGGATATTGCGAGGCATAGACGAACAATTTCTTCGGCACGCAGCCTCTTATGACGCAGGTTCCGCCATAGCGGTATTCTTCTGCAATACCGACACGTTTGCCGAGCGAAGCGGCTACACGGGCACTGCGAACACCGCCGGATCCGCCGCCGATAACGAAAAGGTCATAGTCATAAGTTGTCATGGATCAGCCTCTGATGGTGTCGCACACATATAGGTGCTGCACCGCATAAATGAAAAGCCCGGAGTGTGATCCGGGCTTTGAAAAATTCTGAACTTAGCAGAAGTGATCAGGGCTTGGGCTTGGCAGCAGGTGCGGCTGGCGCAGGCACTGTGGATGCGCCCGGCGCACCACCGACGTTGGAATTGTTGGCTGGAAGCGGCTGAAGATCAGCGCCAGCAACCTTCTGAAGTTCCGTCATGCTGGATGTGTTCAGATCGCGGTTGATTCCAGCGGCCCAGATGTCGGCAGCCTTCATCAGTTCGCGGGTAGCGATAGGACCATCCTTCAACAGCTTCTTGCCAGCTTCGCTGCCGTAGAAAGCGGAGATTGCTTTCAGTTCATCAAGCGAAAAAGCGCGCGCATAGGTCAGGGCAGCTTCACGCTCCAGATCGGCGCGGCGCGGCGCAAGTTCAAGCGCCTTGGTATCGACGGTCTCGGTAATTGCGTCCTGAACGTTTGGCGAAGCCTGAATAAGCTCGGCCTTCAGACGCTCTGCGAGACCCGGCAGAATATCATCGAAGCGGTCGGTCACACCAAGCGTACCGATAGCCTGCTTTGCAGCATTGATATGCTCTTCTGAAATTTCCTGCGCACGAACGGCAGTGCCGAATACGATACCGGAAATGAGGATCGAAGCAGCGGCAGCTTTGCCTAGTCCCGCAAGTTTGATCATGAAATCTCTCGCTCCTGTTATATTTTCGCCTGCATTATGCGGGCGCCATCAGGCCCGGCGATAATGGCAAGCGATGCCAGATTAATGAAAAGTCCGTGCTCGACAACACCGGGTATGGTGTTCAGCTCGCGTGCCAGTGCTTCTGCATCAGGAATACGGCCAAAAGATGCGTCGAAAATGAGGTGCCCACCGTCCGTTTTGAAGGGACCGTCTTCAAGAGAACGCAGCTTCAAATCGCCCGAAAGGCCCAGCTTTGAAGCCAGCTTCTCTATGGCGATACAGGTTGCGACCTTGCCGAAAATATTGATCTCGATGGGCAGAGGAAACGCACCGAGTGTATCCACGACCTTTGTCTGGTCTGCGATCACAATGACGCGAGAGGATGCAGCCGCCACGATCTTTTCACGCAATAAAGCGCCACCGCCGCCCTTGATGAGACGCAGGCCATGGTCGACCTCATCCGCACCATCGATGGTCAGGTCCAGTTCAGGCAACTCGTCCAGCGACTTCAACGGAACGCCCAGTTCAACACACAGACGCGCAGTACGCTCCGACGTTGGAACACCCTGAACTCTGAGGCCGGACGATACTTTTTCTGCGAGAAGCCTGACGAATTCCTCTGCGGTGGAACCCGTACCAATACCGAGACGCATTCCGTCTTCGACATAGGACAACGCCGCTTCTGCGGCCTTGATCTTCATTTGGCGGGCATCCATTCGGCTGCAGACTCCGTGTTCTCTCGTCCATAAGCGCGTCGGTCTTTTTTTGGACCTCCTTGCTGGCGTGCTGTTTACACGGGTCGAATAGCAAACGGAAGCCCTTTCGAATAGCGACAAGCAACCGTCCAAAGGTTTCGTTGCAAATGCCTGCGCCTTTGCTTAGCCTTGGCGGACATAGTCAGTTCAACATGAGGCATTCCTTGACATCCACCCTCGTCATATTCGATCTCGACGGCACGCTGGTCGATACCGCTCCCGACCTTATCGACAGCCTGAATTACGCCATTGCCGCAGCCGGTCTCGCACCGACGACCTATGCGGACCTCAAGCATCTTGTCGGCCATGGCGCGCGCGTCATGATCAAGCGGGCTTTCGCCTTGCGCAATACAGAGCTTTCTGACGCCGATCTGGAGCCTCTTTACGAGCGTTTCCTCGACCATTATCTCGAACAGATGCCCGGACAGAGCGTCCCCTACCCCGGCATCGTTTCGGCACTCGACAGATTGACAGCAGCCGGCTTCACTCTGGCCGTTTGCACTAACAAGACGACTGCTCTTGCAATTCCGCTCCTCGAAAAACTAGGCTTGAGCCACTATTTCGCCGCGACGACCTGCGGCGATACATTCGAGTGGCGCAAACCGGACGCGCGGCACATCACCGGCACCATCGAAAAAGCGGGCGGCGATGCTGCCCGGAGCGTAATGGTCGGCGACAGCTTCAACGACATCGCATCCGCCAAGAATGCCAACATCCCCTCAGTGGGCGTCACCTTCGGTTATACGGATGTGCCGATGGTTGAGCTAGCACCTGATGTGATGATCGACAGCTACGACGAGCTGGATGCGACATTGATTGAACGGCTGATTTCGAAGCGGGTTGCTGCGGCCTGATACGCTGATAAATCCTGCAAACCTCTCCTCCGTCATCCTCGGCCTTGTGCCGAGGATCTAATGAACCCCGACATCGAACGTGGTTAGATCCTAGGGACAAGCCGTAGGATGACGGGGAGTTAGGCAAGTAAAATACAAAAACCGCGCAACAAAAAAGCCGCCCAGAAAGGCGGCTTTTTCAATGGATGCTACACGCAGATTAACGCGAGTAGAATTCGACCACGAGGTGTGGTTCCATGACGACTGCGTATGGCACGTCAGCAAGAGCAGGAACGCGAACGAATGTCGCTACCATCTTGTTGTGGTCAACTTCGACGTAGTCAGGAACGTCACGCTCTGCGAGAGCAACGGCTTCGAGAACTGTTACGAGCTGCTTGGACTTCTGACGAACTTCAACAACGTCGCCTGGCTTGCAACGGTAAGAACCGATGTTGACGCGAACGCCGTTAACCGTGACATGGCCATGGTTGACGAACTGGCGAGCAGCGAAAACAGTCGGAACGAACTTTGCGCGGTATACGATCGCGTCCAGACGGGACTCGAGCAGACCGATCAGGTTCTCGGATGTGTCACCCTTGCGACGGTTTGCTTCGTCGTAAGTTGCGCGGAACTGCTTCTCACGAACTTCACCGTAGTAGCCCTTGAGCTTCTGCTTGGCGCGCAGCTGCGTGCCGAAGTCGCTCATCTTGCCCTTGCGGCGCTGACCGTGCTGGCCTGGGCCGTATTCGCGACGGTTTACCGGGGACTTAGGACGACCCCAGATATTTTCGCCCATACGGCGGTCAATTTTATACTTAGACGATTCGCGCTTGCTCATCGTATTTCCTTTCAGAACGCTACACCGGTTTGTTACCAAACCGGATCAAGGAAACACGCCCTCCTCTGAGGTCCCGTTTTAGGACCTCTGACAGGTTTCTCACATTTGCGTACGGAGAAGCCACGGGACATGTCGGTGATGTCGATTGCCGAACGTCGTTCAAGAACCACAGGGCAACCAACTAAATACACCGAGCATTGCTGCCCGGTGTTGAGCGGCTTCTAGACACATCTCACAAATTTGTCAAACACGCCTGTCTGATTTTTTATTGCTATCGCCCTTGAAATGCAGTTGTGCCACATTATTTCCCGTCCGTGATCAGGACTCGGGCCCCTCTGGCGTACTACCGGACAATACGCGATGTCGAGTCTCTTAAGGTTGGGGCCACGTCTATGTCTATCACACGTTCCCCATCCGAAAAGCCAACCTCGTCCGGCCAAAGGTTGACTGATGGACTTTCTCCTCATTGATTTTCTCGGCACCCCCACATGGATGTGGGCTGTCTTCATTTCTCTCGTATTAGGTTTGCTGGCGCTCGATCTGGGCGTCCTGCATAAGAACTCCAAGGAAATCGGCATCCGCGAAAGCATGCTGATGTCCACCTTCTATATTGGTATTGGCTTGGCCTTCGGTGGCTGGATCTGGTATCAGTCCGGCCAACAGTCTGCGATGGAATACGTCACCGGCTTCGTGGTCGAAAAGAGCCTTGCGATGGACAATATCTTCATCATCGCGATGATCTTTTCCTACTTTGCCATTCCTCGCCAGTATCAGCACCGCGTGCTGCTCTGGGGTATTCTCGGCGTGATCGTCCTGCGTGGTATCATGATTGCCGCAGGCGCCGCGATCGTCGAAAACTTCCACTGGGTGCTTTATATTTTCGCGGCATTTCTGGTGTTCACCGGCCTCAAGATGCTGTTTTCGTCAGACCACGATGAAAACGATATCGGCAACAACAAGATATTGAAGTTCCTGCGCCGTCACCTACCGGTGACGAATGCGCTGCACGGCGAAAAATTCATCGTCAAGGAAGTCGATGAAAAGACCGGCAAGCTAAAGACCTTTGTCACGCCGCTATTCCTCGCGCTGATTATGGTCGAAATTGCCGACCTTATCTTTGCGGTCGATTCGATCCCGGCGATCTTTGCGATCACGACAGACCCGTTCATCGTCTACACGTCGAACATCTTCGCGATTCTTGGTCTGCGTGCGCTCTACTTCGCACTGGCTGCCCTGATCCACCGTTTTGCTTATCTGAAATATGCGCTGGCTGCGGTTCTGGTCTTCGTCGGTTCGAAAATCTTCCTGGCCGACATGCTGGGCATCGCCAAGATCCCGCCTGCCCTATCGCTTGGCGTAACGGTCGCTATCCTCGTGACGGGCGTGGTCGGTTCCCTGCTCGCGACCCGCAATGAAACGAAGACAATAGAATAAGCTGTATGTGAAGGCGGTGAAAGCCGCCTTCATACACTACTCGGCTGCAAATTTCGCAATATCCTCAGCCGCATCCGCATCTCCGGGTGCGGTTTTTGCGTCGAGATCGGGGAAGGCAACGATTCGTTTGCCGGAGAAATCGGCATGCACGACGACGAGTTCCTTCTCCTCGAAATAACCAAGCAACATGCGTGCCCGCCGCGCTGAATGCGTGCCATAAGCACGGGCGATCCGGGCGTCTGAAGGGCAAGGCTCTCCACTGAGTGCGGACTTGACCAGTAACAGGAAGACGCTCTGCAAATCGTCGGAGACATTCTTCGAAAGCGCCAGTGCCTTCTGCCAGTCCTCGCTTGCCGCCATCTCGGCATCCACACCGGAGCGGGTGATGGCCACTTGGCGACGGAATTCCGACAGCGCCATGGGCGTTCCGGGAATGCGGCGCATGCGGGCGCGCACCAGAAACTCCTGATAGAGCACGGCATCGGTGCGATAGGCCGATTGCGGATCGTCCATGATCTCGGAAAGCACGGCAGAGATTTTTTCGTCCCGTTCTTCCGCGGACATCTCCGGCTGGCTGCTGCGCTGTGGCTGTTGCGGCTCCGGCCCGCCAATGGCAGGCGTGGAGCGCGAAAGCTCTGCCAGAATATCCGTCGTCGGGCGTGGCGCCGGTGGTGTGCGGCGCACGGGACCCCGTGTGAACTCGTCCGGGTCAGGCGTAAAAATCAGCTCTTCCACATCCTGCGGCGAATCCGGCAGCGGCATCAGCTTTGGCGAAGACGAACGCGCGGATGTTTCGACAGCACCGATGATGATGGGTAGAGGACGGCGAGAGAGCGCTGGCCCAAGCGCCACGAAATTGCCGCGCTGCAAATCGCGGAACATTTCCGCCTGACGGCGGTCCATGCCGAGCAGATCTGCCGCACGTGCCATATCGATATCGAGAAAGGTGCGGCCCATAAGGAAGTTCGACGCCTCGGCAGCGACGTTCTTGGCGAGTTTTGCCAGACGCTGCGTGGCGATGACGCCTGCCAGACCGCGTTTTCGGCCACGGCACATGAGGTTCGTCATCGCACCCAGCGACATCTTGCGGGCATCTTCCGTCACTTCGCCGGCCACTGATGGAGCAAACATCTGCGCCTCGTCCACGACAACGAGAACCGGATACCAGAACTCTCTGTCAGCATCGAACAGGCCGTTTAGGAAGGCAGCGGCAGCTCGCATCTGCTGTTCGACGTCGAGACCTTCAAGCGTCAGAACACATGACACGCGGTGCTGGCGGATACGGTTGGCGATGCCGGACAACTCGCCTTCCGTGCGCTCGCCATCGACAACCACATGGCCAAACTTGTCTGCAAGCGTAACGAAGTCGCCTTCGGGGTCGATGATGACCTGCTGCACCCACGGGGCGGATTGCTCAAGCAATCTGCGCAGGAGATGCGATTTGCCGGAACCGGAATTGCCCTGCACCAGCAAACGTGTGGCAAGCAATTCTTCAATATCGAGCTTGGCTGGCTGCCCGCCCGATAGGGTTCCCATGTCGATATCGACCTGCAATGTCAAAGCTTCCCTGCACTGTGAATGGATATGGCCGATTCTCCAAGGAGACGGCGAACACGTCCTTTAGCAAACATTTTGGTCATTTCCCTGCCTGATAAAGACAATGCACAGGGAATTGAACATTATGAACGCGCAGACCTGAAACGCCCGAAGGAAATGCGCCGCCCGAAGACGTTGAGCGCCAGACCTGCAACGACCAGGCTGCTGCCGATGATTTCGAAAAGGGTGATTTCCTCATTGAATGCAAAGTAGGCACCCAGAAACCCCACGATCGGCACCAGTAATGAAAAGGGTGCAACCGTTCCGGCCGGATAACGTGACAGCAGATAGCTCCAGATGCCAGCGCCAACGATGGTTGCGCCATACGCCATGTAGATCACAACCATCGCCGTCATCGGCGACGCAAGGGCAAGCCCCTCCGCGATGGCTTGAGGGCCTTCGATCACCAACGACAAGATGACCAGTGGCAGCACTGGCACAAGGCTGGTCCAGGCGATAAAGGACACGGCATTGACGCGCCCGACCTTGCGATTGACGATATTGCCGATCGCCCAGCTGAATGCCGCACCGACGCACATCAGAAGCGGCACCATCGCGGTAATGTTCAATCGCTCAAGACCAATGACGGCCAAGCCGCCGAAGGCAACTGCGGCACCTGCAATATGAGATTTCAGAGGGATTTCGCCCAGCAGCGTTACCGCTAATGCCATGGTGAAAAACGCTTGCGATTGCATGACCAGTGATGCCAACCCGGCGGGCAGCCCCCACTTGATGGCGGTATACAACAGCCCGAACTGCGCGCAGCCCATAACCATGCCGTAGACGACCATATGTTTCCAAGGCACCTTGGGACGCGGCAGAAAGAAGACCAGTGGAACGGCGGCAAAGAAGTATCGCAACGCCGTCAGGAACAGCGGCGGCATATCCATGACGCCCACCTTGATCACCACGAAATTGAAGCCCCACAAAAACACGGTAATGAGGGCGAGAAAGATGTGCGGCACTGCCATTTTGTTTTTATCCAATCGGGCGCCGCACAAGATTGCAGCGTGGTTAGCCGGCGGAGCGCCTCCAACCCATGGTCAACAGGCCAGCCCCGATCAGCAGGCCGCCGCCCGTACGGTTGACGATGCGCTGAACTTTTGGCTTGCGAATGGAATTGCGGGCCGCACTTGCCATCAACCCATAAAGAGCCGCGTTGCAGGTGGCAAGCACAAGGAACGTCACTTCGAAGATCATCACCTGCGGCCAGAATGGCAGCGATGGCGTCAAAAACTGCGGCAGGAACGCCACGAAGAAGATGATGCTCTTCGGGTTCAAGGCTGTGACGATATAGGTGTGAAGGAAGATTTTAAGCGGACGTTCCTTGCCTGTGGCTTCAGACCTTCCAGCGCCCTCACTGCTCACCGGCGCGCGCCACAACTTGAAGCCGAGGTAAATCAGATAGGCGGCACCAACCCATTTCAACACGGTGAACAGCGCAGCTGAAGTCACCAGCAGCGCACCCAGCCCCAGCATGGACGCCGTCATCGCTGTAAAGTCCCCCAGCGCCACGCCAGCAACGGTTGCCGAACTCGCCTTGCGGCCATGGCCGAGCGCGTAAGAGATAACAAGCAGAATAGTCGGACCGGGAATGGCGAGCATTACGGCAGATGCGGCCACAAAGGCCAACCAGTTTTCAAAAGGCATTTTGAAGTTCCCTGATGATGATAATTTGGAGCAAGCCACCAAGCCGGACCTATGTCAATCAATGCCATCTGGCCCGGCGCTGGCGCGTTTCAAGGCGTTGGTATCGGCTTCAGCACGAGAGCCATAAGCACCTCGTCATGGTAGCTTTGCCCGATCTTCAGGGCGCGCTTCTCAAAGCCGTATTGCTCAAAACCCATTTTGAGATAGAGATTATAGGCAGCCACGTTCGATGCTCCGACGACGATGGTGACCTCCTCGACAATCGGCCCTGCATAGTCCAACACGTGTTTGATCAATGCAGCACCAATACCCGAGCCTCGCATATCTGGCCGCACATACATGCCCCAAATCGCGCCTTTGTGTTTGGTCTTTGACGCCGTGGGGATACGTAATCCAACCGCGCCTATCAACGCACCCGTGCCGGCACGGCGAGCGCCGAAGACGGCTCCTCCATTGAGGCGCTGTGCAAAATCCTCGACGGACAACAGTGATTCGTCGTCGAGCGAGGCACCGAAGGATTCCGGATTGTTGAAAAGGCCCTCCAAACGAAGATCGCGATAGTCTGCGGCATCCGCGCCCGACAGTTTGTTTATAGCAAATTGCATAGCAACCTCGATTTTTGACGCATATCACTTAAAAGGCTCCCCGCCGATAACAGGGCGGAGAGGCCTGACCATCAAAACCGTGGATACCAGGGTGGTATCAATGACTGATATGGCAAAGGTTTTTCAACAGGCAGACCGATATCACGACGCATGTAGTCTGACAGATGAGACACATGAGCCCGTGTTTGCTGACGTCGCCATGCGACAAACAGCATGGCCTTCACCGTGGTCCATGCTCCGAACTGGCTGAACAGTTCATCAACCGCTTCGGAAACGTTATTTACACGTAAAGATTGCTCTTTAGACATAGGAAGTCCGTCCCGGCGCGATCAAGCGACCAGGTCCTTTCATGATGGGAAAAGACGTGCGGGTACGACGGACACAGCTTGACGCTGCGACAACTACAAGACGACCGACACGTATGGATAAGAGTTAGAAGGCCTGTAAAGGCTGGGGAAAAGCTTAGACAGCGATTCCACGTCGAACAGATGGCATAATATTTGCGGTCATAACCGAAGCCATAAGTCGAACCACGCCAAAGAGGCCATGATAATTGAATGTGTTCATTACTACGCCTCCTGAGTTTGAGTTGCGGGCCTGATTTTTATGACACCGCTTCGATTCGATTTCAATAGGTTCAATCTCGAATTGCATCGAAGCATATTCATTGATGCAAAAACGCAACAATCTGCTTCGGGCGCCTATGACGTTGCGATTTTCAAACCAAATCCCTGCATCAGCCTTCGGGTGGTGAAATCAACTTGACCGGAGGTGAAGATAGCAAAATCGAAACCATCCGGATGCTCCGCACCGTGGATCAGTTCCACCTTGCGTCTTGCCTGTCGCGCAATTGCCTCTGCGGGGTCCAGCCAATCGACCGGCCATGGAGCAAGCCTGCGGAACACGTTGGCCAGGAAAGGATAATGCGTGCAGGCCAGCACAACAATATCCGTGCGTTTACCATCGGCCTCGATGAAGCACGGCGATATTTCAGCGAGCACGGCCTCATCGGAAACCGGTTCTCCTCTGATCCATGCCTCGGACATACGGGCCAGATTTTCAGATCCCACCAGACGCACATGGCACTGCGATGCAAACGACTGGATGAGGTCACGCGTATAGGCACGCTTGACGGTACCAGGTGTCGCCAGCACCGAGACGAGACCGGAACGGGTGCGTTCTGCCGCGGGTTTGATTGCGGGAACAGTGCCAACAAAGGTCATATCCGGAAATTTGGCTCGCAGGGCCGCACCCGCCAGCGTAAAGGCAGTGTTACAGGCAACGATGCAGATTTCCGGTTGGTGGGTTTCGATCAAACGCCCGAACAGGGCAAGAAGCCGCTCCGTCAACGCGCTTTCTTCCCATCCGCCATAGGGAAAACCCGCATCATCAGCGACATAGATAAAGCCCCGCTCGGGCATCAGCACCCTAGCTTCACGCAAAACGGTCAGACCACCGATGCCGCTGTCGAGAACAAGTACCGGCTTGAGTGTTGGCTGCACCATATCACGTGTCGTTGCGGTCATCTTCCTTCTTGCTCCCCTCAGCATATGGACCATTGCTGCCGCGTGGCGTCTGGCGACCATATTTATCGAATGTGCCGAAAACGCCACGTAACACGCTGATTTCCTGGGATGTCAACGCCCGACGCGAAAGAACGGCGCGCAGGTTCTCGATCATGCGCTGCCTCTTACCTTCGGGGCGAAAATAGCCACGCGCATTCAACGCTTCTTCCATCTGGTCGAACAGCCCATAAAGCTGCTCTTTCGTCGCCTGCTGCTGTTCCAGCGGCTCAAACGACGTTTCGCTCACGTCATCCATGCTGGACTTCATCCACTCATAAGACATCAGCAGCACGGCTTGCGCAATGTTCAGCGAAGCAAAAGCGGGGTTGACCGGGAAGGTCACGATCTCATCGGCCAGCGCCACCTCTTCGTTGGTCAAGCCCCAGCGCTCGCGACCAAACAGTATACCGGTCTTCTCGCCGGACTTGAATTTTGTGCGCAGGGTTTCTGCAGCAACCACAGGCGCACGCACCGGCTTGAAACCGTAACGCTCCCGCGCCGTGGTGGCATATGTGAACTGGAGGTCGGCCGTCGCTTCCTCAATGGTGTCGAAGACCCGCGTATGGTCGATGACGTGATCGGCTTTCGATGCCGCAGAACGGGCTTTCTCGCTCGGCCAGCCATCCCTCGGGTTGACCAGCCGCAGTTCCGCAAGACCGAAATTGGCCATGGCACGGGCCACCATGCCGATGTTTTCACCGAGTTGAGGTTCGACCAGAATGATCGCCGGGCCTTCTGCCAAAAGCTGAAGCTCGCTATTCGTGCCTGCCATGTTCGCCTTCCGATTTTTAGGCTTCACTGGCATAGATTTCACGACAAATCAAAGGCAGGCGCGGCGGATGACCGCATTATTCGCCCTTGATGATGTTTGCCATCTCTTGAAGCAGCGAATCCCTACCCTCGTCACCCACGCGGTGAATATCGTTGATCACTGGCTTGCCGTCTTCTTCGACAACATCGAAATTCACCTGATCGACCGTCGCCTTCATCTCGGCCTCGTCCATACAGGCCCAAAGCTTGAACTTGACGGTAACATCGGTCATTCCGTCTTTAGGCGGCGCAGGCGTAATGGTGACATCCTGCAACGGGCAGCCATCTTGCGAATTGGTGACGACATCATAACCGAACGGATCGCCCTTATCGCTATTCTCGACGTCAGAGGCAGGTTTTTTGGATGCTTCGCGGTACTGCGACGCGAAGGTCTTGCTGAACAATGTGCTCAGCAGATCCTCATCAAAAATGTATTTCCAATCATCCGCTTCGCCGGACCAGTTCTTGACGGTAATGTCCATCACCTTCTTGACCGGTTCTGTAGGGTCGGCTGCAAAGGCATTGCAGGAGAAAAGAAGGGCGGCGGTCGTGGCGAGCAGAGTTTTCCGCATAATGATGTCCTGAAGCAGAGCTTACCGAGTTAAGCGATTCGTCCGGACTTTAATTCGCCATTGCGTTTTGGCAATGCGCTTCCGGTTGTTTTAGAAAGTCCAAAAAAGCATGTGCATGGCTTTGCCTTGCGCGCTCACGATGCTATAGCGCCACGGGATATTTTTTGCATATCGCGCCCTCCCGGCGCAATCGTTCTCGAAGGTGAGGAATTCATGACAAAGATCAAGGTAGCCAATCCGGTCGTCGATCTCGACGGCGACGAAATGACTCGTATCATCTGGCAGCTCATCAAGGATAAGCTGATCCTCCCGTACCTCGATCTCGATATCGAATATTACGATCTTTCCGTTGAAAACCGCGATGCTACCAACGACCAAGTAACGGTCGACGCTGCCCACGCCATCAAGAAGCACGGTGTTGGCATCAAGTGCGCGACGATCACGCCAGACGAAGACCGCGTCAAGGAATTCAACCTCAAGCAGATGTGGAAGAGCCCGAACGGCACAATCCGCAACATTCTCGGCGGCGTTATTTTCCGCGAACCCATCATCTGCAAGAACGTGCCTCGCCTTGTTCCAGGCTGGACAAAGCCAATCGTCGTTGGTCGTCACGCTTTCGGTGACCAGTACAAGGCAACCGATTTCAAATTCCCGGGCAAGGGCAAGCTGACGATCAAGTTCGTTGGTGAAGACGGCCAGGTCATCGAGAAGGACGTGTTCGACGCGCCCGGTGCTGGCGTTGCCATGGCCATGTACAATCTTGATGAGTCGATCCGCGAATTCGCGCGTGCATCCATGAACTACGGCCTGATGCGCAAGTGGCCCGTTTACCTGTCTACCAAGAACACCATCCTGAAAGCTTATGACGGTCGCTTCAAGGACATCTTCGAAGAAATCTATCAGGCTGAATTCAAGGCGAAGTTCGACGAAGTTGGCATCACCTACGAACACCGCCTGATCGACGACATGGTTGCCTCCGCTCTCAAGTGGTCCGGCGGTTACGTCTGGGCGTGCAAGAACTACGATGGCGACGTTCAGTCGGACACAGTTGCGCAGGGCTTCGGCTCGCTCGGCCTGATGACCTCTGTTCTTCTGTCGCCAGATGGCCGCACGGTTGAAGCTGAAGCTGCGCACGGCACGGTGACACGTCACTACCGCCAGCACCAGAAGGGTCAGGAAACCTCGACCAACTCCATCGCGTCGATCTTCGCCTGGAGCCGTGGCCTCGCTCACCGCGCCAAGCTGGATGACAATGCAGAACTGGCGAAGTTTGCCGCCACGCTCGAAACCGTCTGCGTCGACACCGTCGAAGCCGGTTACATGACCAAGGATCTGGCACTGCTCATTGGCCCTGATCAGCCTTGGCTCTCCACAACGGCGTTCCTCGACAAGATCGACGAAAACCTCAAGAAGGCTATGGCTGCCTGATTGGCGACCTTCATAACTGACCACGAGAACCCGGCCTTTGCGCCGGGTTTTCTTTTGGCTCGAAAGCCTCTGTCTTGATCACGTCGCAGACGCAATGCAATTTCGAAATCAGAAAATCAGCGGGAGAAGACACCATGAGCGAACTGACATTCTACACCAACCCGATGTCGCGCGGACGCATCGTGCGCTGGATGCTGGAAGAAGCGGGCGCAACATACAAAACGGAGTATCTTGGCTACGCTGGCGAGATGAAGTCCGAGGCCTACAAAGCCATTAACCCGATGGGTAAGGTACCCGCCATCAAGCACGGCGATACCGTGGTGACCGAATGCGCAGCCATCTGCGCCTATCTTGCCGATGCATTCCCGCAGGCCAAACTTGCGCCGCAGATTACAGATCGTGGCACCTATTACCGCTGGTTCTTCTACGCGGCAGGTCCACTGGAAATGGCCGTCTCCACCAAGGCAATGGGCTTTGAAATCGGTCGGGACAAGCAGCGCATGGCAGGCTGCGGTGCCTATTCCGATGTCATGGACACCCTGGAGCACGCACTGAACGCCAACCGTTTTATCGCGGGAGACCAGTTCACGGCAGCTGACGTGTATATCGGCTCACAAATAAGCTGGGGTCTCCACTTCGGCTCCATCGAAAAACGCCAGCGCTTTGTGAATTATCTCGCCGATGTCCATGATCGCCCCGCCTACAAGCGCGCGACTCAGTTGGACGACGAGGCGGCAAAAGCGCAGCAAGCGGCTGAATAAACCGGGAAAGGAATGACGATTGAGAGCAAGAGCGGAACGCCTCTCCTTCGTCACCCTTGGGCTTGTCCCGAGGGTCTAACCACATTTCATCTGGTGGTTCGTTATATCCTCGGGTGAAGCCCGAGGATGATGACCCACATTCAAAAACAACGCCCGCCTTTTATTTGCTCAACCAGCCAACACAGCCGCAACTGCTTCAATCGCCGCATCGGCCTTGTCACCATCAGGGCCACCGGCCTGCGCCATATCGGGGCGACCACCGCCACCCTTACCGCCGAGTGCAGCGGATGCGGTGCGCACGAGATCGACAGCACTGAAGCGGGCCGTCAGGTCTTCGGTGACGGCAGCAACGGCGCTGGCCTTGCCATCTTCAGACACCGCAATCAGCAACACGACGCCGGAGCCAAGGCTGGTCTTGGCTTCGTCGGCGAGACTTTTGAGATCTTTCGCATCGATACCCGACATGGATTTGGAAAGGAACTTCACTCCGCCGACGTCTTTAACGTCGCCAGCAGAACCTTCCACTGAGCCGCCACCCATGGCCAGTTTGCGGCGGGCGTCCGCCAGTTCACGTTCAAGCTTCTTGCGTTCATCCATCAGGCTTTCAACGCGGGTCAGGACCTCTGCGGGCTGAACCTTCAACGACGATGCCAGCGCCTTGACGCGATCATCCTGCTCGGCCAGATAGGCAAGAGCCCCTGCGCCAGTTACCGCCTCGATACGGCGCACACCTGCACTCACAGCGCTATCGCCGAGAACGCGCACGAGACCGATCTGGCCAGTCGCTGCAACATGCGTGCCACCGCAAAGTTCGACGGAATAAGGACGGTTGGCCTTGGCGCCGTGAATGCCGGTGCCCATCGACACAACTCGGACTTCATCACCATATTTTTCACCGAACAGCGCCATCGCACCTTCGGCAATGGCATCATCGACGCTCATCAGACGCGTGACGACAGGTGAGTTTTGCAGGATGATTTCGTTGGCCATATCCTCGACGATCTTCAACTCTTCCGCCGACATGGGCTTGGGGTGAGAGACGTCGAAGCGCAGACGCTCAGGAGCCACCAAGGAACCCTTCTGGGCAACGTGTGTGCCGAGCACTTCTCGCAGCGCTTCGTGCAGCAGGTGGGTGGCCGAATGGTTGGCGCGCAGACGCGAGCGACGGTCATGATCGACGGTCAATTCAACCTCGTCACCAACCTTGATGTTGCCCTTGGAGATGGAGCCGATATGCGCAAACAGGCCCTCGCCTTTCTTGTGGGTATCGGTGACCGTAAAGGTGCCCTCGTCGGACGAGATGATACCGGTATCGCCCATTTGTCCACCGGACTCGCCGTAGAACGGCGTCTGGTTGACGACGATCTGGACAGTTTCGCCATCAGAAGCGCTCTCCACCGACTTGCCGTCCTTGACGATGGCGAGAACCACGCCTTCTGCGGTCTCGGTGTCGTAGCCCAGAAACTCGGTGGCGCCGTGCTTTTCCTTGAGCTCGAACCAGACGGTTTCTGTCGCCTTGTCGCCGGAGCCGGTCCAGTGTGAGCGTGCCTCGGCCTTCTGGCGCTCCATCGCGTCGGTAAAGCCTGAGACATCAACGCCGATTTCGCGGGCGCGAAGTGCGTCCTGCGTCAGGTCTAGGGGGAAACCGTAGGTGTCGTGAAGCTTGAAAGCGGTTTCCCCGTCCAGCATATCGCCCTTATGGAGCGTCGATGTGGCATCGGACAGCAACGTAAGGCCACGCGCAAGCGTCTTGCGGAACCGCGTTTCTTCCAGTTTCATCGTTTCGGAAATCAGCGCCTCCGCACGTACCAATTCCGGATAGGCCCGGCCCATCTGCTGAATAAGTGCAGGCAGCAGCTTCCAGATTAGTGGCTCGCGCGAACCCAGCAATTCTGCATGACGCATGGCGCGGCGCATGATGCGACGCAGAACGTAGCCGCGACCTTCATTCGATGGCAGAACGCCATCTGCAATGAGGAACGCGGTGGAGCGCAGATGGTCGGCAATGATGCGGTGGCTCGCGCGGTTTTCGCCTTCGGCTGGAACGCCGGTCGCTTCGACGGAGGCCGAAATCAATGCGCGGAACAGGTCGGTGTCGTAATTGTCATGCTTGCCTTGAAGCAGCGCAGAAATACGCTCAAGCCCCATGCCGGTATCGATAGATGGACGCGGCAGGTTGATGCGCTCTTCCTTGGACACCTGTTCATACTGCATGAAAACGAGGTTCCAGATTTCGATGAACCGGTCACCATCTTCATCTGCGGAACCGGGAGGTCCGCCCCAGATATGATCGCCATGGTCATAGAAGATTTCCGAGCAGGGACCGCACGGACCGGTATCACCCATCGCCCAGAAATTGTCGCTGGTCGGGATGCGAATGATGCGATCGTCGGAAAAACCAGCGATCTTCTTCCAGAGGTTAAAGGCTTCGTCATCGGTATGATATACAGTCACCAGCAGACGGTTCTTGTCGATACCGAATTCCTTGGTGATCAGGTTCCAGGCGTGCGTGATCGCCTCTTCCTTGAAGTAGTCGCCAAAGGAAAAGTTTCCGAGCATTTCAAAAAAGGTGTGGTGACGTGCGGTATAGCCGACATTGTCGAGGTCGTTGTGCTTGCCCCCTGCGCGCACGCATTTCTGCGACGACGCTGCCGTGGAATAGGGGCGGCTCTCCAATCCGGTGAAAACGTTCTTGAACTGAACCATGCCGGCATTCGTGAACATCAACGTCGGGTCGTTGCGCGGAACGAGCGGGCTGGATGGCACGATCTCGTGACCGTTCTTCTTGAAGTAGTCGAGGAAGGTCGACCGGATTTCATTTACACCGCTCATCAGAAGTCCTTCATTTCCACGCGATACCGCGGCCATAGCATAAAAAACACTGGCTTTTATCGCTCGCCACCCTGCCTGTCCAGCCAAAGAGGGTGGGGTTACAGCACAAATAAAGGCCGCGCGACACAATCGCACGACCTTTGTCTTCAAACGATCAAATATTGCCTCACTCTACGTTCGGCAACGGCAGATCATGCTTCAGGATCAACACCGTCGGCATCCGCTTCAGGTCCACCATTCTGGAGGAACTTTTCAGCAATCAGACCAGCGTTCTGGCGAAGCGCCAGTTCGATCTCCTCCGCCACCGCTGGATTTTCCTTCAGGAAGGTTTTCGCGTTCTCACGGCCCTGCCCCAGACGTTGGCTCTTGTAGGAGAACCAAGCGCCGGCCTTTTCGACCAGACCGGCCTTCACGCCTAGATCCACCAACTCGCCGGTCTTGGAAACGCCTTCGCCATACATGATGTCGAATTCGACCTGCTTGAAAGGAGGTGCCATCTTGTTCTTGACAACCTTGACGCGCGTCTGGTTGCCAACGACTTCTTCGCGATCCTTGACGGCACCGATGCGGCGAATGTCAAGGCGTACCGAAGCGTAGAACTTCAGCGCGTTGCCGCCCGTCGTAACTTCAGGCGAACCGTAGGAAATGCCGATCTTCATACGTATCTGGTTGATGAAGATGACCATGGTCTTCGACTTGGAAATCGAAGCCGTCAACTTGCGCAGCGCCTGGCTCATCAAGCGAGCCTGAAGGCCCGGAAGACTATCGCCCATTTCGCCTTCAATTTCCGCACGCGGCGTCAAGGCCGCAACGGAGTCGATGACCAGAACGTCAACGGCACCGGAGCGCACCAGCGTATCGGTGATTTCGAGCGCCTGTTCACCTGTGTCCGGCTGCGAAATCAGCAGGTTGTGAAGATCGACGCCGAGCTTGCGGGCATAGACCGGATCAAGCGCATGTTCGGCATCCACAAATGCGCAAATACCGCCCTTTTTCTGCGCTTCAGCAATCGTCTGCAAAGCAAGCGTTGTCTTACCGGAGCTTTCCGGTCCATAAATTTCAATGATACGGCCCTTGGGCAGACCGCCAATACCAAGTGCGACATCAAGGCTGAGCGAGCCCGTAGAAATGGTCTCGACCTCGACGATACTTTCATTGGAACCGAGCTTCATGATCGATCCCTTGCCGAACGAACGTTCGATCTGGGAAAGCGCCGCTTCCAGTGCCTTGCTTTTATCCACTGCTTTGTCCTCTACAAGACGCAAAGAATTTTGTGCCATCTGAAAACCACCTTTAGGTTATTGAAGCCGCACAGGCAATGAAGCTCTCTGTGACCGTTTTGTACTTTATTTGTTCTCATGCCACAAGCCGGTAGCATCATATTGAAAACAAATATGGATAAGTCCTTTGTTCTACTTTTGTTTTTCTTTTCATCTTGTGGAAAAAATGACTGATATGGAACGGTTTTCAATACAAGAGATGCACGAATCGGAATGTCGGTCACCGATCCGGAGAGGAAGTTTGACGTGAATAAAATACTCGTTCTGGGCGGCGCGCATATTGACCGACGGGGCATGATCGAGGCGGAAACAGTCGCGGGCGCCAGCAATCCCGGCTCATGGATGGAAGAAGCGGGCGGTGGCGGGTTCAACGCGGCACGCAATCTGGCACGCCTTGGTTTCATGGTCAGGATTATCGCCCCACGCGGCGGTGATTCCAATGGCGAAACTGTTGCCGCTGCCGCACTCGAGGCAGGCGTGGAGGATACTCCTTTCACATTTCTGGATCGCAGCACCCCCAGCTATACCGCCATTCTTGAACGAGATGGAAATCTCGTTATTGCCATAGCCGACATGGACCTCTACAAGCTGTTCACACCGCGCCGCCTGCGCGTGCGCGCCGTGCGCGATGCCATCATGGCTAGCGACATCATTTTGTGTGATGCGAACCTGCCAGACGATACACTGCGCGCTGTCGGTGTTTCCGCGCGCGCTTGCGAAAAGATGCTGGCTGCCATCGCCATATCCCCTGCCAAAGCCGTGAGGCTGAAGGCCGCCCTACCCGATATCCACATGCTGTTCATGAATGAAGCTGAAGCGCGCGCGCTGACGGGTACCGACGTAAACGATGTGCGAGAGTGGCCGAGGCATCTCAGGGCGATTGGTCTACGCGGTGGTGTTATAACCAGTGGTGCCCGGCACGTCGTAGCGTTTTCTGAAAAGGAAACGGCCATTCTCCACCCGCCGCTCATTGAAGATGTGCAGGATGTAACAGGTGCCGGTGATGCCATGGCATCTGGTTATCTTGCTGCGATTGGGGACGGCAAATCAATTGGTGAGGCTCTGCGTCATGGAGCAGCGGCAGCGGCTATCACGGTACAATCACCTTACGCCACTGCAACAGAGCTTTCTGCTGCAACATTGAACGCCATGCTGGCTCTTGTGCCATCGGCCGAAATGTTGTGAAGAGATCGTTTAAATAAACCCGGATAAGACAATGACAAAATCACAGCCCGCGCTTCTTTCCATCGCCTATTCCAAAGAAGTTGCCGCCGCAAAACAGCGCGGCGCGCCTATCGTTGCGCTCGAATCCACCATCATTACCCATGGCATGCCCTATCCCGGCAACATCCAGATGGCCGAATCCGTGGAACAGATCATTCGTGACCAAGGCGCTGTTCCAGCAACCATCGCGGTCCTTCATGGTACGCTGCATATCGGGCTGGAAAAGCATGAACTGGAGGCACTGGCACAGACGACAGATGCAATGAAGGTTTCGCGCGCCGATATCGCTTTCGCCATTGCGGAGCGCCGCACCGGCGCGACGACGGTTGCCGCAACCATGATCGCTGCAGACTATGCCGGTATCAAGGTATTTGCGACAGGCGGCATCGGCGGTGTGCATCGCGGCGCGGAAGAAAGTTTCGATATTTCCGCCGATTTGACCGAGCTCGCCAGGACAGGCGTGATCGTTGTCTGCGCGGGCGCAAAGGCGATCCTCGATATTCCCAAAACGCTGGAAGTTCTGGAAACACAGGGCGTTCCCGTTGTGACGTTCGGCTCCACCGAGTTCCCAGCCTTCTGGTCGCGCGCTTCTGGCCTGAAAAGCCCGCTCTCGCTCAATAGCCCCGCTGCGATCGCAAACTTCCAGACCACCCGCGAACAATTGGGCATTGCGGGCGGCATGCTGGTTGCCAACCCGGTGCCGGAAGAAGATGAGATTTCCAGCGAGGAAATGGAATTCTACATTCAGCGTGCTTTGTCCCATGCTGAGGAAGACGAGATCAGCGGCAAGTCGGTGACGCCTTATCTTCTGTCCAAAATATTTGAGATTACAGAAGGCCGAAGCCTTGAAACGAATATCGCTCTGGTTCGCAACAATGCTCGCCTTGCTGCTGAGATTGCGGTTGCGCTAGGTTAAGCCTTCGACCACAAAAAAAGCCCGGAACCTCTCGGTTCCGGGCTTTTTTTGTGCGTACAGCCCGCTTAGTTCTGCGCGACAGGCTTCACGAGCGACGTGATACGACGGATCGTAACGCGTCGATTTTCCTGCGATGCTGCAAGCGTCTGAACTTTCAGGAAGCGCTCGCCGTAACCCTGCGTCGTCAGGTTTTCGGGCGGAATACCGTAAACATCAGTCATGACGTTGGCGACCGATGCAGCGCGTTCGTCGGAAAGAACGAGGTTGCTTTCATCGTTGCCCACGGCATCGGTATGGCCTTCGATGAGGAAGGTTTCCGCCGGATTGTTCTTCAGCACCTTGCTGATGGCGTCTGCCACCTTGCGCAGTGACTGCGCCTGGCTCATCGGAATTTCGGCACTACCAGTCGCAAAGGTAATCGTGTCGAGGTCGATACGGCGGACCTTGTCACGAATACGAGCAGAGTAGCGAACTTCATCCATGGTATACACACGCTCCACAGGCTCGACCGGAGGCTGTTCCAGGAAGCGATAATAATCGCGATCGGGTTCGCTGGACGTGTCGATAATGTAGTCGTCAACCGGAATACGCAGGCGCATCGGCGGCAGATCGAGGCCCGGGTCGCGATAGACGTATTCGCGGTCGGGCTGATCGACGAGTTCAGGCGCATAGAACAGCACATATTCACGACCACGGCTGTCAATACGCGAGCGCTGGATGACGTCGCCGTAGCGGTTACGCACGGTCACGACCTGCGTGCCATCGGGACGCTCGATGGTTTCGCGGTAACGATCATCTGGCAGACGTTCGTAGTACGGCTTGGCGCCATCACGAATGAAGCGGTCATTGTCGTTGCCACGAACGACGACACGGTCACCGAATTGCAGGAAGACGCGGTCGCCCATATCGCGGTCGCGTGGACCACCACGCGGCATATCACGCGGCTGCCACTCACGCACGCCATCCGGGCGATCGTATTCGGGGCGTTCGTTGATCCGCTCACCTTGAATGTTGGTGATGGCCTGAATGTTGATCTGCGGTGCATTTTTTTCGCCACGACGGGACTGGGCTTCGGCATCCGACGTCGGCACCTTGAAGTCCTGAACCGCTTCACGTTCCTGGCGACGCTGATCGCGGGACTGCTGGTTCCCAGAACGTTCCGCTTCCTTGTCGCTGTCTAGAACGGCAGCGCCCTTGTCTACCGGTAGAATAACCGTATCGGCGGATTTGGATGGGTCCTTGGCCACAGCGCGGGCTTTGTCCAGTTCCTGCTTTGTGGTTGGCGGCGCTTCCTGCTGAGGTGTTACGACTTGCTGGGGAACGGGTTCGCCTGCAGGGGCCTGCCCGGTGGCTGCACCATTTTCAAGTTTAGGCTCAGTCGGCAATGGCGGCTGCTCGCCGTTCTGGGCACGTGGTGGACGCTGCTGTTCGGAAGGCTGCTGGCCCGGTGCAGGGTTTGGTTGCTCTTTTGGCTCAGGGGCCTTGCCTGGTGTAGGTGGTTCGGTCGGCACCGGTGCGGCCTTGACGTCAGGCTCTGGCGCTGCGGGCTTCTTTCCCGGCGTCACTGGCTTTTCAGGCGCAACTTCACCAGCGGCTGGCTGTTTTGCCTGCGGGTCGCGCGGACGCTCTCCGTCTGCGGCAGGCTTTTGCTGTTCTTCGGCGGCTGGTGGCTGATCAGGCTTTGGACGACGTGGACGCTCTTTCTGCTGCTCGGGTTGAGCAGCGTCTTGCGCTGCTGCGTCAGGCTTGGGTCGACGTGGACGTTCCTGTTGCTGCTCTGGCTGTGCCTGCGCGGGGGCGGCGTCGGGCTGCGCCTCGCGGCGTGGTCGCTGCTGCGGTTCCTTCTGCGGCTCTGCTGCACCTTCAGGCGCGGCTTCACGGCGAGGACGTGGCTGTTCTGGCTCTGCCTTCGGCTCTGGCTGCCTCTTGGGTTCGGGAGCGGCCTCGGGTGCTGCTTCGCGACGCGGGCGGGGTGCTTCTTCCTTCGGCTGCTCCGCCTTCGGCTGCTCGGGCTCAGCCTGCTGTTCCTGCTGGCGCTTTTTGGGCAGCTCTTCCGGGGTCGGCTCAGCCTGTGCCAGCAGCATCTGGCTATTGCCGGTATGTGTTACAGCCTGCTGCGACGAGTATTGAGACGCGCCTGCGCCTGTAACAGATGCTGCAAATGCAGGATCTATTGCAATCGCAAAAGACATCAGGGGGAAAACCACCCCGGTCAGCAGCTTGTTCTTCTTCAGCATTATAGTACCTCACCTAGTGATCGTCTTTTATCGCTTGTATTGCAGCGTGCGAAAAACAGTCTGCACATGCAGGCGGTGAACAACGCCTGAACCGCAACGTTGTTCCCATCATGACCAACCCGGTCTGTACCGGAAATGAACAGATCTAGGCAATTTCGTGAAGCGATTGTGGCCTTTCTTGCACTGCGAAACGATTGGGGTTGCATTTTAAAGACAAGGGTAAGACTATCCGCCAAGCGTTGCCTCTACTCCCTTCGGGCGATTGGCTGCGCGAAACATTTACCGCTCAGAAAACACAAACAAACTGTGCGGAAGACTCGCCGAAAGAGAGGATCGAAATGCGTATTTCCACCCGTCTGCTCGCTGCTGCATCCATTGCCGCGATGTCGCTGTTCTCCGGCGCCGCCATGGCGCAGGACAAGCTGGTCATCGGCACGGAAGGTGCCTACCCACCCTTCAACGTTCTTGAAGCAGACGGCACACTGACCGGCTTCGACATCGACATTGCCAAGGCACTGTGCGTAGAAATGAAGACAGAGTGCACCTTCGTAACGAATGACTGGGACGGAATCATCCCTGCCCTCCAGGCCAAGAAGTTCGATGCCATCGTCGCCTCCATGTCGATTACACCGGAACGTCTCGAGAAGGTCGACTTCTCGAAGAAGTACTACAACACGCCTCCAGCGATCGCCGTACCAAAGGATAGCACCGTCAAATCGGTGGAAGACCTGAAGGGCAAGACCATCGGCGCGCAGGGTTCCACCACCCACGCAAACTATGCCGAAAAGCATCTGGCGGATTCGGAGCTGAAGCTCTATCCGACGGCTGACGAATACAAGCTCGACATCACCAACGGTCGTATCGATGGTGTCATCGATGATATCGTTGTTCTCAGCGAATGGGTGAAATCCGATGCAGGCGCTTGCTGCAAAATCCTCACGCCAATGCCTGTTGATGAAGAAATCAACGGTCAGGGCGCTGGCATTGCAGTTCGCAAGGGCGATACCGCGCTGGCAGACAAGTTGACCGCAGCAATTGCGGCAATTCGTGCTAACGGCGAATACAAAAAAATCAACGACAAGTATTTCGATTTCGACGTCTACGGCAAGTAAGCCATTTGCCTGTTGAAATATTGTGGCGGGAGGCTTGCCCTCCCGCCATTTTTGTTTGAGAACAAACAGATAAAATAATACGAGACAAGCGGCGAAGACCGCAGGGGAAATTGGCATGAGCGGAGCATTTTCCGCCATAGGTTCGTTCTGGACCTATTTGACGTATCTGTTCGATCCCCTTTGTGGGCCAGCTGGCATTTTCTCTCTCCTCGGCAACGGAACACTCGTAGCCTGCGGCGATGCGGGCTGGGGCGATGAAATCGCTTTCGGCGTCAAGGTCACCATTTCCGTGGCACTGGCGACCTTGCCTATTGGTCTCATCATCGGCTTTCTGATCGCACTTGCCGCGCAATCCGAAGAAAAGTCGCTGCGGCTGGCTGCTGGTATCTACACCACGATTTTCCGTGGCCTGCCGGAATTGCTGACGCTGTTCATCGTCTATTACGGCATCCAGATGCTGTTGCAGTCAGTCGGCAGTTACGTCGGAATCACCGGCCCGATAGAGATCAATGCCTTTGTTGCAGGCATGATCGCCTTGTCGGTTGTGTTTTCGTCCTATGCGTCGGAAGTGCTGCTTTCGGCATTTCGTGCCATTCCAAAGGGACAATATGAGGCAGGCGATGCGCTGGGAATTCCACGCAGCCGAACAATGGTTCTCATCATCATTCCACAGCTCGTGCGCATCGCACTGCCGGGGATGACGAACCTGTGGATGATTCTTCTCAAGGACACGTCCTACGTCTCGATAATCGGCTTGTCGGATATTTTGCGCCAGACGGGCATTGCAGCACGCGTCAGCAAGGAAGCCTTCTTCTTCTATGGCATCGCCTGCCTGCTCTATCTCGTCCTCGCGCTCCTTTCATCCTTCGGTCTTGGCTTTATCGACCGCTGGTCGCGCCGATCGGAGGCTAAACGATGAGCCACGCCGAGAAATTGATTCCACCCCGCCCTGCTCCACTATCGGTGGCAAAACCACTGTCGATTTCCAAGATCGCGGGTTACACAGTGACGGGGCTTTGGCTGTTGCTGGGTCTCGGCCTCTTGTATTCCATGATCGTTGGCTGGGATCTGGACAAATTCACCCGCTACGGTCCGCGTTATATCGATGGCCTGATCACCACAATAACATTGGTCGGTACGTCGATCGTTCTCGGCGCACTTCTATCGCTGCCGCTTGCCTTTGCCCGCATGTCACCAAACCGGATTATCGGTGCGCTGGCTTATTCCTATGTCTATCTGTTTCGCAGCACCCCGTTGCTGGCCCAATTGTTCCTGATTTATTACGGGCTCGGTAGCTTTCGGCCAGAACTGCAAGAGGTTGGATTGTGGTGGTTCTTCCGTGAAGCCTGGTATTGCGGACTTCTTTCCCTGACGCTGAATACAGCAGCCTATCAGGCGGAAATTCTACGCGGCGCGATCCAGAGTGTTCCAAGAGGTCAGCATGAAGGTGCCGCCTCGCTTGGTATCTCCAAGGCTATAACCTTCTGGAAAGTCGTCCTCCCGCAGGCCATGATCGTGGCGCTGCGCCCTTACGGCAACGAGATCATTCTGATGATCAAGGGCTCGGCTGTCGTCTCCATCGTCACTGTCTTCGACCTTATGGGACAGACCCGCTACGCCTTCTCGCGCACCTTCGACTATCAGGCTTACCTGTGGGCTGCGATTTTCTATCTCTCCATCGTAGAAATATTGCGTCACATCTGGGCAGCGCTGGAAGCTAGGCTGACACGGCATCTAAAAAGATAGACGGCTTAGGCAGCACTCTTTAAATTCGAGTGCTAACATATTGAAAATATGACAAATTCTTGACATATCTGCATAGCCGGTAAGGTTCGGTTAACCATGCCGTGTTCCCATGTTGATAGGCACCATTTGTGGCGCCAGCGACCAACAAAAAGGGAGCAGCCAGCATGAACCAAGATATGGAAATGATGCTGAAGGGCTACGGCATGACCACAGCCGAAATCTTGTACCGTATGCCGGACCATCCAGTCGTTCTGCAAACATACCTCTGGCAGAATTACGATCTGGCACCGGATTTTCCTGAAATGCGCGGCTTTCTCAAATTCTGGCAGGAAAAGCTGGACGGGCCACTGCATTCCGTTCGCTATGTCCACCGCAAACTGATTTCGGCCCAAGAGTGGCGCTCGCTGAAGGGCGAGTTCATTCTGCACTGACAAAACAAGGATTGCACGGCGCGGCGTTGCGGCTTAAGCAGGCTTCGAATTTTCACGAAAGCCCGGATGCCAGCTATGACGAACCAGAAGATCGATGAAGAAGCCTTAGCCGAAGCCTATAACCGTGCATTGGCACTGGAAAAGGCGGGTGACATTGACGCTGCGGTCAAGGCTTACGAAGAGGTTCTGGCTATCGATCCCGAAGATCATGGTGGTGCTGCCGTGCGTATCGCGTCCATGGGACGCGGCGATACACCGTCGAAGGCGCCGGACGCCTATGTCGAAACTCTATTCGACCAGCAGGCGGAAGCCTTTGAAGATATTCTGGTCGAGCAACTTGGTTATGCCGTGCCGATGATCGTTCGGCAGCGTCTTCAAGCGCGGGAACTCGGACCCTTCAAGCGCGTGCTGGACCTGGGCTGCGGAACGGGTTTGACCGGTGAAGCCCTGCGCGACATGGCAGACGATATTACGGGTATCGACATCTCTGAAAACATGGTCGAAATCGCCCATGAAAAAGAACTCTACGAGACGCTCTACGTCGCCGAGGTCGAAGACTTTCTGGAAGACAATGACGACGCGCCATTCGATCTGATCACCGCGACCGATGTCCTACCTTATCTCGGTGCACTGGAGCCGATCTTCTTTGGTGCTGCGGAAAACATGGTCGCAGGTGGCCTGTTCATTTTCTCTTCCGAAACGCTGCCGGAAGACGTTTTAGCTAACCGCTCCTACATGGTCGGCCCGCATCAGCGTTTCGCTCACTCCGAGACCTACGTCCGCGAACGGCTCGCAGCGACCGGTTTTGAGATCATCGAAGTGACCGACATCAATGTTCGCATGCAGGATGGGCACCCGACGCCGGGTCACCTGGTCATTGCGAAATTCAAGGGATGAAAACCAATCCGTCATGCCTGGCCTGCCCCGGCATGACGGTCGTTAAAAGAGTGCGCCATATTTGAAGAAGCGCAAACACGCTTACGAATCGTCACCGGACTTGGCGTTGTCCAATTGCATGTAGTCCAGCGGCAATTCCGTGGTGTATTTAATCTGCTCCATCGCGAAAACAGACGACACGTCACGGATTTCGATCTTCGCGATCATCCGCTTATAAAAAGCGTCATAGGCCGCAATATCCGGCACGACCACGCGCAGCAGATAATCAACGTCGCCGCTCATGCGGTAGAACTCGACCACTTCGGGGAATTCGGAGACGACTTCGGAAAAGCGCTTCAGCCACTCGATGGAGTGCGACGCGGTTCGAATGGACACGAACACCGTGACCTTGGTATTGACTTTGCCGGGATCGAGAAGTGCGACACGGCGACGGATGACACCGTCTTCTTCCATTTTCTGGATACGACGCCAGCAAGGTGTTGTGGAAAGCCCAACCTTCTTGGCGAGGTCAGCAACAGCCAATGTGGAATCTTCTTGCAGAATGCGTAGAATTTTACGGTCGAGACGGTCCAATCTTCTCTCCTCCGGAATTATTTTCCTCTTTCTACACGAAATAAAAGAGAAAAAAAGAAATTTGTTTCAGAAAAGAAGCCTTTCCACATCCTGACGCAGGATGGGCAAGAGATTTTCTTCGAACCATGGATTTTTCTTGAGCCACGCGCTGTTGCGCCAGCTGGGGTGCGGTAAAGGAAGAATCTGAATACCCTGGTTGGTGTATCGGTAGGTCTGCCAGTTCTGCACCGTTTCCGTCATCGTCTTCATCCGTCGCGACCCCAAATGCCAGCTTTGTGCATACTGACCAATCGCGATAACCAATTCGATTTGCGGCATCGCCTGCATGACAGTCTCGCGCCAGCGGGGCGCACATTCCAGCCTCGGTGGCAAATCGCTGCCCTTGGCATCATAGCCCGGAAAACAAAAGCCCATCGGCACGATGGCGAAGTTGTCGGCATTGTAAAACGTCTCACGATCGACGCTGAGCCATTCGCGCAAACGGTTGCCCGACGCATCGTTAAACGGCAAGCCGCTTTCGTGAACCCGCAGTCCGGGTGCTTGGCCCGCAATGAGTATTTTCGCGATACTGGAAATAACAGCGACTGGACGCGGCTCGTGCGGTAGGCGATCCGCATCGCCCTTAAGCGGCTCATCGCGGCAGATGCGACATTTGGCAACGGCCTGCCGCAAGACCTTGATCTGCTCTTGAGCTGGTTTTTTTGACATTGAAAAAGTCTACCAGCCAAGAATATGACGGACCAGTCCGATCACACCAGCGAGAGGAACCTCCATGTCAGCGGCTTTGTGCTCTCTGCGCCAGTCCCTTGGGTTTTCAAACGTTCCCGCCCAGACTCCTGCCCGCCGATTCTGCGCCGACGCCTGCTCACGGGAAAACAGGAAATATTCAGTCGTCACTGCAAACCCTGCCGCAACCATGTCGCCAGCGATGTCCTCGCCACCTGCCGAACATCGTACCAGCAGACGCTTATACCGGTCTTTATCTTTTCCGGAGCATTCGACCGTACCGGTTCGCAGCAGTGTCTTCAGATAGTCCTTGGCTTCAGGGCCACATGGCCACTCTGCGCCATCACGCATACAGCTTTGACCCATCTCCGGCGCATCGATACCGATGAGGCGAAAACGTTCGCCACCGAAGGCCAGAGTGTCACCATCCACCGCGTTGAACTGACCGGTAAAACGCTCCTGGCTCACGCCATCAAGCTTCGCGGCAATCAGCGTGCCCATCACCAGAATGAGAGCTGCGATGATGCCGTCCTTCAGAAATCGCAAGGGCTTACGTGAGGCCTCTCTCATGTACCAATAAACCCTTTTCAGAAATGGCAAACAAATCCTTTAACCGCAGCATCTTCTTAAGAATTTGCCACTAGGCTGCAAGTCTTTAGATCACCAGCGTTGTGTCGATGAGTAAAAGCGCTAGCACCACTGCGGACAAGAACATCGTCGACCGGTCACGGACGCGGCGCAACAAGGCCGTCTTCGAGACGGTGAAGTTGACGCGTGAGCGCTTGCAATATGGCCCCGTGGGTACTAACGTCTTCGAACGCGACATGCTGCAAATGCATATTGCGGAGACTTTGCAGAGCGCGACGATCATGCCTTTGTTCATCGTTCTCGCAACGGGCGTGGGCATCTACATCAGTCGTGACCCGCAAACTCTCGGCTGGGCCGTGCTGGCTCTAACAGCGCATGCGCTGGCGCTGATCTTTGCGCGCAGGGCTTCCCACCGGGAGGTCAACGCCTCCAATCTCCCGGCATGGCACAATATCTTTCTCACCACGCAAATCGTCATAGGTCTCGTCTGGGTCCTGTTTGCGCTCCAGACAATAGAGACGGGTGATGCGTCGCTCATTACGTTCTACAAGGGCGCGACCCTTCTGATCGCCCTATCGATTACCGCGACTTCAAACTTTCTGCTGCGGCGCGCGACTTTGATGACGTTTCTGCCTGTGCTCGTCGCGCTCAGCGTCACCGCCGCCCTGTCTCGTAACCCGATGGAAATCGGCCTTGCGTTGATGTTTGCTCTGGGAATGCTGTTTTGCCACCACGTAACGAAGCGGCTCTATCTGACCAACCTGAAGCTTCTATCGTTCCAGTCCGAAAAAGACGACCTGATTGCGGAGCTGGAAGTCGCGAAATCCATGTCGGATGAAGCCCGACGGCGCGCCGAAGAGGCCAATATGGCCAAATCCCGCTTCCTCGCTTCAATGTCTCACGAATTGCGGACACCGCTGAATGCTATTCTCGGATTTTCCGAGGTCATGGCATCGGAGGTTTTGGGACCGTTGAATAACCCCCTCTACAAGGAGTATTCCGGGGATATTCACCGCTCCGGTCAGCATCTATTGGACCTCATCAACGAAATCCTCGATCTGTCCCGCATCGAAGCGGGTCGCTACGATCTGCATGAAGAAGCCGTAGCGCTTCTGGAAATAGCGGATGATTGCGTCGGCATGATCCAGCTGAGGGCACGCGGCAAGAATATTCGCATTTCGCAGCAGTTCGAAACCACCCTGCCCCACGTATGGGCAGATGAAAAAGCAATCCGTCAGGTCATCCTCAACCTGCTGTCCAACGCGGTAAAATTCACCCCTCAAGGCGGGGAAATCCGTATCAAGGCTGGCTGGACGGCAGGCGGCGGGCAATATGTGTCGATTAAGGATAACGGTCCCGGCATTCCTGAAGAGGAAATTCCAGTCGTTCTGTCGGCCTTCGGTCAGGGCTCCATTGCAATCAAGAGCGCGGAACAGGGTACAGGCCTTGGCCTCCCCATCGTCCAGGCCATTCTGGCCAAGCATGACGGTCAGTTCGTGTTGAAATCAAAGCTGCGTGAAGGGACGGAAGTGATTGCCATTCTGCCGGCAAAACGCGTGCTGCAAAGTATTCCGGCCGTTGAAGACGTGCAGGTGGTTCAACCGCGCAAACGGTCTTTCGCCTAAATCGCAATGGATGAAAACAACATCGTGCTGACAAGCGAATAGAGGACAAAGCCGCCATTCGCCAGCAAAAGGCAAAATACCGCGAATGACCCGAGATCCTTGGCATGACGCGCCGCCGACGAAAATTCCGGCGAGACGCGATCAACGATTTCTTCGATGGCAGTATTGAGGGATTCGACGGAAAACAGCAAAAGCATCAGAACCGTGAATATCAGATAATGCGCAACTGGCGCGCCAATGACTCCCAGCAGCACAAGTCCGGCACCGAAGGCCAGAACCTCATGTCTGAAGGCCGCTTCTTTCCATAGGCGTGAAAGCCCCTGAGCGGAATAACGCGCTGCGGCGAAGAGATGTCGAAACCCGGTCTCCTTGTGGAAAACCGGTTCTGGCTGCTGTGGGGTGTTCGGCTTATCCATGGCGACCTCAGTGGTCTGTACGAGTATCGACACCCGCGGCGGCGAAGGTTGCCATACCGGAATGGCAGGCTGCTGCGGCTTTGACGATGCCAGCGGCAAGTGCTGCACCCGTGCCTTCGCCCAGACGCATTCCAAGTGCGAGAAGTGGCGTCTTGCCAAGCTTTTCGACAGCGGCCAGATGCCCGGGCTCGCCGGAGACATGGCCAATGAGGCAATGATCGAGCGCGGCAGGATTGGCCGCTTTCAAGAGTGCGGCGGCGGCGGTTGCCACATAACCATCGATCAGAACCGGGATTTTCTCGACACGCGCGGCCAGAATGGCACCGGCCATTGCCGCGATTTCACGTCCACCGAGACGGCGCATGATCTCCAGCGGATCGGACAGATGGTCTTTGTGGAACTCCACGGCTGCTTTCACAGCAGCAATCTTGCGCGCCATCACATCGCCTTCGGAGCCAGTGCCCGGTCCGGTCCACTCTTCCGCCGTACCGCCATAGAGTGCGAGATTGATCGCAGCGGCAATGGTCGTGTTGCCGATGCCCATTTCACCGATGCAGAGAAGATCGGTGCCACCGGCTATTGCTTCCATCCCGAATGCCATCGTGGCTGCGCAATCGCGCTCGGACAAAGCCGGCTCGGTGGTGATGTCACCGGTGGGGTAATCCAGCGCCAGATCGAAAATCTTCAGGCCCAGATCATGCGTCACGCAAATTTGGTTTATGGCGGCACCACCGGCGGCGAAGTTTTCCACCATCTGCTGTGTCACCGACGACGGATAAGGTGTGACGCCATGCCTGGTAACACCGTGGTTTCCAGCAAAAATCGCCACCAAAGGGCGGTTGACGGCAGGTGCACGACCGGACCACGCGGCCAACCACATGGCGATCTCTTCCAGACGCCCCAGCGAGCCAGCAGGCTTGGTCAGTTGCGCGTTACGCTCTTTGGCGGCCACGAGCGCGAAGGTGTCCGGGCCTGGAAGGTCGCGCAAAAGCGTCCGAAAATCGTCAAAAGGCAGTCCGCTCATGCTCATGATATCGGTCTTTCTGGTGGTGCCGGGCGCTTGTGTTTTCCGGCAAATCGGTCTTTGTTGCGCTTCTCATAATCGGGGATGCGCGGAGGAACAACCTCAAATGCAACAAGCGCCTCCTCAACTAAAGGAGAGACGATTGCGGGCCGGGGATTTTCTGACGGATATGATGCGCTCGCTGAGTTTTCTCAGCCGCATTCCCGTAAACGACATCTTCTTCGAAGACGACCAGCGCCCGCTGGGCCAGATGGTACGTGCCTTCCCCGTCGCGGGCTTTCTGATCGCGCTGCCTGCGGCCTGTTTGGCGGCATTTCTCACATGGCTGGATGCAGACCCGTTGATGTCCGCCGCCATCGTTCTTAGTGTCGCCACCTTGATGACCGGCGCACTGCACGAGGACGGGCTTGCAGACACAGCAGACGGTTTTGGTGGCGGCAGAACGAAACAACGCGCGCTCGACATTATGAAGGACAGCCGCATTGGCACCTATGGAGCGATTGCGTTGGTGCTGTCGTTCCTCATCAGGGCAGCAGCCATTGCCGCCCTGATGCGTGAACTTTCACCCCTTGCCGTAGCAGCCTGCCTGATTGCGACAGCCTGTTTAAGCCGTGGCCTGATGGTCTGGCATTGGCAGACGCTGCCGCCAGCCAGAGAAGGCGGCAGCGCGGCAATGGCGGGTCAGCCGGGCGAGCGTGAACGAAAGGGTGCGATCACTTACGGTTTCTGCATCGCAGTTTTTCTCTGCTTGTCCTTTTTCCAGCCCCTGCTTCTGGTCGTCGCACTCGCTGTCCCCTTCGGCGTCACCTATCTCTTCAACCGTCTGTGCGATCAAAAAATCGATGGTCACACCGGTGATACCATCGGCGCCACCCAACAGATCACAGAGATTGTGATGCTGATCGCACTTGCTCTCATTGCGTGACGTGCAGATATAAAGTGATGGAAACACCTTGTATCAACATATGCTCACTGAACACGCCTGATGGTTCCTGCGCTGGCTGCTACCGAAGCATTGACGAAATTATGAACTGGTCACGATACACGGATGATGAGCGGCGAAAGATCATGAACGATCTGCCCCGGAGATCGGACGGTAGACGCTCGGTGAACAACGAGGAGACTTTGATCGCATGAACAGACTGATCTTCGTTTTCCTCGTGCTCGGCATCGGTCTGGCGCTGCTTATTATCAATAATGACAGTGGCCAGACCTTCGGCATCAACAATGAGCAATTCGGACGCGCAGTCTATCTCGTGCCCATCGCAGCACTTTTTTCCGCAGGCATATTGGCAGGCAATCGCGGCGGTTTGGGACTGGTCGTGCGTCAACTCGCCATATGGCTCGTCATCATCCTCGGCCTCATTGCGATCTATCTCTATCGCTATGATTTCCAGCGTGTCGGTGAACGGGTTCTGGCGGGATTGATCCCAGGCCGCGCCGTTGTCGTCACGACTCAAAATGGCGAACAGGAAGTCATTCTCAACAAGTCCATGAGCGGACACTTCGAGACGGATGCCAAGGTCAATGACGGGACAGTGCATATGCTGGTGGACACAGGGGCAAGCTCGGTAGTGCTAGCGAGAGCAGATGCCGAAGCGGTCGGAATCAATGTGGATAACCTATCCTATTCAGTCACGGTCATGACCGCCAACGGTCGCACGTCAGCCGCACCCGTGCGCCTGTCCGAAATCGCCATCGGCCCGATCGTGCGGCAAAACGTGTCGGCGCTGGTGGCACAGGAGGGGCAATTGGACCAGAGCCTGCTCGGAATGACGTTCCTCTCCACACTTGGTTCGCTCCAAATGCAAACCGACGAACTGAGACTACGGGATCGCTGACAACAGATCAGATGTGGTTGAACTGCTTGACGTCTCGCCTTTAGAGGATGATGCCCCGAGATGGGTTTTATTGAAACTCGAATATCTGGCGGAACACGCCGGGTGCAATCAGCGACAATGGGTTGATTGCCAGGCGTGGCGCATCCGTTTGACCCGTAAGCTTGAATGTGATGCCCAGCAAACCGCGATCCCGGCCATTGCCGAGGAAAATTCCGATGAAGGGTAACTCGGCAAACAGGCGGTTGAGACCATAGGCAGGCATGAACGTTCCCGTCATATCCATATTGCCATTCTGATCCTTCACGATGCCCTGAAAAGTCGCGCCAATCTGCTCTCCGCGGATCACGCCATTTTCGAGGGCAAGGGTTCCACTCACGTAAACCACGCGTGCGAACCCGCGCTGGAATTTTTCTGAACTGACATCGATGTTGCGGCGAACTGCCGTGTTAAGGCTTCGGCCATCCTGTCCAGTCGGCGTGGCGACGATATCCTGAAGCTTGGCTTCGTTGAGAACGGCGAAATTCCGCAAATCGAGAGAGCCGCTCCAGTCATTCCCATTGGCTGTCGTCAGCGCGAGGTTGAGCAAGCCGCCACGAACGCGCGAGTATAGGTTGGTAAAGCGGGCAAAGGAGCCTGCGTCACTGCTGGTGAGATTGATGGTACCGCCATCGCCGCGATTGATGGTTTGCGCCACCAGAGCCTGTCCCCGACTGGTGACTGCTTTCAGATCGATCGTGCGCAGCTTGCCATCGCGCAGATTGATGTCCGCATTGACGTTGCTCATCACCTCATCGTTGAAGCCGTAAATTTTGTCGAGCTGCGTCTTGATGGAGAACGAGCCAAAATCACCGTTGCCGGGTGATGATGGGGACGACGCTCCGCCGTTTTTCGCCGACGAACTGCGCAGCCGTGCAATAAGTGGCCTCAAGTCGGCAGACTTGCCGCTTGCGGTTACCGAATAGTTCTTTCGCGATGACGAGATGGCGACGGCGAAGTCATCCTGCGGTGACAGCTGGAAGCGCGTGAAATTTGCCGATGTCAGACCGGACTTATCGAATGCGAGATCACCGGCTGCGCCGAAACCATCACCTTTGAGAGAGAAGTTGCTGATCGAGGTACGTCCGTCGACTGCCTCCATCACGAAAGAGGCATTGGCAGGAATGCCCGCGCCCTTGGTCCAGCCAATACCGGGCAAAACTATGGAAGCATCGGATAGATCGAGCTTGACGGTCTGACGGCGCATGTCGCTGCTGTTGATTTCCAGCAGCGTCGTGCCACCCAGCAACTTGGTCAGCTCTGGCGCCAGCTTTGCAATCTGCCCTGGCTCAAGTGTCGCCTTTATCACCAGTTGTCGGGCAACCGTACTGGTCTTGCGGGTTGGTTGGACAAGGTCGAGGTCCATCGCAACATCGTCGATCCGTGCCTTGCCTTTCAGGCGAAGCGCTTCATTGTCGATGGAAAGCGGACCATTAATAGACGTGATGGCTCGACCGGCAAATGGCCGCGTCAGCGAGACGTCTGAGAGATCCAGTTTTGCAGTCCAGACCGGCGGCGGTGGCTGTTGGCTGGCGAGCAGGCCAATCGTTAATTTGGCATTCGCCTTAACCTGACCGGCGAAATCGCCCGGTTTGAATTCTGTATCCTTCAGTGCGTTGATCGGCTGGAACGTCGCCAGTTCCGCCACCGCATCCGCGTCCCCCGTCACGTTAAGATCGAGATCTGCCATCAACGGCTTGTCATAAACCGATTTTATCGAGAACTTGCTGTTATCCAGTGCAAGCGTGCGGCCCGATGGGAAGAAGGATGTCGCCTTGATGATATTGACGTCGATTTTCTCACCGACCAGCTCGAAATGCGCCGAAGCATCTCGCAGTGGCGGTATATCTCCCGCAACATTCAAGCGTGTGTTGTCCACGTCGAATTTTATCTGCAATTCGCTTGCGGCAAGTTCCAGCGGGCAGCCGGGTCCGCACATTCTGCCCTGCGGAATGAAGACTGCGATAGAGCCGTTTCTGATCGTACCACCGAACAGGTTTGCGACGACCCAGGGACGCGCCTTGCGCGCCATCCAGAACGGCCATAATTGCTTGACCGCTGTGGCCTCCATCTTTGCGATCTGTCCGCCGAAACTGATTTCCGGCGAGCCCTGCGCCAGGAAATGCACCTTCAGCGAGCCAGCCATGTCGCCAAGCGCGCTTCTTACATAAAGACCGGGAACATCAAGCTGGTGTGTCGTCTTGTCGAATGTTCCGTCAGCTTCGAGATTGAATGTCACCGGCGGTTCGCCGCCCGCCTCCGCAACGACGGTCGCCTGGTCCATGCGAATGCCAAGATCGAAGCCATCAGGATTATCCTTTATCTGGCCGCGAATGGGCAAGATGGTCGGCCCTAGTGTCAGACGGGAATTTTCGATGACGACGACCTTGTTGTCGAAATCGTAACGGGTGTTGATCTGGCCATCAGACACAGGCTGCGCATCACCACCAATGTAGAGTTTGCCATCGCCAATCGCGAGCGACACTGCAAGTGCCGGCTTTGTATCTGCCTGCTCCCGGGTTCCGGTGATGTTGAAGCCAGCTTTGACGTTGAGGCCCTGATGCATAAGACCTTCGGGGTCATGCTGTTCCAGAAGCGGCCCGACATCGAAGCCGTCGAGCCTTGCAGTAAAGCCACTGATGCTACCAGCAGCCCCTTGTGCAGCAAGCGAAAGCGTCGCTACTTCACCATTGAATGCGACATTTCCATCCAGCGAATATCCGCCAGCACCATCCGGGATGAGAGAAAGCTCTCGAAGGGAAATCGTCCGCATCCGCCCGTCTTCTTTTGGCGGCAGACGAATGGCGATATCCGAAAGATCTATTTCCTCTGTGCCGCTGCGCTCAAATGCCTGCGCAAAGCCATCCAGCTCAGTGAAGGCGATGTTCAGATAGGAGGGAATGTCATCGATACGCATTTTCGCAAGATCGATTCCCTTCCCCTTCGGCAAAAGCGCCGTGTCCAGTTCCATCCCACTAGCTTCGAGGCTTTGGACCGAGACCCGACCGGTCAAAAGTGCCAGAGGATTCAGCGCCATTCCAATGGCACGCGCCCGACTGAGATGCTGGCCCGTGTCCTGCTCGACTATATCGACATCCTGCGCCACGAGCGCGAGTTGAAAACCGGACGCAAAGCGCACGGATGTCGAGCCGATCCGGGCTTCGTAGCGAGAACCAAGCGCTTTTTCTAACGCTAGCTTTGCCTGACCTGACAGCGCACTATCGATAGAGCCTGTTTCGATGGAGAGGATAATGCCGCCGACAGATATGAAGGCCAGAATCACCAGTGCTACGAACACCTTTATGAGTGAGCGCAACATGGAACGCGGCCGCGGACAATCTACGATAATCGGGTCTTCGACCTGTGCGGACGGCATCGCATGCAGCGGCGTGATATCGCGCTTGCTGAAGCTAACCTTTTCGCCACGAATTTCCGCCATCCGCTTGTGCTTCCTCCCGGAATTGCCACGGCCTGAAACCACCATCAGGGCCTGTTCGGAGTGACGGTCTCAACCAATCACACCGTCTGACTCGCCACAAGACTGGACGAAGCTCTTATTCGGTATATATCGAATAGTGGCCCATTTACTCAACAATTCGGCGAATGAAAGGTCACCCCATGACAGATTTGAATGTAGGCGATAAGGCTCCGGATTTTACGCTTCCCCGGAACGGCAGCGGCGAGATCAGCCTGTCCTCCCTGAGTGGCAAGGCTGTCGTGCTGTATTTCTATCCGAAGGACGACACATCCGGCTGCACCGCACAGGCCATCGATTTCAGCGCAATGGGCGCGGAGTTCGAGGCCGCCAATGCCGTGGTAATCGGCGTCTCGCCCGATTCGGTCAAAAGCCACGACAAGTTCGCCGCCAAACACTCCCTCACCGTCATGCTGGCCTCTGATGAAGAACGCCAGGTTCTGGAGGCCTATGGTGTTTGGAAAGAGAAAAGCATGTATGGCAAAAAATATATGGGTGTAGAGCGCACGACCTACCTCGTTTCGCCGGATGGTAAAATCGCGCAAATCTGGAACAAGGTTAAAGTTCCCAGCCACGCGCAGATCGTTCTCGACGCGATCAAAGCTCTTTAAGAGCCAGCCGGTCCTATAAAGTCAAAACTTCGTTAACCTTAACAAATTACTATCCAGCCGAACGAGACTTGGCTGGAGGATGGATTTTGACGGGAGCGGGTAAAAACCTGGCATTTGGCAAAAAACGCCAGCAGCATGTTCTGATTCTCGCAAGTGGCGACAAGGTGCGCCACTTTACCATCCGTCCTTGGCTCGCCGCCACGGGCTTGTGCCTGGCTGGCCTGCTCAGCGTTGGTTACATCGGCTCAACGGCATACCTCATTCTTCGCGACGATCTGGTGGGCGCGACTATCGCCCGCCAGTCCCGCATTCAGCGAGAGTATGAGGACAGAATTGCTGCCCTGCGTGCGCAAGTCGATCGCGTGACGTCCAAACAGTTGCTGGATCAGCAAGCAGTGGAACGGAAAGTCGAGCGGTTGATGGCGCAACAACACGCCCTCACCTCGCGCCATGGCCGCATGAGTGAACTGCTGGAACGTGCTGAAAAATCAGGCTTATCCGACAACGCGCAAGACACACCTGCCGCCAACGCTTACCTGCCCGAGAAGAAGGCCAGCCTTTCTGGCGACGCGACCGGTGCTATCGACAATATGCTGGCATCGCAATCCGCTAGGACCGATCTGAAGGGCAGCCTTACATATGGATCGCGCAGCGAAAAACTGTCTGAACGCAGTCTCTCAAAAATGATCGCATCGCTGAGCAAGGTCGAAAGCGAACAACTGAGCCGAATCGCTTCTCTCACGACGGGTGCGGAAAACAAGGCTGACGCCATGGCGGATATCATCCGCAGTACAGGTGTCAAAGTCGAGAATACAGCAAAAGAAGGCATCGGCGGTCCGTTCGTTGAACCGGTAACGGACAGCGCAGGCACGTTCGAGACATCCCTGAGCAACCTCGACACCGCGCTGAAGCGGTTAGAGACAGTGCGTGGAACGGCGCAGGCACTTCCATTTGGAAACCCTGCCCCTGGTCGCGAGATTTCAAGCCGATTCGGAAACCGCATCGATCCATTCCTGGGACGCCTTGCTTTGCATGCCGGAGTGGATTTCGTGGCCACGACTGGCGCCGACATCCACACGACGGGCGCGGGAACCGTAACAAGCGCAGGTTTTTCCGGCGGTTACGGCAATATGGTGGAAGTGGATCACGGCAAAGGCATCACCACGCGCTACGGTCATATGTCGCAGATTCTGGTCAAGGAGGGCGACAAGGTAGGCCTCGGAGATATCATCGGAAAAGCTGGCAGTACAGGGCGCTCAACCGGCCCGCATGTGCACTATGAAATCCGGATAAACGATAACCCTATCGACCCCATGCGGTTTCTGGTTGCCGGAACCGAACTCAAAACATACCTTCAATAGTAGGTTCGCAACGGAAGTTACGCGATTGAATTAAGTCCGCACAATTGCCGGTCATGCCATTACATGTGCGGCAACCTGTATTATTTTGGGATAAATCCCTGTTTCCTTGACTTTCTGGCTAATTCGGCCTATTTCGCCGCTACAGTCTGCGGCGTCGCCGTTATGACAGCTAAGTGTTCTTTTCGAACCAACACGGAAACAGTTTTTCCTTTGACAACATTCTCTGATCTTGGCCTAAGCCAAAAAGTTCTTTCTGCTATCGAAAGTGCCGGCTACACGACACCGACACCTATTCAAGAAGGTGCGATACCGCCAGCGCTGGAACGCCGCGATATCTGCGGCATAGCGCAAACCGGAACGGGCAAGACGGCATCGTTCGTTTTACCGATGCTGACCCTCCTGGAAAAAGGCCGTGCGCGCGCAAGAATGCCGCGAACCCTGATCCTCGAGCCAACACGCGAACTCGCCGCACAAGTGGCTGAGAACTTCGAAAAATACGGCAAGAATCACAAACTCAATGTTGCACTTCTCATCGGTGGCGTCTCCTTCGATGAACAGGACCGCAAGCTGGAGCGCGGCGCAGACGTTTTGATCTGCACCCCCGGCCGCCTGCTGGACCATTGCGAACGCGGCAAGCTTTTGATGACCGGCGTCGAGATCCTCGTTATCGACGAAGCCGACCGCATGCTGGACATGGGATTCATTCCCGATATCGAACGCATCGCGAAAATGATTCCATTCACACGTCAGACGCTGTTCTTCTCGGCGACCATGCCGACAGAAATCCAGAAGCTGGCTGATCGCTTCCTGCAGAACCCGGTTCGCATCGAAGTCGCAAAGCCTTCTTCGACCGCGAAGACAGTCACGCAGCGTATCGTCGCCACGCATGACAAGGATTACGAGAAGCGCGCCATTCTTCGCGATCTCATCAATGCCCAGACAGACCTGAAAAACGCGATCATTTTCTGCAATCGCAAGAAGGATGTCGCGGATCTGTTCCGCTCACTCGAGCGTCACGGTTTCTCGGTCGGCGCTCTTCACGGGGACATGGACCAGAACTCGCGCACCAAGATGCTAGCGGGCTTCAAGGATAACCAGATCACCCTGCTCGTCGCTTCCGACGTTGCGGCACGCGGTCTCGACATTCCCGATGTCAGCCACGTCTTCAACTTCGACGTTCCGATCCATGCAGAGGACTATGTTCACCGTATCGGTCGTACAGGTCGTGCGGGTCGTTCCGGCGCTGCGTTTACGCTCGTCAACCGCCGCGATACCAAGTATCTCGACGCCATCGAAAAGCTGATCAACGAAAAGATCGAATGGCTGAGCGGTGACTTGACCGCGTTGCCAGCACCGATGGAGAGCTTTGCTTCCGAGCGCCCGCGCCGTGGCAAGGAAAAGGAACAACGCGGTCGCGGTCGTGACAGAAACCGCCGCGATGCCGCTCCTCAGACTCAGGTTCAGATTCAGGAAACGGTCACGCAGCCTGAAATCGAAGAAAAAATCATTCAGCCAGCCGCCATTGTGGAAATTGCGGCAAATGGAGGCGACAAGTTGAAGGCAGAACGCAAGCAAGAAAGAGCACCTCGCAATTTCGAGCGGAACCACAACGCGACACCGCCTGCGAACGACGATAATCGTCGCCGCCACTACCGCGACCATGATGATGGTCCGACGCCAGTTGGTTTCGGTGACGACATTCCCGCGTTCATGTTGATCGTGGCAAGCGCCAAAGCCTGATTATGAAGCCTGGTATCGATATTCCAGGCGTTGGCTCCGGACTTGTCATCGAGCGCGATGGCAAGGTGTTACTCTACAAGCGGGTCAAACCGCCGGAAGCAGGACATTGGAGTATCGTCGGCGGCAAGGTGGACCACATGGAAACCGCCGCTGCCGCTGCCAAGCGTGAGGCCGAAGAAGAAACCGGCCTTATCATCGGCGACGTCCGCTTTCTTTGCCTCAGCGAACAGATTATCCCGGCAGACGGGCAACACTGGTTGTCGCTCATCTATGTGGCAAATGACATCAAGGGCGAACCGAGCCTGACTGAGCCCGACAAATTGTCGGATATGGGCTGGTTCGACGTCGAAGCTCCTCCTCATCCGCTATCGCTTTTTGCCCAAGATGCTTTTCGGCACCTGCGGCAACATCGCTCGTGATGGGCTGTGATCAGCCTATATCGCTGAAAATGCCCGAAAATTTACGTCGATGCGTGTTTTCGAAGCCATTTCCTCTTTTGCAAACCGTCAGCTGTCGATACACATCGCTGCATAGAACGAGGAAACCGGCTGCACTATGCATTTAATTCGCCTGCTCACCATTGCTGCCAGCCTTGCTATGGCAGGCACCGCCAGCGCTGCGACGATTGGCGTTGTCGCACCGCAAAGTGGTGCCTATGAGCTGCTGGGCCAGCAGGTGCGCCAGGGTGTCAAGATTGCAGCAGCGAAAGCAGGCCTCGACGTGATGGAAATTCACGAGAGCTGCGAAGAAGGCAGCGGCGGTGCGATTGCCGATGGTTTGGTTGCGGCGAAGGTTAGTGTCGTCGTTGGCTTTCTGTGTACGGAAACCCTGGCTGACGCGCTGCCAACCTTAAAGGACGCCGCGATCCCAGCGATCACCCTATCGAGCCGGGCCTCCGGGTTGATGGAAGATGCTCTGAAACGTGGCTGGCCGCTTTTTCGACTTGCACCATCGGATTCGGCTGAATCGGACGCGGCAACTGAGACCATGCTGCGCGATTGGAAGGGCCATTCCGTTGGGCTTATCGATGACGGAACGATCTATAGCCGTGAACTGGTGGATCGCATCCGTGCCAAGCTGGAAGAATCCGGTCTTAAACCAACTCTCTCCGACACCTTACGACCTTCGCAGGAACAACAGGTGGCGCTGGTAAGGCGGCTGAGCCGTACCGGCATCACCCATGTGTTCATCGGCGCGGAGCGTAACGATGTGGCGATCATAGCGCGCGATGCGGCTGCGGAAAAGGCTCCTTTGACGATCCTTTCCGGTGACACGATGAGGGCGGCCAACAGCCCGGTGGCCCTGCAACCCGGTGTGCTTGCCATCGCTATACCCGATTATGCGTCCCTTCCCATGGCTACGGAAGCGGTCAGGGAATTGCTTGCGGCCAACGTCCAGCCGGAGGGGTACGCTCTACCCGCTTATGCCGTGACTCAGATTGCGGCAAAGCTTGTCGAGCTCGCCGAAGCGCAAAGCAAACCCGCACCCGCCGTCCTTGTCGGAACCACCTTCGAAACCGTCATCGGTCAGATCACATTCAACGACCGTCACGAGCTGCAAAACAATCCCTACCGCCTGCAGCAATGGAACGGCACCGCCTTCGTACCTTTGGAACGCGCCGAACGCTGACGACATTTGCTTCACCCCTGATTGTTGATCCGCCGCATCGGTGGTAAATGCGCGCAATAGAGATTGATGACTAAAGAAGGGAACGACTTTCTTCTGACAGTCTCATACCGTTATTTTAGGAGCTTTTGCAGATGTCTCTTCCCGTGCGGATCGCCCCCTCCATTCTGGCTGCCAACTTTGCAAAACTCGGGCAGGAAGTGGCCGATGTGACGGCCGCCGGTGCCGACTGGATTCACCTCGACATCATGGACGGTCATTTCGTGCCGAACATCTCTTTCGGTCCCGACGTCATCAAGGCGCTGCGCCCGCACAGCCAGGCTTTCTTCGATTGCCACCTGATGATTGCGCCAGCCGACCCCTATCTCGAAGCCTTTGCCAAGGCGGGCTGCGACGGCATCACCGTTCATGCGGAAGCGGGCCTGCATCTGCACCGCTCGCTGCAAACGATCCGCTCTCTCGGCAAAAAAGTCGGGGTCACGCTGAACCCGGCGACGCCGCTATCGGTTCTGGAAAACGTGCTCGATGACGTCGATCTTATCCTCATCATGAGTGTAAACCCCGGCTTTGGCGGCCAGAAATTCATTCCTGCCATGCTGGAGAAAATCCGTGCCGCCAAGTCCATGATTGGCGACAGGCCGATCGAACTCGAAGTCGACGGCGGTATTACCATCGATACGGCGGGAAGCGCGATTGCCGCCGGTGCCAACGTTCTGGTCGCCGGCTCTGCCATCTTCAAGGGCGACGGCGTGGACGATTACCGCAAGATGGTCAGCGCGGTGCGCGCTTCCGCAGAACAGGGCCGCAGCTAAGCGGCCCACAATGTGGCGGCTCCTGCCCTTCGCCACACCAGTCCGGCCCTTCAATGCGTTGAGATTGCCGGAACAGTTTGCTAAAGGGGCAGAAATATTCCTTCCTGAGAGAAAGTCATTGCCATGATCCCTCGTTATTCCCGGCCGGAAATGGTCGCAATCTGGTCGCCGGAAACCAAGTTCCGCATCTGGTTCGAAATCGAGGCACATGCTTGTGATGCTCTCGCCGACATCGGCGTCATTCCCAAGGAAGCAGCCAAGACCATATGGGAAAAGGGCGGCGCGGCCCAGTTCGATGTTGCGCGCATCGACGAGATCGAAGCCGTTACAAAGCATGACGTCATTGCTTTCCTCACGCATCTCGCAGAGTTTGTCGGTCCTGACAGCCGCTTTATCCACCAGGGTATGACATCGTCTGATGTGCTGGACACGACGCTGAACATCCAGTTGGTCCGCGCCGCCGATCTTCTGATCGCCGACATGGACCGCGTTCTCGCGGCCCTCAAGACCCGCGCCTTCGAGCACAAGGACACGGTCCGCATCGGTCGCAGCCACGGCATCCATGCCGAACCGACGACGATGGGGCTGACCTTTGCCCGCTTCTATGCCGAGATGGACCGCAACCGCGCCCGTCTGGTCAATGCCCGCGCTGAAATTGCGACCGGCGCTATCTCTGGTGCTGTTGGTACCTTCGCAAACATCGATCCTTCGGTCGAAGAGCATGTCTGCAAGGCACTCGGCCTTGCACCGGAGCCAGTCTCGACACAGGTTATTCCACGCGATCGTCACGCCATGTTCTTCGCAACGCTCGGCGTCATCGCGTCCTCTATCGAAAACGTCGCGATTGAAATCCGCCACATGCAGCGCACCGAAGTTCTGGAAGCGGAAGAGTTCTTTTCTCCCGGCCAGAAGGGCTCGTCGGCCATGCCACACAAGCGCAACCCGGTGCTGACGGAAAACCTTACCGGCCTTGCGCGTCTGGTACGCATGTCGGTCGTTCCGGCCATGGAAAACGTTGCCCTCTGGCACGAGCGCGATATCAGCCACTCCTCCGTAGAGCGCGCCATTGGCCCCGACACGACCATCACGCTCGATTTTGCGCTGAACCGTCTTGCGGGCGTTGTCGAGAAGCTGGTGATCTATCCAGACAACATGCTCAAGAACATGAACAAGTTCCGCGGCCTCGTGCACTCGCAGCGCGTTCTCTTGGCGCTGACGCAGGCAGGCGTTTCGCGTGAGGATTCCTACCGTCTCGTGCAGCGCAACGCCATGCGTGTTTGGGAAGAAGGCAAGGACTTTCTCGAAGAACTTCTGGCCGACGACGAAGTCCGTGCTGCATTGCCGGAAGAAAAAATCCGCGAGAAATTCGATCTGGGCTATCACACCAAGCATGTAGATACGATTTTCACCCGCGTTTTTGGCAACGCCTGATCAATTCCATCAAACAAACCGCCACGGTCTTGATTGTGGCGGTTCTGATACCGAGATACGCCGTATGAAAGCATCTGAAACAGATATCCTCATCGTTCCCGGCTATACCAATTCCGGTCCTGAACACTGGCAAAGCCGCTGGCAGGAAAAACTGTCGACAGCCCGGCGTGTCGAACAGGCAGAGTGGTCGAAGCCAGTCAAAGATGATTGGGTGGCGAAGCTGGTCGAAGAGGTGAACTCCTGCACGCGGCCTGTGGTGCTGGTTGCACATTCGCTGGGCGTGCCGACGGTCATTCACGCGCTACCGCAAATCAAGAACAAGATTGCCGGTGCCATGCTGGTGTCGCCGCCGGATGTCGCGAACCCGGCGATAAAGCCAAAGCATTTGATGACATTTGGCCCCTACCCGCGCGATCCACTGCCATTCCCTACGATTACAATAGCAAGCCAGAACGACCCATTTGGCACATACGAGCATGCCGGTGACATCGCCAATGCGTGGGGCTCGACATTGATCGACGCTGGCATGTCCGGTCACATCAACAGGGAATCCGGCCACGGTCCTTGGCCAGAGGGCACCATGGTGTTTGCTCAGTTTCTCAGCAAGCTGAAACGACCCGAAGGTTTCCCCGACTAAATTTACTAAAATACGGATTTAAAATTACAGGTTGGAAACGTCACGCTATCTTTTAATGCGGACTTAAGTCTGCGACAGTAATGTGAGGATTATACGCGCCCGTTCGTGTAAGATTTTTTCTAATAACATATGGCAGGATCGCGTGAATCAGGACCTGTTGCCGATAGAGTTTCTTGACGCCCTGCCAGTTCCCGCCCTTCACATCAACAAGAGCGGTAAAATCTTCTACGTTTCATCAAACCTTACTTTCGTTGCGTCAGATCACCAGGTTCATATTCTGGATTTCGTTCACCCGGATGATCACGGTAGCGTAACTGCTGCTCTTGGCAGTTTGGCATGTGGATCACCTGTAACGTTGGAGGTACGGCTAAACGGCGCTGAAGCGGCGGAACGGCACGCCGTATTGTCTTTTAGCAATATCGGCTCTGGTCGCAATTCCACTGTACTGGTGCAGTTGACTGACATCAGCGACCAGCGGGCGCGAGAGAAAGAAATAGCGTTCCGCGAAAGCCGCTGGAACAACGCACTCGTCAACTCGCTGTCCGGCGTATGGGACCAGAATTTCGTAACCGGCGAAATGTATGGCTCCGATACATGGCGCGCTATGCGCGGCTTGACACCTGACGAGCCGATCGAAACGGATTTCGACAAATGGCTGGAGTTGCTTCATCCCGATGATCGCGAACACACATTGTATTGCATCGAACGGCAGAACGCAGGTGATCCTGCCTATGTCTCCTTCCAGTATCGAGAACGTCATAAGCAAGGCCACTGGGTCTGGATCGAATGTCGCGGGGCCTGCGTAGAGCGCGACGAGAATGGCAGACCCGTCCGCATTGTCGGCACAGATATGGACGTATCCGAACGCAAAGCCAGCGAACATCAGATGGAGCGTATTTCGCGTCACCTGAAAGTGGCGCTCGAAGCGTCTCAGGTCGGCGTGTTCGAGGTGGATTTCGAAGCTGGCGAAACCACCTGGGACGGTCGCATGTACGAAATGTACAGCGTCGATAGAAGTATGCCCGTCAAGATTGGCGGGCTATGGGAATCGCGCGTTCACCCCGATGATCTGGGCAGGGTCGGAGACAACGTCTCGAACAAGATCGACAAACTTCAGCCATTTTCGGAAGACTACCGGATCATATTACCGGATGGCGCACTACGCTATATACGCGCGCGGTCGCTGCCCTTCATCGATATCGATGGCAGCAAGAAAATGATCGGAGTGAACTGGGACGTCACCGCAGATGTGCTTCTGCGGCAGGAGTTGGAGCGCGAGAAAGCACTTGCGGAAGCGCGTAACATCGACCTGGAAGAAGCAAGAGTCAGCATCGAACACAATGCGATGCATGATTATCTAACCGACTTGCCAAATCGCCGCTGTCTGGACGACGTGCTTGGCAAGCGTACCGCAGACTGCAGCGAGAGTCAGATGGGCATAGCAATCCTGCATATCGATCTTGATCGCTTCAAGCAGATCAATGACACGCTAGGCCATCATACGGGCGACGCGATTCTGAAACATGTCGCAGACATGTTACGTGACAACCTGAAACCCGGTGACTTCGCTGCGCGCATCGGCGGCGACGAGTTTGTATTTCTATCGCCCTTTTACGGCAACACGAGCGTTATCGCGGCGCTCGCCAACAGGCTCATCGAAGAGCTTCGCAAGCCCGTTCTTTACGAGGGGCACGAATGCCGGTTCGGTGCCAGCATTGGAATCGCCTGCGGCATCGGACCGAATCTGGATTACAAACAGGTTCTTCTGAATGCGGATATCGCGCTCTACAATGCCAAAAAGCGCGGTCGCAACAGATGTGAGTTTTTCTCGACCGATACGCAGGACTGGCTGATCAATACGAAACGTGTTTCCGACGAGATACTGACGGCACTGGAGCGAGACGAGTTCGTTCCCTACTACCAGTTACAGTTCGACGCGAAGACATTGGACATTTCAGGAGCGGAGACGCTAGCGCGGTGGAATCACCCGGTCGAAGGTATTTTGACGCCGGACAAGTTTCTCGCAATCGCGGAAGACCTCGATGCCGTAGCAGCCATCGATGGCGTCATTCTTGAAAAGGCGCTGGCGGATTTCAGGCGATGGCAGACGGCTGGCATTCCCATACCCAAGGTGTCAGTCAATGTGTCCGCACGGCGTCTGCACGACCCCGGCCTGATGGCAACGCTTGATGGCCTTCATATCCAGCCGGGAACACTGTCGTTTGAATTGCTCGAATCCATCTTCCTCGATGACAGCGACGACATCACCATTCACAATATGCAGAAGTTGCGCCAATTGGGCATCGACATCGAAATCGATGACTTCGGTACCGGTCACGCCTCGATCATTGGACTTTTGAGGGTCAATCCGAGCACATTGAAGGTGGATCGCGAGCTCGTACGTCTGGCGCCGCAATCGACCGAGCAACGCAAACTGCTGAGTTCCATTATAGATATCGGCCACTCGCTGGGTATCAAGGTGGTGGCGGAGGGCGTAGAGACGGCAGAGCATATCCGCATCCTGCAAGATATTGGCTGCGATTCGCTTCAAGGTTACGCTTTGTGTCGTCCACTCCCGGCCGATCAGGTGGGGGCGTTCGTTGCAACCGCCGGATGGCGGGAGGCTTCTCGTCACAGGTCACGGTCAACATCTGCCAAAGCCGTTGGCGTTGTTGCGCCCAAGTGAAGGCCCTTTGTCTATAGGCGTGGATATTGATGCCATATTTCAAGTTTCTTTTGCCCAAAACATAATTTTAACCCGGATATCATGGCGTGGTGTTTTTCTGTACCATGTGTCTATCGTTGTAAAATAAACCTGTTGAAAAGGCCTAGCGCGTGCTTCACCACCTCGTAGAAGCAACATGCAAAGGCCAGAATTGAAGCGAACGTGGCCCTGCCTCATTGTGGAATTGCTTCTTTTCCTTTATGGGACCGCTTCAACTGACGAAACGAACGCCGCCCACCGGCGCCAACCAAGAGATTTGTTAATATGAACCGTCGCCGCCGTATTTACGAAGGCAAGGCCAAGATCCTTTACGAAGGTCCAGAGCCGGGAACTCTCATCCAGTTCTTCAAGGACGACGCAACTGCCTTCAATAAGAAGAAGCACGAAGTCATCGATGGTAAGGGTGTTTTGAACAACCGCATCTGCGAATATGTGTTCACGCATCTCAATAAAATCGGCATTCCGACGCACTTCATCCGCCGCCTCAACATGCGCGAGCAGTTGATCAAGGAAGTGGAGATGATTCCGCTTGAGATCGTCGTACGCAACGTCGCCGCTGGCTCGCTCTCAAAAAGGCTTGGCATCGATGAAGGCGTTGTTCTGCCACGCTCAATCATCGAGTTCTATTACAAATCGGATGCACTCGAAGATCCGATGGTCTCCGAAGAACACATCACCGCTTTTGGCTGGGCGAACCCGGCCGAGCTTGATGACATCATGGCGCTCGCCATCCGCGTCAACGACTTTCTTTCCGGTCTTTTCCTCGGTGTCGGCATCCAGCTCGTCGATTTCAAGATCGAATGCGGCCGCCTGTTCGAAGGCGACATGATGCGCATTGTTCTGGCAGATGAGATTTCCCCTGATAGCTGCCGTCTGTGGGACATCGAAACGCAGGAAAAGATGGACAAAGACCGTTTTCGCCGCGATATGGGTGGGCTTGTCGAAGCCTATTCGGAAGTTGCGCGTCGTCTCGGCATCATCAACGAAAATGAACCAATCCGCGGCACCGGCCCGGTTCTGGTCAAGTGACATCAGGAGAGCATCAGGTGATCAAGGCACGGGTGACTGTTACGCTGAAGAACGGCGTTCTCGATCCGCAGGGTAAGGCAATCGAAGGTGCGCTTGGCAGCCTCGGTTTCGATGGCGTCGGCCAGGTCCGTCAGGGCAAGGTCTTCGATCTGGAACTGGATGCAGCCGACCCGGCGAAAGCCGAAGCCGACCTTAAGGCGATGTGCGAAAAGCTCCTCGCCAACACGGTGATCGAAAACTACTCTATCGCTATTCTCTGACGCTCAGGAGTCGACACCATGAAATCCGCAGTCGTCCAGCTTCCGGGCCTCAATCGCGACCGTGACATGATCGCGGCTTTGACACGGATTTCCGGCAAGGCTCCTGTCACCATCTGGCAGACCGAAACAGAGATTCCCGATGTGGACCTGATCGTCATTCCCGGCGGCTTTTCCTATGGCGATTACCTCCGTTGCGGTGCCATTGCCGCACGGATGCCGGTCATGCAGGCCATCCGCGAAAAAGCTGAAAAAGGCGTCAAGGTTCTTGGTGTCTGCAATGGCTTCCAGATATTGGTCGAAGCTGGCATGTTGCCCGGTGCGCTGATGCGCAATGCATCGCTCAAATTCGTCTGCCGCGAAGTGAAGCTCGAAGTCGTCAATAACGACACAGAATTCACCCGCGCTTATGACAAGGGCCAGATCATCCGCTCTCCCGTTGCCCACCATGATGGCAACTATTTCGTAGAGCCGGAGCAACTGAGGTCAATCGAAGACAAGGGGCAGGTCGTGTTCCGTTATGCCGAAGGCACCAACCCGAATGGGTCTCTGAATGACATCGCCGGTATCATCAATGCCAAGGGCAATGTTCTCGGCATGATGCCGCATCCGGAAAACCTGATCGAAGCCGCTCACGGTGGCAATGATGGACGCGCGCTGTTTGCGTCCGCACTGGGCGTGATCGCCGCCTAATTATTAATAAAGCCGGTTTATACCGGCTTTTTTTACATCCCACGTTTATGGATTGAAGCGATGAACCGCCTGCCCCGTCGTACCGCATTCAACATTGCAAACCTCGGCCTCATCGCGCTGTCTCTGGCGGCCTGCCAGTCCGAAAAAAAGCCAGCAGCTTCCTCGGCCTCATCGCAGGCAGCGCTGCCCGTCATGGAGCGTGTGGCGCTGGGTGCCAATGCCTGCTGGTTCAAGTCTGGCGATCCGGCGTTCAAGGCTTACCGCCTTGCACCTGAGCTCAATTCATTCTCCGGTCGCCCACGTATTTTGCTGGTGCCGCGCAACAGCCCTGAATCGCGCCCAATGTTGGTGGTTCAGGCGGAAGGCAACCCGGCCAAGGTTGACGCCTTCGGACCTGCCATGAATGAACCGCATGCGGCCCGTATCACTACAGACGTGAAGCGTTGGGTAAATGGCGGCAAGGGCTGCTCGTAAAGACAAAACCCCGCCAGCACCGGTTGGGACTGGCGCATGGCGGGTCTACCGACAACGGTGTGACACCTTGGGAACACAGCGTCACATTGCGGCGGAAAATTACGTTTCGCGTTAGATATCAAAAGATATCAAAGCGGCCGCGTCGGCCAGGATGGGAATGACGCCTTTTGCGCCTCATCCCGAGCCTGTTGTCTGCTGATGCCGATGTCACATAATTGTTCATCGGTCAGCTCGCGAAGCGCAAGCCTGCCAGCACGTTTGCTCTTCCAAAGCGCAATTGCCTCGATCAATCGTCCAATGAAACCGCGCGCTACCTTCAGTGACTGAGGTGCAACCATGTCGCCGCTATCCCGAAAAACCCGCTCGCGCTGATATCCGTCGGGATACATTGTTTCTATTGTACTGATATATTGATCCATCTTAAGCATATTGCACCTATCACCGCAAAGCGTCCCTCATTGAACTCGTGTTTATAGATACAATTGACGTGACAATGAATACAATGTAGAAATTGTCACCATGACAAATTGGATACCAAACCTCGCCGATGGTACAAGCCCGCTTTACATCCGGCTCGCTGACCAGATCGAAGCTGCGATTTCGGACGGCGTCCTTGCCGCTGGCGCAAAACTACCGCCTCAGCGAAATCTCGCTTTCGATCTAGGGGTGACAATCGGTACAATCAGCCGCGCTTATTCGCTCATTCACGAGCGTGGTTTGGTTAGCGGTGAAGTTGGACGCGGAACCTATGTGAATGCCAGCCAGACACCCAGCCCGGCCGCCAAGCCAGAACGAGCAGCCGCATCCTTCGGCGGCACGCGGCCTACTTCCGATACACCAAACAAGTTTCGCCTAAACACGACGGCTGCGCCTGATATCGGTCAAAACCTATTGATCGACCGGCATATCTCCGAGATCGTCAAGGAATGCTCGCTGCAGATCACCGACTATGCGCGGGCATTTCCGCAGGAATGGGCGCAGGCCGGTGTACGCTGGCTGAGCCAGGGCGGCTGGTCGCCCACGGGGGACAGCATTGTCCCTACCCTCGGCGCTCATGCGGCCATCATGGGTGTCATTACGGCCATGACATCGCCAGGCGATCGGATCGTTTTTGAGCCCGTCACCTATTCTCAGATTGCTAGAGCCGCGATTTTGGCCGGACGCCGCGCGTCTTTGGTGGAAAGCGATGAGCAGGGTATCATCCCTGAAGACTTCGAGCGGGTCTGCGCGCAGCAGCATCCGAAGATGATTTTCCTCATGCCGACGGGTCAAAACCCCACCTGCGCGACGCTTCCCGAAGATCGCCGCCGTACCATTGCCGATATCGCCCGCCGGTACAATGTCTGGATCATAGAAGATAACCTCTACGGCGCGATGGTCATCGACCAGCCGCCGATGATCGCTGAATTCGCGCCTGACCTCACTTTTGTCGTCGGCGGCTTGTCGAAATCCGTTTCGGCTGGCGTGCGTGGCGGCTGGGTGGCCTGCCCATCGAACTTCGCCTCGCGCATCCGCATTTCCCACGCCATGATGACCGGCGGCCTGCCATTCCTGCTGGCTGAACTCTGCGCCCGTATGGTCAATAGCGGCGATGCGCATGACATACGCAGCAACGTCACCGAAGAGATCAATGCGCGTGAGCAGATTGCCCGCAGCGCCTTTGCGGATTTCGAATTCAATTCGATGCCTGATATTCCTTTCCTGTGGCTCAAATTACCGGAACCTTGGCTATCAGGTACGTTCCGCAGTGCGGCCATGAAGGAAGGCATCCTCATAGATGACGAGGATGAGTTCAAAGCCGGGCGATCGGAAAAAATCTATCACCGGGTACGCATCAGTTTTTCCGCCCCCAAAACCCGCGACGAGCTTACCGAAGCCTTCGGCATACTACGACAACTGCTGGACAATGGCTCTGCCGGCTATGAAGGCGTAGCCTGACACGCGAGACAAGCTATGAAAATTGGGTTAAAGGCCGATTTTGCGGGGTACTCAGGACATTTTCCTGTCGCACGATGCCGTCTCTTGCGATAAAGAACCGGAAACTCCCGTACCGGCTCGAACCCCGTGAGACCTATGACACTTCCAAATCATATCCAGATCACCCCGGAACTCATTGCATCCCATGGGCTGAAGCCCGATGAATACCAGCGTATCCTCGACCTCATCGGACGCGAGCCGAGCTTTACCGAGCTTGGCATTTTCTCCGCGATGTGGAACGAGCACTGCTCCTACAAATCGTCCAAGAAGTGGCTGAAGACCCTGCCGACGACGGGTCCGCGCGTCATTCAGGGCCCTGGCGAAAACGCAGGCGTTGTGGATATCGATGACGGCGACGTCGTCGTCTTCAAAATGGAAAGCCACAACCACCCATCCTACATCGAGCCGTACCAGGGCGCAGCAACCGGCGTCGGCGGCATCCTGCGCGATGTCTTCACCATGGGTGCGCGCCCAATCGCCGCCATGAACGCGCTGCGCTTCGGCTCGCCGGATCATCCGAAAACCCGCCACCTCGTAGCTGGCGTCGTTGCCGGCGTCGGTGGCTACGGTAATTCCTTCGGCGTTCCGACAGTCGGTGGCGAAGTCGAGTTTGACGCGCGCTACAACGGCAACATTCTCGTCAACGCTTTTGCAGCGGGTCTCGCTAAGTCAGACGCGATTTTCTTGTCGGAAGCCAAAGGCGTTGGCCTGCCGGTCGTTTATCTCGGCGCAAAGACAGGCCGTGACGGCGTCGGCGGTGCGACCATGGCGTCGGCCGAGTTCGACGAATCCATCGAAGAAAAGCGTCCTACCGTTCAGGTCGGCGACCCCTTCACCGAAAAGTGCCTGCTGGAAGCCTGCCTTGAACTGATGAAGACGGGCGCCGTCATCGCCATTCAGGACATGGGCGCCGCTGGCCTTACCTGCTCTGCCGTCGAAATGGGTGCCAAGGGCGACCTCGGCATCGAACTCAACCTTGATCAGGTTCCGGTTCGCGAAGAACGCATGACCGCATACGAAATGATGCTGTCGGAAAGCCAGGAGCGTATGCTCATGGTTCTCGAGCCTTCCAAGGAAGAGGTCGCCAAGGCGATCTTCGTCAAATGGGGTCTGGACTTCGCCATCGTCGGCAAGACGACCGACGACCTGCGCTTCCGCGTTCTGCACAATGGCGAAGAAGTCGCCAACCTGCCGATCAAGGAACTGGGCGACGAAGCCCCCGAATATGACCGCCCATGGACGTCTGCCAAGGTGCCAGCACCTTTGGCGAAAGATGATGTGCCGGAAGCCGATATCGCCGACGCGCTTCTGAAGCTCGTCGGTTCTGCCAACAACTCGTCGCGTCGCTGGGTTTATGAGCAGTATGATACGCTAATCCAGGGAAATTCCTTGCAACTACCGGGCGGTGACGCCGGTGTTGTCCGCGTCGAGGGGCATGACAAGAAGGCGCTGGCTTTCTCCTCTGACGTTACCCCGCGCTATGTTGAGGCAGACGCCTTCGAAGGCGGCAAACAGGCCGTTGCCGAATGCTGGCGCAACATCACCGCAACTGGCGCGCTGCCGCTGGCCGCCACCGATAACCTGAACTTCGGCAATCCGGAAAAGCCTGAAATCATGAGCCAGCTCGTCCATGCCATCAAGGGCATTGGCGAAGCCTGCCTCGCTCTGGAATTCCCGATCGTCTCCGGCAACGTCTCGCTTTACAACGAAACCAACGGTCAGGCGATCCTGCCCACGCCAACCATTGGTGGCGTCGGCCTGATGGCCGATTGGGGCAAGATGGCCCGCATTCGCTTCGCAGCCAGCGATGAGGTCATTCTTCTCGCGGGCGCTCCGGAGGGGCTGGGCTCACACATCGCGCAGTCTGTCTATATGCGCGATGTCCATGGCCGCACCGATGGCCCTGCGCCGCATGTGGATCTGGCCCACGAAAAGAAGACCGGCGATTTCGTCCGCGCCATCATCACCGGTGGCCTGACCAGCGCAGTCCACGATTGCTCGTCCGGTGGCCTGGCACTTGCTGTTGCCGAAATGGCGATGGCGTCCGATATCGGTGCCACCGTGGATGCCGTCGAAGGACACAATCCTGTCCTGACATTCTATGGCGAAGATCAGGCCCGTTATGTGTTGACGGTCAGCCAGGAGAACCTTGAAACCGTCACCGCGCAGGCGGCAGCAGAAGGCGTTTCGCTCGTTGCTATCGGCAGGACCGGCGGCTCCTCCGTAAAGCTGGGTACGGCTCGCGCCGTCGAGATTAATGAATTGCGCTCGGCCCATGAATCGTGGTTCCCTCAGTTCATGGATGGCGAGTTTCTCGCCGCTGCAGAATAATCGAGGAGACATACCATGCCAATGAAGCCCGGCGACATTGAGGACATGATTAAGGCCGGAATTCCCGGAGCAAAAGTAACCATTCGTGATCTCGCCGGTGACGGCGATCACTACGCGGCAGAAGTCGTGGCAGAAGCCTTCAAGGGCAAAAGCCGCGTGCAGCAGCACCAGATGGTCTATGACGCACTAAAGGGCAATATGGGCGGCGTTCTGCATGCCCTCGCCTTGCAGACGTCCGCGCCGGAATAACCAAACGTCCTCAAGATCAAAGGCCTGCGCGAAACCTCGCGCGGGCCTTTTTACATTTGTGGCGGCTTGTCGGAGCGCAAGTCCGCGAAGGAGGCGACGGGCAACGGCCCTGCTGTCAGCAACGTGAAATCGAAGCCCGATTTGCGGTCAGAACCCAACACATATTGACGGTGCATGCGCAAAAAATTGCTCTTGTTTTTCCGGTAGCGCTCATCCGATAGCGAATGCTTAAAACGGATCGGCACGATCTTCGGCTGTCCGGCATCACCGTGCCCTGAAAGCTTCGCCGTATGACACTTGTAGAGATGGATGGGGTCGGTCAGGCACTGGATATCGAACCAATTCAGATCGCCATGACGCGCCATGACACCAATGCTCTGGCGCAGCCGCGACGCGCTGGATAGCAGCGCACATTGAAGGGCAGCGCCCCCCAGCGTGACGAACGAGACCTTTCGACTATCGAAGGCATCCGCCTTCAACTCCAGCACCCGGCCAGCAACGGCAAGCGCCAGACTTGCGCCCATGCTGTGGGATACGAACAGAACCTCGTCTGACCTCTGCTCCAGCGCCGTCAGTACGCGATGCGCCTTGTCCTCGATCCAATCCCTCGCCAACGGTTCGTCACGCCCTACCGCGAGCGCAAAACGCCAGTCCGCAAATAGGTGCAGGGTGTGAAACCGCTCCGAAAACGGCATCACGCCTTTTGCGAAGAAGAGGTAGCCAAGCGGAATGGTGAGAAGACAGAAAAGCGTGGAAACACCGATCAGCAGCGGCAGCGCCGCAATCAATAGAGCGGCAGCGATCCCCAGTGAGATGAATAGAAACGGGAATAGAAAAAACAGCCCGAATCGCCAGGCATGGCGGAAATAGGCGAAGGCTCCGCCCTCTCGGATGATGCCTGCACCAGCCTTGAAACCGAGCGCGATCTGTTTCCAGAGGGAAGCCGCGCGTAGCTGTGAAATAAGCGCATTATGATCATGGATGAAGATAGTGGACTGATTTGTATGGCCATCGTGTAGGGCCTCCACCTCCATACGGCTACCCGCTGCCGTTTGAGTGACACCGCCCACCGTGTAAGCGATACCAAATGTCTTGCCCGATTGCGTAGCACTGCGCTCATAGCGACGCTGGTGCGCTGCCGCATCGAGCGGATCGAAACCGGGGAAATAAAAGACGAGTCGCGACGAAACTTTCGTCATGAGAAGCAATCCTAGAGCGGGCAACCCCGAAAGATCGCTTGATGTTGGGTGCCGCACCTATATTATAAATGATGACATTTTATAGGCATGTGAGGCACAGTTGTCGAAAATCGTTGACCAGTTGATCAGTGGCGTCGTGAAAGGCGCAATGTCAGAAATCCTCAAGAAAACAGGTGTGCGACAAACACGGCGAACCAAACGTCGTGCGAAAGCCTCCACGTCAGTTTCAGGCGGCATCTTAGGCAGCATCATCAAAGCCGCCCTAGGCGATAAGGCGACGACTACGCGGAAGCCCAGAACACGTGTTGCGAAGAAACAGGTTAGCAAACGCCGCACCGCAGCAGCTCGAAGCCGCCAGCGTTAACAGGTTGCCGACGCCGGAGAATTCACATCAACAAACGCATGGAACATACTGTTTAAAAAGAAAAAACCCGCCGAAGCGGGTTTCTTTGGTGCGGTCGAGAAGACTCGAACTTCCACGGGTTGCCCCACAGCGACCTCAACGCTGCGCGTCTACCAATTCCGCCACGACCGCATCGTGGTAGAGCCGACTTGCGCCGACGAAGGTGCATGTACCAAAAGCACTTTGGGTGCACAAGAGCGTCATGACAGATTTTTGAAATTAAAAATCTGGCGCGTCGTTCCTATATGAAAGAAGCCCGCAAATGCCGGGCTTGCAGCCTGGAAATCATTCTGCGAGAAGGCTGTGGAAAGGACTTTTCATGCTAACACGCACCGATATCCAGACAGAAATGCTGGCAATTCCCGGCTCACCGCCCGTTCGCTGGCGAATCTCCGATGCGCCTGTGCCTTACGAACAGGCAAGCCAGGAGATGGAACGCGAAGTCGCGGCGATTGCAGATGGCAAAGCCAACGAACTGGTCTGGCTGCTGGAACACCCTCCCCTTTACACTGCGGGCACCAGCGCCAATTCCGCGGACCTGATACAGCCAGACCGCTTTCCAGTATACGCCACCGGGCGCGGCGGTGAGTATACTTACCACGGCCCCGGCCAACGCGTCGTCTACGTCATGCTGGATCTCAAGCGCCGCAAACAGGATGTGCGCGCCTATGTGGCCGCCCTGGAAGACGTCATCATCCGCACACTCGACAAGATGAATGTACGCGGAGAGCGGCGTGAAGACCGTGTTGGTGTGTGGGTACGTCGTCCTGAAAAACCTTTATTGCCGGATGGCGCCGTCAGCGAAGACAAGATTGCGGCGCTCGGCATCCGTCTGCGCAAATGGGTAAGTTTTCATGGTCTGTCGATCAATGTCGATCCTGATCTCTCGCATTTCACCGGCATCGTTCCCTGCGGCATCACGAAATATGGCGTGACCAGTCTTGTCGATCTGGGATTGCCGGTTATGATTGAAGACGTCGATATTTTCTTGCGCCAGGCCTTCGAAGAGGTATTTGGCGCGACGGAAAATGAAGCGGTTCGACACATGGGCTGATGCCCGGCCGCAACCTTCTGTATCGACCGACGTTTCCAACACGCAGACCTGGATATCCATCTAGCTGTCTGCCCCCATCCGATAAACCTAAGACAGGTGACATTTCATGTTCACGACATCAGCCTATGCCTGCGATGATGGCTCCTCCCCGCTGAAACTTTCCACGATAAAGCGCCGTGATCCCGGCCCGCGCGACGTCGAGATCGAGATTGAATTCTGCGGCGTTTGCCATTCGGATATCCACACCGCCCGCGCAGAATGGGCAGGCTCGCTTTTCCCGTGCGTTCCCGGCCACGAAATCGTCGGCCGTGTTGGCCGTGTCGGTGCCGAAGTCACCAAGTTCAAAACAGGCGACCGCGTCGGCGTGGGCTGCATTGTGGATAGCTGCCGCGGCTGTGACAGCTGCGCAGAAGGCCTCGAGCAATATTGCGAAAACGGCATGACCGGCACTTACAACTCACCGGATAAGGCCATGGGCGGCGATGCCCATACGCTCGGCGGTTATTCATCGCATGTGGTCGTAGACGACCGCTATGTGCTGAACATCCCCGAAGGCCTGGACGCTGCTGCAGCAGCGCCACTGCTGTGCGCAGGCATTACCACCTATTCGCCACTGCGCCATTGGAATGCTGGTCCTGGCACCCGTGTAGGCGTGGTCGGCCTCGGTGGTCTCGGCCATATGGCTGTCAAGATCGCCAGCGCCATGGGTGCGACCGTTGTCATGATCACCACCTCCCCCGGCAAAGCAGATGACGCTAAGCGCCTTGGCGCGCATGAAGTCATCGTTTCGAAAGACGCCGAGCAGATGAAGAAGGCTGCCTCCAGCCTCGATCTCATCATCGACGCCGTAGCAGCAGACCATAACATCGACTCCTATCTGGCACTGTTGAAGCGCGATGGTGCGCTGGTGCAGGTCGGGGCGCCTGAAAAGCCGCTCTCCGTCCACGCCTTCAGCCTCATCCCGGGCCGCAAGACTTTTGCAGGTTCCATGATCGGCGGCATTGCCGAGACGCAGGAGATGCTGGATTTCTGTGCTGAAAATGGAATCACTGCCGATATCGAGATGATCAACATCGACCAGATCAACGAAGCCTATGAGCGCATGATCAAGAGCGACGTCCGCTACCGTTTCGTCATCGATATGAACAGCCTGCCCAAACAGGCGGCGTGAACGAATTGAGCTACCCCGAATAAAACAAACCCGCCGAGCGATCGGCGGGTTTTGTGTTTACTGCGTGTTTCACACACGTTTGGATCGACTGGGCGCTTCTGATGAAGCAATCAGGTTCCAGGTGCGGTTTGCCCTCAGGACAGCAGACGGTCTTCCGTGAAGTCGTTTTCAGATACCTGACCGCTGACAAGCGCGACAATGGCCAGAACAGCATGTTTTCGGTCCCAACCTGCACCTTCGGCTTTCTCCAGAAGACCATGAATCGATGGCTCCAAGGCGAATTGGCATTCAGCCTGATAATCCATGGTGTCGACCGAAAGCGACGGGGAATTGATCAAAGCGCGCATTAAAGCACTCCATTCTTTCGCATTGTCCCGCTTCCAACGGCAAAACATGCGTACATTTACACATTCGAAAAGCCAGCCGCGATAAAGCGACAGGCGTTGGATCGAATCCCCCAGCGGCTGCAAAGTCGGCTATATGAATGCTAGTGTCAAGTTCAAGAGGCGCGATGAAACCGTGGAAAAGCCTTGTATGAGCATGAATCTCATCAAAATCCAAAACCTGGCCGGGAAACAACGGAGGGAGCACTACTTCCAGCAGTCCTGTCGCGGTTTCCGTCGCCAGATCAGCATTGCCATGACGAAGAGCGAAAACAGGATGAACCAGGCCAGCGGGAACGCCATGAAAACAGCTGCGTACCCGCAAGCCTCCTCAAGACATGAACGCGACTGACTGGCTTCCGCAACGACAGTGACGGTAAAAGCGGCGACAAGACCACTGACTGCAACTCCCGCGACCAGGATCAATATGTTGGTGACAGCTCTCATGTCACGCACTAAGCAGGAGAATAAGACCGCTTTGCGGAATCCAACGAAATTTTCGACTATAAGAAGATATTTGGGGAGAAGGCGCAACCGCAAAAAGCGGTAAAATTCAACAATGTCAATCTCTTGAAAGAAGATTTGGTGGGTGATGTAGGGCTCGAACCTACGACCCGCTGATTAAGAGTCAGCTGCTCTACCAACTGAGCTAATCACCCGCCGCCGCCGTGTCTGACGGTGTGATTGGCCGTATAAAGAGGATCATTCTGATTGTCCAGCGTGGAAATGAAATTTCTTCAATTTTCATGTTCGAAAAATCAAATCCGCGCTGGAAGAGACTGGAAACGCAGCCTTTTCAATCAGATTGTCTTTTTTGTCCTCAGCGCCGGAACGCTCTTGCGATGGCGATGAGAATGCAAGCACCGACGAAGCCTGCAATGAGATATCCGATCCAGCCCGTCAGGACCACGCCGAATACCGCGAGGATTGCGTTGGCGACAATGGCGCCCACGATCCCCAGAATGATGTTCATGAAAACACCCATATTGCTCTTCATGAACTGTTCAGCGAGCCAACCGGCGATGCCACCGATGATGATTGCGGCTATCCAGCCAATACCAGCAGATTCCATAATTTCCTCCTCGGTTACTGCATCATCATACTTGGCGATTCTGATAGTTTCTTCAAGGTGTCCTGCTGATGCCATTTTCCGGGGCGAAACGCTTGAAACCTTTTGGTCGCCAACTACTTTGGCGCAGTGATTCGGAAAGAGTAGAAGGGCGTTCACGATGACATTCTCCAAACGGCAGGGATGGCTGCTGCCTGTCCTGTTCGCTTTCATGGCTTTGTGGATCATTCCCGCGCAAACGGTTTTGGCGCAAACGCCAGATGCGGTCAGCGAGGATTCGGTTTTGCCGGTCGCGCAGAAGGCAGAAGCCCGACTTGTCAAAGACAAGGCGACTCTCGCCGATATCACCCAGCAGATCGACAACAAGGGCAATGACGACGCCAAGCTTGTCGATCTCAAAGGCAAAGCCGATGATCTCGCGGGCAACGCTGCCGCCACCGTTGCCCACCTTCGAACACGACTGGATGAAATCAGCACACGGGTCACGTCGCTTGGAGAGCCCCCCAAGGATGGCGCCCCTCCCGAGGCCAGCGTCGTCACTGACGAACGCAACAAGCTGAATGCGGAAAAAGCGCAGATTAACGCCGTCCTTGGTGACGCCGAGAACGTTTCGGCAAGCGCATCTCGTCTTTCCAACACCATCACCAATCTTCGTCGCAGTCTTTTTGCCGCCACCCTGTTCAAGCGCACGGAAATCTCGCTGCCGGTTCTGGCGGAAGCGGGAACAGAATTTGTCGGCGAGATTTCGTCGCTCAGCAATTCCCTGACAGGCTGGGCAATCTTCGTGTGGAATTACAAACGCCTATCGATGTTCGGGGCTGTGACACTATCCATCGTGGCGGCACTCCTGTTCATGGTGGGTGGTTACCGCTTTTTGGGACATCGAATGGAGCGGCGGGCGTTTTCGGGCGAGCCGTCCTATCTGCGGCGCTTGTCGGTAGCATTCTGGTCGACCACCGTGCAATCGATGTCCGTCTTCCTGTTCATGTCCGCATCTGCATTTCTTCTCGATAATTTCGGGGTTTTGCGACCGGATATCGCGCCGATCGTTTTCGTGGCGATGTCTGTCATCGCTTTCATCTACTTCGTGTCGCGCCTGACTTATGCGATCTTTTCGCCGACACAGTCTGAATGGCGCCTGCTCAAGGTTTCGACGCGCGGTGCGCATATCATCTCGTCCGCGATGCTCGTGATGGCGCTGGTCAACGGCCTCGACTACCTGTTCAGCACCATCAGTGAAACGCTGAATTCCCCGCTTATCCTCACCGTCGCCAAAAGCTTCGTCGCCTCCATCATCATCGGCATTATTCTGTTTGCCCTGTCTTTCCTCAAGCCGCTGGCCAGCACGGATATCGACGGAGATGGTCGTGACCAACGCATGCCGCGCTGGCTTTCTGCGCTTCTGCGTTTCGGCGGCTTGCTGCTGATTGGTGCTTGTTTGACCGGCTATGTGGGTCTGGCGCGTTTTCTGGCAACGCAGATCGTTTCGACAGGCGCCGTCCTGGCGACCGTCTATATCGGCATCCTCTCTGGCCGTGCCATCTCCAAGCAGGGCATCTTTGCAGAGACGCTCGTCGGACGTTACCTTGGCAGACGATTCGGGCTCGGGCCTGTGCCGCTCGATCAAGCCGGTCTTGCCGCGGGGCTTGGCATTTACTGCGCAGCCCTTGCGTTCGGCGTGCCGCTGGTTCTCTTTTCCTGGGGCTTTCAGCCGGGTGACATCGAAAGCTGGGCCTACCGCCTACTGACGGGTTTCTCCATCGGCAAGACGTCCATCTCGCTGATCAGCATCATCACGGGTATTCTCGTTTTCGTGGTCGGCTATGCGGTGACGCGCTGGTTCCAGAAATGGCTGGACAGAAACGTTATGGCACGGGGCCAGGTGGATGCGGGGGTACGTAACTCCGTTGGTACCGGTATCGGTTATCTCGGCGTCGTGGTTGCCGCCATATTTGGTATTTCGTCGGCGGGTCTCGATCTCTCAAGCCTAGCACTCGTTGCTTCCGCCTTGTCCGTCGGTATCGGTTTCGGTTTGCAGAATATCGTATCGAACTTCGTCTCTGGCCTCATCCTTCTGGTAGAGCGTCCGTTCAAGGTAGGCGACTGGGTGGTGACGGGTACGGTCGAAGGCACCGTCAAGCGCCTTTCAGTACGCGCAACCGAAATCGAGACATTCCGCGGCCAATCGATCATCGTGCCGAACTCGGAATTCATCAACTCCTCCGTCGGCAACTGGACACATCGAAATCGCATCCAGCGGGCGGAAATTCCCGTTTCCGTTTCCTATGACACGGATCCGCAGAGGGTTATGGATATTCTGCTGGAACTGGTGAAGAAGCAGACTCCGGTTCTTCGCAACCCGGAGCCCCATGTAGAGTTCCTGCGCTTCGGAGAATTTGCACTGGACTTCGAACTGCGATTCCATCTGGCCGATCTGAGTCATGGCCTCACCGTCAAGAACAATCTGCGCATGGAAATATTGAAGCGATTCCACCAAGAGGGAATCAGCATTCCCATGAAACAGCGCAATCTGAACATTCATGTCGATGGTGACAGTAATCCTCAGGCGCTGGCAGCTCTCATGGCTGACGAAGGCGACAAGAACCTCGTGTCCCAAACCGCCACCGCCGCCACGCCGAAGCCGGATATGCCCAAGCCAGATGATGTGGATAAACCCGCCAAGGATGCTGAAGTCGAGACAGCAAGAGCCTCCGTGCGCAACCGTAAAGCCTGACGCTCACAACACTTGAAAATCGTCAAAAGGCTCGCCGTCGCGGCGAGCCTTTTGCGTGTCGTAATCAGGCGTTTGGGCGACGGTGCGACATTGCATAGTCTGCGCCATATTGGTTGGAAAAAGTCTGCACAAATGCGGGCAAATATGCCTCAAGGGGAACTTGCATCATGAAGACACATGCGCGGGCGGTGGTGATCGGTGGCGGCGTCGTCGGTGTTTCGACGCTCTATCATCTGGCCAGAAAAGGCTGGAGCGATGCCGTTCTGATTGAGCGTAAGGAACTTACATCAGGCTCCACCTGGCACGCCGCGGGCCTGCTGCCGCTGTTCAACATGAGCTATTCGGTGGGTCAGATCCACAAATACTCGGTGAAATTCTATGAGGAACTTCAAGAAGAAACCGGCATGAATGTCGGCTTCTCCAAAGTCTCCAACATTCGTCTCGCCCGCACCAAAGACCGCTGGGACGAGTATATGTATTACGCCGGTATTGCCGAAACTATCGGCGTCAATTACAAGCTCTTGACACCGGAAGAGGTCAAAGAAATCTGGCCGCTATGCGAGACCGATGGCTTGCTCGGCGCAATCCAGCATCCTGACGACGGCTATATCCAACCCGCAGATCTCACTCAGGCGCTTGCCAAGGGCGCGCGCGACCGTGGGGCCACCATTTACCGCAACACCTCAGTCACCGCGCTGGAGCAGCTTGAGGACGGTCACTGGAAGGTGACGACGGATAAGGGTGAGATCATTGCAGAGCACGTCATTTCCTGTACCGGCAACTTCGCCCGCAAAACCGGCGAAATGGTGGGCATCAACATTCCCGTCATTCCGGTCGAGCATCAGTACATCGTCACCGAACCACATCCAGCCATTCTGGAACGTCGCAAACAAGGCCTGCCGGAAATGGGTGTCCTGCGTGAATCCGATAGCGCATGGTACATGCGCGAAGAGGCAGGCGGCCTCATTCTGGGCCCCTACGAAGTCGGCGCTCCCGTCTGTTATGTCGATGGTCCCTCGGACCAGAGCGAATACGAGCTATTCCAGGAAGAACTCGACCGTCTCATGCCGCATATCGAAGCGGCCATTGCCCGCGTTCCGGCCTTCGGCGAAGTTGGGATCAAGAAAGTCTATAACGGCGCCATTGCTTACACGCCTGACGGCAACCCTATTGTCGGCCCTGCCCCGGGTCTGAAGAATTTTTGGCTGAATGAAGGTCACTCCTTTGGCATTACCGCTGCTGGCGGCGCAGGCTGGCAACTTGCGGAATGGATCGTCGATGGCGAACCGACGCTCGACCTCATGGGCGTCGATCCCCGCCGCTTTGGCCCTTATGCGACCGAAGGCTACCTCATCGCCAAAAACGAAGAGGCCTACGCCAACGTCTTCACCATGCACTATCCGGATGAAGAGCGCTCCGCAGCCCGCCCCTTGAAGACGACCCCAATCTATGACCGACTGAAAAAACTCGGCGGTGTGTTCGGCAGCGTCTATGGTTGGGAGCGCGCCAACTGGTTCGTGCCGGATGGTTACGCTCTGAAGCCGGAGGAGCTTGGCGTTGGTGCCGACGTTCTCACCAACCACAACCACGCGCCCGCGTTGGATGATGGCCGCATCGTTGAAAAATGGTCATTCCGCCGTTCGAACTATTTCGAGCACGTCGGCAATGAGGTGAAACACGTCCACGAAAGTGTCGGCTTACTGGATATGTCCGCCTTCGCAAAAACGGAAGTTTCCGGCCCCGGCGCACGCGCATGGCTCGACAGCATTTTGGCAAATGCCATTCCCAAGAAGCGTGGGCGCATTGCCCTCACCCACCTCCTGACCAAGGATGGTGGCGTGAAGGCTGAATTCACGGTCTATGAGTGGGCACCGGGCCGCTTCTGTCTCGTGTCGGCCGGTGGTCTTGAAACGCATGACCAGGACGTCCTGCGCCGCTTGACACCAACTGATGGCTCGGTTGTCTTGCAGCCGATCACCCAGAAATACGGCGTTCTGGCGCTGGCCGGTCCGAAGTCGCGCGAGGTTTTGAAAAAGCTCACCCGCACGAGCCTCGACAACAAGGATTTCCCGTGGCTGACCGCCAAGGAGATCTCGGTCGGCGTGGCAACGGCCCACGCGTTGCGCGTCAACTTCGTTGGTGAACTTGGCTGGGAACTGCATCACCCTATCGAAATGCAGACCTATATCTTCGACCGCCTGATGGAAGCAGGGGCAGAATTCGGCATCAAACCTTTCGGTATCCGCGCCATGGTCTCCATGTCGCTGGAAAAATCCTACCGCAACATGGGCCGCGAACTGTCGGTGGAATATAACGCCTACACCTCCGGCCTCGACCGCTTTATCAAGCCGGAAAAGCAGTTCATCGGTCGTGACGCGGTGGTCGCTGGCAAGGAAAATGGTCTTAAGTGGATTTTCTCGACGCTTGTGGTGACGGGAAATACCACGGTGGACGCGCGTGGCTCGGAAGCCATCTATGATGCCACAGGCGAGGTCGTCGGCCGTGCCACATCTGGCGGCTTCGGATGGCGCATAGGCAAGTCGCTGGCGCTTGCCATGCTCTCACCGGATCATTCGGCGGTTGGCACAAAGCTCAAGATCAAAATCCTCGGCGATCTCTACGATGCCGAAGTCGTCGTCGAAAGCCCGTTCGACCCGGATAATGCGGTGCTAAGGGCTTAAATTTCGCTCTTCTCATCTCACTGGCGGCGTCAAAACTCTGACGCCGCCTCGTCCACTCTATCCTCGGACATTGCCCGAAGATGACCTCGGATATCTAACGCGACCACCGAAAAAGTTTGGCCTCCGGTCTGTCCCGTGGTACTTCATCCGCAAAATCGCCTCCTGAAAATGGCAGGCTCTCAAATCAGACAAACATGTCCGCCCGAATGCACTTCAGTGCTGTGGGGCGGTGCGGGTGCGTGATGCAAGACAAGACTTATTCTCCTATCCACGTCATTGGCGGTGGCCTTGCCGGCTCTGAAGCCGCATGGCAGATCGCTCAGGCCGGTATTCCCGTGATCCTGCACGAGATGCGCGGTGTGCGTGGCACGGATGCGCATCAGGGTGAATCCCTCGCCGAGCTCGTCTGCTCCAACTCTTTCCGCTCGGACGATGCGACCGCCAATGCAGTTGGCGTCATTCATGCGGAAATGCGGCTTGCCGGGTCGCTGATCATGGCATGCGCTGACAGACACAAGGTGCCAGCCGGTAGCGCGCTTGCCGTGGACCGCGATGGCTTTGCAGAAGCGGTGACGGCCGAACTCGAGGCGCATCCGCTGGTGACAATTGTTCGCGAGGAAATTTCCGGCCTGCCTCCGCAGGACTGGGACAACACCATCATCGCCACCGGCCCGCTGACATCCCCTGCTCTTGCCGCGTCCATTCAGGCCGAGACGGGGGAAGACGCGCTGGCTTTCTTCGATGCCATCGCGCCGATTCTGCACCGTGACAGCATCAATATGGATATCTGCTGGTACCAGTCGCGCTACGACAAGGTCGGTCCCGGAGGCAATGGCAAGGACTATATCAATTGCCCGATGGATGAAGCGCAGTATCATGCCTTCATCGATGCTCTCATCGCTGGCGATACGGTCGGCTTCAAGGAATGGGAGGGCACGCCCTATTTCGACGGTTGCCTGCCGATCGAAATCATGGCGGAACGTGGTCGTGAAACGTTGCGCCACGGCCCGATGAAGCCCATGGGCCTCACCAACGCCCATAACCCCACCGTCAAGGCCTATGCCGTCGTTCAGCTTCGCCAGGACAATGCGCTGGGTACGCTCTACAATATGGTCGGTTTCCAGACCAAGCTGAAATACGGCACGCAGGCCGACATTTTCCGCATGATTCCCGGTCTCGAAAATGCAGAGTTTGCGCGTCTGGGCGGCTTGCACCGCAATACCTATATTGATTCTCCGCGCCTGCTCGATCCGTCTTTGAGACTGAAATCACGCCCGTCGGTACGGTTCGCCGGTCAGATCACCGGCTGCGAAGGCTATGTGGAAAGTGCATCCATCGGCCTGCTGACCGGACGGTTTGCCAGTGCCGAGCGCAAAGGAGAGCCAGTCAGCCTGCCTCCTGCCACGACAGCGCTAGGCTCGCTGCTCAGCCACATCACCGGTGGTCACCTGTCTACGGACGAAGAACCTGGCAAACGCTCCTTCCAGCCAATGAACATCAATTTCGGATTGTTCCCTGAACTGGCACCCGGCTCCATCGTCCGGCCTGAAGGCCTCAAGCGCTTCCGGGGCAAGGACAAGACCATCATGAAGAGGCAACTGATGGCCCAGCGGGCATTAACCGATTGTGCGGCGTGGCTCGGTGTTCCGGCGCCGGTTTTCGCTCAGGTCGAGGCTGATGGCGATGGCGGTGAAGCAGCCTCGTCAGCGGCGTGATCGATCGGCGCACCGGGTTTCACCTCTGCGGCCTCAAGATAGCTCCCAAGCAGCCACAGCGAAACCTCCGCGGCTTCCCCGACCGTATTGAAACGGTACGCGCCGCTGTATTTCGGTGAATCTATAAAGGTGACGACAAATCCGTCACCGCTTTCCAGGGGCTCGACCTGAATACGCTCTGGATCAAGCATCATGCAGGCGTGATGCCTGCCCATATTGCGCATGAAGCCGGCCTTGTTGTCATGAAGGCGCACGAACACGGTCATGCCGTCGGATGTCATATGCAGACTGCGGATGGCTTCTGTCGGGAACGCACGCGAAAAATCGATGATCGCCTGACCGGTATCAGCGCGGTCGTCGTCGTCCGTGTTACGTCGCAAGCGCAACAGATAGTAGCCGAGCATGCCGACAGGAAAGAGGATGACGATCCAGATTGCGGGGTTCATAGACGTCGCTCCGTGCGGCTGCTCTCGATGGTGATAACATTCTCATGAGTGCCGAGTCTTAACCAGCAAGCCTTGCGCGAATATTGAGCGGGTCAAAACCGTCGCAGGAACGATGCCTTGGCAAGCTGCCATTGGCGGCGAAGCTGCGAGGGCTGTATATCCTGCTCAAAAAGCCGTGCCCCTGCCCGTCTGGCGTTTGCAATGACCGGTCCCGTCAGTGAAACAGGAATGAAGGCTGGAAACACGGATTTGGGTACCACCGCCATGCGTGCTTTCTCCAGGTGATCGAGTGCGTGTACGCAGAATATTTCGATGGCAGCAGCAATCCTTGCGGCATCCTTGCCTTCCAGAAAAGCCTCACGATCCAAACCAACTGCGGACAGCATATCCAGCGGAACGTAAACCTGCCCTCGGCGTCGGTGTAGCGGCATCAGCAGCAACATACCCGCCATCGCCTGGGCCACGCCCGCATGGCCGGCGGCTTCGGCATTGATAGCTGCGTCGGAAGGGGAAAGGACGATGCTGGAAAGCTGGATCAACGCTGATGCCGTTTCTCCAGCATAGCCTTCCAGCGCATTTCGATCGTCAAAAACGTCGTCGTAAAGATCAAAAATTCTGGCCTCGATCATATCGAGCAAGGTCTTGCGCGGCAGATTGTGCGTGCCGATAGCGTCAAGAAGAGCAGCGGCAATCGGGTTTGCAAGGCTTTCGCCGTGTGGCGTGCCTTCCAGAAGGTCCCGCCACCATTGCATGCGCACCTCACCGGGCAGCGGCTCGCGGACAAGGTCACGAATGCGGGCGATTTCCGCGTTGAAAGCGTAGAGCGCGGACAGAGCGGCGCGCTTGTCTTCAGGCGACAGAAGGCATGCCAGATAGCGATCACGATCCATGTCACGCAACATGGTCAGGCACGTGTCCTTGTCTCCCACCTGCTCCGCCATCAGTCTCCGCTCTTTCAGCCTTCCACTGCAATCAGGGCTGCCGCAACGGCACGCGATTCCGAAAGCATGATGTTGTAGGTTCGAACTGCGGCACCTGTACTCATAGGATCGACCGAGATGCCAGCTTCCTTCAAAGCCAACTTCAACTCCTTGGACAAAACCCGCATCGTGTCACCTGTGCCGACCAGCAGAAATTCTATCTCTCCTGCCTGCGCGATAATTCGGGAAAAGTCATCGACTGTCAGCGTCTTCGCGTCTACGGCGGTCCAGTCGTGAATGCCGGAGGGCAAGCACAGGATAGATCCGCGATGCGACATGTCGGCAAAGCGGAAACCGCCATTGCCGTAAGCATCAATGGGCGCCCGGCCGGGAAAATGGGCCGGGCGTATTTCGATACCGCTTGCCATCAGATGGCTGGCTTGCCGCCGATAGCGTCACGCTTAGCGTCGGCCTTTTCATCTTCGGTGTCATTGCCGCCTGGACGCAGCTTGAACGCGATAAGCACCGGTGCCGCGATGTAGACCGACGAGAAGACGCCGATACCGACACCGAACAGCATGGCGAAGGTGAAGGAACGAATGACTTCGCCGCCAAACAGGTAGAGCGACAGCAGCGCCAGCATAACCGTCAGACCCGTGAGAATCGTGCGCGATAGTGTCTGGTTTAGCGACAGGTCGATGATCATGGACAGCGGCATCTTCTTGTACCGCCGCAGGTTTTCACGAATACGGTCATAGATGACGACCGTATCGTTCAGCGAGTAGCCGATAATGGTCAGGATCGCCGCGATGCTGGTGAGGTTGAACTCGATGCCGAGGAACACGAACAGACCGATGGTGAAGACCACGTCATGGACCATCGAGATGATGGCACCGAGCGCGAACTGCCATTCGAAGCGCAGCCAGATATAGGCCATGATGCAGATCATCGCGAGACCGATACCGATCGTGGAACTGACCGTTAGGTCGCCCGAAACGGCGGGGCCGACCACTTCCACGCGACGGAACTCGTACTTTTCCTCAAGCTCTCCACGCACCAGCGTGATTGCGGACTGTTCGGCATTCTCGCCGCCGTCCTGCGCCTGAATGCGGATCAGCACATCCTGCGGCGTACCGAAGCCCTGCGCCTGGATTTCACCGAGGTTGAGCTGGCTCAAACGATCACGGATATCCGCGATGTCGGCATCGCCCTGCTTGGCCTTGACTTCGATGACCGAACCACCCTGGAAGTCGATACCCAGATTGAGGCCCTTGGTGACAAAGCCGCCAACGCAAATCAGCATGACGACACCACTGAGGATGAAGACGTAGCGACGGTAGCGCATGAAGGGAATGTCTTTCCCGTCAAACAACGCCGTGCGAATTCCCTTTGGCAGAGTCTTCGGGCGGCTGCGGCGAACCCAGACGCCAAACATCCACGCCGTCAGCGTATACGCCGTAAAGACGGTGGTGATGATACCGACGGCGAGCGTCACGGCAAAGCCCTTGACCGGACCGGTTCCCATGTAGAACAGAACGCTGGCAACAATCAGCGTCGTTATATTCGCGTCCATGATGGTGGCGAAGGCGCGGGTGAACCCGTTCTCCAGCGATGAAATCAGCGGTTTTCCGCTTCTTACCTCTTCACGGATACGCTCATAGATCAGAACGTTGGAGTCGACCGCCATACCGATGGTGAGGACAATACCGGCAATACCCGGCAAGGTCAGCGTCGAGCCGATAATACTGAGGACCGCCAACAGCATGACGATATTGACGATCAGCGCGATGTTCGCAAGCAGGCCGAAGAAGCCGTAGAAGATGAACATGAAGATCACAACGCCAGCGGCACCAATGGCGCTGGCCACAAGACCGGCATTGATCGAATCGCTACCAAGGCTTGGGCCGACTGTACGCTCTTCGACGACGGTCAAGGTTGCGGGCAGCGCACCGGCACGCAGCAGCACGGCAAGGTCGTTTGCGCCCTGAACGGAGAAATTACCGGAAATCTGGCCGGAACCACCGATGATCGGCTCGCGAATAACCGGCGCGGAAATAACCTGATTGTCGAGAATGATGGCGAATGGCTTGCCGACATTCTGCTGCGTTGCCTGAGCAAAACGCTGTGCGCCACGGCTATCGAAACGGAAGGTGACGACGGGTTCGTTGTTCTGCTGGTTAAAGCTTGCCTGCGAATCGACGAGATTGTCACCAGAAACGAGTGCACGGCGTTCCACAAGATAAGGAACCGGTGGATCGTCCTGCGAATACAATATTTCGGACGTCGCGGGTGGGCGGCCGTTCAACGCTTCCTGCACCGGCATGGAGGTATCGACCATGCGGAAGGACAGTTTAGCGGTCTGGTTCAACAACGACTTCAGACGCTGCGGGTCCTGCAAGCCAGGAACCTGCACGATGATACGGTCCGAACCCTGACGCTGGATCAAAGGCTCGGTCGTGCCAACTTCATCGACGCGGCGACGAACGACTTCGATGGACTGCGAGACAGCGGAAGACAGGCGGTAATTGATACCGTCATCGGTCAGGTTGAGGCGAAGCAGGCTGTCGCCAGCATCGGTCATGGTCACTTCCGTAATGGACGTGCCAACCAGTGTACCGGAAGAAACCGGCAACGTCAGATCGCGAAGTGCGGTTTTTGCAGCTTCGTATTGTGCAGGGTCGGTAATGCGGACCTGAACCTGCTGGCCGTTGCCTGCAAGGCCCGAATATTTGATGTTGGCGTCGCGCAGCTGGGTACGCACATCGCCCACGATCGTTTCGAGACGTTCCTTCACGATGTCGGAACGCTCGATCTTGAGCATGATGTGGGAACCGCCCTGAAGGTCGAGACCGAGTGTTACCTTATTATCCTTGTACCAATTCGGCATGCCTTCCAACTGTTTGTCGGTAAACAGGTTTGGGGAAGCGATAACGACGCTTATCAGCACGGCAAGCCAGATAAAGGCTGTTTTCCAGCGGGAAAAATGAAGCATTTAGGTCTCGGTCAAGGTTGGGTGTCAGAACCCAGGCTGCGTTTGCCGCAACCTGCTTTATGTGGGACGCGCTGATTACTTCGCGGCTGCCGGGGCTTCGGTCTTCACCGGCTCACCCTTGACGCGCACTTCTGCGATATAGGTGCGCGATGCACGAACCTTGACGCCATCGGCGATTTCAACTTCCAGCTCATTGTCGTCGATGACCTTCGTCACTTTGCCGACGATGCCGCCACCAAGAACGACCTGATCTCCACGGCGAATGGCCGTCAGTGTTTCCTGACGCTTCTTCAACTGCGCACGCTGCGGACGGATCAGGAAGAAGTACCAGACCACCATCAACGGGGCGAACAGGAAAAGCATCTCGAGGCCGGACCCGAATGCAGACGGTGTGCCCGTCGCGTCCTGGGCAAAAGCTTGGCTGATAAACATAAAAAACTCCTCAGATTTCGGGCGCAGTCTTAGCCACTGGCCGGCTTTCAAGCCGCCGGAATATAGTTGCGCTTCCTTAGAATGCAACAGACAGACGCCGTGCGCCGTACCGTTTCCACGCCTCATAACCTTTCAAGGCAACAAACACCATGCTAACCCGCAGAAATTCTACTTTTATGCGGGACGACGCTCGCCACCGATTGTTTGCAGGAGACTTTATGATGTCATCGGAAGAAACCAATACACTTCTGCTCGCAGAAGTACGACGTTTGGCCGATGCTCTGGAAAGACTGGCTGGTCCCGCACCTGCGATAAATGACTGGAATAGCGCGGATTGTTTCGTCTGGGTACCTGCTAGTGCCTGGCTTCAGCCGGTTGCTCGCCCCAACCGCATTGCATTGCAGCTCATTCGCGGTGTCGATCACGTCCGAGACATTTTGCATGAAAACACGGCACGTTTTGCGGAAGGCTTTGCGGCTAATAACGTGCTGTTGTGGGGTGCGCGCGGCATGGGCAAGTCATCGCTGGTCAAAGCCGTTCACGAAGACGTGCGAGCCTCGAGGGGCGTTTCATTGAAGCTCGTGGAGGTCCACCGTGAAGATATTCATACGCTTCCAGCTCTCATGGATATTATGAAGTCTTCGGATCATCGCATCATCGTCTTTTGCGATGACCTTTCATTCGACCACGATGATACCGCCTACAAATCACTCAAGGCAGCACTGGATGGCGGCATCGAGGGACGCCCCGACAATGTTCTTTTCTATGCCACATCCAACCGCCGTCATCTGCTACCACGACACATGATGGAGAACGAGCAGTCTACCGCCATCAACCCGTCAGAAGCTGTCGAGGAAAAAGTCTCGCTCTCGGATCGCTTCGGGCTGTGGCTCGGTTTTCACAAATGCAGCCAGGAAGACTATCTGACGATGATCGACAGTTATGCCGAATATTTCGACTTGGGCCTGCCGCGTGAAAAACTTCATCACGAGGCTTTAGCATGGGCTACAACCCGTGGTGGCCGGTCTGGTCGTGTTGCATGGCAATATATTCAGGATATCGCTGGTAAAATGCGTAAACAAATCAACCGCTGACATTATCAGCGGGTGTCTGTCTTTCAACAACGAAGAAAAAACCCCAAATGGTTGAAAATATTAAAATATAACGACGAACTTATTTTGTAAAAAACAATTGGGATTTCCTGTTTCGGCGCGGAACAAACCGATTATCCGCTCGTTTCAGCCGCATACGCCAATAGCGTTGTGTAACAGGAGAGCGAAATGACTGATCAGACCGTGTATACAACATCCCAAACAGGCATTCGTGCTCCTGTCTTAAGGGAATCCACTACGAATATTTCTTGGGGCAGCATATTTTCCGGTGTCGCAATCGCACTTGCCTTGCACCTCATCCTCAATCTTCTAGGTCTTGCAATCGGCGCTGGCGTCATCGACCCCGCGCAGAGCGATACACCAACTGCAGCTTCGCTTTCCATCGGCTCCATCATCTGGATGATCGTCAGCGGCATCATCGCTGCATTCTTCGGCGGCTATGTCGCAAGCCGTCTGTCCGGCCGCGTTGCTCGCACCACCGGCGCTCTGCATGGCTTGACGTCTTGGGCAGTAACGACGCTCGTCGTGTTCTACCTTCTGACAACATCGATCGGCGCTCTGGTTGGCGGCGCGTTCTCTGGCGTAACGAGTGTGTTCTCCGGCGCTGGCTCCACTATCGCAACTGCCGCGACCACCGCTGCACCATCGCTCGCAACTGCTTCCGATCCTGTTTCCTCTATTGAACAAAGCATTCGCCAAGCAAGCGGCGGCAATGATCCGCAGGCTCTGCGTGATGCAGCCGTCAGCGCCGTTCGCGCTGCCCTGACAGGCGATCAGGCTCAGGCTGAGGATGCACGCAACCGTGCTGCCGATGCTCTTGCCCGCGCTCAGGGCATTCCTGTCGATCAGGCTCGCCAACAGGTGACCGACTATGAAAACCAGTACAAGCAGGCCGTCGAGCAGGCCAAGGTCCGCGCAACTGAGGCTGCTCAGGCAACAGCAACGGCTGTATCCGCTGGCTCTTACGTCGCCTTTGGTGCCCTGCTGATCGGCGCGGTTGCTGCTCTCTTTGGTGGCAATATCGGTGCTGCCCATGCGCAGAGACGTCGTGATACGGTTATCGAATAACGCCATCAGCCGTTAGCCCAAAGAAAATGCCCGCGTATGACGCGGGCATTTTTGTATTTGGATAATGCTAGAGATCAGAATTTCGGAAACTCAAGTTTGCTTGTGTCATAACCGAGTTCCTTCGCTTTGCTTACCATCCGCGCCAGCTGGTTTTTGGAAGGAACGTTGCGAGCGTAGATCCAGAGGTTTTTCATATCGGGATCTGAGCTGATGAACCAGCTTCTGTCTGGCGAATTGTAAAGCACCCAGTAATTGAAGGTGATCAGCAGCGGATAACGCACCCTCAGCTTGGCCTTTGTTGTTTTCGAATCGGTCAACGTGCCGATACCTTCGATGGTCTTTAGCTTTCCTTGCGGAGTGCCCTCGCGACACCCGTCCTGCACCATAACCTGATTAGGGGCATTGCCAGGCGTGTAGACCGTAAAACCTGCCACACAACCATCTGTCAGCCACATGGGTGTTCTGCCGATTTCGAGCCATTTGCCTTGATAATGGGAGCGGTCGGTTTGAGCCACGGCTGGCTCTGCCTTGGCTTGGCCAACGGAAAACATACCAAGGCAAGATAATGCTGCGGCAGCGGTGAGCGATTGAATGAGACGGTTCATGGCAAGCTCCAACGGGGTCAGGGTTCGGACACAACGCCATACGCGGACGGCAGTTGCACCAAGCCTTATCAATCCACCGTGACCTGTCGGCTCACGCTCGCCCATCTGGATATTCAGCGGGCCCCTTGATCTCCAGCATGTTGCCGAAAGGATCGTATATATAGAAAGAGTGTCCCATTCCTCGTGCACCGCCGTGCATCGCCTCACGATGAATGGCAACGCCATGGCTTTCCAGATGCGCTCGCAACGCCTCATGTTCGAATGGCCCCGTCGCAATGCAGATATGGTCGACATTTCGCCCGCCTGCGACAGGCGGGCGCGCCTTCTGCCCACCGTGATGCGTTACGTCCCACAAGACAATCAGCGAAGCCCCGCACCACACCTGCTCCATGCCGAGCGCCGGATAGCTATATCCAGGACGGCAGCCCATCACCTCGTGATAAAAACCAAGAGCCTTATCCATATCGTCCACCAACAGAACGACATGATCTATCCCAACAAGGGAAAATGGTATGCTTGATGTCAATGAAGTCCCCTCCCGAATCTCCACCGTTAAGCTTCAGCTTAATTGCGGAACAAGCAACCCGGAATGAACAGGTTATATCTCAGCCGCATGACATCACAAAACGGACGCCTGATACGACATTGGATATTTCTGAGGGGAGAAAATGGTACGCCCTAGGGGAGTCGAACCCCTCTTTTCAGAATGAAAATCTGACGTCCTAACCGATAGACGAAGGGCGCGTACACTTGTCGTGTGGCGCTCTTATAGTCAGAGGTTTTCGATACCGCAAGCCGGAAAATGCGCCTTTTGACAAAAAAATGACGCACAGTCTTAAAGCCCTTGGAAATCAAGGATTATCCATTCAAAACAGAGACTTACTTTTTCCAACGAAACCGTTTTGTACGGGCGGAATGGATTATTCAGCGGTTGGTCTAGCGGAAAATATGTATGGGTAACGGTGTTTGATGACAAGAAGCCCGCTTGTCCAGGTACCTGCAAGCCATCGATGTTTGGAACATTGCTCTATGATGCAGGAGACCCTACTTAAGGTGGTGTGGGTGGATGAAAATAAGCATGAATTGCTTCATTCAATATCCTGGATTGAATTTCCATCTCCAAAAGGTGATGGACATTCCTCTATCGCCATTGAATTGCTTTCTTTCGACGCAGATTTCTAATTAAGAATTATCGAGACTATAAAAGGTTGAACATGCGGTCAGAAAAATCACGAATAATGCCGACGCTCGGACGGTCTTTGATCGCGAAAATTTTTCTGGTTTCATTTTTAAGTGTGCACGTTCCGCTTATCGCATTGATCATTCACCTGCTGAGTGGTTTCGACACGGGGCCTGTACCGGTGTTCACCTTGATACTGGTCGCGACGCTTGTTGGCACTGCTATATGCCTATTTGCCATCTGGCGCTTCATCCGCCCACTACACCATCTGGCAGAGGCATTGATGAAATATCCGCAGGATAAAAGCGTTTTGAAGCTTCAGTCCGAAGGTGCCGACGAAATCGCCATTGTGACCGACGTGACGAAATCCATGCTGTGGCAGGTGGAAGAACTCACCAAGAAGCTCAAGCATCAGGCTACGACGGATTTTCTGACCGGTCTCGGAAACCGTCGCTGGCTGACGGAACAATTGCCAGCTGCCCAGTCTCAAGCAGAGCGCTCCAACGAGCCTCTGTCCGTCATTCTGTTCGATCTCGATAAATTCAAGCACATCAATGATGAACACGGGCACGAGGTCGGCGACAACGTGTTGATGATCGTAGGAGAAATCGTAAAGGATTCACTCAGGCCTTACGATCTGGCGGCGCGGATCGGCGGAGAGGAATTCTGCATCATATTGCCGCGTACATCCGGAGAGGCTGCGCTCAGTATCGCTGAACGTTTGCGTGCCGCTTTCGAAGCGAGCTACCTCGACCCTCTCCCAATTGGTCGGGTAACCTGCAGCTTCGGCGTTGTGCAGGCTGGTCCGGACGAGCGATTACAACAATTGCTTCGACGAGCCGATACTGCGCTTTACAAAGCCAAGGCTGCAGGACGCAACACGGTGATCGGCGTATTTGCGGATAAAAACATCTAAGATGCGCCGCCGCCCTCTGGGGTCGCAGGTCTAGAAACCATCCGGGAAACTGCGTGATCCGCTTGCTTTTCACGCAATCTTGCCGCTATTAGCCAAAGCCATCGACAATTTGACCATATGGCAGACACCTCATGTCCCTTCCCGATAAAGCTTTCCCCGTCTCATGGGATCAATTTCACCGTGATGCACGCGCCCTAGCATGGCGTCTGGCGGGTCTGAACCAGGAGTTCAGCGCCATCGTCTGTATCACGCGCGGCGGCCTTGTTCCTGCTGCCATCATTTCCCGCGAGTTGAACATTCGCCTGATCGATACCGTCTGCATCGCCACCCGCCATGATTACGTCAACCAGGGCGATACGATGCTTCTCAAGGGCATTTCACCCGAACTGCTGGAAAAAGGCGGCGAAGGCATTCTTGTTATCGATGACCTTACCGACACTGGCAAAACCGCCATTGAAGTGCGCGAGATGCTGCCCAAGGCGCATTTCGCCTGTGTTTACGCCAAGCCTAAAGGTGTCCCGACAGTCGATACGTTCATTACAGAAGTCAGCCAAGATACGTGGATCTACTTCCCATGGGATCTGGGCTTCACCTATCAGGAGCCGATCGCAAAAGGCTCGCGCGGCTGATTTTACAAATGACGGCTCTCGCAGCCGTCATTTTTTGTTTCGGCGGGCAAAGACAATCGCCAGTCAACCGGCAATCCGAAAGCGGTGCGGAAGCCCACCTCTCCCGTAGGCGTAACGCGCAAAGCTCGCGTGTCAGGCATACGGGCAACCCACCCCAGCGCGGTGAACCGGTCTAATAAACCCGCGCCCAGTTTTCCTGCCAGATGCATGCGGCGTTCGCTCCAGTCCAGACAGGTCCGGCAAAGTGGCCGCTTCGAAGAGCTGTCGATTTTCAGATCGACGCCGAAGTCACAGAAGAACCGCTGCCCTTCCTCTGTCACCAGAGCAGCACCTTCCGATAGCATCACATAGGCTTTATCGCACAAGACGTCCGCGACGTTCACCGCCAGCTTGCCCGCCATATGGTCGTAACAGGTTCGGGCCAATCGCATGGATTCATCTTTGGGACCAACCGGGCGGTAACGTTTGGGGCCAGCAGATGCGACAGCCATCAGCGCATCGATGGCCTGCGCCACCTCTTGCGAGGCCAACCGGTAATAACGATGTCGGCCCTGCTTCTCCAGCGTCACCAGTTGGGCATCTGCCAGTCGCGATAGATGGCCGCTTGTCGTCTGCGCCGTCACCCCCGCATGGCGCGCCAGTTCGCCCGCCGTCAGGGCTTGCCCGCCCATGAGCGCGGCTAACATATTGGCGCGGGCTGCATCACCAAGAAGGCTCGCGACCTCTGCTATGGCATTACCAGAAGCAAAATTTGTCATGGAGCGAGCATAACAAAGCGGTTTCCCCTTGTCAGCCACGCACAGTTCGGGCACGGCCGAAGCATCTGTGCCGCTTTTGCGGCTACCACCGGCAGCAGATACCTGCAAGCCAAGGACAAAAGCATGCCAGCCGAAAAAAACATGACAACAGAATTCGCGCTTCTTCTCACACTCGCCACATTATGGGGTGCGGCCTACACCTTCATCAAGCTGGGCGTAGCCACGATACCGCCGATCACGCTGATCGCGGCGCGAACTCTGATTGCTGCGAGCGTGCTTCTCATCATCCTGCGTCTTCGCGGGCTGCGCTTGCCGAGCGATCCAATAATATGGCGTCGATTTTTCATTCAGGCCACGCTTAACACGGCGGTTCCATTCACGCTGATTGCGTGGGCAGAAACCACAACAGACGCCGGACTTGCCGTTATCCTGAATTCCACCACGCCGGTTTTTGCTTTTCTGCTGACAGCACTTCTCATTCGCCACGAGGCCATCAGCGGGCGCAAGATTGCAGGCATCGCCGCCGGGTTCAGCGGCATCGTCCTCATCGTCGGCGTTCAGGCCTTCAATGGTGTCGGCAAGGAGTTGCTGGCACAATTTGCTGTGGTTGCCGCAAGCGTGTGTTACGCTGGTGCAGTGATATTCGGTAAAAACTTCAAAGGGCTTGACCCGATGATTCCGGCAGCGGGTTCGCTGTTGTGCGGCGCAATCATGCTAGCGCCACTCAGCCTTGTCATCGACCAGCCATGGACCCTGTCGCCGTCGATCTCTTCGCTCTTCGCCCTCCTGGCGCTTTCGGTGTTTTCCACAGCCTTGGCCTTCGTCATCTATTTTCGACTCATTCACACGCTCGGTTCCGTTGGAACGACTGCGCAGGCCTATCTGCGCGTGCCTATCGGCGTTGGCATCGGCGTGGCATTTCTCGGTGAGAGCCTGTCATCTACGGCGTGGATCGGCCTCGTGCTGGTCGTTGGTGGCGTCTTTGCGATGACGCTTCCTGAACGCAAATCATCGGCGACGTGAATGGCCGAAATGGGAGCCGTCTCCTACGAGTTATCCCCAGTTCTCGTAGTGAGAATGTGTAAAACACAAAGTGTAGCCTTTTTGCCGCACCTCGCAAAAGCCCGGAAAACCGGCCTTACGTTACGGAAGACAAAGCGTAAGCCGACGAATTACCCTTGCCCAAGTGCCTGATATTTATAGCGGGTTTTTCTTTCCCCGTTTTCCACAGCCACCGCACACAATATCTGGTAGTTAATAAACCCTTTCAAACTAGGCCTTGACGGAATCACCACATTTTCCCAAGGTGCATTCATGTTGCGGCGGCAACAGAATCAGGTGTCTCACCTTCGGTTCTTTTCAGTTCCAGTTCACGCGTTGCCTGCGTTTCAACCATGAAGGGATGGAGCGTAGATGCCTGTTTGTGAGCTGAATTTCTGCCAAAAACATGATGCGGGATATGGCAAAAAGAAGCCGTTAATACTATATATAGTATTGATTGGTATCATTAGAGCCGAAATCACCACGAGATACAGGGATCGCGTCTGCGGATGACCATCCCATCTAGATCGGCGAAAACCAGCGGCGCGTACGAGGCGCGACGCAGGAGAGAATTTTTGCGCCCTGCTCACAGGCGCCACAAAACGAGGACTAAAACAATGCGCATTGAACGTCGCTTTACCAAGCCCGGCCAGTCTCCTTATGCGGAGATCGAATTCCGCAAAGGTATCAGCGAGATCAAGAACCCGGATGGCTCCATCGTTTTCCGTCTGGCGGATATCGACGTTCCCGCACAGTTCTCCCAGGTTGCGACAGACGTGCTGGCGCAGAAATATTTCCGCAAGGCCGGTGTGCCTGCGCGCCTGAAGAAGGTTGAGGAAAACGACGTTCCTTCCTTCCTGTGGCGGTCGGTTGCCGATGAAAAGGCGATGAAGGACATTCCGGAAGACGAGCGTTACGGTTCTGAAATCGATGCGCGTCAGGTTTTCGACCGTCTGGCCGGTACATGGGCTTACTGGGGCTGGAAGGGCAAATATTTCTCGACCGAAGAAGATGCGTCCGCCTTCAAGGATGAGCTTGCCTATATGCTGGCGACGCAGCGCGTCGCGCCAAACTCTCCACAGTGGTTCAACACCGGCCTGCACTGGGCCTATGGCATTGATGGCCCCGGCCAGGGCCACTTCTATGTCGATCCCTTCACGGGCAAGCTGACCAAGTCCAAGTCGTCCTACGAACATCCGCAGCCACATGCCTGCTTCATCCAGTCCGTAGCCGACGATCTGGTCAATGAAGGCGGCATCATGGACCTGTGGGTACGCGAAGCACGCCTGTTCAAATACGGCTCCGGCACCGGCTCCAATTTCTCCTACCTGCGCGGCGAAGGCGAAAAGCTGTCGGGCGGCGGACGCTCAAGCGGCCTCATGAGCTTCCTCAAGATCGGTGATCGCGCAGCTGGCGCCATCAAGTCCGGCGGCACCACCCGTCGTGCGGCCAAGATGGTCGTCGTCGATGCCGATCACCCCGATATTGAAGCCTACATCGACTGGAAGGTGAACGAAGAGCAGAAGGTTGCGGCCCTCGTGACCGGCTCCAAGATCGTCGCCAAGCACTTGAAGGCCATCATGAAGGCCTGCGTCAATTGCGAAGCTGGCTCTGAAGCCACGCGGGGCGATTGCTTCGACCCTGCCAAGAACCCTGCCTTGAAGCGCGAAATCCGCGCTGCCAAGAAGGACATGGTTCCTGAGAACTACGTCAAGCGCGTCATCCAGTTCGCCCAGCAGGGCTACAAGGAAATTGAATTCAAGACCTACGACACCGATTGGGATTCGGAAGCCTACCTCACGGTTTCGGGCCAGAACTCCAACAACTCCGTGTCACTGAAGGATGACTTCCTGCGCGCTGTGGAAGACAATGGCGACTGGAACCTCACCGCCCGCAAGGACGGCAAGGTCATGAAAACGCTGAAGGCCCGCGATCTCTGGGAAAAGATTTCCCACGCCGCATGGGCATCGGCTGATCCAGGCCTGCACTTCAACACCACCATGAACGACTGGCACACATCGCCAGCCGCAGGTCCCATCCGCGCATCCAACCCTTGCTCGGAATACATGTTCCTGGATGACACGGCCTGCAACCTTGCCTCGCTGAACCTGCTTCAGTTCAAGGACGCCAAGACCAAGAACATCGATATTGCCGATTACGAACACGCCGTTCGCCTGTGGACTGTCGTTCTCGAAGTCTCGGTCATGATGGCGCAGTTCCCATCCAAGGAAATTGCTGAACGCTCTTACGAATACCGCACGCTCGGCCTCGGCTATGCCAACATCGGCGGCCTGCTGATGTCCTCGGGCATTCCTTACGATAGCGATGAAGGCCGTGCGATTGCCGGTGCGCTCACCGCCATCATGACAGGCGTTTCTTACGCAACATCCGCCGAAATGGCTGGCGAGCTTGGCCCCTTCCCCGGCTTTGCACCCAACCGTGACAACATGCTGCGCGTCATGCGCAACCATCAGCGCGCAGCCCAGGGTCTGGCCTATGGTTATGAAGGCCTGTCGGTAAACCCTGTTCCGCTCATCCATGCAGATTGCACGGATCAGGACCTCATCACCCACGCGGTTGCCGCATGGGAAAAGGCTCTGGAACTTGGCGAAAAGAACGGCTACCGCAACGCCCAGACCACCGTTATCGCGCCAACAGGCACAATCGGCCTCGTCATGGATTGCGATACGACCGGTATCGAGCCAGACTTCGCACTGGTGAAGTTCAAGAAGCTGGCCGGTGGCGGCTACTTCAAGATCATCAACCGCGCCGTTCCTGAATCGCTGCGTTCGCTCGGCTATTCGGAAAGCCAGATTGCCGAAATCGAAGCTTACGCTATCGGCCACAGCAATCTCAACCAGGCACCGGCGGTCAACCCATCCACATTGAAGGCCAAGGGCTTCACCGATGAGAAGATCGAAACGGTCAACGCCGCGCTGAAATCCGCCTTCGACATCAAGTTCGTCTTCAACCAGTGGACACTCGGCGCTGACTTCCTCAAGGAAACCCTGAAGGTTTCCGACGAGCAGCTTTCCGACATGAGCTTCAACCTGCTCGAACATCTCGGCTTTGCCAAGAAGGATATCGAAGCGGCCAACGTGCATGTTTGCGGCGCGATGACGCTGGAAGGCGCACCGTTCCTCAAAGACGAGCATCTGCCTGTGTTCGATTGCGCCAACCCATGCGGCAAGATCGGCAAGCGTTACCTCTCGGTTGAAAGCCACATTCGCATGATGGCGGCAGCGCAGCCCTTCATCTCGGGCGCGATTTCCAAGACCATCAACATGCCAAACGATGCGACGGTTGAAGATTGCGGCGCAGCCTACATGCTGTCCTGGAAGCTGGCGTTGAAGGCCAACGCTCTCTACCGCGATGGCTCCAAGCTGTCCCAGCCTCTCAACGCTTCACTTGTCGAAGACGACAATGACGAGGATGCGCTGGAGGATCTGATCGCCCAGCCACAGGCAGCCCAGGCTGTCACCATCACCGAAAAGATCATCGAGCGTGTTGTCGAACGTGTCAGCCGCGAGCGTGAAAAGCTGCCGAACCGTCGTCAGGGTTACACCCAGAAGGCAGCCGTCGGCGGACACAAGGTCTATCTGCGCACCGGCGAATTCGGTGATGGTCGCATCGGTGAAATCTTCATTGATATGCACAAGGAAGGCGCTGCTTTCCGTGCGATGATGAACAACTTCGCCATCGCCATTTCGCTTGGCCTGCAATATGGCGTGCCACTGGAAGAATATGTGGAGGCCTTCACCTTCACCAAGTTCGAACCAGCCGGCATGGTCATCGGCAACGATGCCATCAAGAACGCGACCTCGATCCTCGACTACGTCTTCCGCGAACTCGCCGTTTCCTACCTTGGCCGTCATGATCTGGCCCATGTGGATACGTCGGACTTCTCGCAGACCGCACTCGGCAAAGGCATCGAAGAAGGCAAGACCAACCTCGTTTCCACCGGCTGGACACGTGGTTACAAGCCAACTCTGGTCTCCAACACCAGTGATCGCGCCTCGTCCGAGCCCAAGGGGTCGGCCACGGCAGCCCCTGCCCGTGCATCTGGAACGGTCACGCAGATCTCCGGCAACACGGTGCGCAAGCTCGAACCAACCGTTGCGATCTCCACTTCGGAAGTTGTCGCCTTCAAACGCGAGTATGAAGAACGCGCCAAGGAAGCAGTAGAAATCGTTGAAGAAGGCCTGGCCACCGAATCCGAACAGGCCGCCACCGCCCTCTTCTCCGACAAGGCAGCCGCCGACGCGGCTTCAGCCAAAACCGAAGCCAAGAAGAAAGAAGCTGAACGCCGCATTCGCTCGATTGCTCAAGGCTACACGGGCAACATGTGCGGCGAGTGCCAGAACTTCACGATGGTACGGAATGGTACTTGCGAGAAATGCGATACTTGTGGCGCGACGAGCGGTTGCTCGTAAGAGTTAGAAATAATCGCTGGATGGCCCCCACTAAAAATCACTAAGTGGGGGTAATAAGTCACAGACAGAAGAAAAACTGCAAGAAAATCTTAGGCCTAGTCAAAATCCAAATTTCTCAGGCGAATAGTTGCCTGAGAAATATTAAAGGGAACAAAACAAGAAACACCTCTCAGTAGCACTTACATTTCGACACTATCAATAATCATTTAATGTTCAAATTTGCCGCATCGCGAGCAAGAAAATGTTGTCACGAGTTGGTCTAAATGCAAAAAATCGGGGGCGGATATTCGAGTTTAACACTCCAGTGACCCGATGGCACTATCGGCTTCAATACATGCCAACAGGGTCCACGTCTGAGGTCAATTGCGGAACGAAAAAGTGATACTTCGGGTCGCATTAGGACTGCTTTGCGCTCTTCGAATAGGATTCAAACATGCTTGAATACTTTTCCGTAAGCGGCATTAAGCTCGGATGGGACACACTGCGCGGGCTATGGCGGTTCTCGCGCCGCAACAGACGTAACCTTACACCAACGAAACGGCTTGAGTTGAGGCAAAAATGGAAACCCAAGTTCGACGACTTCCTCCGGGTCAACACCTACAAAGAACTCAGCACCGAAGTTATCATCCGGAACATCAACCGTCTGGACGAATACCCGAATAACGTCAAGCTGAAACAGAAAAACGGCATCAGCCCATGGTTCAAAGTTCCTGTGGTACAGACATACGAGCGTGGTTTTATGGTCTGTCTAAGCATTGGGGAACTAGTATCAATCAGTGAGGATAAGTGGCGGTATCGGGACTGGCTGAAAGGTGAGGACGGCGAGAAATTCTGGTGTGTCGGCTTCGTCCCTTACGAAGGCATCGTGGATGTGGACTGGGAGGGCGACAAATACTATGACTACCCGCACGTTGTCTGCCATTTTGACCAAGCCCGGAACCAACCATACGAACGGATCATGCTTTGCCGCGAGTGGAAGTTCGACAAAGTGTCGCACTTCACTGAAGTCGTGGATATTGAAACCGTTCGGAAAGACAGCAAGAAGTATGGCCTGAGGTATTTTGGTTAAGCCACTTAAGCCAACTAGATACGACATTTACCCTGTACGTAAGCGTAGAACAGCATGTCTACAGTCCTGTAAGACATTGTGGCCCTTGGTCACCAAACGCCCCCCCCCTCACCTGACCAATCTATGCCTTAGCAAGGCTAAAATCATGATTTCTTCCTTCTCCAAAGCGAGAAAAAGCCTGCAACAGGCTAGATTCAACAAGCATCTGCCCTAATCACCCTCAACCCAGCGCCTGTTCCAGATCCGCAATAATATCCTTCACATCCTCGATACCAATGGACAGGCGCACAACGTCCGGGCCAGCACCGGCGGCGGCCTGCTGTTCCGGCGTTAGTTGCGCATGCGTCGTGGATGCCGGGTGGATGACGAGGGAGCGGGTGTCGCCGATATTGGCGAGATGCGAAAACAGTTGCAGGCCTTCAACCAAGGCCTTGCCGACTTCGTATCCACCCTTGACGCCGAAGGTGAAGACGGAGCCTGCTCCCTTGGGGGAATAGCGCTGTTGTAGCGCATGATTTTCGCTATCCTCCAGACCGGCATAATTGACCCAGCTGACTTTCGGATGGGCCTTCAACCATTTGGCGACGGCGAGCGCGTTGTCGGAATGGCGCTGAACGCGTAGCGGCAGCGTTTCAATGCCCGTCAGGATGAGAAATGCGTTGAAGGGGGCGATGGACGGCCCGAGGTCACGCAGCCCAAGCACCCGAGCCGCGATGGCGAAGGCGAAATTGCCGAATGTCTGGTGCAGGACCACGCCGGAATATTCGGGGCGTGGTTTCGACAAGGCAGGATATTTATCGCTCGCCGACCAATCGAAAGTGCCGCCATCAACGATGATGCCGCCCATGGAATTGCCGTGGCCACCAAGGAATTTCGTCAAGGAATGCACGACGATATCCGCACCATGTTCGATGGGGCGCAACAGATATGGGCTCGCCATCGTATTATCGACGATCAACGGAAGGCCGTGGCTGTGGGCGATTTCGGCAATAGCGGCAATATCCACGAAGGTGCCGCCGGGATTGGCAAGGCTTTCAATGAAGATGGCCTTCGTGCGGTCATCGATCTGACTTTCGAAACTGGCGGGATCTGTGGCGTCCGCCCATCGTACCTGCCAATCGAAGTTCTGAAACGAATGTCCAAACTGATTGATCGAACCGCCATAAAGCTGGCGGGCAGCAACGAAGTTGTCACCCGACTGCAAGAGCGTGTGAAAGACAAGAAATTGTGCCGCATGTCCGGAAGCCACGGCAAGTGCCGCCGTTCCACCCTCAAGGGCAGCGACGCGTTCCTCTAGAACAGCCTGGGTGGGGTTCATGATCCGCGTATAAATATTGCCGAATTCCTTCAGAGCAAACAGCGCTGCTGCATGATCCGAATCGCGAAACTCATAGGCGGTCGTTTGATAGATTGGGGTTGCCCGCGCACCGGTCGTAGGGTCTGGCTCGGCACCGGCATGAATTGCCAGCGTCGAAAAACCCGGATTATTCTCTGACATATGTCCCTCCACTATAATCTTACCTGCCCTTGGATCAGAGGGATGATAGCGTCCCCAGGGCGAAAGGTAAGTGCAACTTATGCCAACTATGATGCGATATTGAGACGCGGATACTCAATTGCCGGGCATCGGTCCATAACCATTTCTATTCCATAGGCCTCAGCCTTGGCGGCGGCATCATCATGACGGACCGACAGTTGACCCCAGATGACCTTGGGCCGTGGCGACATAAGAATGACCTCATCCACGACAGCGGGCAAATTCTCCGGCGCCCGGAACACATCGACCATGTCGATCGTCTCAGGAATATCCGCGAGTTTGGCGTAAACCGGTTGCCCCAGAATTTGCTTGCCCTCTTGCCCTGGATTGACGGGGAAAACTGAATATCCTTTGGAAAGCAGAAACTTCATGACGCCATGGCTGGGTCTGGCAGCGTTGGGAGATGCACCCAAAACAGCAATCGTCTTCACGTCTGTCAGAACGCGGCGAATATAGTCGTCGTCATATGCGTCGTGGTTCATGGTCAACCTTCCAAAAATCATTCACTTTAAGATGCTCTTTCGAGCAATGTAGGGATTGGAAACCCTTGCTACAAACTTCAAACTTCACGAAAATCAGCACAACCATAATGTTTGCGCTAACCTCTTAGACAATCCCTAATCGTACTTTCTTTGTACCGTGTCTGTTCATCAGCATTTTAGAAACTACTCATAGTTACATTAGAGAAATCTGTTTCACTTTGAAACTATTTACTCTGCGATCATCACCGAGGGAACTCGAGAAAATTGCTCCTCCTTCATAATAAAACGACCAAATTCATCCCGGTCAGCAGAATTCCAATCGGTTTATTTTCTCCGCGTGTCCGAACGCTTTCCAGTGCAACCGGCTACCAAAAGGCATAAGCACTAATCAAACGAAACAAATTGCGAGTCGCCCGTGCCGATTGATGTTCTGCTGCTGGTCTTGCTGGGTGCCGTCTTCCACGCCAGCTGGAATGCGCTCGTCAAATCCGGCACGGATAAGGCGCTGGACGCAACGTTGGTCGCGGCGGGTGCAGCCGCCTGTTCCATTCCGTTTCTGCCATTCCTGTCGCTACCAGGTGCAGTCGCCCTGCCCTTCCTCATCGTTTCAGCCGTCTTGCAATTCGCTTATTTTCGGCTTGTCGCTGCAGCCTACACCGTCGGTGATATCGGGCTCGTTTATCCCATCATGCGTGGGGTTGCGCCTCTCATCGTCGCGGCCAGCAGCAACCTGTTTTTAGGTGAGACTCTCAGCCCTGCTGCCATCGGCGGCATAGCGGTGATTTCCGCTGGCATTCTGACCCTTGCTTTCGAGGCAAGGCATGGCGGTAGGCACGCGATCTTGCTGGCGCTGGCCAATGCGGTGGTCATTGCTGGGTACACGTTTGTCGATGGTGTTGGCGCACGGCTTTCGACAAGCCCGATTTCCTATACGCTTTGGATGTCGTTGCTGCCGCCTGTCCTCCTGTTTTCCTGGGCGCTTTATCAAAGGGGCTGGGCACCTGTTTCAGCGCATGTCCGTCACCACTGGTGGCGTGGGCTTGCGGGCGGCGCGGGATCTATCCTGTCCTATGGTCTGGCACTTTGGGCCATGACGAAAGCCCCAGTCGCCGTCGTCGCGGCTCTGCGCGAAACATCCATCCTTTTTGCGATCGCCATCTCGGTTCTGATCCTCAAGGAAAAGGCGAGTGTGTGGCGCTATATTGCCGGTGCAACCATCGCTTTGGGCGTCCTGATCATGCGTCTTGGCTGATTTCGACCGTACTTTCTTGTGGTATTATAAAACCACATACGCAAATCATTGTTTTTTAACGACAATTTTTAAGGTGAGCTGTTTCCCCGCCGTTGACGCGGTTTCATCTACCGCCTATAAGCGCGCCAGACAGAATTTCCCAGGAAATACGGTCGTTCCGGCTGCGCGCATGCGATCAGCCTTAAGCAACAAAAAACGCCTGCATGCTCCTGTTGAGCGTGACGGGTCCTAGAGAAAGTTAAAAGAATGTCTACTTTCGTTCAGAAGCCCGCCGAGGTGGAGAAGAAGTGGATCATCATCGACGCCGAAGGCCTCGTTGTTGGTCGCCTCGCCACCGTTGTTGCAACTCGCCTGCGCGGCAAGCACAAGGCAACCTACACTCCTCACGTAGATGATGGCGACAACGTCATTATCATCAACGCGGAAAAGGTTGTCTTCACCGGCAAGAAATATTCCGACAAGAAGTACTACTGGCACACTGGTTACCCAGGTGGCATCAAGGAACGTACCGTTCGCCAGATCATCGAAGGCCGCTTCCCGGAGCGCGTTCTCGAAAAGGCAATCGAGCGTATGATTCCCCGTGGTCCTCTCGGCCGTCGCCAGATGAAGAACCTCCGCGTTTACGCCGGTTCGAACCACCCGCATGAAGCACAGCAGCCTGCCGTTCTTGAAGTGGCAACGCTGAACAGCAAGAACGTAAGGAGCGCCTGATAATGGCCGATCTTTCCTCCCTGAAAGACCTCGCCCCGGCATCGGAAGCTTCGGCTCCCGTGCACGTCCGCAAGGTTGACACACTCGGCCGCTCCTACGCGACCGGCAAGCGCAAGAACGCCGTTGCACGCGTATGGATCAAGGCCGGCTCCGGCAAGATCATCATCAACGGTCGTGACTTTTCCGCTTACTTCGCACGCCCTGTTTTGCAGATGATCCTGCAGCAGCCTTTGATCGCTGCGGCTCGCTCTGGCCAGTTCGACATCATCGCAACTGTTGCTGGTGGTGGTCTTTCCGGTCAGGCCGGTGCAGTTCGTCACGGCGTTTCCAAGGCTCTCACCTACTTCGAACCAGCCCTTCGCGGCGTTCTGAAGAAGGGTGGCTTCCTGACCCGCGACAGCCGTGTTGTTGAACGTAAGAAGTACGGCAAGGCCAAGGCTCGCCGTTCGTTCCAGTTCTCCAAGCGTTAATCGCCTACGGACTACAAAACCGAAAAGGCGGGGCTTTGGCTCCGCCTTTTTTGTTGGCTCTGGCGAACGACAAAATGTACTGATTCCGTTTCGGGATATCAGTTGATCTCAACGCCTGCGGGAGATTGTGTCTTCGGGTTTTGCATCTCATTCATCAGCTGATCGACAATCATCGCTGCGCCCGCCTTCGTGTAGTGGCCCCGGTCGGCAATATAGGCCACGCCATCCCGCCCAAAGAAGCACATCTCCTCTTGCGACCGATTGCAGAATATCTGCTCCGGGAAAACCTTTTTTACATTGTCTGGGACTGCGGCATCCAGCACTGAATAGGCGCGCGCGGTGTTGGTTTTGAAATCGGCTGTGGAGTATCCGAAATCCGGGGTCTTGTCCCCTTTTACGATACGTCCCGCCATGACCTCCCCCACCGGTTTGTTGAAGAGCGGGCTGGGGTAAACGATAACGACCCTCTTGCCACTCGCCTCCAGCGCCAGGACCGTGTCCCGCAGGCTCTTAGCGACGGCTGAAACGGGAGTATCGGTAAAAGAGTATTCGATATCGCCTATCTGCAAATAGGGAGAGTTGAAGAAATTGACCCAGGAGGCTGTTAGAACGACGGTATCGATATTGCTCTGCGTCAAATAGGCCAATGCGCGTTGATTGAACGTATCGCAATTTGCCGCTCCTTCATCCCTTGCCGTCGAAACACCGATAATGGGGGCACAGAAACCGTGGGTAAGCTGGATCATGCCCATATGGCGCAGCTTCAATGCTTCCAACAGAGCTGGTGAGATGGATGCACCGATGGAGTCACCCCACACAGCATATGTCTTGCCCGCTTTGGCATCGAACATACATTCCTCATTGGGAACAGCTGGAATACCATCCTTGACCTGAAACAGGCACTTTTCGCTCCATGTCGTTTCCTTGATGAAGTTTCGCACGTCAGGCGCCAGTCGGAATGGCAGCCCATCCTTCAGGTCACCCCAGGTTCCAAAACCGACGAGTATGAAAGCGCATACAGCACCGACGGCTGCGACTTTGCGGGTGCCGATTTTTTTGTATCTGAAAGGCTGCTCGATAAACCACCAGCTGAAAGCTGCAAGGGCAAGAACCACGAGAATCAGAACACACATGGCTGATTGCGATGGCGGTTCCGAACTCCTGATTCGCCAAAAAGCAAATACGGGCTGATGCCATAGGTAGATGCTGAAACTGATGCGGCCGATCCACACAAGCGGCGAAAAGGACAGCAAGCGACCTGGCCATGTCTCACTGGAAGCAAACAGAAAAAATGCGCATGTTCCCCCAATAGGCAACAATGCGGCAAACGAGGGAACGCGCGTCGTGGGATCGAACAGGAACACTGCAACCAGCACCATGACAAACCCGGCAAGGGCCAGCGGGCCGTTCAACCGTCTTGGCCTGCCGAATACGTAAAAGGCACACAGCGAGCCTGCCAGGATTTCCCATACTCGAGTGGGCAGAAGGTAATGATTTGCGGATGGAAAATGTCTTGCGCCGAATTCGCTCACGACAAGGCTTGCGATTGCAGCGGCAAGAAGGATTCTGAAAATCGTCCTGATTTTTAGCCTGAACAGAAAGAGCAGAGGAAAGAGTATATAAAACTGCTCTTCGACGCCCAGGCTCCAGGTATGGAGCAAGGGAACTTCAGCGGAATCGGGCGCGAAGTAGTCGGTCTTTTTCAAAAAGTAGATGTTGGAAAGGGAGAGCGTGGCCATCATCAGACTTTTGGAAAAATCCTCATAGGCATCCGGTAGCAGCCAAACCCAGGCGGCCGGCACTGTGCAAAGCAAGACGAAGAAAAGCGCCGGCAAAATTCGTCTCGCCCGGCGCTCATAGAAGCCAAGAAGCGAGAACGTGCCTTTGGCATATTCGTCAAGAATGACAGTCGTTATCAGATATCCGCTAATGGCGAAAAAGACATCAACGCCGAGAAATCCGCCGCCAAAAACGGAAAAGTTCGCGTGCGCCAACACGACGCTCAGAACGGCGATGGCGCGCAGGCCATCTATTTCGGCTCTATACTTCATGAAAATCCACGGGTAGTGCACGCGTTCTAAGCAACGCCGAATGAGAACGTTCCATGGCGTGAATAACAGATAAGCAGCTTATCCCGAACAGCTTAATGCGTTATTGAAGACGGCTAAAGCCGTTCGTACAGGGGTGCTCCATGCCATCAAAATCGATCGATCACGCGTTTACTGCCTCATCTTTGACGTCTGCATCAACCGACCCTACCCATGCCGGTGTCCTGTCTTTCATGCGCCGCAGATTTACGAAGCACCTGGAAGGCGTATCGACGGCGATCTGGGGCATTCCTTTTGACGCCGCAACCTCCAACCGTCCCGGAGCGCGATTCGGCCCACAGGCCATCCGACGCGCTTCGGCTATTTTCGACAATGACCCGCAATATCCATTCGGACGTGATCTGTTCGAGACGATGCCGACGATTGACTATGGCGATTGCCTGCTGGATTACGGCAATCATTGGCTAACCCCGCAAACGATCGAAGACGAGGCGAGTGAAATTCTCTCCAAGGTGGATTATCTTCTGACACTGGGCGGGGATCATTTCATCACATGGCCGCTCCTGAAAGCGCATGTCGCAAAACATGGACCGCTCGCGCTGGTGCAGTTCGACGCCCATCAGGACACATGGTTCGATGACGGCAAGCGGATCGATCACGGTTCCTTCGTGGCACGGGCGGTGCGCGACGGGTTGATAGACCCCGACAGGTCGATCCAGATCGGTATTCGCACACACGCGCCGGAAGATTGCGGCATCAGGCTCATCTACGGCCACGAAGTGGAGGACATGCGGGCAAACGATATTTCATCTTTAATCGTCGAACACACCGGCGGGCTTCCGGCCTATCTGACATTCGATATAGATTGCCTTGATCCCGCCTTCGCCCCCGGCACCGGCACACCCGTCGCAGGCGGGCCATCGAGTGCGAAAGTGCTGGCAATTCTTCGCGGGCTTGGTCAACTGGATATCCGCGGCTCCGACGTGGTTGAGGTCGCCCCGGCTTACGATCATGCGGATATCACCGCCATTGCGGGAGCAACTGTAGCAATGTATATGCTAGGCCTGCGTGCTGAGCGGCTTGCGAAAACAAGCTGACAGATTGATTCAAGTGCATGGCAAAATGATTCCGCCTACACCCGTAACCTATTGAAAGTTCAGGACAAGGACATGACAGCGAAAATCTTCATCGATGGCGAACACGGCACCACAGGCTTGCAAATTCGCACCCGCCTCGCCGACCGCCGCGATATCGAACTGCTGTCCATTCCCGAAGCGGAACGGCGTAATGCCGCGATGCGTGAGGACATGCTCAACAACGCCGACATCTCGATTCTATGCCTGCCAGACGACGCCTCCAAGGAAGCGGTCTCGATGGTATCTGGAAACAACAAGGTCCGTATTATCGACACCTCGACGGCTTACCGCGTCGACCCGAGCTGGGCCTATGGCTTTGCCGAAATGGAGAAGTCGCAAGCCGAGAAGGTGCGCTCCGCGCGTTTTGTTACGAATCCGGGCTGCTATCCCACGGGTGCAATCGGGCTTATTCGTCCGCTACGCGCTGCTGGCATCTTGCCTGATGGCTACCCTGTCAGCGTCAACGCCGTATCTGGCTACACCGGCGGCGGCAAGCAGATGATCGCGCAGATGGAAGACCAGAGCCGTGATGACTCGATAAAGGCCAACAATTTCCTTTATGGTCTGACGCTCAAGCACAAACATGTGCCGGAAATGAAAATCCACGGTCAGCTTGATCGCTCGCCGCTGTTTTCGCCATCCGTCGGTCGTTTCGCACAGGGCATGATCGTGCAGGTGCCATTGTTCCTGGCCGACCTGAATGAAGGCACAAGCGTCGAGACTGTCCACGCCGCGCTTGCAGCGCATTACGCAGGACAGAACATCGTTCAGGTCGTTGCGCTGGAAGACAGCAAATCGCTTGGCCGTATCGATGCGGAAGAACTTGTCAATCAGGATACGATGAAGCTTTTCGTCTTCGGGAACGACGAGCATATTAACCTCGTCGCCGTTCTGGATAATCTCGGCAAAGGCGCCTCCGGTGCTGCTGTGCAGAACATGGAACTCATGCTTTCGGCATGACCGGGAACCAAGCCTCAATCTGCATTCCGGATGAACTTGTAGGGCGGTGGAGCATTTCCTCCGCCTTTCTTATTGCCGACACACCATCAAGTCTTGTCTACCGCGTTACCCTCGCTGATGCGTCCAGCGCCATCGTCAAAATCTTGAAGCCGAACGGTATGGGCGAATTGCCGGGCATGGCGTTTCTGGAACGGCGGGATGGTCTGGGAGCGGTTCGATTGATCGATCGCGCGGACCATATTTGTCTTCTGGAAGACGCTGGTGATTTGAACCTGCGTACATATCGGCTGCTGCATGGTGAAACGTCCAGCAATGCCGTTATCATAGACGTCCTTGCCAAACTCCACTCAGGCAGTGGCAGCGCGTCGCCCGAATTGATGCCCCTACGGCAACACTTCGCGGCCCTGTTCAAGCGGGCTCAGCATGAAACGGACGCTGAGTTATCGCCAATATTACGTCATGCCGCCAGTATCGCGGATGATCTGCTTTCGCACCAGACGAATATCCGTCCGTTGCACGGTGATCTGCACCACGACAATATCATTCACAGCACTGATCGCGGTTGGTTGGCCATAGACCCGCAAGGACTGTTGGGCGATCCAGCTTATGATGTCGCGAACGTGTTCGGAAATCCGCTAGGGGCTTTTGACGACATCATCGATGTGGCGCGGATTTCAAATCTGATGACGCTGTTTTCAACCTCTCTCGGCTGCAGTGAAGAGAAAATACTGCGTTACGCGCTGGCACATGCCGGAGTGTCTATCTGCTGGTCTTTGGAATCGGACGATTCAGTATCCAACAAACAGAACGCCTTGGAACGCGTCGTTTTGTCAATGTCGCAGCCAGCCTTCTGTAGACGGCGTCCTTCAATAAGATCAGCCCCTGAGCTCAGCCTGTACGGTGAGCGGATACTCACCGATAAAACCGCGCCAATGCGCAATCGCAAAGGCCAGCACCAGAAGTGCCATGCCCTGATGTGCCAGGGCGACGTGGATGTCCACGTGCATGAGCAGCGTCGTTATTCCAAGTGCCGCCTGTATGCAGACCATGACGAAGAACAAGACGGATCGGCGCGCATGCGGCGTTTTGGGAAGCAAACGCGCCATGCTGACCATATGCCAGAGCGTTATTGCGAAAAGCACGTAGGCACCGAGACGATGCACGAATTGCACAGTCTTCGGGTTTTCAAACAGGTTGATCCACCAGGGTTGCTGAATAAACAAATCGCCCGGAATCAGCGAGCCATCCATCAACGGCCATGTGTTATAAGAAAGCCCCGCATTGAGACCCGCAACAAGCGCGCCAAGATAGATCTGGAACAGACAGAGACACGCGAGCAAGGCAGCAAAGCCCCTGCCCTTTTTTTCATTTGCAGCTTCTGTCGAATGCAGGGAAAGACCACGTAAAATCCACATGCACCCCGCAAAAATCAGGCAAGCAATGGTCAAATGCGTAGCGAGGCGATACTGCGAGACATCCGTGCGGTTGACGAGGCCGGAAGACACCATCCACCAACCGACGAAACCCTGAAAGCCACCCAGCGCCAACAGGCCCACCAAAGGCAGCTTCAATCGTTTTTCGACGCGCCCCGTAAACCAGAAATAGGCCAGCGGCAGCGCGAAGATCAGGCCTATCGCACGTGCCAGAAGCCGGTGCGCCCACTCCCACCAGAAGATGGTCTTGAACTCCCCTAGCGACATACCTTTGTTGATTTCCTGATATTGCGGAATGCGTTGGTAAAGCTGGAACTCCTCTTCCCACTCTGCCACGGAAAGGGGGGGAATCGCACCATGGATCGGTTTCCATTCCGTGATGGAAAGGCCCGATTCGGTCAGGCGCGTTGCGCCCCCAACCAGCACCAGACAGAAAAGCGTAAACAGCACCACACGTAGCCAGATGCGCAGAAGGCGACGGTTGTTTTCCTGTTTATCCAACGCCGCACGGCGCTGTTCGACAGAAGTTTCAGCCGTAGCCATCGTATTCGCCTGCATTCTTGACACTCCACCAGTCATTGCCTTGGTTTGCAACAACAGACCGTGCAAAACAAGCCCTCACGGCCCTACCCTTCGGCATAAAGCTTTGCGGCATTGGGTCGCGGCTGTATAAGTGAACCGAAGATTCAGAAAATGGAATATGGCATGCCCACGCGCCTCAAATCATTCATCGGCACCATCGTCATCATCTGTTTGGTGGTGGTTTATGCGGTGGTGGCCACCAGTTTTGCTTCGGCGGCACTGGCTACGCAACCATGGTGGGTGCATCTCGCATATTTCGTGGGTTCCGGGTTGCTTTGGATACTGCCGGCAATGCTCGTCATCAAGTGGATGGCGGGCCACAAGCAGCAAAAATAGTGATCAGGCCGCAGTTCGATCAGCCACATGCGAGCCGCTCATTATGACGACATTGGAATATCCGAGTGTCCGTAACTCCAGAAGCGTTTCACTTGCCAGTTGGCCGTCTCCATCTGGCAAAGACACGACGATCTCTGCGTCAATATATTTCAACAACCTCGTGACGCCCTCCATGTCTGCGGCACCGAACTCCAGAAGAACGGTATCGTAGGTATCTGCAAGTGCGTTCAGGACCATTGTCAGCCGCTCCAGAATACCCGCCGTGTGAATTGGAGGTGCGTTGCCCTGCGGCACCAGATGAGCGTTCGAAAGACGGTCATGATGGATGGTTTCACCGAAAGGCGTGTCGCCAAACAAGAGATCGGAAACGCCAGCAAGCTCGGATTCCTGCGCCATCAACTGCGTCGGGCACCCGGAAACGGTCATGTCCACCAACACAACAGACCGACCGAGCTCTGCAATGGATCTGGCCAGCATGACGCTGGCTGTTGATCCATCATCGCCACTGGGTGAAAGTAGCGAAACGGTCGGCTTTGCACCGCGCATTGAGAGAAAATCCGCAACGCCATTCACAGAAAGGCTGAAGCGATCTTCTGCTACGTCATCGAAATCATCTTCATGAGGAGCATTTTCGGTCACGGAATTTCTCTGTTTCGTTTGGAAATAACAAGGTCAATGTCGACGGAGACTGTACTATCCTTCGGTAACGCAAGCGTTAAACTCGGCCCACGCGCGAACGAAAACATATCAAAGCAACATCGAAAATTCATTTGTTTACCGGCTATTAACCATGAAGGCCTGATAAGCGAATGAAGAAATGTCTTTGGAGCATGATTGCGGATGACGTTCGCTGCCCAACGTTTAATAACCGCCATGATCATCGTTCTTGCAGCGATGCTGACCGGTTGCTCGGCTTACAAGCCAGCACCCCGCGCCTTCAACGAGGCAGCGCTTCAACCCTATAGGCTCGATAGCGGAGACCGTCTGCGCGTCAACGTTTTCGATCAGACGGGCCTGACAAACACCTATACGATCGATCAGGCTGGCTATGTCGCTTTCCCGTTGGTGGGACAAGTTGCTGCACGCGGCAAAACTGTCGCTCAGCTTGAGTCGGGCATCGCGCAAAAGCTGAGACAGGGTTTCCTCAAAAATCCAGACGTGACGATTGAAATCGATCGTTACCGTCCTGTGTTCGTCATGGGTGAGGTCGGCAGACCGGGCCAATATTCATACGTACCCGGCATGACCGCGCAAAACGCCATTGCCATAGCTGGCGGCTTCACATCTCGTGCCAATCAGCGCGACGTAGATGTCACTCGCAAGATCAACGCCAATGTACTGACCGGCAGAATCATCATATCGGCTCCGGTTATCGCCGGCGATACGATCTATGTCCGTGAACGCTTCTTCTAAACCGCAACCTACTCTGACACAGCAACTCACCCACAACGATTTTCTATTAGGTTTACAGCCTGAAAGCGCGGCATCAATGACGCCGCAGCCTAACGGCTCACAGCTGCGGGTAAACAAGTATTGCGTATCCCGCCCCCCTTTTTTTCACGAATCCACGCCGAGAAGCAGTTGCCCTATGAAAACGCCATTGTGAGTTTTAGAAAAGGCATATATACACTGCATGCTGGTGGAAAGAGATGCTTTCAGGCGCTTTAGCCTAAGCGTTTCTTAGTAAGTTCTTTGTAAGATCACCAGCATTGAAGACTGCGGAAAGACACGATGAGCAAGACCGGCGGCGAAAACGACCCGATCGATCTGGACGCTTTACGCAAGAAGCTTTCCCGCAATTTTGGGAATAGCGGCGAAAAAAAGCGTGAAGCTGTCAAGCTCAACCCTCTGGCGCTGCAAGTCGCGAATCAACTCCGCGCAACAAGTCATTCGCCTAACATTGTCATCGGCCAGTTGCGACTTTTTGATTTCGTGATTCTGACGCTTCTCGGGATACTCATCAACGCGTTTGAAGCCCCGGATGCATTTGGCTCGCGGGTGGCACTGATCGCGATCTGCTTCTGGAACGGTGCCCTTTGCTCCATTGCGTTGCAAATCGCAGATTCCTACCAGCTTCCTGCCCTTCGCCGCTCGATGGAATCGATGCCACGAATTCAGGCGTCGATTTTGGCGTCGTTTGCTCTCACCGTCTTCCTGACCGCAGCTCTTTTGCCAGGGGATAGCTACTCATGGCAAACTTGGGGGAGATGGTACGGAGCAAGCGCCGGCTTCATCCTGATCGAGCGGGTCATTGTGGAGCTTGTTATGCGGCATTGGGGCCGTAACGGCGTTATGGAACGGCGCGCGGTCATTGTCGGCGGTGGTCAGGCGGCCAAGGATCTCATTCGTTCGCTGGAACATGATGACAACGACATCCGCATCTGCGGCATTTTCGACGACAGGAAAAGCGCACGCTCTCCCGAAGTGGTTGCCGGCTATCCCAAACTTGGCACATTCGCAGAACTGGTCGAATTCGCTCGCCTGACCAAGCTCGACATGTTGATTATCTCTATCCCGATGAGCGCCGAGGCGCGCATATTGGAGCTTATTCGACAGCTATGGGTGCTTCCGGTCGATATCCGGATTGCCGCACACGCCAACAAGCTGCGTTTTCGTCCACGCTCCTATTCCCACATCGGCAGCTTGCCGATGCTTGATGTGATGGACAAACCACTGCGTGACTGGGACTCGGTGGCCAAGCGCGCCTTTGACGTCGTATTCAGCGTGCTTTGCATTGCCTTGCTCTGGCCGATTATGATGGGCGCGGCGATTGCTGTGAAAAGTACGTCCAAAGGTCCGATTCTGTTCAAGCAGAAAAGGCATGGCTTTAATAACGAAACCATCAACGTCTGGAAGTTTCGTTCCATGTACACCGATATGAGCGATCCTACGGCCAAGAACGCCGTGACCAAAAACGATCCACGTGTCACGCCGGTTGGCCGGTTCCTTCGCAAATCTTCTATCGATGAACTTCCACAGCTGTTCAATGTTCTTGCAGGCGACCTTTCGCTTGTCGGCCCACGCCCCCACGCTGTCCATGCGCAAACAGGGGATCTGAAATACACTGAGGTCGTCGAGCATTATTTTGCACGTCACAAGGTTAAACCCGGCGTTACCGGATGGGCGCAAATCAATGGATGGCGTGGCGAGATCGACCATGGGGACAAGATCAAAAACCGCACGGCGCATGATCTTTATTACATTGAGAACTGGTCTCTCTGGCTTGATTTGAAAATCTTGGTTCTGACACCAATCCGCCTGCTCAAATCCGAAAACGCCTACTAAACGTCGCGGAACCTCTTGCGATTTCATGCGTTTGGTTGATGCAGATTTTTACACAGGGGAACTCCATGACTCAGACAAACAACCTCTACCTCATTATCGGTGCGCTCATCGTCGCCCTCGTGGGCGTTGGTGCCTATGTGTGGCACGAGGAAAGCAAGCCTACGGGTATCGAAATGAACATCGGACCCAACGGAGTTTCCGTACAGGAGAATTGATCGTCTCAAGCTTCGCGCAGGTTGAGAAATTTAGACCGGTTTGTGTCAGTTTTTTTACATGACAGAAACCGGTCTTTTCATGAGAGAAGGCCAACAAGAATGCTCGCTTCAAGGAAGCGAAAGCGGTGGCGCAGATGAGATGCGACATGCGTAGATCAGGAAATCGTTGGCGATGGTCTCGAGACTCGTTTCTCACGTACAGCTTATTTCTACAGAACTCGCGCTAAAAGCGATTGAGAAGCAGCAGCAGGTGGCGCAGGAGTATCCAGAGCCCGCTGCACTCATCACCTCGCAAGACCCGCATGTTTCGCTCCCTGTGACCACCACGGACGCCCCTGCTCTGCCTGAAACAAGGGGAACTCTGTCGCTTGTTCCGCAAGTTGGCAATTGCGAAGCCGAGGCCGACAGTGCGGTCGTCACCTTTATGGAAACTCTCAAGGCTTGGCTTGCCGAATTGGCGGTTGACCCGGCAAGCGCCCTTCAGGGAAAAGCCATGTCACAGGCACTGACCTCTGGCGTTCTTAAGGTTTTCGATCCGATCGATGGAGTTGTTATCCCGGCTTGGGACGTCGCCGCCATCCGGCCACGACAAAACCAGAGCGAAAGAATAGATGCTATCGGCTGGAGTGAGTTCCTGAAGCAACGTGTCAAGCGCGCGGACGGCTTTTCCTATGCCAAGGATCCGGATGGAAGCTACTTGGATGCAATGACTGGCGAGAGTGCCTTCTTCGGCGCAGTCGGAAGCAAGTTCCATTACTTCACATGGCCGAGAATAGACATCGAGACATAACGTCGAAGAAAATGGGAGACCCGCCGCTGTCCCACCAGCAGTTGGCGGGTCTCAACCTTTTACCCCTCCAGTCAGGGCATTCGCATAGAAACACGCTATCGAAAATACGGCAAGATCATGGCACTCATTTTGAGTAAAATTTGTTCACTTTGCTTCAAAAACAGCCTCAGCGAGCATTTATGAGAGCATTGCGATCTTTATCGGCCTCGTAAATCTGTTCTACCGGCGTTTTTCTCCACGCTGCAACTTTCCGCTTGCGCATGAAGAGCCATCTATATAAACGCATTTCCTGTGTCGGAGCGTAGCGCAGCCCGGTAGCGCACTTGACTGGGGGTCAAGGGGTCGTGGGTTCGAATCCCGCCGCTCCGACCATTTTTTCCCGAGATATCCCCCATATCTCGATCTCCCGAAAATATGAAAACGAATGAAACTGGCTTGTGCCGTTTGCTGTTGCTTGCCGATCTAGCCTCATAAAACGATCTGGGCCGGAACGCTGGCAGTGCCTTCGATGTCTTCCCATGTTCTGTCCATCGCATAGGCAGATGACAGATACGGGATGCCGACATGGCCAAACCAGATGGAAAGCTGTTGTTCGGCGGTGTCTTCGTTCATCCCTGCTACGCGGTTGACGTAGATGGCAGCGGCAAGGCCTGTGCGGTCGGCACCGGACTTGCAGTGGAGAAGGATGGGCTTTGGCGCATCCCGCATGATCTGGATGAGTTTCGCCACGCGCTCCGGTCCGAGTTGCTTGTAAGCCGACATTCCAAAATCGACGTGTTGAACTCCGAGCTTCTCAGCTGTCGCAGTTTCGTTTCGATACCATGCGGACTGTCCATTTTCACCGCGCAGGTTGATGATGGTCTTGATGCCGTTTGCCGTGACGTAATCGGATAGTTGTTTTTCTGTCAGTTGGCTGGAGCGGTACAGTTGCCCTGCGATGACCTCATGGAAATTTCCCGACATTTGCAGAACGCCGAAATAGACACCAAAGGCCAATGGAGCAGCAACAAGCCACAAAACACCGCGAAACAAAATATTGCGTATCATCATATTTTCCTGTTCGTCTGACAGGAAAATGAAGGTGAATGCTGACACTACGCTGAATGATGCTCTGGCCCGGTTGCCGAACGGTCAGATGTGAGGCTTCACTGTCACCGGACGAAGACATAAGTGGCGTAAACGGCGATCAACGCCGCTGCGACAAAAGCGGCGATCATGCCGAGGCGCTTTTCAATGAAATGCCTGATCGGTTCACCATAACGCTGAAGCAGCCCGGCGAGAATGAAAAAGCGGGCAGCGCGTGTGACAACCGCTGACAGGATGAAAAGACCGAGGCTGATGTTGGCCGCGCCCGATAGTATAGTCACCACCTTGATCGGTGGCAGGTGGGCGATCCCTGACGTTACCAGCAGCAGCAGGATCGTTTCATAATCCACGGAGGCCTTGAGGTGTTCGAAGCTGTCGAGCTTGCCATAAAACTCCAGAATGGGCCGCGCGATGCTCTCAAACGCATAATGACCGAGGTACCAACCTGCTATACCCCCCAGAACGGATGCAACAGTCGCCACCAACGCATAAAACATGGCACGCTTCGGCCTCGCCAGAACCATGGGTATGAAAAGCACATCTGCGGGAACGACGAAAACAGAACTTTCGACAAACGCGACGATGGCCAGCCACCAGACGGCCGTTTTTTTCGCCGCAAGCGCCATCGTCCAAGCGTATAATCCTTTGAGCATTTCGCACCCCTTCGCCGATCGGATTTAACCTCACCTATCGGCTATGGCAAATGTTGCGGGGCGATATTGAGGCATGCCGACAAAACAACGACCGCAACGCAACATCAGCTGTCGCGGCAGTTTTCAGCATGCCTAGCTTGCCAGTGGTGCAACGCAGCATAAAATCAACTTATACTAGTAAAGATCGTGCATCGGATGTAGAATGCAAGCGGGATACATGGAGGAGGAAATAGTTATGGACTATGTCGGCTTCGTTACTTCGCTAAACCCATTCATCATCGGACTTCTTTTCCTGGTGCTTCTGGCGGGGGCATACAGCTCCTGGGTTTCGCACTGAGGAATTGTGATGCCAACGCTTCAGACTATCACGGCGTGAACGCAATTGCCGCAAGCGGTTGCGTTTGCCATAGGCGTGACATTTCTTGAATGTTATCTATCCCGAATTGAAATAGCTTCGGGATAAAGCATGTCGCAGAATTTTACCTTCACGGATACGACCGAAAGCCTCAGCGCTGTTTTGCAACGGCTTATTGGCAATTTGAGCGGAAAAACGATTACCTTGCGTGAATTGATGGAAGCAATTGGCGAGCAAGGGCTGTTGTTGATGTGCGCCATAGCCTGTTTGCCCTTTCTTATTCCGGTGTCAATTCCCGGCGTCAGCACGGTGTTTGGCGCGGCAATCGTCATGATCAGCCTGGCAATCACGCTGAACAGGTTACCTTGGCTGCCCAAACGCATTCTGGATAAGCAGATGGAAACCGCGCGGCTTGTTCCTGCTTTACAGAAGGGCGTGAGCATCGTTTCGAAGCTGGACCGTTACATGCGCCCTCGTCTGCCGGCTTTTACCACAGGAACCATCGTGGCGCGGGTCAATGGCATCGCCATCATGGTTGCAGGCATTCTGCTGATGATGCCGCTCGGTTTTGTGCCGTTTTCCAATACGCTGCCTGGCGTGGCAATCCTGCTGTTCTCTGCCGGCATGATTCAGCGCGACGGAGCGACCGTCCTGGGCGGCTATCTCTTCCTGATTCTGACTATGATTTACTTCGCAGCGTTGGGCTATGGAGCGTTCTGGGCCGGACAGGGGCTCAGCAACTCTCTCACGAGCGCGTAATGCCTCCACGGCGCGCTTCCCTGGCGCGCCGCTTCCTTGCCCACCAAACCGCCAAGCGTCTGCGCTGGCGCCGCACATAGGGCAAATCCTGCGAAAGGACCAAAAGCCCCAACGGCACCATCCAGAAACCGAGAATGGGTAAGAACCCGAGCAGCCCACCGATGATCAGCAAAACACCGATGACAATGCGCCCGACTCGCGACCGCGGCATCGGCATGCTCCATTTGCCAAGATGAAGACGACCTGTTTGGGGGTGAAGACCAAAAGTCATTTCAATATGCCCCTCGCCGGAACTGCTGTGCCAATTATTTTTGAGATCAACATGCCCGGAAAATGGGGACTTCAGTGGATAAAACAAGAGGAATTCATTTTTTTTGAAAAAACCGCTTGGCAAATCGTAAAAGCATTTGTATTACCCCGCTCACACCGCGCCAAGCAGCGCACGTTCCCTGGTAGCTCAGCGGTAGAGCATTCGACTGTTAATCGACAGGTCGCCGGTTCGAATCCGGCCCGGGGAGCCATTTCTTCTAAAGAGTTGGAATGGTTATGTTGCACGAAGACATGCAACGTCATCGCTGCAAAATCTCATGGCATCTACAGATATCCATAGCACCTTCGTCACAACAGGATTGTGTCATGCATATTGATTGGGCGCTGATACAGCGTGATTGGGATTGGGCCGGTCATATGCTCGAAGCCATCATCATGGCTGCGATAGTATCGCTGCTAGCGCGCAGCTTCGTTAAATGGCGCGATGCGGTTATCGTTGGTTTGGCCTTCGCCGCTGGTCACTTTCATGGACGTGAGAAGCGTGACTACGAGGTGTCGGTGCATATGCAACCGCCTCATCTGGAAGGGTATTATTTCTGGAACTGGTCCTGGGATCAAGCAACCGATTTTTGGCCAGCGGCGCTGCTTTGTGTCGCTCTGCTGCTATGGTGGATCAGAAAAAATTAATGGCGTCTTGTTGAAGCAAGACGCCACTTTCTTTAACGCGATTTAGCGGAATTCCTATTCTTGCCTGCCCCGCCGGATACCGTCGTGGAGGTGGCGGACACTGGATCGCTCGCAGGGAAGCTATCTTCCAAGCCCTCTTCCAGATCAGCATCGGCGTCTGCATCGTGCGTGGTGGCTCGCTCGTTGTTAAGGGACTCAGCTGCAGGAGATTCCCTGCCATCATTAGGCTGGGAACCATCCTCTAAGTCGGTGTTCAACTCATGTTCGGCTTCCGCCCAGTGGCGATCGTGATTGCCTTCATGACGACCTTCACTTTCCCATTTTTCATAAGCTTTTTTGCGGATTTCAGATTCGCGGTCAGATGACATATTGCTTCTCCCATCAGGTTGGTTGGGAAAGAAACCATCAGACGCAATATTTTGTTCCTGCCGGATACAACAATCCTGCACGGAACTTCGCGGTGCACGTCCTCGTTATCTAAAGATAACTAAGGAGTTCTGACATGGACGATAAACATACAAAACCGCTCGATATCGATGACAAGGATGTCGCAGATTTTCACACTGAACGTGAATTGAAGGGCGATCCCGAAGAGATCGATCCAGACGAGGCGATAAATCTGCGGGCGCGCCGTCAGGCGGCACGTCAGCATGAGGATGCCTTCATCGTCGCAACTGATCTGGAAGATGACGACCAGCGCGATGCTGCTCCCGGAACACGCGAGCAGCCTTAAGTTTGGAACTGGAGCTTAGCGGCGAACCGAAACGATCGATTTGCGGCTGAAATTTGACACTTGAACGCGCCCCGACTGGTTTCCACCCAAAATCTGGGCAGTCCCCTTGCCCATGCTTTTCAAGATACCGGCATGGTAGCGCTTGCCGGTTCTGACAACAACGACATCTCCGGGTTTCGCGGCCGCAGTTGGAACGGCGTAACCAAAGGATGTCCAGGACTTTGCGATTGCCGAGGACTTTGGTGGCTCTCTTCCAGACTTTGTTGCCACAACACTGAGAAAATGTCCGCACCAAGGTGTTTTGCGAGGATTGACCCCGAGAATCGCTTTCAGCGTTTTGTTGTTTTTTCCTTCGTGAAGTCCGGAATATCGTTCCGCTTGATTGAGCATGCCAGCCGATGCAGATGCAGGTGCAGTGAAAGCCGCGCAAAGAGCAGCGGCCAGAACGTACGCAGTTACTTTCAAATTCTCGCCCTTTAGAAGCACACGGACTTCGCCTCTGCCCCGTCAGAAGTCCAGATGTGCATATTCAAAGTGTAACAGTGGAAGACGGTAACCTTGGCTACCCGTCGCTGCCGAGTTTTGATCTAATCGCCTAATTCAGCGACAATTTGACGAGATATAGGCAAAAATTAGAACAAAAGTTACCAAAACCTTACAAAATTTTTCTACGAAACATTGGTTTTGGGCATTTTTAGTGGAAAATCAATATCTGAAAACACGAAAGCCACCCGTGGTGAAGCGGGTGGCTTTGGCAATATGGGCGGAGCGATCAGGATGCGAGTTTGTGTGTCTCAACGAGGCAATGTGCGTCGCGGCTCGCCTCGACGAATGCGGTGCGAGCTATCTCGCCACCGACGCTACCCATCAACGACGCCCGGCATAATCTCAACGCCTGCTCGTAGACCTTACCCTGACGGCTGGGCCATTCGTGTTGCAAAAAATCGAAGGCTTCGTAAGCGCCACTGAAAGTTCTGGGGGCACCGTTTTCCAGAGAGATAACCACTGGAGTTTCCCATTTGACGTCGTTCAGCATCATTGATTGGACTTCCATACTCAATTAACCCGCCACTAACGTTGAACCCGGCATATGGTTCCGCCTGTTTTGGTTTCAAGATACAATTACTCTTCTCCCGAATCCGGTTCTATTTCATTGGCTTATTATAACCACGTTGCGGGAACAAAGCTCTTCAACAATCATTCAACCTGAAGTGAACCCGGTGCACATATGGCTGACAATAAAAATCCCGTTATTCTTTGGTTTCGCAAGGACTTACGTCTTGCAGACAACCATGCGCTTTCAGCTGCGGTCGACCATGGCGGGGCCGTTATTCCAGTCTATATCCGAGATGAGAATAACGGTTCAACCGGTGCACTTGGAGGGGCTCAAGCGTGGTGGCTGCACCACTCTCTGGAAGCATTGTCCGCAGCACTGGAAAAGGCTGGCAGCAAGCTGATCCTGCTCAGTGGCGATGCGGAAAAAGTCCTGAAAAAACTTGTATCCGACACCGGAGCTACCAGCGTTTTCTGGAACCGTCGTTATGATCCGCAAGGGATAGAGATCGATAGCAACATCAAAAAGAACTTTCGCGATGAGGGACTGGAAGTCGAAAGCTTTGCAGGGCATCTCATCCATGAACCATCCAGACTGAAGACAAAAACGGGTGGTCCATACCGCGTCTACACGCCGTTCTGGCGGGCGATCGAAGCAGGTGACGAACCTGACGAGCCGCTGTCCGCGCCGTCCAAACTGGCATCCCCCTCCAGATGGCCGAAATCAGAAGAGCTCAAAGACTGGAAGCTGTTGCCGACGAAGCCGGATTGGGCAAAGGAGTTCTCTGACGTATGGGCGCCGGGAGAAGCAAGTGCTGCGGAAAAACTCGAAACTTTTATCGACACCTCCCTGAAAGGATATGAGGAAGGCCGTGACTTTCCCGCCAAGCCCGCGACGTCGATGTTGTCCCCGCACCTTGCAATGGGCGAAATATCACCTGCTCAAGTCTGGCATGCAACGCGCGGGCTCCCGCACAACATTCCGTCCCACGATCTAAGCCGTTTTCGCAAGGAAATCGTCTGGCGCGAATTCTGTTACCATCTTCTTTTCCACTTCCCCAAACTGGGTACAAAGAACTGGAATGACAGCTTCGATGCTTTCGAATGGAAAACCGATACGGCAAAATTCGACGCGTGGAAGACAGGCATGACAGGCTATCCTGTCGTGGATGCCGGCATGCGCCAGCTCTGGAGGCACGGTATCATGCACAATCGTGTACGCATGATCACGGCGTCTTTCCTCATCAAGCACCTCCTGATCGACTGGCGTGAGGGAGAGACATGGTTTCGCGATACGCTGGTGGACGCAGATCCAGCATCTAACGCGGCCAATTGGCAATGGGTCGCTGGCTCCGGTGCGGACGCGTCGCCGTTCTTTCGCATTTTCAACCCTATCCTTCAGGGAGAAAAGTTTGATCCGTACGGCGAATATGTAAAAACCTTCGTACCAGAGCTATCCAAACTCGACAGGAAGTTCATTCACAAGCCGTTCGATGCGCCGGGGGAAGCCTTACGAAAGGCAGGCGTCGGGCTAGGCAAGGATTACCCGAAACCGATTGTCGATCACAACCAGTCCCGACAACGGGCTCTTGCGGCCTACTCGACGATCAAGAAAAGTGGGTAAAACGGGGTATCAGTAAAATTTTGCGTGTCGCCCCCGTTCACTGGAAGAAAATTTCTTGTCACAACGGGCAGAGGCGAGGAGATAACGGCATCTATTCGCGGACTGAACGAGAAGGCCAATCATGACCATTCATACCTCTGTGCTTACCGCAATCGGAAATACTCCGCTCATCCGCCTTAACGCGGCATCAGAGGCGACGGGTTGCGAAATTCTCGGCAAGGCCGAATTCATGAACCCCGGCCAGTCCGTTAAGGATCGAGCGGCACTCTACATCATTCGCGATGCGGAGCGTCGTGGACAATTGCGCCCCGGTGGCACCATTGTTGAAGGCACGGCAGGCAATACCGGCATTGGCCTTTCTTTGGTTGCCAATGCGTTGGGCTATAAGACGGTCATCGTCATTCCTGAAACGCAAAGCCAGGAAAAGAAGGACGCGCTCAAGTTGTTGGGCGCGCAGCTGATCGAGGTTCCGGCTGCCCCCTATTCCAACCCCAATAACTATGTGAAGCTTTCCGGCCGCTTGGCAAAGCAACTGGCGGCTACCGATCCTAACGGTGCGGTATGGGCAAACCAGTTCGACAATATTGCCAACCGGCAGGCTCACATTGAAACGACGGCACCGGAAATATGGGACCAGACGGACGGTAAAGTCGATGGCTTCATCTGCGCTGTCGGGTCTGGTGGTACGTTGGCTGGCGTGGCTGATGGTCTTCGAGACTTCAACCCCGACATCAAGATTGGACTCGCCGACCCCGAGGGTGCCGCACTGTTCGAATTCTACAAGAACGGCGCGCTGAAATCCGAAGGCTCCTCCATCACCGAAGGCATCGGCCAGGGTCGTATTACCGCCAATCTTGAAGGGTTCGAACCGGATTTTTCTTATCGAATCCCGGATGCCGAAGCTCTTCCGGTTGTTTATGATCTGGTCACGACGGAAGGTCTTTGCTTGGGCGGTTCCAGCGGAATCAATGTTGCCGGTGCAATTCGGCTTGCCCGCGACCTCGGTCCGGGGCATACAATCGTGACCATACTTTGCGATTACGGCAACCGCTATCAGTCGAAGCTTTTCAACCCTGATTTCCTGCGGTCCAAGGGACTTCCCTTACCGACATGGTTGTTGGAAAAGCGAGAGGTCTCGGTCCCGTACGAAACTGTTTGAGGTCGATGCCCATATGCCTGTGAATGCCCTGTTTCGTGACGATTTCTATCTTTCCACATGCGAAGCGGTGGTGACAAAGGTCCATGAGGACGGCGGCATAGAGCTGGATCAGACCTGCTTTTATGCCACCTCCGGCGGCCAACCCGGTGACACCGGTTATCTCGAAAGAGCCGACGGCTCTAGTATCCTCCTTGGAGCCACCAAGCACGGTGCAGACAAAAGCATCATCATCCATGTCCCCACCGAGGGACAGCCGTCTCCTGACATTGGGGAAAAGTTGACGCTGCAAGTCGATTGGACCCGTCGCTACAAGCTGATGCGCATGCATACCGCCTGCCATCTGCTGTCCGTCGTTTGTCCGTGGCCGATTACTGGAGCAGCCGTTGGCGAAGAGGAATCGCGCGTCGATTTCGATATGTCCGATACCATCGACAAGGACGAGGTTACCGCCAAACTGATGGCGCTGGTCGAAGAAAACCACCCCGTTTTCCTGAAATGGATCACGGATGAAGAACTCGCAGCCAATCCCGATATCGTCAAATCTAAGAACGTCCGCCCGCCTCTTGGTCTGGGGCGTGTCAGCCTCGTCTGCATTGGCGAAAATTCCGCTGTTGACAGCCAGCCTTGCGGAGGGACTCATGTTGCCGAGACGCAAGAAGTGGGCGAAATCCACATCGCCAAGATCGAAAAGAAGGGCAAGGAGAATCGCCGTTTCCGAATTCGTTTCGGTAAACCCGAAACATCCGCCTGATTTCTGGGAGAACTATCGTGAGCACGGATAAGAGCCGTTTCGTCGTTTCGGCGGACTGGGTTGAGCAGCAGCTTGGCACCCCACATTTTCGATTGGTCGATGCCTCCTGGTATTTGCCTGCGCATAAGCGAAACGGAAAAGAAGAATTCGAAGCGGGCCATATTCCCGGCGCGGTCTTCTTCGATCAGGACGTAATTGCCGACCACAATACCGGCCTGCCCCACTCCCTGCCCTCACCACAATTTTTCGCGGATGAAGTTGGGAAGCTTGGGCTTGGCGAGAGTGACACGATCGTCGTCTATGACGGCCCGGGCTTCTTTTCCGCGCCACGCGTTTGGTGGATGCTGCGCGTGATGGGTGCTGAGACGGTCTATGTGCTGGATGGTGGTCTCGATGGCTGGAAGGCTGCAGGCAAGCCGGTGGAAGCAGGTACACCGCGCATCGAGCCCGCTAGCTTCGAGCCCCATTTTGATGCCAAGCGCGTCACCTCGTTTTCTCGTATGCTGTACCTCGTGGACGGGGGCGAAGATCAGATTGCCGATGCACGCGGCGCCGGTCGTTTCACCGGTGAGGAAGCAGAGCCACGCGCTGGCATGCGCTCTGGCCATATGCCGGGTGCACGCAATCTGCCCGCCACCGCCTTTTCCGAGAACGGCCACTTCAAAGACCTGCCAACAATCCGCAAGATGATATCAGATGCGGGCATCGACCTGACCCAGCCTGTTGTGACCAGCTGTGGTTCGGGCGTGACGGCGGCAGTCATCACACTTGCGCTGGAATCACTCGGTCACACCGATAATTCGCTCTATGACGGCTCATGGGCAGAATGGGGATCGAAGCCTGACACTGCCATTGCCACCGGCCCTGCCGAACCCGTGCCGACGCCGCCGCAAGGGCCAATCAAGGCGAATGTCACCCAGCTGGAAATGACGTCCGCGCCCAAGGTCAGCCTTGCTGTGCCGGTCAACATCCAGACCGCGATCATGCGCACGACTGATATACCGCTGCATTTCTATCGCTATCTATACTGGCGCGTTGGAAAACGCTGGCACTGGCAGGCGCGCATGCGCATGAACGATGCCGAACTGACAACGCTTCTGCGTGATCCCAGAAGCTGTGTGACCGTTCTCTACATGAACGGCGCCCCGGCTGGCTTCTTCGAACTGTTCAAAACCAGCGAAGATGTCACGGATCTTTCCTATTTCGGCCTAATGGAAGAGGCCATCGGTGCAGGCGTGGGCAAATGGTTCCTGCTGCAAGCTCTATATCAGGCATGGCAGGACAACCCGCAGCGGGTCACGGTTTCCACCAACACGCTCGACCACCCACGCGCGCTTCAGCTTTACCAAATGATGGGTTTTTCGCCCGTCAGCACCTACGAGACATGGATCGAGCCGCTGACGGACAGCGAATTTCTGGAAATTTCAAGACGGGGCTAACCTCTTGACTTCATTATCCTCGGGCTGGTCCCGAGGATAATGCTTCAGCAAAAACCTACAATTCCTGCCCCATATTCACTGCTGTCGGAATTTCCTTGGCGGGCTCGCTTTCCTTCTCCGCACCACCAGCCGCGAGATGAGCGGCGATAAGCTCTCCGTGGAACTTGGCCATTTCATAGCAATAGGTGATTTCGCGCTTTTCAGCTGACCAGTAGACATCCGGTCTTCCACATGCGCGCGCCGTCAGCTTGACCTCGCCTTTGAGATCATAGGCGCTAAAGCTGCGGGCAATGAGATCCAGTACCTTCGATTCTTTAACGATGGTCGCGTAAATATCCAAAAACGGATCACGGGCAGGCTCGTAACGGGTGACGAATTTCGTGGTCCCAGCTTTGGCGGCATGGGGCTTCAGCGTTTCGTTCCAGTAGGCAACTGTTTGCGGATAGGCCGCTTCACACGCCTTCCATTCAGCTTTGGGCAGTCCCATCATATCAGCCAGATCACCGTAACCACCGGCATCCTTGCCCACCATCAGGCAGGCCATCTGGCTGTCACGCGTCTTGTCGGGAACAAGGGCCGAATAAATTGGCGTGTTATGCTCCGGCAAAGCCTGCGCAGAGCGGGCGAGATACCAGCTGTCGGTGGCATTGACGATGGCCGTATCAAGCCACTCCTCATTCGCCTCCAGCATCATCGTAGCCGAGAGTTGATCGGCGGTGTCTTTTACAGCTCCCGTTTCGGGCAGGGAAAAATCTGAAATCAGCATCCGCGAGGCCTCGTGGTAGAGGCTGAAAATCGCGTTTCCGATGACGAAATTCACCGTCTGCTGCAATTGTTCGTCGGATAAATCATCAAGCGCAGGCGCTGTTTGCGCGTGGGCGGCAGGTATCGTGAAAGAAAAAACGGTGACCAGGGTAGCGGTCATCAACCTGCGCAGCATTTACGTCAACTTTCCAAAATGAGGACGTTTGATTGATCGCTAAACTGAACGGCACAAGCAATGGGGTAGTTGCCTGCTGACGCAAGAAACGGGTGGATACACGAATGTTTGAAAGGCATAGCGACAAACAAGCAACGCAAGGGAGCCGCTATGACCAAGATCGTATTTACCGCCATGACTGCCAAAGATGCGGAAGCCTTTCGCAATGGAAACCCGGATGCCAACGGCCAGAAACCGGAGCGCTCAATCGCGACAGGAACCTACCCCTGCCGTGTTTGCCTTGGTCAGATAGAGGACGGCGAAGCCATGCTTCTCCTGGCCTACCGCCCATTTCCGAAGCTGCAGCCATTTGCCGAAACCGGACCGATTTTTATTCATGCCGAGGCGTGCAGCCGTTATGAAGCAAGCGAAATTTTACCACCCATGCTCGAGAGCCTGGACTACATCGTTCGCGGCTACGGTTTCAATGACCGCATCGTCTACGGCACGGGTGCGGTTACGCCGACCGACGGGATATCCAGATATGCGCAAGAGCTTTTTGCCAGAGAAGACATCGCTTATGTGCATGTCCGCTCAGCCCGCAACAATTGTTATCAGTGCCGAATAGACCGTATCTGAAACGGCAATTGCACGTAATTTTACCGAAAATCATAAATGCGTTTCAAATCTTCCGTGCAAGTCTGGTACGGGAGACAATTGGGGAGCGCCACATGACCGGTCATCTGAACATGCAAAATCGAAGCGCAGGCCGCAGCCAGACACGCATTTACGGTACAGTCCAGTACTTCAATCAGTCAGTCAGGGGCCGCGTGGTCGACCTTTCGGCCACCGGCATGGCGCTGGAGCTCGACGGCTCTTTTGCTGCGGCCAAAGGAAGCCGCGTGAAGGTCCAGAGCGACGATCTCGGTTTCATAGAAGGTACGGTGCAATGGCAGCACATGAACCGCCTTGGCCTGCAATTGAAGCTTTCGACAAACACATTGGCACAGCTTTCCTCATACTTCCGCTTTTTCCATGAAGACGTAAAGCCGACACTGGCACGATGAAATTATTTTTTACCGGACGGTTTAAAATTCAGGGACAAGTCATAACCCTGTTATTTTGATGATGGACTCCTCAATAATTCGCTCTAGGCTGCGGTCATTTCGCACAGCCTGAATTCATTCGAGGTGTTTCCATGTCTTCGCTTATCGGCCTCCACCCCATTACCCGCCGTTCTCTGCTGGGGGGCATTGCCGCCTCCTCCGCATTCGTCATGCTGCACCCCTTTGCAGCTCGCGCGCAGGGCAATCAAGCCCATCTGCGCATCATGGAAACAACGGATATTCACGTCCACGTCTTCCCGTATGACTATTATGCCGACAAGCCAAACGACACGCTGGGTCTGGCGCGCACAGCCTCCATCATCGATTCCATCCGCGCAGAAGCCGGAAATTCCATGCTGGTCGATAATGGCGACTTCCTTCAGGGCAACCCGCTGGGCGATTACATTGCTTACGAGCGCGGCATGAAGGCGGGCGACAAGCACCCCGTCATCAATGCCATGAACATGCTGGGTTACGATTGCGGAACGCTTGGCAATCACGAGTTCAATTACGGGCTCGACTTCATGTTCAACTCGCTGGGCGGAGCCGGCTTCCCTTATGTCTGCGCGAACCTGACAAAGGGCCAGCTCGCTTCCGACCCTAAGAAGGATGACCTTTTCTTCAAGCCCTACGTCATCCTCGAAAAGCAGATCAAGGACGGTTCTGGCGCCACCAGCCCGGTCAAGGTCGGCATTATCGGCTTCGTGCCACCGCAGATCATGATGTGGGATGCCAAGAATCTCGAAGGCAAGGCGCAGACTCGCGATATCGTCGATGCGGCCAAGGCCTGGGTTCCGGTTATGAAGGAACAGGGTGCCGATATCATCATCGCGCTGTCGCATTCGGGTATCGAAGGCAAGGGCCAGAGCGACCGTATGGAAAATGCCTCGCTCTATCTGGCCGGCGTCAAAGACATCGATGCCGTCTTCACCGGCCACCAGCATCTCGTCTTCCCAGGCCCCAAGACCTGGGATGGTATCGAAGGTGCCGATCCGGTCAAGGGTACGTTGATGGGCAAGCCCGCTGTGATGGCCGGTTTCTGGGGCTCCCATATGGGCCTCATCGACCTGCTGCTGGAAAAAGATGGCAAAAACTGGAAGATCGTGGACTTCACCACCGAAGCGCGCCCGATCTACCACCGCGACGATAACCGCAAGATCGTCGCCGACGTGAAGGACAAGCCGGAGATCATCGCGGCCGTCAAGACGGATCACGAAGCCACCCTCGCCTATGTCCGCCGCCCCGTGGGCAAGACATCCGCGCCGCTTTACTCCTATTTTGCACTGGTCGCGGATGATCCATCCGTACAGATCGTATCCAACGCCCAGACCTGGTACATCAAGGACATGCTGAAGGAAGGCCAGTATAAGGACTTGCCTGTGCTCTCAGCGGCTGCCCCTTTCAAGTCTGGCGGACGTGGGGGGGCTGATTATTACACGGATGTCCCCGCCGGTGACATTGCCATCAAGAACGTTGCCGACCTCTACCTTTACCCCAACACCGTTCAGGCCGTGCTGATCACGGGGGCGCAGGTGAAAGACTGGCTGGAGATGTCGGCGGGCATGTTCAAGATGGTGGAAGCCGGTGCGAAGGACGCACCGTTGCTGAACAATGACTTCCCGTCCTATAATTACGACGTCATCGACGGCGTGACCTATCAGATCGATGTGTCGAAGCCACCGAAGTTCGACAAGGACGGCAAGTCGATCAACCCTGACAGCAACCGCATCGTCGGCCTGCAATTCGAAGGCAAGCCAATCGACCCCGAACAGAAATTCGTGGTGGCGACGAACAATTACCGCGCCAGCGGCGGGGGCAAGTTTCCAGGGATCGCGGCCGACAAGATCATCTTCGTCGCACCGGATACAAACCGCGATGTCATCGTGCGTTACATCATCAGCCAGGGTACCATCAATCCAGCTGCCGACGACAATTGGTCATTTGCGCCCGTTGCCAACACAACGGCAATCTTCGAAACTGGTCCGAAGGCACGCCAGTACGCCAAGGACGTGAAGGGCGCGAAGATCGAGGAAGCTGGAGATGGCGCAGAGGGCTTTGCGAAGTTCCGCCTGATTCTCTGACATAAAAACGATCTGTGGCGCGCTTTGTGAAGCGCGCCACACCCTCTCGCAGAGTTTACCGATAGCTTCCATATTATTTCAGGCATTGCCGATCTTCGTCGCAAATCCGCCGCCCACAGAGCGCGACATGCTTTCAATATTTTTTACTCGTCACGAGAAACTTCTCTTACGCGTTCTACGTAATGGGTATTGAATAGCTTTTGTTCGCTTTAGCTCCGCAGGAGGTTTTGATGCCCGTTTACCATCCGCCCCGTATCCCATCATCTGAAATCACCCCGCGCGGCGTCTATCTTTCCAGACGAAACTTTCTTGGAACTGCCGCTGGTCTTGCGGCTGTCGGTCTCACGGGTCACGGCGCGCTCGCAGCCCCTCTGACTGCGAAGCCCGGCGCCTACAAGCTGGATGAACCGTTGACGCCGCTCGATGCCGTGACCAGCTATAATAATTTTTACGAGTTCGGCACTGGTAAGTCAGACCCCAAGGAAAACGCTGGAAAATTCAAACCTACGCCATGGACCATCAGAGTGGATGGGCTCGTCGGGAAGCCGCAGGAATTCAACATTGAAGACCTGCTGAAATATCCACTGGAAGATCGCACATACCGCATGCGCTGCGTCGAAGGTTGGTCCATGGTCATTCCCTGGATCGGCTTCCCTCTTTCTGCACTGCTGGATAAGGTCGAGCCACTGGGCAGCGCAAAATTCGTATCCTTTGAAACGGTTGTCCGCCCCGAAGAAATGTCCGGACAAACCGGGCTGTTTCAGGCACTCGACTGGCCTTACGTGGAAGGCCTGCGTCTGGATGAAGCCCGGCACCCGCTGACCATTCTCGCCGTCGGCCTTTATGGCGAAACCTTACCCAACCAGAACGGCGCACCCATTCGCCTCGTGGTGCCTTGGAAATATGGCTTCAAAGGCATCAAATCCATCGTCCGTATTTCGTTGGTGGAGAAGCAGCCGGAAACCACGTGGAAGAACTCAAACGCCCGCGAATACGGTTTCTACTCAAACGTCAATCCGAAGGTCGACCATCCGCGCTGGAGCCAGGCGACAGAACAACGCATTGGTGAAGGTGGTTTCTTCAGCACGCAGAGACGGCCAACGCTGATGTACAATGGCTATGACGAGGTGGCGAGCCTCTATACAGGCATGGATCTGAAAGCGAATTACTGACCATGGCGTTTGCGTTTTCGCTTCCCTCCTTGCCGAAACGGTATCAACCAGCGGCCATCTCGGCGCTGTATGTTATTGGCCTCTCGCCGGGCGTCTGGTACTTCTACCTCGCAGCCACCGGTGGGCTGGGCTTTAATCCCGTCAAGGAATTCGAGCATCTACTTGGCACCTGGGCGCTACGTTTTCTGTGCATCGGCCTTGTCGTCACGCCGTTACGTGATTTGTTCAACGTCAACCTCATCGCTTACAGGCGCGCACTTGGCTTGATCGCGTTCTATTATGTCCTGGCGCATTTCGCGGTCTATATCATACTGGACCGTGGCCTCGTTTTCAGTTCCATTCTCTCTGACATTCTCAAGCGCCCCTACATCATGTTCGGCATGGCAGCTCTTGTCATGCTCATACCCCTCGCATTGACCTCCAACCGCTGGTCGATCCGGCGTCTCGGCTCGCGCTGGAACACGTTGCACAAACTGTCCTACTTCATATTGATCGCCGGTGTCCTCCACTTCGTGCTGGCACGAAAATCCCTGACGCTGGAGCCTGTTTTCTATCTTTCGGTGATGTTCATCCTGCTCGGCTATCGTGCAATCCGGCCGGTCATCATGGCGCGAAAGCGCGCCCGCAAGGCAACTATGTCTTCCAGAAACGCCACTCGATGAGCGCGGCCACTCCTATGCCAACGAGATAGCAGGTAATATTCCACGGCTAAAAGACACGACCGAGCAGTAACGCTCCAGCCGTCGTCGCTCTGAATGCATCAAGTGCCGGAAAATGAACAAGCCTGATAAGCTCGACGATGATCGAAAACGCAGCCGCGGTGGCAGTGACCAGATGTCTTTTGTGACGCGGCATCAAGGCTGCCACAAGCAGATAGACCATTGATCCCCACAGCAACGACCCACCATATTTCACGACGGTGAATGATAACCCGACTGCGTAACCATATCCGCGCAGCGCTAGTCCTGCCAAGATCACGAGACAGGCGGCGGTTAAAAGGCCAACCGACCTGAGATAAAATGGCTGCGACGTTTTGATCATCATGTCGCTTTATTTCCAGTCTTGTGTAGACATGCAATCCTGCCGAGCAAAAAGGATTTATGGCTGTGACGACCGAAACCGCCTACCCCGCCAGCCGCCTGTCGTCACTCGATGCTCTTCTGTGCGATAAACAGCCATGGGGCGAGTTGGAAGGCGCAAAGCGTTTCATCGTCGAGTTTCTTTATTTCGGCATCAAGGAAGCAAGAGCGTGCATGTTTGCAGGCCTGTTTTTCATATCCATCTTTCTGGTTCCACGTGTCGGCCTTTTTGGCCTACCGCGTTACGATGTGCTGCTTGTCATCGCGCTCGCGATCCAGTTCTTCATGATCTGGAGCAAGCTGGAGACGCTTGACGAAGCAAAGGCTATCCTTCTCTTTCACATCGTCGGCTTTGCGCTCGAGGTGTTCAAAACATCAAGCAGCATCCAGTCATGGTCCTATCCCGACTTTGCCTACACCAAAGTCCTCGGCGTGCCACTGTTTTCCGGCTTTATGTATGCCGCTGTCGGCAGTTACATCATCCAGGCCTGGCGCCTGCTGGATGTGCGCATCAAACACCATCCCAGTTACTGGATGGCAACGTTGATTGGCCTTGCCATCTACCTCAACTTCTTCACCCATCACTATATCGGGGATTACCGTTGGTACATCGCCGCCTGCGCCGTCGGCCTCTACGCCCGCGCCACCGTCATCTATCGCCCCTATGATCGCCACAGAAAAATGCCACTACTGCTCTCATTTATCCTCATCGGATTTTTCGTCTGGCTGGCAGAAAACATCTCCACCTTCTTCGGCATTTGGAAATATCCAAACCAGCTAGGCGCGTGGTCCGTGGTCCACATCGGCAAATGGAGTTCGTGGTCCCTCCTCGTCATCATGACGTTTACGATTGTGTCGCATCTGAAGCATATTAAAAGCCGGATTTCGGTGCCGGAGTGACGGAGGCATCTCCAATGATAATCGCCGCCGCACAGAGCGTCGTGAGCAAGGATATCGCCGAAAACGGGCGCACGATAAGAGATTTGATAGCGCAGGCCGCAAACGAAGGTGCACGCCTCGTCAACTTCTGTGAGGGCTCGTTATCAGGTTATTCCAAAGGGCAGATCGCTGCACCGGAAGATTGGCTCAATGTAGACTGGCGCCTCCATACGGCTGAACTCGAATCAATCGCGGGAACTTGCAAAAAACATAAAATTTTCGCATCGATAGGCTCCGCGCATCCGCTCGGCGCCTCACATCCGCCCTTCAACAGCCAACATGTCTTAAGCGACACGGGCGAATTGTTGGGACGATACGACAAACGCTATCTCTCGAACTCGGAGCTTTCAGGCTGGTTCACACCGGGATCAGAGCCTTTTACCTTTGAGGTCGATAGTTATAAATTCGGTTGCCTCACTTGCATTGAGGTTCATTTCCCTGAACTTTTCATGGAATATGAACGCCTCAACGTCGATGCGATCTTGTTTTCATCATATGGTATCAGAAGCTTTTTCCAGATCGCGCTTCGGGCCCACGCAGGATTCAATTGCCTTTGGATTAGCGGCGCGACGCCTGCACAGACAGCTGGCGAGGGACCAGCCAGTATTATCGGTCCAGACGGTAAGATCGTTTCACACTGTGCCACCGAGCGGAGAAATGAGTTAGCATTTGCCACTCTTGATCGAAACGACCCCGTTTTTGACATTCCACTCAAGAAGGCTCGTCAATGGCGAAGGGAAGCAAGGCGCGGTGAAATTTACAGAGAAAAGCAGATCGAGAAATGATCTGCGGGTTCGCATAGCATTTTTGAATACCGAATTTGAACTGAAAACAAAAAAGCCGGGTGATCGTTCACCCGGCTTTTTCGTACTTGGCGCTGAGAAGCGCCAGACCTTATGCAGCTTCAGCAGCAGCGTTTTCTGCAGCAACGCGAGCCTTGTCGGCTGCGCCCTTGGCGTCTACGTCGCGCTCTACGAACTCAACGACGGCCATAGCAGCGTTGTCGCCCTGACGGTAGCCAGCCTTCATGATACGCAGGTAGCCGCCGTTACGGGTGGCGTAACGTTCAGCGATGGCATCGAACAGCTTGCGAACTGCGTCCTGATCCTTGATCTGGGACACGGCCTGACGACGAGCGTGCAGGTCGCCGCGCTTGCCGAGAGTTACGAGCTTTTCTACGATCGGGCGAATTTCCTTCGCCTTCGGCAGTGTCGTTACGATCTGCTCATGGGTGATGAGCGAAGCAGCCATGTTGGCAAACATTGCCTTGCGGTGGCTGGCGGTTCTATTGAGCTTGCGGCCTGAATTTCCGTGGCGCATTGCTATTCTCCTTTAATGCAGGTTCCCTATCCGGGCCTGCCGTTTCCTGGCACATGCAGGCGACCCAATCTTTTTCACGGGGCCTGCTGTTTGACGGGGAAAGGCAGTCTGTAACGGGTCTGCCTTCTTATCTGGGTTCTTGTTGATCCAGCCGGTGAGAGGAAAACCGCTGACGCGACTTTCCTCAACGCGGCTTAGTACTGGTCTTCGTAACGCTTTGCGAGATCTTCGATGTTCTCTGGCGGCCATGCGGGCACTTCCATGCCGAGGTGCAGACCCATGGAAGCGAGAACTTCCTTGATTTCGTTCAGCGACTTGCGGCCAAAGTTCGGAGTACGAAGCATTTCGGCTTCCGTCTTCTGAATGAGGTCGCCGATATAAACGATGTTGTCGTTCTTCAGGCAGTTTGCCGAACGAACGGACAGTTCCAACTCGTCGACCTTCTTGAGAAGCGCCGGGTTGAATGCCAGTTCGGTCACAGACTCTTCTTCTGCTTCCTTCTGCGGCTCGTCGAAATTGACGAACACACCAAGCTGGTCCTGAAGAATACGAGCGGCGAAGGCAACGGCGTCTTCGCCGGAGACCGAACCATTCGTATCGATCGTCATGATCAGCTTGTCGTAGTCGAGAACCTGGCCTTCACGGGTGTTTTCCACCTTGTAGGACACTTTCTTGACCGGCGAATAAAGGCTGTCCACCGGAATAAGGCCGATTGGTGCATCTTCTGCGCGGTTACGCTCTGCAGGCACATAGCCCTTGCCGTTGTTGACGGTGAATTCCATGCGGATTTCAGCGCCTTCGTCCAGCGTGCAGATAACGTGGTCGGGGTTGAGGATTTCGATGTCGCCAACCGTCTGAATATCACCAGCGGTAACGGAACCTGGACCCTGCTTGCGCACGACCATGCGCTTGGAATCGTCACCATCCATCTTGATGGCGATTTCCTTGATGTTCAGAACGATGTCTGTCACGTCTTCCCGAACGCCGGGAATGGACGAGAACTCGTGCAGAACGCCATCAATTTGCACTGCTGTTACAGCAGCGCCACGCAGAGAAGACATCAGAACGCGACGAAGCGCATTACCGAGCGTCAGACCAAAGCCGCGCTCCAGCGGTTCAGCAACCAGCGTCACCTTGGTGCGGCTGGAAGACGTGAACTCAACCTTGTTCGGCTTGATCAGTTCCTGCCAATTCTTTTGAATCATCTTTAAACCTTCCGTTCGCCGCCACCATCCAATCGTGGCGGACCGAGCATCATCACCGAGAGGAACCAATGGTTCATCGGAGGGTTCTAAGCGTAGGAAAACCGGCTACGCCGGCAGGCCAAACGCCACATACGCGAAAATTCCGCCAGACCGAGGGAAAGGCGGAATTCTCAAGATACGGTCGCGTCAGACGCGGCGCTTCTTGCGCGGACGGCAACCGTTGTGTGGGATCGGCGTAACGTCACGGATCGAGGTGATCATAAAACCGGCAGCCTGGAGAGCGCGAAGTGCAGATTCGCGACCGGAACCCGGACCGCAAACTTCAACTTCCAACGTCTTCATGCCGTGTTCCTGAGCCTTCTTGGCGGCATCTTCAGCAGCGATCTGGGCAGCAAATGGTGTCGACTTACGCGAACCCTTGAAGCCCTTGGCACCAGCAGACGACCAGGCAATAGCATTGCCCTGTGCGTCGGTGATGGTGATCATCGTGTTGTTGAAGGTCGAGTTAACGTGCGCAACGCCCGTCGTGATGTTCTTACGTTCGCGACGTTTAACGCGAGTGGCTTCCTTGGCCATGGTCTACCTTTCATTGATCTCTGCACCGCCGTAACACCAGCGGCTACACCGGCGATTGGCTTCCACGAAGCCTCTCGCCAAACTCAGAAAGGCTGGTGCGGCTTGCACCAGCCTCCCCTCTCCGGAGAACCGGAAAATTACTTCTTCTTACCTGCGATCGCCTTCGCTGGACCCTTGCGAGTACGAGCGTTGGTGTGCGTGCGCTGACCGCGTACGGGCAAGCCGCGACGGTGACGCAGACCACGGTAGCAACCGAGGTCCATAAGACGCTTGATGTTCATCGAAGTTTCACGACGAAGATCACCCTCGACGCGATAATCGCGGTCGATTGCTTCGCGGATCTGAAGGACTTCTGCATCCGTCAGCTGATGAACGCGCTTTTCAGCCGGAATACCGACCTTTGCTACGATTTCTTGCGCGAATTTCGTGCCAATCCCGTGAATATAGGTCAAGGCGATAACAACGCGCTTAGCCGTCGGGATGTTGACGCCAGCGATACGTGCCACGTCTATTCTCCTTGCGTTCCAGTTGCCATCCGGCAAGTGGTGCTTTCATTTGAGCGGCACTCTTCTGCCGCCAGTTCAAAATTCGTGTTCGTCACAAGTCAAAACGACTGAACCCGGACTTTCCTTCCCTTGAGGAAAATCCGCGCCAGTCGCTTGGGATGTCGCGAGTTGGCGCGGTTTAACGGAATCGGTTCAAAAAAGCAACCTGCCCCGTCAAGATTCTTTATTAGCGTGCGACAGATGCCTCAGCGCCGGGTGCTTTTTCCAGCACAGCTTCGATAGCCGTGGTCACCTGATCGACGTGGGCCATGCCATCAAGCACGACCAACTCGCCCTGTTCCTCGTAGTGCTTAGACAGAGGAGCCGTCTTTTCGCGGTATTCGGAAAGGCGCTTGCGAAACGATTCGGGATTGTCATCAGAGCGAACCGTTCCACCGGCAGCAACCGTTTCGGCAACGCGGTTTTCGATTCGCCGCACAAGCGCTTCTTCGTCTACCTTCAGTTCGATAACGGCATCCAGGACGAGGTTCTTCGCGCGCAGATTTTCGCCAAGCACTTTAGCCTGCGGAACCGTGCGAGGGTATCCATCAAGAATAAACCCCTTCTCACAGTCTGGCTGTTCAATACGCTCAGATACGATCTGGTTGACGATATCGTCCGATACGAGACCACCAGCGTCCATTACCTCCTTGGCGCGCTTGCCGATCTCAGAGCCGTCATTGACAGCCGCACGAAGCATATCGCCAGTGGACAGCTGGGGTATCCCATACTTGTCCGTCAAGCGCTTGGCCTGTGTCCCCTTGCCTGCTCCTGGCGGTCCCAAAAATATCAGTCTCATCGTCCCCTCTTTCCTCCACGCAGTTTCGATTTCTTGATCAGACCCTCATACTGCTGGGCGATCAGGTGACCCTGAATCTGTGCCACAGTATCAAGGGTTACACTGACTACGATCAAAAGCGAAGTACCACCAAGGGCTAATGGGATACCTGTCCGAGCGATAAGCGTTTCGGGAAGAATACAGACGAACACGAGATAGATCGCGCCGATCACGGTTATGCGGGTCAACACATAATCGATATATTCAGCCGTACGTTCGCCTGGACGAATGCCGGGAATAAACCCGCCATGCTTTTTCAGATTATCGGCCGTGTCCTTCGGATTGAAAACAATCGCGGTGTAGAAGAACGCAAAGAAAGCGATCAACATGCCGTAGAACAACATGAAGAGAGGCTGACCGTGCTGCAACGAAGCGATGATAGCTGTCGCCCACGGTGGCAGGTTCGTGCTGTTGGTAAAGCCAGCGGCAGTCGCAGGCAGCAGCAGCAGCGAAGATGCGAAGATCGCAGGAATGACGCCAGCCGTGTTCAGCTTCAGCGGAAGATGCGACGTATCCCCCTGGAACATCCGGTTGCCGACCTGGCGCTTCGGATACTGGATCAACAGACGACGCTGCGCACGCTCCACGAACACGATCAGTGCAATTACACCGATGGCGACGAGGACTACGGTCAGAATAAGAGCAGTGGACAACGCGCCGGTACGACCGAGTTCCAATGTTCCAGCCAGAGCCTTAGGTAGCCCAGCTGCGATACCAGCGAAAATGATCAGCGAAATACCGTTGCCGATACCACGCGAGGTAATCTGTTCACCCAGCCACATCAGGAACATCGTGCCGCCAAGCAGCGTGATGACTGTGGAAATACGGAAGAACAAGCCAGGATCGACGACGAGCCCTGCACCGCTTTCAAGACCAACGGCAATGCCATAGGCCTGAAGCGTACCGAGCAACACCGTGCCGTAGCGGGTGTACTGATTGATGATCTTGCGGCCCGCCTCACCTTCCTTTTTCAAGGCTTCGAGCGAAGGTACGACCGAGGTCATCAGTTGCACGATAATCGATGCGGAAATGTAAGGCATGATGCCGAGCGCGAAAATCGCCATGCGCTCTACAGCGCCGCCCGCAAACATGTTGAAGAGACCGAGAATACCGTTGGCCTGGCCTTGGAAAGCCTGAGCATAGGCTTCCGGGTTCAGACCGGGAAGCGGAATATGCGTACCGAGACGGTAAACGAGAAGTGCGGCAAGGGTAAACCAGAGGCGCTTTTTCAGATCTTCGGCTTTAGCGAAGGTCGAAAAATTCAGGTTTGAGGCCAGTTGTTCCGCTGCTGAAGCCATAAATTTCTCCGCATGACCCTTGTCCAGCGGCACGGAAACCGGCAATTCCGGAAAAGGTCTAAAAGATACTGGTTTAAAAACCGGGCTTCGGACGGATGCCAGCTATCAAGCCGAAATCATGCCTCACCCTTGTTTTCGTTGGTCCTGTCAGCGTTCATTCGAACACCTAAGAACCGTGAGGCTCTCCCCGCTTCGCTCTCGCGCCGCTTGAGAGTTTCCGCATAAGCTTTTAATCGATTAAGATTCAAAGACTTACGCAACTATGAGTGCGAACGCCCGGAATGAAGCACCCCGGGCGTTCGAAGTCTTATATTACTCTGCAGCTTCCGCTGCAACAACCAGAAGCTTGATAGAGCTACCAGCCTTCTCGATCTTTTCAACAGCAGACTTGGAAGCGCCGGCAACTTCGAAGGAAACCTTCGTCGTCAGCTCGCCGTCGGCAAGAATACGAACGCCGTCCTTGAGGCGACGAATAACGCCAGCAGCCTTGAGAGCAGCAGCATCAATCGTTGCGTTGGCGTCGAGCTTGCCTGCATCGATAGCAGTCTGAACGCGACCAACGGACACTTCAGCATATTCCGAAGCGAAAATGTTGGTGAAGCCACGCTTAGGCAAACGACGGTAGATTGGCATCTGGCCGCCTTCGAAACCGTTGACTGCAACGCCCGAACGAGCCTTCTGACCCTTGACGCCGCGACCACCGGTCTTGCCCTTGCCAGAACCGATGCCGCGACCTACGCGGATGCGATCCTTGGTGGAACCTTCGTTGTCTTTAATTTCATTGAGTTTCATGATGACTTCCTCCGTCTCACTTCTCGTCTACGACGCGAACGAGATGCTGGACAGCACGGATCATGCCACGAACAGCTGGAGTATCTTCCAGAGTGCGCTGACGGTGCATCTTGTTGAGACCCAGGCCGATCAGCGTCTGGCGCTGAACTGCAGGGCGGCGAATTGGGCTGCCGATCTGTTCGACCGTAACAGTCGTCTTGGCTTCAGTAGTCTTCTTGGCCATGATACTGCTCCTTATTCTTCAGCAGCGTTGCCGGAAGCGGCGCGGCGGGACTGAAGGGTCGCATACTTAAGACCGCGCTGTGCAGCAACGTCCTTAGGATGAACCTGGTGCTTCAAGGCGTCGAACGTCGCACGAACCATGTTGTATGGGTTCGAGGAACCGGTCGACTTGGCGACAACGTCATGAACGCCGAGCGTTTCGAAAACAGCGCGCATTGGACCGCCGGCGATGATACCGGTACCAGCCTTTGCAGAACGTAGCAGAACCCTACCAGCGCCGTGACGACCGTTAACATCATGATGCAGCGTACGACCATCGCGCAGAGGCACGAAGATCAGATCGCGCTTTGCGCTTTCGGTAGCCTTGCGGATCGCTTCTGGAACTTCACGAGCCTTGCCGTGACCAAAGCCAACGCGGCCCTTCTGGTCACCAACGACGACGAGAGCAGCAAAACCGAAACGACGGCCGCCCTTAACAACTTTGGCGACGCGGTTGATAGCAACCAGCTTGTCGACGAATTCGCTATCGCGCTCTTCGCGGTTCTGGCGGTCGTCGCGAGAACCTCTTTTTTCCTGTGCCATTGTCCTTTTCCTTTTTCTTTTGCGGGTGGAACGGCAAACAATAATGGACCACCGGCTTCATTGCTGAAGTCCTGATGATCCGGTGAAATCCGCCCGGAACGTTGCCCGGGCGGAAAAGTCTTAAAAGTTCAGACCGCCTTCGCGGGCAGCTTCAGCCACAGCCTTGATACGGCCGTGGTAAATGAAGGCGCCGCGGTCGAATACGACATCCTTGATACCAGCCTTGCTGGCACGTTCTGCAACGAGCTTGCCAACAGCGGCAGCTGCTGCAACGTCCGCACCCGTCTTCAGCGACGAACGCAGACCAGCATCGAGTGTGGAGGCAGACGCAAGCGTCTTGCCGGCCACGTCATCGATGACCTGAACGTAGATGTTCTTCGACGAGCGATGAACCGACAGGCGCGGGCGACCGTTAGCAACCGCCTTGATCTGGCGGCGCACGCGGTTGGCGCGACGTGCAAGTGCTTCTTTCCTGCTAGCCATTTCGCTTGATCCTTACTTCTTCTTGCCTTCTTTGCGGATGATCCGTTCTTCAGCGTACTTGACGCCTTTGCCCTTGTAGGGCTCGGGACCACGGTATTCGCGGATTTCCGCGGCAACCTGACCGACCTGCTGCTTATTGATGCCGGAAACGATGATTTCAGTCGGCTTCGGAACGGCGATAGTGATGCCGACCGGAGGTTCGTAAACTACATCGTGAGAGAAACCGAGAGCCAATTGCAGGTTCTTGCCCTGCAAGGACGCACGATAACCGACGCCGTTGATTTCGAGCTTGCGCTCGTAGCCGTCCTTGACACCCTTGAAGATGTTCTCGACCATCGTGCGGGACATGCCCCACTTGGAACGAGCTTCCTTGGTGTTGTTGGCTGGCTGTACCGAAACAGCGTTATCTTCCAGCTTGACCTGAATTTCGTCGTTTGCAACGAAGAACAGTTCGCCCTTAGGACCCTTGGCAGTAATCTTCTGGCCGTCGACATTGGCCGTCACACCTGCAGGAACCTGAACGGGCTTTTTACCGATACGAGACATATTTCTATCCTGTCTGTCCGTTAAGGAGATCCCTGCTCAGTCTTAGAAGACCGAGCAAAGAACCTCGCCACCAACGTTCTGTTCACGAGCCTGGTGATCAGCCATCACACCCTTCGGAGTCGAAAGGATTGTGATGCCAAGACCATTCGCAACCTGCGGGATGGACTTCACCGAGACATAAACCCGGCGGCCCGGCTTGGAAACGCGACCGATTTCACGGATCACGGACGCGCCTTCGTAGTACTTCAGCTCGATCGTGAGTTCGGACTTGCCGTTCTCGAAATCAACCTTGGAATAACCGCGAATGTAGCCTTCAGCCTGAAGCACGTCGAGAACGCGTGCACGAAGGCTGGAAGCAGGTGTGTTCACCGAAGACTTGCGACGGGCTGCACCATTGCGGATGCGGGTGAGCATATCACCCAAAGGATCAGTCATTGTCATGTGCCCGTCTCCTTACCAGCTCGACTTGACAATACCCGGCACCTTGCCGGAATTGCCCAACTCACGAAGCGCAATACGCGACATTCCGAGTTTGCGGTAGAACGCGCGCGGACGGCCCGTTACTTCGCAGCGGTTGCGGACACGCGTCTTCGAGCCGTCACGCGGCAGCGAAGCGAGCTTCAGAGTTGCCTGGAACCGCTCTTCGATCGGAAGGGACTGGTTCATAACGACTGCCTTAAGGGCGGCACGCTTGCCGGCCTGCGAGGCAACCGTCTTGCGGCGGCGCTTGTTCTTTTCAACTGCGCTTGTTTTCGCCATATCGTAGTTCCTTTTCTACGCTCGTCGTTACGGTTATTGACGGAACGGGAAGTTGAACTCTGTCAAAAGAGCCCGAGCTTCGTCGTCCGAAGTCGCCGTCGTGCAAACGATGATGTCCATGCCCCACATCTGATCAACCTTGTCGTAGTTGATTTCTGGGAACACAATGTGTTCCTTGATGCCCATGGCGAAGTTGCCACGGCCGTCAAAGCTCTTCGGGTTCAACCCGCGAAAGTCGCGAACGCGCGGAAGCGCGATGTTGATCAGACGGTCAAGGAATTCGTACATGCGTGCGCCACGAAGAGTAACCTTCGCGCCGATTGGCATGTGTTCGCGAACCTTGAAGCCCGCGATAGAATTGCGAGCCTTGGTGATGACTGGCTTCTGACCGGCGATAGCAGCCAGATCGCCAGCGGCGACTGTTGGCTTCTTCGAATCGGCAGTAGCTTCGCCAACACCCATGTTGATGACGATCTTATCCAGCTTGGGGATCATCATTACGTTTGAGTAGGAGAACTTCTCCTGCATTGCGCCGCGAATACGGGAAACGTATTCAACCTTGAGACGCGGCTCGTACTTGGACTCAGCCATCGATCACTTCTCCCGAACGCTTGGCAACGCGGACTTTCTTGCCGTCTACAACCTGGAAACCAACGCGAGTTGGCTTGCCATCTTTATCAGCGATAGCGAGGTTGGAGATGTGCAAGGAAGCTTCCTTGTTGATGATGCCGGCTTCCTGGCCCTGGGTCTGGCGCTGGTGACGTTTCACCATGTTTACGCCACTCACAAAAGCCCGGTCTTCTTTCGGCAAGACCTGTGTTACTTCGCCGGTACGGCCCTTGTCCTTACCGGTCAATACGACAACCTTGTCGCCTTTACGAATTTTCTGCATCGCTATCGCTCCTTACAGTACTTCTGGAGCCAGCGAGATGATCTTCATATGGTTCTTGGCGCGAAGTTCGCGCGGAACCGGTCCGAAGATACGGGTGCCGATCGGCTCTTTCTTGTTATCGATAAGAACAGCTGCGTTGTTATCGAAACGGATGACGCTGCCATCAGCGCGGCGGATGTCCTTAGCGGTACGCACAACAACCGCCTTCATCACGTCGCCCTTTTTAACGCGGCCGCGCGGAATTGCTTCCTTGATCGAAACGACAATAATGTCGCCAACGGAAGCATACTTACGCTTCGAGCCGCCCAGCACCTTGATGCACATGACACGACGTGCGCCGGAATTATCCGCCACGTCGAGGTTTGTTTGCATCTGAATCATGTCAGGTCGCCTTCTTGTTGTTACCGGACCGGTTGGGCAAAAACGGCCCCCTGTTCCAGCTTATGAAATGTCTCTGTTTTCGCGCGGAATAAACGTGACAGGGTGGTTTCCTAACGGACCTTCCGTGCGCATCAAAGCAAAAGAACGCCCGTGAACGAGCGTCCTTGCGCTGCTTCATACAGACTTTCGCGCATATAGCAAGGCGCCGCGCGAATTTCTGTCGAAATTAAGCCTGGGCGGAGATAACCGTCCAGCGCTTGTCCTTGGAGATAGGCGCGCATTCCTCGATGGAAACGGTATCGCCGATCTTGTATTGATTGTTTTCGTCGTGCGCCTTGTATTTTTTCGAGCGACGAACGGTCTTCTGAAGAAGCGGGTGAGCGAATCGACGCTCAACACGAACTACGACAGTCTTCTCGTTCTTGTCGGACACAACGACGCCCTGCAGAATGCGTTTAGGCATATTATTCTTCCTTTAGGCCTTGGCTTCTGCCGCCTTCTGGCGGGCAATGGTTTTCACGCGGGCGATGTCCTTGCGGACTTCGTCGATGCGCGAGGACTTTTCCAGCTGGCCGGTTGCCTTCTGAAAGCGCAGGTTGAACTGCTCCTTCTTCAGGTCGGCAAGCTTGTCCTTGAGCTGATCGGCGCTGAGGCCGCGAACGTCTTCGGCTTTCATGGTGCCTGCTCCTTACTCTGCGATGCGCTGAACGAAGCGCGTCTTAACCGAGAGCTTGGCAGCGCCGAGACGAAGCGCCTCGCGGGCGATCTCCTCGGAAACACCGTCGATCTCGAACATCATACGACCGGGCTTGACCTTGCATGCCCAGTATTCAACAGAACCCTTGCCCTTACCCATACGAACTTCGGTCGGCTTCGCCGTAACCGGAGTGTCTGGGAATACGCGGATCCACACACGACCAGCGCGCTTCATGTAACGCGTGATCGCGCGGCGGGCCGCCTCGATCTCGCGCGCGTTAACGCGGTTCGGTTCCTGCGACTTCAAGCCGAATTCACCGAATGCCAGGTCAAAGCCGCCCTTGGCCACACCCTTGATGCGACCCTTAAACTGCTTACGGTACTTAGTACGCTTTGGCTGCAACATTTTCTAACTTCTCCGAGCTTATCTTTCGCCAGCGTCAATCAAGCGTTTTCGCGGCGACGGTCGCCACGATCACCGCGCTGCTCACGGCTTGCAGGGCCCTGTGCATCGCCTTCTAGACCACGACGTTCAGAAGCCATCGGATCGTGCTCAAGGATTTCGCCCTTGAAGATCCAGACCTTGATGCCGCAAATACCGAACGCCGTTGTAGCTTCTGCTACACCGTAGTCGATGTCTGCACGCAGCGTGTGCAAAGGAACGCGACCTTCGCGGTACCATTCGGTACGAGCGATTTCAGCGCCGCCAAGACGACCACCGCAAGTGATCTTGATGCCTTCGGCACCCAGACGCAGTGCGGACTGAACAGCGCGCTTCATGGCGCGGCGGAAAGCCACACGACGTTCGAGCTGCTGAGCAATCGACTGTGCAACGAGTGTTGCGTCGATTTCCGGCTTGCGCACTTCAACGATGTTGAGGTGCGTTTCAGAAGCAGTCATCTCGGAAATCTTCTTGCGAAGCTTTTCGATGTCTGCACCCTTTTTGCCGATGATCAGACCCGGACGAGCCGAGTGGATGGTCACGCGGCACTTCTTGTGCGGACGTTCGATGACAACCTTGGCGATACCAGCCTGCTTCAATTCCTTGATCAGGTAAGCACGGATTTTCAGGTCTTCGTGCAGAAGCTTGCCGTATTCGGCAGTGTCTGCATACCAGCGGCTATCCCAAGTGCGGTTGATACCGAGGCGGAAGCCGATTGGATTGATTTTCTGACCCATTATGCGGCCTCCCCTTTTTCTTCCACTTCACGAACGACGATCGTGAGGTGAGAGAACGGCTTTTCGATGCGCGATGCACGACCACGGCCACGAGCGTGGAAACGCTTCATGGTGATGGACTTGCCAACATAGGCCTCGGCGACGACGAGAGCGTCGACGTCGAGATCATGGTTGTTTTCCGCGTTTGCAATTGCCGATTCCAGCGTCTTCTTGACGGTGGCAGCAATACGCTTGCGGGAAAATTCGAGCTCGGCGAGAGCGCGATCGACCTTTTTACCACGGATAAGAGCGGCAACTAGGTTAAGTTTCTGGGGGCTGACGCGAAGCGTACGGGCAATGGCCTGAGCCTCATTGTCCTTCAGCCGGCGTTCGGTCTTAGCCTTCGCCATGATTACTTCCTCTTTGCCTTCTTGTCCGCACCATGACCGTAATAGGTCCGGGTCGGAGAGAATTCACCGAACTTGTGACCGACCATGTCTTCGTTGACAGAGACGGGTACATGCTTGCTGCCGTTGTAGACGCCGAATGTCAGACCAACGAACTGAGGCAGGATCGTGGAGCGACGGCTCCAGATCTTGATCACTTCACTGCGTCCGCCTTCGCGTACCTTCTCAGCCTTAGTGAGAAGATAACCGTCAACAAACGGACCTTTCCATACTGAACGAGCCATTTGAGAGTTCCTCTCTTACTTCTTGCGCTGATGGCGCGAACGCATGATGAACTTGTCGGTCGACTTGTTGGAGCGAGTCCGCTTGCCCTTTGTGGGTTTACCCCACGGAGTCACCGGATGGCGACCACCAGACGTACGACCTTCACCACCACCATGAGGGTGATCGACAGGGTTCATCACGACACCGCGAACGTGAGGCTTCTTGCCGCGCCAGCGTGAACGACCGGCTTTGCCGTCGTTGATGTTGCCATGATCGGCATTCGAGACAGCACCGATCGATGCAAGGCAAGAACCATGCACCAGACGCTGCTCACCGGAGTTCAAGCGAAGGATCGCCATCCCTGCATCGCGACCAACGAGCTGAACATACGTACCGGCGGAGCGAGCGATTTGACCGCCCTTGCCTGGCTTCATCTCGACGTTGTGGATGATCGATCCGACTGGGATGTACTGAAGAGGCATTGTATTGCCTGGCTTCACGTCCACCTGCTTTTCGGAGGCGATCACCTTGTCACCGGCAGCGAGACGCTGTGGCGCGAGAATGTAAGCCTGTTGGCCGTCCGTGTATGTCACGAGCGCGATGAATGCGGTGCGGTTAGGGTCATATTCCAGACGCTCGACCGTACCTTCAACGTCGAACTTACGACGCTTGAAGTCTACCAGACGGTAGGTCCGCTTGTGACCGCCGCCCTGAAAACGAACGGTGATCCGGCCCTGATTGTTACGGCCACCCTTCGAGCTGAGGCCCTCTGTAAGAGCCTTTACCGGCTTGCCCTTGTAGAGCGAAGACCGGTCCACGATAACCAGCTGACGCTGGCTTGGCGTGGTCGGATTGAAACTTTTCAATGCCATTTTATTTGTTCCCTTTTGGGTCTTTGCCCGCTTGGGCCTAACCTTTTAGAGTCCGGTGGACACGTCTATGGATTGACCTTCGGCCAGCGTGATGATGGCTTTTTTGACATCCTTACGCTTACCAGCGAATCCACGGAAACGACGAGTCTTACCCTTGCGGATAAGCGTGTTCACTGCCGTGACCTTGACGCCGAAGAGTGCTTCGACTGCAGCCTTGATTTCAGGCTTCGAAGCGTCTTTGGCGACGTTGAATACGACCTGGTTCTGTTCAGAGACCAGCGTCGACTTTTCCGTGATCGAAGGAGATACGATCACATCGTAGTGGCGAAGATCCGTCATTTGAACCGCTCCTCGAGGGCTTCAACCGCAGCCTTGGAAAGCACGAGCTTGCCGCGACGCAGTATGTCGTAAACATTGATGCCCTGGATCGGCAGAACGTCCACGTTAGGGATGTTCTGAGCTGCGAGCTTGAAGTTGCCATCAAGTTCTGCGCCGCCGATAACGAGAGCGTTGGTCAGGCCAAGCGTTGCGAAGTGGCCAAGCAGTCCCTTTGTCTTTGCATCGGTCGCAACGAGCTGATCGACGATGATCAGTTCTTCGGACTTCATCTTGGCAGACAAAGCGTGACGGAGAGCAAGCGCGCGAACCTTCTTTGGAAGGTCATGAGCGTGGCTACGAACGACTGGGCCGTGGGCCTTGCCGCCGCCGCGGAACTGCGGTGCGCGAGCCGAGTGGTGACGAGCGCGGCCCGTACCCTTCTGCTTGTACATCTTTGCACCCGTGCGGGAAACTTCCGAACGGTTCTTGGATTTGTGCGTTCCCTGCTGCTTCTTGGCGAGCTGGTAACGAACCATGCGTGCCAGGATATCCTGGCGTGGGTCGAGGCCGAAAATTTCGTCCGACAGGGATACCGTGCCGGCGTCTTTTCCCTCGAGGGTTTTGACGTTCAATTCCATGATGAGGCTCCCTTACTTCGCTGCCGACTTAACGGCGTCGCGGACGATGATCCAGGAACCCTTGGAACCGGGAACGGCGCCCTTCACGAGGATCAAACCGCGACCCTCATCGGTCAGAACCACTTCCAGATTCTGGGTGGTGACGCGTGTGTGGCCCATGTGACCAGCCATGCGCTTGCCCTTCCAGACCTTGCCCGGATCCTGGTTCGAACCAGTCGAACCATGGGCACGGTGCGAGACGGAGTTACCGTGCGATGCGCGGCCACCACCGAAGTTGTGGCGCTTCATCGAACCGGCAAAACCTTTACCGATCGTTGTGCCGGTAACGTCTACCAGCTGGCCTGTCTGGAAATGATCTGCGGTCAGTGTTGCACCGACGTCGATGAGGTTCTCGGGAGAAACCCGGAACTCAACGAGCTTTGCTTTCGGCTCGACGCTGGCAGCGGCAAAGTGACCGCGGAGTGCCTTTGTCGTATTCTTGACCTTGGACTGGCCTGCACCGAGCTGAACTGCGGTGTAGCCATTCTTGTCTTCTGTGCGCTGGGAAACAACTTGCACGTTGTCCATACGCAGTACCGTTACTGGGATATGCTCACCGGCGTCGTTATAGACCCGGGTCATACCCACTTTCTGTGCAATCACACCTGAACGCATTGGTTCAATCCTCTTGCGAGCCTTGAAGGGAAAACCCTCTGTGGCCTTTGTTAAGGAGTTCCCTTCGACATCTCACGACGTTTCCGGTCTCCGGATTGGAAGACGTTGGATTGCTCCACGTACCTTCCTTGTTATATCGGCCCTTACTTTCGCAAGGTCAGGCCGAGGTCTTAGAGCTTGATTTCCACGTCAACGCCTGCAGCGAGGTCGAGCTTCATCAAAGCATCGACAGTCTGCGGAGTCGGGTTAACGATATCGAGAAGACGCTTGTGCGTCCGCATTTCGAACTGCTCACGGCTCTTCTTGTCAACGTGAGGAGAGCGGTTAACGGTAAACTTTTCGATGCGGGTAGGCAATGGAACCGGGCCGCGAACGCTGGCGCCGGTGCGCTTGGCGGTCGACACGATTTCACGGGTAGAGGCATCGAGGATCCGGTGATCAAACGCCTTGAGGCGGATACGGATATTCTGGCCGTTCATTCGTCTTGTCCTTGTTCTTTGTCTTTGGATTTCCGCACGCGGAAATACATGAACCTGTTGATCGTGGCGCCGCAGATTTTCAAAAATCAAGAGGAGCGCGAAGGGCACTCCAATCATTTCGTTAGTCTGTAATGTCGAAAACACCGGGCTCCGCGACTTATTGCGAATCCAACTGGTGAGTGTGAGTGCGCGTTTACGCGCTTTCACCGAAATTTTCAAGCCTTAAAAATGCAACGCCATGACGCTTTTTATAAAACGTCCGATGGCGGTGCTTTTCACACCGCCATCGTCCACTATCCAACCGCCGGACCAAAGCCCGGCGCTATTGCCGCGATGCCACCAGCACCGCCTGCCCTATTACTCTACGATCGAAGCGACGATGCCGGCACCGACGGTACGGCCGCCTTCGCGGATCGCGAAGCGCAGCTTTTCTTCCATCGCGATTGGAACGATCAGTTCGACTTCAACGGTCACGTTGTCGCCTGGCATAACCATTTCCGTGCCTTCTGGAAGCGAAACGATACCGGTCACGTCAGTCGTACGGAAGTAGAACTGTGGACGGTAGTTCGTGAAGAACGGCGTATGACGACCGCCTTCTTCCTTCGTCAGAATGTAGGCTTCTGCGATGAACTTCTTGTGCGGCTTGACAGAGCCCGGCTTGCAAAGGATCTGACCACGCTCAACGCCATCGCGCTGCACGCCACGGATCAGCGCGCCAACGTTATCGCCAGCCTGGCCCTGATCGAGCAGCTTGCGGAACATTTCAACGCCGGTAACAGTCGTCTTGGTCGTGGCGCGGATGCCGACGATTTCAACTTCTTCACCAACCTTGACGATACCGCGCTCAACGCGACCCGTCACAACCGTACCACGACCAGAGATCGAGAACACGTCTTCGATCGGCAGCAGGAACGGCAGGTTGATCGGACGCTCTGGCGTCGGGATGTAGGCGTCAACCTGAGCCATCAGCTCGCGGATGGCGTCTTCGCCGATCTTCTTGTCAGAATCTTCAAGAGCAGCAAGAGCCGAACCCTTGACGATTGGAATATCGTCGCCCGGGAAGTCGTAGGACGACAGAAGTTCGCGAACTTCCAGTTCTACCAGTTCCAGCAGCTCTTCGTCGTCAACCTGGTCAACCTTGTTGAGGAACACGACGATCGCAGGAACGCCAACCTGACGAGCCAGCAGGATGTGCTCGCGGGTCTGTGGCATCGGGCCGTCGGCGGCCGAGCAAACCAGGATCGCGCCGTCCATCTGGGCAGCACCGGTGATCATGTTCTTCACGTAGTCGGCGTGGCCGGGGCAATCAACGTGCGCGTAGTGACGAGCAGGCGTCTCATATTCAACGTGTGCCGTCGAAATCGTGATACCGCGTGCCTTTTCTTCCGGTGCAGCGTCGATCTGGTCGTACGCCTTGAACTCGCCGAAGTACTTCGTGATCGCAGCAGTCAACGACGTCTTGCCGTGGTCAACGTGACCGATCGTGCCAATGTTGACGTGCGGCTTGTTGCGCTCAAACTTGCTCTTTGCCATTCGTGGCTCTCCATTCCTGTCCCGTAAAGGGAATAAACTCTAAATTTCGTTTGGGGCGTACCCCGATCACTTCTGACCGGAGTACTTTGCCTGGATTTCCTGAGCAACGTTGCTTGGAACCGGCGAATAGTGATCGAAGGTCATCGAATACTGTGCGCGGCCCTGAGACATGGAGCGCAGGTTATCGACGTACTTGAACATGTTGGCCAGCGGAACGTGCGCGTTGATAACAACGGCAATACCACGGCTTTCCTGACCCTGGATCTGACCGCGACGCGAGTTCAGATCGCCGATCACGTCACCGACGTAATCTTCAGGGGTTACAACTTCAACCTTCATCATCGGCTCGAGAAGCTGTGCACCAGCCTTCTTCGCTGCTTCGCGGAAGCAGGCACGCGATGCAATTTCGAACGCCAGAACCGAGGAGTCAACGTCGTGATATGCGCCGTCGATCAGGGTTGCCTTGACGCCGAGCATCGGGAAGCCGGCCAGAGGACCGGAAGACAGAACGCTTTCGATACCCTTCTGAACGCCCGGGATGTATTCCTTAGGAACAGCACCGCCGACGATCTTGGATTCGAACTTGAAGTCTTCGCCTTCTGGGTTCGGTTCGAAGACGATCTTGACACGAGCGAACTGACCGGTACCACCGGACTGCTTCTTGTGTGTGTAATCTTCTTCGTGCTGACGTGTGATCGTTTCGCGGTAGGCAACCTGCGGAGCACCGACGGTAGCTTCAACCTTGAACTCGCGACGCATACGGTCAACGAGAATGTCGAGGTGAAGTTCGCCCATGCCAGCGATGATCGTCTGACCGGATTCTTCATCCGTCTTGACGCGGAACGAGGGATCTTCAGCTGCCAGACGGTTGAGCGCGAGGCCCATCTTTTCCTGGTCGCCCTTGGTCTTCGGTTCGATCGCGATCTGGATAACAGGCTCAGGGAATTCCATGCGCTCGAGGATAACCGGCTTCAGAGGATCGCAAAGCGTATCACCTGTTGTGGTTTCCTTGAGGCCGGCCAGAGCAACGATGTCGCCGGAGAAGGCTTCTTCGATGTCTTCGCGGGAGTTGGAATGCATCTGAAGCATACGACCGACGCGCTCGCGCTTGTCCTTGACCGTGTTCAGAACCGATGTGCCCTTTTCGAGCTTGCCGGAGTAGATGCGTGCGAAAGTGAGCGAACCAACGAATGGGTCGTTCATGATCTTGAACGCAAGCATGGAAAGCGGCTCGCTGTCGTCGGGGTGACGCTCGATTTCAGCTTCGGTCTTGAAGTCGATGCCCTTGATCGCAGGAATGTCCAGCGGCGAAGGCAGGTAATCGCAAACGGCGTCGAGAAGTGGCTGAACGCCCTTGTTCTTGAACGCAGTACCGCAGAACATCGGGTGGAACTTCACGTCGATGGTACCGCGGCGAACGAGTTCACGAATCTTCTCGTTGTCAGGCATTTCGCCGTTCAGGTAAGCTTCCATTGCTTCTTCATCGATATCGACGACCTGTTCGATCATCTTTTCACGATATTCAGCAGCCTTTTCCTTCATGTCGTCAGGAATTTCAACGACATCCCACTGGGCGCCGAGAGATTCATCACGCCAGATCAGAGCGTTCATTTCGATCAGATCGATAACGCCCTTGAATTCTGTTTCCGCACCGATCGGGAGCTGCATGACAACAGCGATGGCGCCGAGACGGGTCTTGATCATCTCTACCGAGCGGTAGAAGTCCGCGCCGGTCTTGTCCATCTTGTTGCAGAAGATCATGCGTGGAACATTGTACTTCTCAGCCTGACGCCAGACAGTTTCCGTCTGCGGCTCTACACCGGCGTTGGCGTCGAGAAGAGCGATCGCACCGTCGAGCACGCGCAGCGAACGTTCTACTTCAATCGTGAAGTCAACGTGGCCGGGGGTGTCGATGATGTTGAAACGACGCATCTTGCCATCGCGACCCTTCCAGAAGGTCGTCGTAGCAGCGGAGGTGATGGTGATACCACGCTCCTGCTCCTGCTCCATCCAGTCCATCGTGGCTGCGCCATCGTGAACTTCACCGATCTTGTGCGACTTGCCGGTGTAATAAAGAATACGCTCGGTTGTTGTCGTCTTACCGGCGTCGATATGCGCCATGATACCGAAATTGCGGTAGTCTTCGATTTTATATTCGCGAGCCATAACGGACTGCCTTTCGGATCGGTTAGATTACCAGCGGTAATGCGAGAATGCGCGGTTGGCGTCGGCCATCTTGTGCGTGTCTTCGCGCTTCTTGACTGCGGAGCCACGGTTGTTCGCTGCATCCATGAGTTCGCCGGAAAGGCGATCGACCATGGTTGTTTCGTTGCGCTTGCGCGCAGCAGCGATCAGCCAGCGGATCGCGAGAGCCTGACGGCGCTCTGGGCGAACATCGACCGGAACCTGGTAGGTTGCACCACCAACGCGGCGCGAACGCACTTCAACGTGCGGAGCAACGTTGTCGAGGGCCGAATGGAAGATGCCGAGTGGCTCTGCCTTTGCCTTACCCTGAACGACGTCGAACGCGCCGTATACGATGCTTTCTGCGACCGACTTCTTGCCGTGAAGCATGATGGCGTTCATGAACTTGGTAACGATCAGATCGCCGAACTTCGGGTCCGGATTGATCTCACGCTTTTCTGCACTATGGCGACGGGACATACTATTTGTCTCTCAATTGTTAGGGACGCTTTACCACGCGGAGAACCTCGCGCAGCGCCTGAATTTGTTTAGACCGAATTACTTCGGACGCTTCGCGCCATACTTGGAGCGGCGCTGCTTGCGGTTCTTGACGCCCTGGGTATCGAGAACACCACGGATGACGTGGTAACGAACGCCCGGCAAGTCCTTTACGCGACCGCCACGGATCATGACAACGGAGTGTTCCTGAAGGTTGTGACCTTCGCCAGGAATGTAGCCGATGACTTCAAAGCCGTTGGTCAGGCGAATCTTGGCAACCTTACGAAGAGCCGAGTTAGGCTTCTTAGGGGTCGTTGTGTAAACGCGTGTGCAAACGCCGCGCTTCTGTGGGTTTTCCTGAAGAGCAGGAACCTTATTTCGCTTTACCTGCGCCTGGCGTGGCTTACGGATCAGCTGGTTTACGGTAGGCATATAACCATCCCTTGCAAAAACTACTTTAGCCACCCTCACGGATGGCGGTTATACCGTTTCCGGCAACGACGCACGCATGGTTTCATGCATAAATCGTGGCCCGATCCGGTTTCCACGGATGGACCACCAAGAGCAGAGGACGTAAATCCTACGTCTTGCATGCAACAATCGTGTCTCGTACGTGTTTTTGGACCCTTGTTTGAGGCGATCTCCAGAACGAGTCGTTCCAGACAGCCAAACCTCACATTGGTTCCGATGGCGGGCGTACTACTGTTTTACCCCGCTTTCGTCAAGGGTGATTCAGTATTTAGTACCCGCGCGGCCTCCTCCAGCCGCCTTGGCATCGATGAATTACAGGGCGTTTTAACATAATGGCCCTCCCCTTGCACGCTTTTACCAATCGGGCCTTTGGCTTTTCATAAAAGCCGTCTATTGATTCCCAAAAGGCGGGAGTTTGCTCGCCGCCATACAATAATAACCAGAAAAGGAATCGCGTCATGATCACAGAACCAGACAACGACAACGGACGCGACGATCCCATGGTCTTCATCGTCATCGGCAAAGCCTATGAACGTGAAGGCGACGAAGGCATCGACATCCACATCATCCTACGCGCGCCAGACGACGACACCGCCGTTCGCGAAGCCCTTAACGCTCTCTCCGAAGAAGGCTTCCTCGAAGCCGACCTCGACCAGATCGGCATGCTGAATGATGTTCCCGACGAGGAGCCGCATGCGTCGGCCTATCAGGGTGCACTTGAGGGTGAAGTGGCGATTATCAAGTTTGCTTGAAATGAGAATGAGCGCGCTGCTACTGCTGGCGCGCTCAGGCAATACCGACAAAGATGGCTAATGATCTCGTGATCGAAAGCATCATGTCGTCGTCAAGGCGACCGAATACTGGCCCTAACTTGTGTCGCAGCACAGTCATAGACTTATCGACCATCACCTGAGACGGTTTGGTCAACCCATTTTGAGGTGATGGCTGAACTGTAAGGCGTATGAACGGCGCTTCAACAAGTGTTCCAGAAAGCAACAACACTGTAACCGTTGCTGTTTCAGAGAAATAGTCTGACTGGATAATCAGAGCGGGCCTTGGCTTTCCGAAATCGCCCGATACGGCAACAGTGACAAGATCACCTCGCCTCACTTAGAAACCTCTTCATCCATGTCAGCCAATGCGTCATCCGCGAATGCGTCGAACTCCGTGTCGAGCGCCTCTGACGCCGAGACCACCTTTGACTGACGGCGGCATTCTTCAGTAAAGCCAGCCCGCCGGGTATCAGGAACCCATATTTGCACGGGGCGCAGACCAGATGCACGCAAGGCGTCACGTCGCTTTTGTACTCTATGATTGACTGAGGTCGCCATAACGCTATCCAATATTTGTTACATGTAACAATATAGGAGTGCTTTCATTATGTAAAGCTTTTCAGTCCTCCCTCCGCGTAGATATCTGACGCAGAATCTTCCCTATCAAAACTATTCATTGGAGCGATACGAGGGACATGATGGATTTCATTGCTAAGAGCCAATAACCTGATCGTAGCGAAGTCAGCAGCAAGCTTTCACCAATGCGCTGGCAGTATATTTGAAAGTTTTCCATGGCCCTTCTTGATGCGAATGCCGTTAATCCCATTACATTACCCGATGGTAGCTTGTATCGGGACACCGTGTATCTGAAGAACGTGATAACCCACCCACGCATGGAAATCGGCGATTTCAGCTATTACACGCATTCTGGACCGCCAGAAGAAACGGCAACTATTCTGGCCCCCTTTCTTGGTCATGGTGTTCGCGAGCGGTTGGTGATCGGCAAGTTTGTTCAGATTGCCAGAGGTAGCTATTTTATAACCAGCTCGGCTAATCATCCGATGACCGGCTTTACAACGTACCCGTTCCGAATCTTCAAACCAGAGACGTTTGGCTATAAAGACCTGCCCGTAAGGACACGGTTGTCGACCACGACGTATGGATTGGCCAAAACGCGGCAATTATGCCGGGAGTCCACATAGGCACTGGCGCAATTATTGCGGCGGCCTCGGTCGTTACCCGTGACGTACCGCCCTATGCAGTTGTTGGAGAAAATCCAGCATCTATTATCCGAATGCGTTATTCCATTGAGGTCGTCAGCGAGCTTCTTTGTATCGCCTGGTGGGACTGGCCCATAGATAAAATCGAAGCCAACTTAACAGCGCTTAGCAACGGCGATATGGCCACACTCAGACTGGCCTGAACGATAAACACACACCCAGACACATTGGCGATGAGCACCACTCAGACTGCTCATCAGCATTTCATTGTTGACCAATCAGCAACACTAACCCTGAACAAAAAAACGCCCGGATCACTCCGGGCGTTTCCATTTAGACCAGACGGAACCTCTTACGAGGCCCCTGCCCTGACCACCGTTATTCGGCAGCTGGAGCCTTGTCTGTCATGTCTTGCAGCATGTGGTTTGCGGAAGACGAGCCGGTGCTCTTCTTGCGCTCTTCGATGATGAGCTCGTCGCGGTTTGTCGCGATGCGGCGGATCTGGGTCATGGTTCCGCCGGTACCGGCCGGGATAAGGCGGCCGACGATGACGTTTTCCTTCAGACCCTGCAACGTGTCGGTCTTGCCGGCGATTGCAGCTTCCGTGAGAACCTTTGTGGTTTCCTGGAACGAAGCAGCCGAGATGAACGAAGGCGTTTGCAGCGATGCCTTGGTGATACCCAGAAGAACCGGGTCGCCGTAGGATGGCTTCTTGCCTTCGTCGATCAGACGATCGTTGTTGTCTTCCATCTCAATGCGATCAACGCTGTCGCCAACGATGTAATGCGAGTCACCTGCATCGGTGATTTCCACCTTCTGCAGCATCTGACGCACGATGACTTCGATGTGCTTGTCGTTGATGACAACGCCCTGCAAGCGGTAGACTTCCTGGATTTCGTTCACGAGGTAGGAAGCCAAAGCTTCTACGCCCCTGATCGCCAGAATGTCGTGCGGTGCCGGGTTACCATCGAGAATGTATTCGCCCTTCTCGATGTAGTCGCCTTCCTGAAGGTGGAAGGGCTTGCCCTTCGGGATCAGGTATTCGACGGGCTCGACGCCATCCTCCGCAGGCTCGATCTGAACGCGACGCTTGTTCTTGTAGTCGCGGCCCAGACGGATCGTACCATCGATTTCGGCGATGATAGCGTGATCCTTCGGACGACGCGCTTCGAAGAGTTCGGCAACACGCGGCAGACCACCGGTGATGTCCTTGGTCTTGGCGCTTTCCAATGGTGAACGTGCAAGCACGTCACCCTGGAAGACCTTCTGACCAGGCTCGACCGAGAGAATAGCGTCAACCGAGAGCTGGAAGCGGGCTTCACCGCCACGAGCAAGCTTCAGCACCGTGCCGGAAGCATCCTTGATGATGATCGTCGGCTTCAGGTCCGAACCACGTGGTGTCGAACGCCAGTCGATAACCTGACGCTTGGTGATACCGGTGGACTCGTCGGTCGCTTCCAGAACGGAAAGACCATCGACCAGATCTTCGAAGTGAACAGTACCTTCCACTTCCGTCATCATTGGACGTGTGTAAGGGTCCCACTCTGCCAGACGCTGGCCGCGCTTGACCTTGTCGCCATCATCAACGAACAGCTTGGAGCCATAGGCTACGCGCTGCGAAGAACGCTCTACGCCACGCTCATCGAGAATGGTGACGGACATGTTACGGCCCATCGCGATGAGAATGTTTTCAGAGTTGCGCAGGCTGTTGCGGTTCTTGATCTGAATCGTACCTTCATACGACGCTTCCAGGAACGATTGGTCGACCACGTTCGCCGTTCCGCCAAGGTGGAACGTACGCATGGTGAGCTGCGTGCCCGGTTCACCGATGGACTGAGCGGCAATAACGCCAACCGCTTCGCCCATGTTGACAGGTGTACCGCGTGCAAGGTCACGACCGTAGCAGACGCCGCAAACACCAACCTGGATTTCGCAGGTCAGAGCAGAGCGAATGCGAACGGACTGGATGCCCGACTTTTCGATCGCAGCAATATCTGCTTCGTCCATCAACGTCCCAGCCTTGACGATGTTTTCGCCCGTGACCGGGTTGTCGATATCATCAAGAGCCGTACGTCCAAGGATACGTGCGCCGAGCGAAGCCACAACCTGACCGGCATCGACGATGGCAGTCATGGTGAGGCCCTTTTCAGTGCCGCAATCCACAGAGTTGACGATGCAATCCTGCGCCACGTCAACGAGACGACGTGTGAGGTAACCGGAGTTCGCCGTCTTCAAGGCCGTGTCTGCAAGACCCTTACGGGCACCGTGCGTCGAGTTGAAGTACTCGTTAACGGTCAGACCTTCCTTAAAGTTGGAAATGATCGGCGTTTCGATGATCTCACCCGATGGCTTGGCCATGAGGCCGCGCATACCACCCAGCTGACGCATCTGGTTCGGAGAACCACGCGCACCGGAGTGGCTCATCATGTAGATGGCGTTCATCGGCTTCTGGCGACCGGTCTCTGGATCGAACTCAACGGCCTTAATGCGGGCCATCATGTCTTCAGCGACCTTTTCGGTTGCCTTGCCCCAAGCGTCTACGACCTTGTTGTACTTTTCGCCCTGAGTGATCAGGCCGTCATTGTACTGCTGTTCGTATTCCTTGACCAAAGTTTCGGTGTCGCCAACGATCTTTACCTTGGTTTCCGGAATGATCATGTCGTCCTTGCCGAACGAGATGCCGGCGCGGCAAGCATGGGTGAAGCCGAGCTGCATGATACGGTCGCAGAAGATGACCGTGTCTTTCTGGCCGCAATGACGGTAGACCGTGTCGATCATCTTGGAGATGTTCTTCTTGGTCATTTCCTGGTTGCAAGTTTCGAAAGGCACGTTGACGTTCTTCGGCAGAAGCTCGCCAATGATCATACGGCCAGGTGTTGTGTCGTAGATCTTGGAAACCAGCTTACCATCAGCATCCATGGTCTTGAAACGGCCGCGAATTTTCGCGTGCAGCGTCACAACCTTGTTTTCCAGCGCATGGTGCAACTCGCCCATGTCGGAGAATGCCATGCCTTGACCTGGCTCGTTCTCGTTCATGATCGACAGATAGTACAGGCCTAGAACCATGTCCTGCGAAGGAACGATGATCGGCTGACCGTTTGCAGGGTGGAGAATGTTGTTGGTCGACATCATCAGCACGCGTGCTTCCAGCTGCGCTTCAAGCGACAGAGGAACGTGAACGGCCATCTGGTCGCCGTCGAAGTCGGCGTTGAAGGCCGTGCAGACGAGCGGATGCAGCTGAATAGCCTTGCCTTCGACCAGCATGGGTTCGAAAGCCTGGATACCCAAGCGGTGAAGTGTCGGCGCGCGGTTCAGGAGAACCGGGTGCTCGCGGATAACCTCGTCGAGGATATCCCAAACTTCCGGCTTTTCCTTTTCAACCAGCTTCTTGGCCTGCTTGACGGTGGAGGAGTAACCCTTTGCGTCAAGGCGGGCATAGATGAACGGCTTGAACAGCTCGAGCGCCATCTTCTTCGGCAGGCCGCACTGGTGCAGTTTCAGCTCAGGACCGGTCACGATAACCGAACGACCGGAATAGTCGACGCGCTTGCCGAGAAGGTTCTGACGGAAGCGGCCCTGCTTGCCCTTGAGCATGTCGGACAGCGACTTCAGCGGACGCTTGTTGGCACCCGTGATGACACGACCGCGACGGCCGTTATCGAACAGCGCATCGACGGATTCCTGCAACATACGCTTTTCGTTGCGGATGATGATGCCAGGCGCACGAAGCTCGATCAGGCGCTTCAAGCGGTTGTTACGGTTGATGACGCGGCGATAGAGATCGTTCAGGTCGGACGTGGCGAAACGGCCACCATCCAGCGGAACCAGCGGACGCAGGTCCGGTGGAATGACTGGAACAACCTTCATGATCATCCACTCGGGACGATTGCCAGATTCCATGAAGTTCTCAACGATCTTGAGACGCTTCATGAACTTCTTCTGCTTCAGATCCGATGTGGTCTCGGCAAGATCGGTGCGCAGGTCGCCAGCGATCTTTTCGAGGTTCATCGAAGCCAGCATTTCGTAGATGGCTTCAGCGCCGATCATCGCAGTGAACTGGTCTTCACCAAATTCATCGACGGCGATCATGTATTCTTCTTCGTTCAGAAGCTGGTTCTGCTTCATCGAAGTCAGACCAGGCTCGGTCACGATGTAGTTTTCGAAGTAGAGAACGCGCTCTACATCTTTCAGCGTCATGTCGAGCAATGTCGAGATACGCGAAGGCAGCGACTTCAGGAACCAGATGTGGGCAACGGGTGCTGCCAGTTCGATATGGCCCATGCGCTCACGGCGAACGCGCGACAACGTCACTTCAACGCCGCACTTTTCGCAGATGATGCCCTTGTACTTCATACGCTTGTACTTGCCGCACAAGCATTCGTAGTCCTTGATCGGTCCAAAAATGCGCGCGCAGAACAGACCATCGCGCTCAGGCTTGAACGTACGATAGTTGATGGTTTCCGGCTTCTTGATCTCGCCGTACGACCACGAAAGAATCTTTTCCGGGCTGGCAATCGAAATCCGGATGGAATCGAAGTGCTGCGCCGGTACCGACGGGTTGAAAAGGTTCATGACCTCTTGGTTCATGCCTGTCTCCTTAGGGGTTTGGCCCCTTGCTTGCATCTGGCACAGTGAGTCCGCATCACCAGCCAATGCCTAAAACATGATTAACCGCAAAATGCGGCGGAAGTTTCTACCCTTGGGTTTGACCCGAAGGGCGAAACAGGCAGGCACTTTATGAGGTGCCTGCCCTTCTGTTTCTTATTCCGCCGCGTCAGGCAGTTGAGCCGCTGCGTTGGCTTCATCGAGCTTCGAATTTTCGAGTTCGACGCTGAGACCGAGCGAGCGCATTTCCTTGACGAGAACGTTGAAGCTTTCAGGAATACCGGCCTCGAAGGTATCGTCACCACGGACGATCGCTTCATAAACCTTGGTGCGGCCCGCCACGTCGTCAGACTTGACGGTGAGCATTTCCTGCAGCGTGTAAGCAGCGCCGTAAGCTTCCAGAGCCCAGACTTCCATTTCCCCGAAACGCTGTCCGCCGAACTGCGCCTTACCACCAAGCGGCTGCTGGGTAACAAGCGAGTACGGACCGATCGAGCGAGCGTGGATCTTGTCGTCGACAAGGTGGTTCAGTTTGATCATGTACATGTAGCCGACGGTGACCTTACGGTCGAACTGTTCGCCTGTACGGCCATCATACAGAACAGACTGACCCGAGTCATGCAGACCGGCTCTGGTCAACATTTCAGCAACGTCAGGCTCATGCGCACCGTCGAAGACCGGCGTCGCAATGGAAACGCCCTTTCTGGACTGTTCAGCAAGCTTGATCAGCGAGTCGTCGTCGAAGTGTGCAACTTCGTCTTTCGCCTCACTGGCATAGACTGCCGTCAGCTCATTCTTCAGGTCGGTGATGTCCATCGTCTTGCGATATTCATCAAGCATATCGCCGATCTTCTTACCCATGCCGGCGCAAGCCCAGGCAAGGTGAGTTTCGAGGATCTGACCGACGTTCATGCGCGATGGCACGCCCAGCGGGTTCAAGCAGATGTCAACATGCGTACCGTCTTCCAGGAACGGCATGTCTTCAACCGGCACGATACGTGACACAACGCCCTTGTTACCGTGACGGCCAGCCATCTTGTCACCTGGCTGGATCTTGCGCTTCACAGCAACAAAAACCTTGACCATCTTCATGACGCCAGGAGGCATTTCATCGCCGCGCTGAACCTTCTCGACCTTGTCCATGAAGCGCTGTTCAAGGCGCGACTTGGATTCGTCGTACTGACCACGAAGCGCTTCCAGCTCGGACTGAGCCTTCTCGTCTTCGACGGCAAACATCCACCACTGCGAGCGGGGATATTCGGAGACGACGGTGTTCGAAAGCTCGACGCCCTTCTTGAAGCCCTTTGGACCGGCGATGGAAACCTGTCCGCGCAGCATCTCGATCAGACGGCCGTAGACGTTACGGTCAAGAATGGCCTGTTCGTCGTCGCGGTCCTTGGCAAGACGTTCGATTTCTTCGCGTTCGATCGCCATTGCACGTTCGTCTTTTTCGACGCCGTGACGGTTGAACACGCGAACTTCAACGACCGTACCAAACGTGCCCGGAGGCATGCGCATGGATGTATCGCGAACGTCGGAAGCCTTCTCACCGAAGATGGCGCGCAGAAGCTTTTCTTCCGGCGTCATCGGGCTCTCACCCTTCGGCGTGATCTTGCCGACGAGGATATCGCCAGGCTGAACTTCCGCACCGATGTAGACGATACCAGCTTCGTCGAGGTTCTTCAGCGCTTCTTCCGAAACGTTCGGAATGTCGCGCGTGATTTCTTCAGGACCAAGCTTGGTGTCGCGTGCCATCACTTCGAATTCTTCGATGTGAATGGACGTAAACACGTCGTCGGAGACGATGCGTTCGGACATCAGAATGGAGTCTTCGTAGTTGTAACCGTTCCAAGGCATGAACGCGACGAGCGCGTTGCGGCCAAGTGCCAAGTCACCGAGGTCAGTCGAAGGACCGTCAGCGATGATATCGCCCTTGTTCAGAATGTCACCGACAGAGACCAGCGGACGCTGGTTGATGCAGGTATTCTGGTTGGAGCGCTGGAACTTCTGCAGACGATAGATATCGACGCCGGACTTGCCTGCATCAAGATCTTCCGTCGCACGGATAACGATACGGGTCGCATCCACCTGATCGACCACGCCACCACGACGCGCCGCAATGGCAGCACCGGAGTCACGCGCAACGATCGGCTCCATGCCGGTTCCGACGAACGGAGCCTCGGCACGCAGCAGTGGAACGGCCTGACGCTGCATGTTCGAACCCATAAGGGCGCGGTTGGCGTCATCGTTTTCGAGGAACGGGATGAGAGCCGCAGCAACGGAAACCAGCTGCTTTGGCGAAACGTCCATCAGGTTGATGTTGTCACGCGGTGCCAGCATAACTTCACCGGAGTGACGGCAAACAACGAATTCTTCGGTGAATGCGCCTTCAGCGTCCAGCTCGGCATTGGCCTGTGCAACGTAGTACTTGGCCTCTTCCATAGCGGAGAGGTAGATCACTTCGGTCGTGACCTTGCCGTCAATGATCTTGCGGTACGGGCTTTCGATGAAACCGTATTTGTTGACGCGGGCAAAGGTCGCGAGAGAGTTGATCAGACCGATGTTCGGGCCTTCCGGCGTTTCGATCGGGCAAATACGGCCATAGTGCGTTGGGTGAACGTCGCGGACTTCGAAGCCTGCGCGCTCGCGTGTCAGACCACCTGGTCCAAGAGCCGAAAGACGGCGCTTGTGAGTGATTTCCGAAAGCGGGTTCACCTGGTCCATGAACTGCGACAGCTGCGAGGAGCCGAAGAATTCGCGAACGGCAGCAGCAGCAGGCTTTGCGTTGATCAGATCCTGCGGCATCACGGTGTCGATTTCGATCGAGGACATACGTTCCTTGATCGCACGTTCCATGCGCAGCAGACCCAGACGATACTGGTTCTCCATCAACTCACCGACGGAGCGAACGCGACGGTTACCGAGGTTGTCGATATCGTCGATCTCGCCCTTGCCGTCACGCAGTTCGACCAGCATCCTGACGACGGCCAGAATGTCTTCCTTGCGCAGCGTGCGCACGGAATCTTCCGCATCGAGATCAAGACGCATGTTCATCTTCACGCGGCCAACGGCAGACAGGTCGTAACGCTCGCTGTCGAAGAACAGCGACTTGAACATGGCTTCGGCCGAATCCATGGTCGGTGGTTCACCCGGACGCATGACGCGGTAGATGTCGAACAGAGCTTCCTGACGGTTCTGGTTCTTGTCCGCTGCCAGCGTGTTGCGGATGTAGGCACCAACATTGACGTGGTCGATGTTGAGGACAGGAATCTCGTTGAAGCCAGAGTCAAGAATGAGCTTCAGCGTCTTCTCGTCGATTTCGTCACCGGCTTCGAGATAGATTTCACCTGTCTCATAGTTGACGATGTCTTCTGCGAGGTAGTTGCCGTAAAGCTCTTCGTCGGACGCCTTGAGGAACTTGAGGCCCTTGTCGGACAGCTGACGGATCAAACGAGGCGTCAGCTTCTTGCCAGCTTCGACAACGACTTCGCCCGTGTCGGCATCGACCAACTCGGTGATGACCTTGGCACCCTTCAGCACGTCTGGCTGATAAGGGTAACGCCAGCCTTCGCCGTCACGCTCGTAGCTTGCCTTGGTGTAGAAAGTCGACAGAATTTCTTCGCCGTCCATGCCGAGAGCCATCAGCAACGATGTTGCAGGCAGCTTGCGACGACGGTCGATACGCGCGTAGACGACATCCTTGGCATCGAACTCGATATCGAGCCACGAGCCACGATAAGGAATGACGCGGGCAGCAAACAGAAGCTTGCCGGATGAGTGGCTCTTGCCCTTGTCGTGGTCGAAGAAAACGCCTGGCGAACGGTGCATCTGCGAAACGATAACGCGCTCAGTACCGTTGACGATGAACGTGCCATTGTCTGTCATCAAAGGCATGTCGCCCATGTAGACGGACTGTTCCTTGATGTCCTTGATGGACTTCGCACCCGTATCTTCGTCAATATCGAACACGATAAGACGCAGCGTCACCTTGAGCGGCGCTGCGTAGGTCAGATCGCGCTGACGGCATTCTTCGGTGTCGAATTTCGGCGGTTCGAATTCGTAAGACACGAATTCGAGCATGGAAGCGCCCGAAAAGTCGGTGATAGGGAACACGGATCTGAATACCGCGTTCAATCCCTCGTCAGGACGCCCGCCTTCGGGCTCCTTGACCATGAGAAACTGGTCATACGAAGCCTTCTGAACCTCGATGAGGTTCGGCATTTCCGCTACTTCTGGAATTTTGCCGAAAAACTTGCGTACGCGCCTGCGACCGTTAAACGAAAGGGTCTGAGCCATCGTCGCTCCTTTAAAATTGCATCCGGGCCTGCAACGGACGGGAACCGCTGGCCAGTCGATCCCGTCAATCCAATGAGTGTCTTCAATCTCGTTTCACATCCCGAAGTGCAAGGCCGGATTGCCTCTACAGCGCGGTTCGAAACTATTCTCTTGAAGAACCCATTACCCAAAAGCCATTTTCACGCGGCTTTTGGGTAATAAGTTCGGGAGAAATGTGAGCAGGAGGCGGTGCGGACACCGCCTCCCGAACATTTCAAGATTACTTGACGTCAACCTTGGCGCCAGCTTCTTCAAGCTTCTTCTTAAGGTCAGCAGCTTCAGCCTTGGAAACAGCTTCCTTAACAGCCTTAGGAGCGCCTTCAACGAGGTCCTTAGCTTCCTTCAGGCCGAGACCTGTGATTGCGCGGACTTCCTTGATGACGTTGATCTTGTTTGCGCCAGCTTCAACGAGAATAACGTCGAATTCTGTCTTTTCTTCTTCAGCAGGAGCTGCAGCAGCGCCGCCAGCAGCAGCAACTGCTACAGGAGCAGCAGCGGAAACGCCCCACTTTTCTTCGAGAAGCTTGGAAAGCTCAGCAGCTTCCAGAACTGTCAGAGCGGAGAGGTCGTCAACGATCTTTGCGAGATCAGCCATGTTATAGTTCCTTTAATTCGGTTCGAACCGGTTTGAATATTTACAGCGAAAAACCGCCTTAAGCGGCTTCGTCCTTCTTTGAGTAAGCCGAGAACACGCGAGCAAGCTGGCTTGCTGGTGCTGCAACAACCGTAGCGATGCGCGTTGCAGGAGCCGCAAAGAGGCCCAGCAGCTTGCCACGCAGCTCGTCCAGCGAAGGCAGGGTCGCAAGCGACTTGACTGCATCTGCGTTGAGCGTGGTTGTTCCCATGGCGCCGCCCAGAACAACGATCTTGTCGTTGGTCTTTGCGAAATCCATGACGACTTTCGGAGCAATCATAGGGTCAGTGCTGTAAGCAATCAGCGTCTGTCCCTTGAAGAGATCGATGATCCCTTCCGACTCCGTACCCTGAAGAGCGATCTTGGCCAGGCGGTTCTTCGCGACCTTGACGGTGCCGCCAGCAGCGCGCATTTTCGAACGAAAATCGTTCATCTGCGCAACTGTGACACCAGCATAGTGGGCCACGACAACTGAACCAGAAGCCTTGAAGACTTCATTCAGCTCCGTGACGAATTCGCGTTTTTCCGCTCTTTCCACTGTCTGTCTCCAGTAGATGAGAACACATTGAACTGTGAACCCATCGGGTTTGCCTTTGCCTCAAGAGATCTTGTTACCAAAATCTCAAGCGACGCTTGAGGATCCTGTCCCCCGCTCTGTCGCCGCAAACGGCTTCAGGCACAGGCACATCAGGTTCGAACCGGATTATTAAGCATCCTTGGATGCGAAAATCCGGGCCTTACCCGTCTCATGTAGGCTGAATGATTAAGGCCAAAATCCCGAGGGAAATGAGCCACCTACAATCTCGGACAGGAGTTCCAGGTTGCCCTGGAAATTCCCGACCCTTGCGAGCCGGAAATTGAGGTTGCCGCGCCTCTAGCGAAGCGCGGCGAATGATTATGCAGTGACCGACGAAGGCTCGATGCGAACGCCTGGACCCATAGTCGAGGAAATCGCTACGCGCTTGACGTAGTTGCCCTTGGCACCAGCTGGCTTTGCCTTGATGACGGCATCAGCGAAAGCCTTGATGTTTTCTTCGAGCGCCTTGGCGTCGAAGGAAGCCTTGCCAATACCAGCGTGAACGATACCGGCCTTTTCGACGCGGAATTCAACGGCGCCGCCCTTGGAAGCCTTAACAGCTCCAGCGACGTCCATCGTAACCGTACCAACCTTAGGGTTAGGCATCATGCCGCGTGGGCCGAGAACCTTACCGAGACGACCGACGAGCGGCATCATGTCAGGTGTCGCGATAACGCGGTCAAAATCGATCTTGCCGCCCTGAACGATTTCGAGCAGGTCTTCAGCACCAACGATGTCTGCGCCTGCGGCCTTGGCTTCATCAGCCTTGGCACCACGAGCAAAAACAGCAACGCGAACGTCACGGCCTGTACCGTTTGGCAGGTTAACAACGCCGCGAACCATCTGGTCTGCGTGACGTGGATCGACACCGAGGTTCATCGAGACTTCAACAGTTTCGTCGAACTTGGCGATAGCCCGTTCCTTGACCATCGAAATGGCGTCGGTCAGGACATAAAGGGTCTTGGGATCAACGCCTTCGCGGATCTTCTTTACGCGTTTTGCAAGCTTTGCCATGATCAACCTACCACTTCCAGGCCCATGGCGCGGGCAGAGCCCTCAACCATCGCCATTGCGCCTTCGATATTGGCGGCGTTCAGATCCTTCATCTTGGCTTCAGCGATCGTCTTGACCTGAGCCTTGGTGATGGAACCGACCTTGGCACCCTTACCAGGTGTCTTGGAACCGGCAGTGATTTTTGCTTCCTTCTTCAACCAATAGGTCATGGGCGGCTGCTTCATGACGAAGGTGAAGGACTTGTCCTGGTAATAGGTAATGACGACCGGAATCGGCATACCCTTTTCCATTTCCTGCGTGGCGGCATTGAACGCCTTGCAGAATTCCATGATGTTAACGCCACGCTGACCAAGCGCCGGGCCGATTGGCGGGGACGGGTTTGCCGATCCTGCCTTGACCTGAAGCTTGAGCTGGCCTGCAACTTTCTTAGCCATATCTCTCTGCCTTTCGAATAGAACCGGTTTCCCGGCTCACTTGCCGGAAATTCCGGCGGCTGCGGTTGCGTGGTGCGACCTCTGACCCGGCTTAAGAGTTCAGAGTATCTTCCACGCGTTTTGCGGCTATGCCGCATCACATCAGTTATAAAAGCAATGACTTGCGATCATATCCTGATGTATTGAATCGAAGGCGGTTCGCCTTCGGAAACTCGTCAGACTTTTTCAACCTGCGCGTATTCTAGTTCTACAGGCGTTGCACGACCGAAGATCGAAACCTCGACCTTCAAGCGCGAACGCTCCTCATCGACGTCCTGCACCACACCGTTGAACGATGCAAACGGACCATCGGAAACGCGAACCTGCTCGCCGATTTCGAACGACACCGAAGACTTCGGACGCTCGACACCCTCTTGAACCTGACCGAGAATACGGTCTGCTTCAGCGTCAGGGATCGGAACAGGCTTGTTATCGGAACCCAGAAAACCCGTGACCTTCGGGGTATTCTTGATGAGGTGATAAGCCTCGTCCGTCAGGTTGGCGCGCACAAGCACGTAACCCGGGAAAAACTTACGCTCGCTATCGACCTTGCGACCGCGACGCACCTCAACGACCTTTTCGGTCGGAACCAGAATCCGTTCAAAAAGATGATCAAGACCCTTCTGACGAACCTTTTCTTCAATCGACTCAGCGACCTTCTTTTCGAAGTTCGAATATGCCTGAACAATGTACCAACGCGCTGCCATCTTTACTCTCCGCTCAATTCGTTACCGGCCAACGCTCAGAACGAGACTGAGCAACCAGCCGATGAGCTGGTCAGCCGCAAAGAAGAACAGTGCCGCGAAGATCACCATTACCAAAACCATGGCCGTGGAAATCATTGTCTCGCGGCGCGACGGCCAAGTGATCTTCGACGCTTCGGCGCGAACCTGCTGCAGAAACGTAAACGGATTGGTTTTGGATGCCATTGACTGCCCACGCAATTACGGCACGTAAAGTCGAAATAATCGACCCCACGCACCGCGTGTCTATTTTGACCTACATAAACATCGATTCCCTCTTTAACAAGGGGAAATCGACATTTGGCGAATTTCACCGGTAAACCGGCACCTCACCTGCCTTGCAGCGAGACCGCGCTTGCGGATGAGGAAATGGCAGGGGCAGTAAGGCTCGAACTTACGACCTGCGGTTTTGGAGACCGCCGCTCTACCAACTGAGCTATACCCCTACAACGAACATTCCGGCTAACGTCTTGTGTCCGCCATGGTCCGTGACGCCCGTTTAAGGCCACGAATCTTTATTGGCAAGTGTTTTTTTTAATTTTCACAGACTTGCATGAGGAGCGGAGAACGGGGCTCGCAAAGATGCCTGCGTGAGCCACCCAAACAGAGAATGCGCCAGAAGGCGCATTCCAAAATACCGTGTCGAGAGTGCCTGTTACGCGCGTTGGACAACCGTCAGCATACGCTCTCTGGCTGCGAACCACTCTTCGGCGTAATCGTCATTCTTGTATTCCTCGAAATACGGCCCACCGTCGGTAAAGTGGACATTATCCGCATCGGGATTGTGATCATATTCGTTAACGAGCCAGTTCCAGGTCGCTGGTATTTCGCCAATCTGGTCATCGGATTCGAGCCATTTGAACTGGTGGAGCTGAAGGCCGGTTGCCGTGTTGACATAGTCCTTGGTCAATGCCTTGCACTTGGCGTTATTGAACAGAATGAAACTCGACCAGTTCTTCTTTTCATATTTGGTTTGAGTCTGCCCGAGAAACTTCGTTTCCACTTTCGGCACGTAGTCATGCTTGACGCACATGGCCGCATATCGATCATCACGCAGGCTCCACAGCTTGGCGATATCCGTGCGCATCAGCATGTCGCAGTCCGCGAAGATCGACCATCCCTCGTAGTTGCTCAGATAAGGCACGAGAAAACGCGAAAATGAAAATTCCGTCGTCTGAAGCTGGTTACGTTCGCGCGTGAAGAGACCGCCGAGATTATTGAGAGCAATGGGCGTAAACTCGACCGGAATAGAACTCTTCTCCTGAATGCTCTGGCAGAATACGTGGTAGGCGACAACTTCCTTGCTATCGAAGCCTATAAAAATACGAGCAGTATCAGACATGGTTACTCCAGTAATTTACCGATTTTGGACAGTGTTGAATAATTGTAGCGCGAATTAGTCCACTTTATGAACGGATTCGTCAAGTTTGCTTATCGCCACGCTCTAGAACTGGTTATTTTCCGTAAAAACAAAAAGCCCCGCTGTTGCCAGCGGGGCTTCTGAATATCCCTTCCGGGATAAAATTACTCGACGATCGAAGCGACGATGCCGGCGCCGACGGTACGGCCGCCTTCGCGGATCGCGAAGCGCAGCTTTTCTTCCATCGCGATTGGAACGATCAGTTCGACTTCAACGGTCACGTTGTCGCCTGGCATAACCATTTCCGTGCCTTCTGGAAGCGAAACGATACCGGTCACGTCAGTCGTACGGAAGTAGAACTGTGGACGGTAGTTCGTGAAGAACGGCGTATGACGACCGCCTTCTTCCTTCGTCAGAATGTAGGCTTCTGCTATGAACTTCTTGTGCGGCTTGACAGAGCCTGGCTTGCAAAGGATCTGACCACGCTCAACGCCATCGCGCTGCACGCCACGGATCAGCGCGCCAACGTTATCGCCAGCCTGGCCCTGATCGAGCAGCTTGCGGAACATTTCAACGCCGGTAACAGTCGTCTTGGTCGTGGCGCGAATGCCGACGATTTCAACTTCTTCACCAACCTTGACGATACCGCGCTCAACGCGACCCGTCACAACCGTACCACGGCCCGAGATCGAGAACACGTCTTCGATCGGCAGCAGGAACGGCAGGTTGATCGGACGCTCTGGCGTCGGGATGTAGGCGTCAACCTGAGCCATCAGCTCGCGGATGGCGTCTTCGCCGATCTTCTTGTCAGAATCTTCAAGAGCAGCAAGAGCCGAACCCTTGACGATTGGAA
>NZ_KQ961023.1:506076-647227 GCF_001562555.1 Agrobacterium bohemicum
CAGCTTGCGGATCAACGCCGGTAACAGTCGTCTTGGTCGTGGCGCGAATGCCGACGATTTCAACTTCTTCACCAACCTTGACGATACCGCGCTCAACGCGACCCGTCACAACCGTACCACGGCCCGAGATCGAGAACACGTCTTCGATCGGCAGCAGGAACGGCAGGTTGATCGGACGCTCTGGCGTCGGGATGTAGGCGTCAACCTGAGCCATCAGCTCGCGGATCGCGTCTTCGCCGATCTTCTTGTCAGAATCTTCAAGAGCAGCAAGAGCCGAACCCTTGACGATTGGAATATCGTCGCCTGGGAAGTCGTAGGACGACAGAAGTTCGCGAACTTCCAGTTCTACCAGTTCCAGCAGTTCTTCGTCGTCAACCTGGTCAACCTTGTTGAGGAACACAACGATCGCAGGAACGCCGACCTGACGAGCCAGCAGGATGTGCTCGCGGGTCTGTGGCATCGGGCCGTCGGCGGCCGAGCAAACCAGGATCGCGCCGTCCATCTGGGCAGCACCGGTGATCATGTTCTTCACGTAGTCGGCGTGGCCGGGGCAATCAACGTGCGCGTAGTGACGAGCAGGCGTCTCATATTCAACGTGTGCCGTCGAAATCGTGATACCGCGTGCCTTTTCTTCCGGTGCAGCGTCGATCTGGTCGTACGCCTTGAACTCGCCGAAGTACTTCGTGATCGCAGCAGTCAACGACGTCTTGCCGTGGTCAACGTGACCGATCGTGCCAATGTTGACGTGCGGCTTGTTGCGCTCAAACTTGCTCTTTGCCATGTGAATTGCTTCCTGTGAACGTGAAGTCGATTTCCCGGCGAACCGGTTTGGTGTCGCCGTTTACGGCTTTGCAAGCGAATGCGCAAGACTTAATTGTAAGCACGCATGTTGCATCGCCAAAAGCGACGTGATGACCGCAATATGGGGCTATATTCCATGAATTCAACGCGTCGTGGCGGAGGATTTAGGGTTTTACTGCCACACGCACTCTTTACGAAGAAGTGATTTCCGTCATATTGACAATCGAATTGGCCCACGGAAACCGGAATCGATAGTACCGGTTTATTAACGTCCGTCTTCACAACCGCTCTCTCCCCGACACCAATTCGTGTCTGCTTCAGGATCTGTCATGGAAATTTTTACGGCTGCGGGTTTTACGGCATTTCTTCAGGTCATTGCGATCGACCTTGTTCTTGCAGGCGATAATGCCATCGTCATCGGTCTTGCCGCCGCCGGCCTTCCGGGACACCTCCGCCGAAAGGCCATCCTTGTCGGTATTATTGCGGCAACCGTTCTTCGTATCGCCTTCGCTGCTCTGACCGTACAACTCCTCGCCATTGTCGGCTTGCAGCTTTTCGGCGGCCTTCTTTTGGCGTGGGTTTGCTGGAAGATGTGGAGTGAACTGCGTGCGCGGGGCAAAGCGGGAGACGAGGTCACCGATGATGAAGCCGATCTGACGAAGGGGAACAAGACGTTCTTCCAGGCAGCTGTTCAAATCGTCATTGCTGACGTATCGATGTCGCTTGATAACGTCCTGGCCGTTGCAGGTGCCGCGCAGGAAAACATCACCGTCCTCATCATCGGCCTGATCTTTTCCATCGCACTGATGGGCCTTGCCGCAAATTACGTGGCAAAGCTGCTGCACCGTTACCAGTGGATTTCCTATATAGGCCTTGCAGTCATCGTCTACGTAGCGCTCAACATGCTCTACCACGGCGGCGTCGAAGTCTGGCCTTACATCCAGCCGTATTTCAACTAAAGCGGCCCGCCATACCGACTTTTAACAGCCCGGAGATCACGCAGATCTCCGGGCTTTTTTAATAGAAAACCCGGTTAACGTACGATCCCTATGAAGGGCAAATCACCCCACCGTGAACGACAACTGGTAAAATTCGCCTATACATTTTTATTGTTGCCGTCAGCGTCGGGCAAGCTTAGACACCCAATACTTTAGACATAACAAAATTATTATAAAGGCTGTCTGAACAATGGCTTATGACTGGACGGGCGGACGTGTTCGCCGTTTCCGCCAACTCAAGATCGGCATGACCCTTGGCGGCTTACTGATCACCCTACTCGTCTTGGGAACTCTCTACGGTACGACGATATAAGAGCGCACGTTCGCCTAGGTGATTGAAGCAGGCTGGTTGACGTTGGACGCATCCGCTTCGCCCGTATAAGGGCTTTCGAAAACAATGCCGCTGAAAAGCGTCGCGACGCCGTCAATGTAGCGATAGCATTTTCCGATTTCGGTTATCTTTGTGAAGCCCTCTCCTCGGCGCACCCTGTAGACCATTTCAAATGCTTCCCCAGCCAGCACAGATTTTTTTATTCCCTCCACAACGTAGGGCCGGTCATCTTCGTGGATGATTGGCATCATCCGCTCTACCGGCAAGCCACCGTCCATCTCCTCGGAGGAAAACCCCATGATCTTGGCGAATGTATCATCCGCCCAGAAAAGGTTCTGCTGGACATCCCAGACATAAAATCCACCAAGGTTGACGGCGACGTAACGTTGGATAGGTGTCTTATCAGGCATTCTCAATCCTGGGTTTATATTTCGCAATAAAACTACCATATGCGGTATCTGGAAACCGCACAATAAGGCAAAACTGTGTTTTCAACCAAACGGTGAGTGCTTAGGAATCGTTCCGCCTGACGAGCAATATTTTATGGCACTGCTCCTCCACACACAGCTAGTTATGGGAGGCCAATTCATATTTTCAGAACTTCGGGGAAGGCCAACCAGTTAACCGTGAATCAAAGACTTAAATCGTTTCATTGCAAACGGTGGAACCGGGACAGGAACTGAACGTTACAAACAGCATTCAGGAGAGAGAAAAATGAAACTTGTCACAGCAGCACTATGCTTCTTATCAGTAGGCGTTCTCAGTGGTTGCGTCGATGATCGTGGGTACCGAGGCGCTGGTTACGCGTCTACCGGCGTCTATTACAGGACCTATGATCGTGACCGCCATTACCGTGATTATGATCGTCGCGACTGGCGTGATCGTAGAGGAAACTGGCGGGATAACGACCGTGGGCGCTATCGCGGAGACAACCGCGTCATCTACGGCGTGATTCAGCGCTAGTAACGATTACAAGAGCCAAGAATTAGCGAATGACATAAGCCTTCGGTCGCTGCCGGAGGCTTTTTCGTGTCCGATAAAACAAACATCGACAGAGACTCTCGAAGAGAGTGACATGGCTTGTGGAAAATTCTGGAGATTGTTGGAGCGGGTAGCGGGAATCGAACCCGCGTATTCAGCTTGGAAGGCTGCTGCTCTACCATTGAGCTATACCCGCGGCGGTGATTTCGATCCGTGCAGAATGGTGGAGGAAGTTGGATTTGAACCAACGTAGGCTGAGCCAACGGATTTACAGTCCGTCCCCTTTAACCACTCGGGCATTCCTCCAGTATTCTGCGAGGATCAAGCGACCAAGCTTAACCAGATTTCTAGTCCGGCGCTTTGCCGTTCCGTCGTCTGTGGCCGCGTATATGACTGCCCTCGCCGCGTCTGTCAACACGATGCGTGACGAAATTTCACGAAAAATGCGAACAGAGTCATAGGCCTGTGGATGAGTGTGCATCCGGCGTGAAACGCTTCAGCGGTTTTACATGACGGCATTCAAAAACGATGCGAGATGGTAATCCCTATGCCCAACGGAAAGGTCGCGAAGCGTTACAGGGTACTGGTGCTGGGGCGGCGCTAAAGATATAAGACGGCATGAGCAAAGACGATCCCAATGATAAATCCACCCGCGACACTCACTATGCAACGCTGCGCCGTCAGGTACGCGATGCCAAGAGAGAGCGTGGCGAAATCCCCACCCCCGCATTTCAGAAGCGCAGGCCGCGTGGCGGCGAAGACTGGAAGGCACCGCAACTGGCGCCGGATCAGGTCCATCTCTATGGCCTGCACACGGTACGCGCGGCACTTTCCAACAAGGAACGTGAGATCGTAAAGCTGTCTGTAACGCTGAACGCGTTGGCACGGCTGGAAATCGGCACGGCGGAAGAGCAGCCTTTCCCGGTCGAAATGGTATCACCGCAGGATATCGACAAGGTGCTTGGGCCAGACGCCATCCACCAGGGCATCATGCTGGAAACCAAGCCCCTGCCCGTCAAGAAGCTGGGCGCATTGAAGAATAGCCCGCTGATTCTCGTCCTCGATCAGGTTACAGATCCACACAATGTCGGCGCCATCATGCGTTCGGCAGTCGCCTTCAATGCCGGTGCGGTTATCACCACCATGCGTCACAGCCCGACCGAATCAGGCGTTATGGCCAAATCCGCATCCGGCGCGCTGGAAATGATCCCCTACATTCAGATCGGCAATCTGGCCGACGCGCTGGGCGAGTTGCACAAGCTCGGCTTCACCTCCATCGGGCTGGACTCAGAAGGCCCTGCCCCGATCGAGGGAACATTCAGCGGCAAGAAAATCGCGCTCGTTCTCGGTGCCGAAGGCAAGGGCCTGCGTCAGAAGACGCGTGAAACCGTCTCTGCGCTGGCACGTCTCGATATGCCCGGTGAAATCAAATCGCTGAATGTCTCGAATGCAGCCGCCATCGCGCTGTACGCCGCTCGCCAATTTCTCGCAAAACCGTAATTTCCCAATCCGAATCATTTCGTGGAGCACCAATGACAGACCTGACAAAACCCACCGGCGAACTCACACTTCGCACGCTTGCCATGCCGACAGACGCAAATCCGGCGGGCGATATTTTCGGCGGCTGGGTTATGTCACAGATGGACTTGGCGAGCGGCATTCGTGCCGCAGAACGTGCCCGCTGTCGCGTGGTCACGGCAGCGGTCAAGGAAATGGCGTTCGAACTGCCCGTGAAGATCGGCGATACACTGTCGATCTATACGGATGTTGCTCGCGTAGGCCGAACGTCGATTACCCTGACCGTCGAAGCATGGGCGCAGCGCTCACGCTATAACGCCATGGAAAAAGTAACTGCTGGAACTTTCATCATGGTGGCGATGGACGGAAACGGTAAGCCGACTCCTATCTCGCAGGCCTGAACTGCTCGCTCACCTCACACTTTCAGATATGCCGATGATCTGTCGAAGCTGAGGCCAGGGAACACGCCGTTGGTCAACGCTTCGCTGCCGACATCGAACTGACGGTAGAGCATGGCTGCGGCGAGTTCGCGGACATCACCCGTGGGCATCAGGTCACGATCATCAAGCAGCTTGCCATCACCAAGCCCGGGCCACTTGCCCAAGACGCGGCCACCATCGATGCCGCCACCGGCGAGAATAGACACACCACCGGTGCCATGGTCTGTACCAGCAGTGCCGTTCTCACGAACCGTTCGCCCGAATTCTGTCATCGCCAACACGACAGTCTTTTTCCAGACTTCCGGCCCCAACGCATCTTTCAGCGTCGTGAGCGCAATCGTCAGGTCTTTGACCGTTCTGGCAAATTGGCCTTTCTGGCCCGCATGCGTATCCCATCCATCAATGGAAAAACTGGCGATGCGGTAATCTTCGCGCAGCAGACCGCCTGCAAGCTTGGCCACATCGCGAATGCCCTGCCCGCGTTTTTCGTCCTGAAAAAGCTGCTCTGCCGACATGTCCGTGCGCAGGGCTTCGGCCAATACCCGGCTGAAATCCGCGTCATTCGCATACAGCCGCTTGAAGAAGGCCACGTCATCGGCCGCCATCGTCATGTCTGAGGTCGAAGCCCAGACATCGGCCTCATTGGGGCCTGCCAGAATGAGCTCCATCGACGTGTTGATGTCGATGGCCTTGCGTTCCTGCGAACGTGGGATGGATGAGAGCGCGCGGTTGAGCCACCCGGTGCGTTCGCCATGCACATGTTCAGCGCCGCTCTCCAACATGTCCTGCCCATCGAAATGGCTGCGTTGGTCGCGATAGGGCGTGGAAACCGCATGTATGAAGGCAAGTTCTTTCGCCTGAAACAGTGGCATCAATGGTTGCGCCGCCGGATTCAGTCCGAAATGCCCATCGAGATCGATCAGGCCGGTATCTGGTGTTAATGCCAATGTCGGGCGAAAACCGGCAAAGGCTGCATCGCCGTAAGGCTGCACCAGATCGAGCCCATCCATCGCGCCGCGCAAGACGATCGTCACGAAACGATTTTCACCGGGCATGGCAGCAAAGCTGACCGGAGAGAATACCGGCAACGCCGCTGCGCAACATGCGGTGGCAAGAAAGCTGCGACGACTGATCAGCATATCCTGAGAGAAGGCCATGGTTCCTATCTCCTGTTGAATTCAGGCGACGAAAGCGCCAGCGTCATACCGCTGATGCGGCTCGGGGCTTGGCTTACGACGCGAATGGTGTCGTCCCGTGCCAAATCGGCCATGGCGGTTTCCAGAAGCCTTTTAGGCTCTGTGTCACCACCCAGTGAACTGGATGCCTTGCGCGCCCATAAAATGCGCTCGCTCATTTGGCTCGGGGAAAGCCACGATGCGACACCTTCTTCAAATCCGGCAGGACTTGGTGGTTGCCATACCGGTTGCCCCATGCGTCGCAAGGACGCAAGGGTCAGGGTGCGCGCCAGATTTTGCTTGGGCTTCGGCTTTTGCATTGTTGCATCCGGCTTCATATCTGCCATCGGCTTTTCCATTTTCATCTCGTTGCCCGGTGCTGCCGCAGCATTGTCTTTCGGTGCCATTTCTCCCACCATGGGGAAAGGCGCGACATCATAGTCACCATCTGGAGACATTCTGCTCTTCCAGTTTTTCTGGTTGATCCCAAATGCGCGCAGACCTGATACGACATAGTCGAACGGCAGCTTCATCTTACGCCCCGGTTCAGTCCAGGCGCGGGGATGATTGAGCATAGCGGCGTAGACCTTAACCAGATGTCCGTTGCTGGCTTTCCACTCATTCGTCATCGCCGTCACCAGCTCCGGTGGCGCTTCATCGGAAATGAAATGCGCTGCCAGTTTGCGACAGACATGGGTGGCGGTTTCAGGCCGCATGGCGAGATCGTCCAGCAAACTCAGACAATCATCCGCCGTGCGTTTGTCCCCACCATAGGAAACGCCAAGAACCTTTATCTCTCCGGGCTCAGCCATACGCGGGCGAAACAACATCTCGTAGCGCTCGTCCACGGTCATCCCGGTCAAGACCAGCGCGGCGGAGCGCACATCGGTCTGCGTATAACCGCTGCCAGCTCCCATGGTATGGAGTTCCAGCAATTCGCGGCCGAGATTTTCGTTCAGCCCCGCTTTGCGGTTTTCCGCGGCCCGGGATTCTGGCCCGGCAGATCGGTTCTGGTCCAGATAGATCAACATGGCTGGGTGCAGAACCGCGGCCTGCAAAAGGTCACGAAACGGTCCGGCCAGATGCGGACGGATTGCCTCGACCTCATAAAGGGGTGTGATGGCGCGCATGGGAACTGTCTTGCGCGCATTGACGGAAAAATGGTCGCCCCAGAACGAAGCCAGCCTTTCGTGAAAACCGTAAGGTGAGAAGACCGCCTGCATCACCCGCGCCATGCTGTCGCGTTGAAAACTCTGTTCGGCTTTGCGCTGCAAAACCATACGCGCAGCGCGGTCGGGCCGATCACCTTTTTGAGCGGGGCGGATAGCGATGAGCCCGTCAGCAAGATCATCAGACCGCTGCCTCCCCTCCACCGCCCCGCCGATTGGGAAGAACGGCTCTTTCAATGGCGCGTCGGCGAGCTGCACCAGCAGCTCATCCGCATTCCGGTTCATCACCTGGCCGGGCGAAAGCCCATAGCCATAGCGGATCGCCGCCATCGTTGGAGAAAAAGGAACCATTTCCAGCACTCCTGCCAAGATTGACAGACACGACAATCCCCGCCAATTCCGGCAAAAAAGTCGCCAAACCGTGGCCTTTTCCCGACATGGACAATTTGTAATTCAACGATGGCAGCCACACCGTGCCGCAGTGACAATGAGAAAATTCTGTGGCACAGGACCAATTATGAGGTTTATTCGCAAAATCATGCAGGATCGCAGTTCGGCTGGCGCTATCGCCACGCTGGCGCTTCTGTTGTTTTTGCTTCAAGGCCTCACCAATGGCGTTGCCAACGGCAACATGGCAGCGATGGCGCTGGCATCGGATGGCGTCATCTGTTCCACCCACATGCCGGATGGAGCGACCGGTAAACAGGACCCCGCCGGCAAGCTTGCCAACAATTGCTGTGGTACGCTTTGTCGTCTGGCTGCAAACGCCGCTGTTGCGGTTGTTGAGGCGCCAGTTGAACTCGTCGCGCCAATTGTCCCGAAGGCCGAAATCGGCTTCATCGCGGCCTATGCGAAACCCGCGCCACCGCCTCCAAACCACGAATCGCAACCCCGCGGCCCTCCTCTCCGCTCGCATTCCTGAGATAATCGATCCGGCCTGCCGGAACCCTCATCGTCTTGCGGAGACAATTCATGTCCGTCACCTCGTCTTTCGAGGAGGAGCGCCAAGCTGTGCAATCCTCCTCCGTCAATCTTTACCGCGCCGTCTGGCGCTGGCATTTTTATGCCGGTCTTCTCGTCCTGCCGTTTCTGATAACGCTGGCCATCACCGGCGGGCTTTACCTCTTCAAGACCGAACTGGATGCCCTTATCCATGCCGATCTGAAGCAGGTGGAAATCGGCCAGCAGCACGTGGCTGCATCGCAGATGCTGGCTGCAGCCCTTGCCGCCCATCCCGGCACTGCCGTCAAATTCACCGATCCGCCAACACAAACGTCATCGGCAGAAATCACCGTCAACACGCCGGATGGTAAACTTGCGGTCTATGTGAACCCTTATTCCGGCACGGTCCTCCGCTCGCTGCCGGATCGCGGCACCGTCATGTGGACAATCCGCTATCTCCACAGCCTGAAGTATTTCGGCACCTATGCGCGATATGCCATCGAAATAGCCGGTGGCTGGTCCATCCTGCTGGTCGCAACCGGTATCTATCTCTGGTGGCCGCGCAACCAGACCGGCGGTGTCGTCAGCGTTCGCGGCACGCCTAAAAAACGCGTCTTTTGGCGCGATACCCATGCCGTCACCGGCATCTTCGTTGGCTTCTTCATCGTCTTTCTTGCCATCACGGGCATGCCCTGGTCCGGTGTCTGGGGCGCCAAGGTCAATGAATGGGCCAACGGCAGCAACTTCGGATATCCGGCAGGCGTGCGTGTAGACGTTCCCATGTCCGGCAATCACCTCAACGATGTCGCGAAGACCTCATGGTCACTGGAACAGGCACAGATTCCGCAATCCAGCACCCACGATCACGACCAGCATATGGAGACCGCCGTTGCACCCCTCCCCATGGACAGCAACCCCACCATGCAGCCGATCGGTATCGACAAGGCTATCGCCCGCTTCAACGAACTCGGGCTGAACCCAGGTTACGCGGTGGCATTGCCGAGCACGCCAACAGGCGTTTACAGCGGCTCCGTCTACCCTAACGACCTATCGAAACAACGCGTCATCCACCTCGATCAGTATAGTGGCGAACCACTGATCGATATGGGCTATGCCGATTATGGTCCGCTCGGCAAAGGTCTGGAATGGGGCATCAACGTGCATATGGGCCAGGAATTCGGCTTAGCGAACCAGATCGTGCTGGCAATCGTCTGCCTCGCCATCATCCTGCTTGCCGTCTCTGCGGGCATCATGTGGTGGAAACGCCGTCCCAAAGGCTCACTTGGCGTTCCTCCCATGCCGCACGACCGCACAGTCTTCCGCGGTCTTCTCCTATTGCTCATCATCGGCGGCGTCATCTTCCCGCTCGTGGGCGTCAGTCTTATAGTGATGCTGGCGTTGGACTGGCTTTACCTGAAGCTCAGACCAGCACGTCTCGCGTGATGCAAAAGCGGTCCGGGTATCATTCGGATCGCTCACCTAAGCACTCACCTCAAACATCTTGCATACCAAACCCTCCGGTGTGCGATATGTCCTGAAACCCATCGCCTCGTAATAGGCCTGCCCGAGCGCATTATCCGCCCCGATGCTGGCATCGATCTTCGCCAGCCCAAAGGTCTTTGCCGCATCCAGCGTCGCGCGAAACAAGCCGGAGCCAACGCCTTTGCGCGCCGCATGCGGGCTGACATGGGTGCCGATAATGCCCCAGCCCTCCGCCACGCCGTAGGGATTGCCAGTCCGCGCATAACGCAGCGATTGAAAGCCCATAATACGCCCATCATCATCGACGGCCACGAAGCAGCCGATGCGATCCGTCTCGTCGATGTAGCTGGCCATCACCTGCCTGATATCGCCCGGAGCCTTTCGCAGCCCCGCCGCGAATATCTCGTCGTGAACGGTCTTCATGCCTTCCGCATCGGAGGGCGTCGCGGGTCGAATATCCATTTTTTACCTCACCTGCAATAAAGTATGCCCCTGATTATATGGTGACATCACCGCGTAAGGGAACATCTTGAAGCTTACAGCGTATTGCTTACACAGCCAAAAAGCTGAACAGGCAGAACGTAAAATGTTTCCTGTTTGTACTCTCTTTTTCCTCCGCACCCCTTCACTTTCAATTGGACTCTCTCCATATTCCGACCATGGCAAGATCACCGAAAAAATCCCCCGACAAGACCTCCCGTTCCGATGGCTTCGCGGAAATGCCACAGGCACCGTTTGAAGGCGCGCCGCTGTCCGGCAGCGTTTCCGATTGGGTAAAGCAGTTGGAGGCAGATGCGGAAGCGTCATCGGTGGAGACCCAGCGCGAGGTCGCGTCGAAAGCAGGCAAGCACCGCAAGAAGATCGAGATCGAGGCACGCAAACAAGCCATCGAAGAGGCCGAGAAGGCCAAGAGCGGCGGCAGTGTCAACAAAAAGGCCACCGCCCAGAAAACGTCCCGTGGCGTGTCCATCGGAGCGTCCAACGATCCGAAAACCCGCGCCGCCGCCGGTCTGAACCCGGTTGCAGGCATGGATGTCAGTCTTGAGGATGCCGAAAACCTCGCCACCGGCGCGGTCACCGCGACAGTCGAGGCACTGTCCGCGCTGATCGAAAGCGGCAATCCGCTGTTCAAGGACGGCAAGATGTGGACGCCGCACCGCCCTGCCCGTCCGGCCAAATCCGAAGGCGGCATTACCATCCGCATGCAGTCGGATTTCGAACCGGCGGGCGATCAGCCCACGGCGATTGCCGATCTGGTCGAGGGCATCAATTCCGGCGAGCGCTCCCAGGTTCTGCTCGGCGTTACCGGCTCCGGCAAGACCTTTACGATGGCCAAGGTCATCGAAGCCACCCAGCGCCCCGCCGTCATTCTGGCACCCAACAAAACGCTGGCCGCGCAGCTTTATTCGGAGTTCAAGAACTTTTTCCCTGACAATGCGGTAGAATATTTCGTTTCCTATTACGATTATTACCAGCCGGAAGCCTATGTGCCGCGCTCGGATACCTTCATCGAAAAGGAATCTTCGATCAACGAGCAGATCGACCGCATGCGCCACTCTGCCACCCGCTCGCTGCTGGAGCGGGATGATTGCATCATCGTCGCCTCGGTGTCCTGCATTTATGGTATCGGCTCGGTGGAAACCTACACCGCCATGACCTTCCAGATGGCAATCGGCGACCGGCTGGATCAGCGCCAATTGCTGGCCGATCTCGTGGCCCAGCAATATAAACGCCGCGATATGGATTTCCAGCGCGGTTCCTTCCGCGTGCGCGGCGATACCATCGAAATCTTCCCCGCCCACCTGGAAGATGCCGCCTGGCGCATCTCCATGTTCGGAGACGAGATCGACTCGATCACTGAATTCGATCCGCTCACCGGCCAGAAGACCGGCGATCTGCAATCGGTCAAGATTTACGCCAACTCGCACTACGTCACCCCGCGCCCGACGCTGAACGGTGCCATCCGCTCCATCAAGGAAGAGCTGAAGGGCCGCCTTGCCGAGCTGGAAAAGGCCGGACGCCTGCTCGAAGCCCAGCGGCTGGAACAGCGCACCCGCTACGACATCGAAATGCTGGAGGCCACAGGCTCCTGCGCGGGCATCGAGAACTATTCACGTTATCTCACCGGCCGCAGCCCCGGCGAGCCGCCGCCGACCCTGTTCGAATATATCCCTGACAACGCCCTTTTGTTCATCGATGAAAGCCACGTCTCCGTCAGCCAGATCGGCGGCATGTACCGGGGCGACTTCAGGCGCAAGGCGACGCTGGCCGAATATGGCTTCCGCCTGCCCTCCTGCATGGATAACCGCCCGCTGCGCTTCGAGGAATGGGATGCCATGCGTCCGCCGACGGTCGCCGTGTCGGCCACCCCCGGCAATTGGGAAATGGAACAGTCCGGCGGCGTTTTTGCCGAACAGGTCATCCGCCCCACAGGCCTCATCGATCCGCCGGTCGAAATCCGCTCTGCCCGCAGCCAGGTGGACGACGTGCTGGGCGAAATCCGCGAAACGGCGCAGGCCGGATACCGCACCCTCGTCACCGTCCTGACCAAGCGGATGGCCGAAGACCTAACGGAATATCTGCATGAACAGGGCGTGCGCGTGCGCTACATGCACTCGGATATCGACACGCTGGAACGCATCGAAATCATCCGCGACCTGCGCCTTGGCGCATTCGACGTGCTTGTCGGTATCAACCTGCTGCGCGAAGGTCTCGACATTCCCGAATGCGGCTTCGTCGCCATTCTCGATGCTGACAAGGAAGGCTTCCTGCGTTCCGAAACCTCGCTCATCCAGACCATCGGTCGAGCCGCCCGTAACGTCGATGGCAAGGTCATCCTCTACGCCGACAAGATCACCGGCTCGATGAAGCGCGCCATGGAAGAAACCAGCCGCCGCCGCGAAAAGCAGGTGGCCTACAACACCGAACACGGCATCACGCCCGAATCCGTCAAGGCCCGCATCTCGGATATTCTCGACAGCGTCTATGAGCGCGACCACGTCCGCGCCGATATTTCAGGCGCATCGGGCAAGGGCTTCGCCGATGGCGGCCACATGGTCGGCAACAATCTTCAGGCCCACCTCAACGCGCTGGAAAAATCCATGCGCGACGCCGCCGCCGACCTCGACTTCGAAAAAGCCGCCCGCCTGCGCGACGAAATCAAACGCCTCAAAGCCGCCGAACTCGCCGCCATGGACGACCCGATCGCGAAGGAAGAGGCGAAATCGCTGGAAGGTGGAAACAACGGCAGACCCGGCAAAAGAGGTGGCCCGAGCGGCCGCTCCAAGTCGATCTCCCCCCTTGAGGGGGAGATGGGCGGCAGCCCAGAGGGGGGTGAGCCAAACCCACAAGCCTCTAAATCCCTCTTCGCCAAACCCACCCTAGACAACATGGGCCCCGGTACCGACACCGCCAAACCCCTGTTCCGCAAAAACAGCCTCGACGAAATGACCGTCGGCCGCACCGAAAAACCGGTCAAGGGAGCGACACCGGCCAAGCCGAAGAGCGAAGATGGCAAACGCTTCTCCCCTCTTCTGGAGGGCCAGCCGGAGCGCACGGACTCCGCTTCTAGCTCTCCGTCATCCTCGGGCTTGACCCGAGGATCCAGCGACGACCCCCGCCCCATCGCCCGTGGCAAGGTCGGCGTCGGCTCCTATGAGGATCCCGGTGAGCAGAAGAGGAAGGGCCGCACGAAGGGCAAGACCGGCAGGCCGGGACGGTAAGCCTCATGTTACTGTTTGAATTCATAAACGGATTTTGAAACAGCAGCGACATAACGGGAAGGTTTGAGGTGAGCATGCGCACCAAACTGTTGGCGTTTTCCATGATGGCCCTCGTTTTGGCAGCCTCCGCCCGCGTGGCGGGTAAGCTTGCAGATGCCACCTTCCACAGCAAGGCCTTGAACACCGATCTGCCCGTCAACATCTACCTCCCGGATGGCGATCCGCCGGACAATGGCTGGCCGGTCGTTTACCTCCTGCATGGCCATGATGGCGATCAGAACAGCTGGCGCGATCTCGGCAATATCGAGAAAACGCTGGATGGCATGATCGCATCAGGCACAATCCGCCCTGTTGTCGTCGTCATGCCGGGCGTGAAGAACAGTTGGTATGTAAATTCCGCCGATGTCGGCGGCCCCGGCAATTACGAGACGGCGCAGACGGGCGACCTGCGGGTGCATGTGGAAAAGACGCTGCCCGTGCGCAAGGACAGACAGGGCCGCGCCATTATCGGCCTATCCATGGGCGGCTTCGGCGCACTGCATCTGGCCTACGCCCATGAAGACCTGTACGCCGCCGTCGCCAGCCTCTCAGGCGCGATATGGCAGAACGTGCCCGCCACCGATCTCGACAAGACGCCAGAGGAACTGAAGCTCATCCAGGACAGCGCCTTCTTCCACCGCGTCGACCGCACCACCATCACCAGCGGCATCGTGCTTCCCTCCACCGGAGATCACTTCTCCGGCTCCTTCGGCACACCCTTCGACGCCAGACGCTTCAACGAACAAAACATCTTCACGACAGTCGCCCAGCACGTCGTCAAAAAACAAGACCTCCCCGCCACCTACCTCACCGTCGGCGACGATGACCGCTTCTCCCTATGGCGCGGCGCCATCGCCCTCCACGAAACCCTGCAAGCCGACAACCGCAAATCCGAACTGCGGATTACAGATGGGGACCATGTTTGGGATGTTTGGAAGGTGTCGATTATTGATGCGCTGAAGTTTGTGGATGGGGAGTGGGATCAATGAACTTTTGAGAGATCATTCAATGTTGTCACAGACCTATTACCGGCCTCTCACAGCTTTGGAATTTAGCCGTGAACCGATAAGCGATTCAACGATTTTTTGCTGCAACCTCGACACGCTATCCTGCTTCAAAATAGGAAGATCTAGAAAACGGCTAAACTGCTCAAGCTCTAGCCGTGACATTCCAATTGAAGTCAAAATCGCGAAACCCTGCTCTGTAGTGTCTGCACCCGTCAAAGCTTCCCTCAGCTTCTCCCACTCCAATACCGCTGGTCGACCCTGATCATCATTGCTTCGGCCTACATCCGCTGCTGAACCTAACGAAAGCTTGAGCTGAGTTTTTCCTGAGACCAGATCATCGATCTCCGAAGCTGTTAGAGACGCTAGAAACTTGCTTACAATCTTCAATATTGAGATTGTCTGAGTTTTTGGCGCGCGCTTCGAAGTAGCCATCCTATAATCCTACTGCTGTTACGAAATTGTCAGTTACACCCTCCAAACCATCTACGACGCTTTGGTGGCTATTGCTAGTGTAACCATTAAGCACCACAGGTATTCCGTAGACTGGGGCATCTGCAAAAAGAGAGTCGTTCCTCTTAATATACCGTGAGAATACAGGGATTGTTTTGCGGCGGAGCTGTTGAATAAAAGCTCTCTGTGCTGCGATTGGGCCACCATCATATTCTTGGATCATTGTGAACACGATCCCTACGGCTTTTGGATCAATTTTGTCTACCTGATCACCCGTGTCTAGTTCGGCGTAATCGTTGAAATCTTTCGTTAACTTCTCAACGTTTCGCATCAGATAATCAATACCTAAGGTCGAAAGTTGATCAGGTCGAGTTGGGACTAGGATATAATTACTAGCAACAATTGCAGTTTTTGTAACGATGTTAAAGTTAGGAGGGCAATCAATTAAAATGACATCATACGCTTCAAACGCTGACTCTTTTAGGCCGTCAGAAAGACGATTATGAATAGATATAAAATTAGCTTTGGCTTGAGCCAAGCTCGCCCCACCTAGCTTTACAGCTAAATCCAAATCCACATTTATAAGGCCAAGATGGGAGTAAATTAAATCTAAACTACCTTTGCCAGAAAGTTTCTCTTTTATTCTTGACGGTTTATCAATCAGGTTAGAAAGTTCTATCGGCTTTCCTTTTTCGAAGGCGTCAAACCATGATTTAATGGTCTTATTGTCCGCAAAATTTTTAAGCCAGTCCTCAGGCGTTATGAATGAAAATGTAAGGGATGCCTGCGCGTCTAGATCGATCAGAAGAACTTTTTTGCCTCTCCAAGCAAGCTCCGCACCAAGATTCGCGGTTAAGGACGTCTTACCCACCCCTCCCTTATAATTTATGATCGATACAACTTTCACAACAACCCCCTCTAAATTCATCTATTACGCAAATAAATGGTTTTCGCGTAAAAAGCGAGTCAGTATTTTAAACTCGCCTCCGATACTTTATAAGCTGATTACACCCGGAACCAAACCCACCCCAACCCGTTCTTCCCCCGGACACCGTGTCCGATACTGAAAAGGGAAGAAACATTATGAAAAACAAGGTTTTCGCACTGGCTGCTGCTGCGGTTCTGACATCTTCTGTCGCGTTTGCGCAGACAGCGACGACGGCTCCTGCTGCAGCACCGGCTGCTGGTGCTGATGCGATGCTTTCGGGTCCTGGGATTACCATGGGCACCAAGGCAAATGGCCCTTTGAAGTTCGTCAACGTGCAGAAGACTGACCTCACTGCTTCGCAGCTGGATGGCATGGACATCTACAATGCGAAGAACGAGGAAATCGGTGAAATCGAAGACGTCGTAATCGGCGATGGCAAGTCTGTAATCGGTCTGGTTGCCAGCGTCGGCGGCTTCCTCGGCATCGACAAGAGCTACGTGGTCCTCGACCCTGCCTCCGTTGCCATCAACAATGACAATGGCACATGGAAGGCCTATGTCGACACGACCAAGGAAGCGCTCGAGGCTGCTCCGAAGCTCGACTACGACAAGCTGGACGACTGATTTATGAGATAGGCGGTATTCTTCCGCCGGTCTTCAAGCCCACCGATTGTTTGGTTCGCTCCAACAGTCGGTGGGCTTTTTTGTGGGTATGGGTGGAGGGGAACTTGGCTGCACGGGCAAAGGGTATCTGGCCCGTTTTGCTCGCGGTGATGTGGTTAGATCCTCGGGTCAAGCCCGAGGATGACGTTGAAAGGCGGCTGCCGTCACGAGAGAGAGGGCTGCGCCCTTACCCACCGAACTTGCCGCTACGCGGAAAACCCTTTGGCACGGTGCGGCCTGCGGTGGCGCGGTCTGCCATCCATTCCAGCAGCTCGTCACCCACCTTGGAGAAGGAGCGCCCGGCGCTGTCTTCCCATGTCAGGCCAGTTGCCAGCGCAAAGCACTTCACGTCCGAAATGCCGCCATCCTTGTAGCGTTGCAGGCGCACACCCTTGCCGCGTGACATTTCCGGCACTTGCGAGAGCGGGAAGGTCAGCATCTTGCGGTTTTCGCCAACGACGGCGACATGGTCGCCCGTCACAGGCACGACCAGCTTCATTTCGTCGGGCATGGCAACGTTCATGATCTGCTTGCCCTTACGGGTATTGGCCACCATTTCCGTTTCCGCCACCACGAAGCCGTTTCCGCCGGTGGAGACGAGCAGCAGCTTGCGTGAGGGATCATGGACGAAGGCGGTCAGAATGTCCTGATCGTTCTCCATATCCACCATGATGCGCACCGGCTCTCCATGACCGCGCCCGCCGGGCAGCTTGTCCGCGCCCAGCGTGTAAGCCTTGCCGCCCGTCGTCACCAGCAGCAGCTTGTCCGTGGTCTGGGCAAGGAAAGCCAGTTTCGGGCCATCGCCTTCCTTGAAGGTCAGCGCCGATGTATCTGTCATGTGGCCCTTCAACGCCCTGATCCAGCCCTTCTGGGAAATCACGATCGTGACGGGTTCTTTTTCGATCATCGACTGCTGGATGGCATCCATATCGGCGGTGGGCGCCATGGCAAACATGGTGCGACGTGCGCCGAGCTTGGTCACTTTGGCGTATTTCTTTTTGACCTCTTCGATTTCCCAGGCAACCGTCTTCCACTGCTTGTCCGGAGATGCCAGCAGCGACTCGATCTCGGCCTTCTCGCTGCTCAAGCCTTCGAATTCCGTGCGGATTTCGAATTCTTCCAGCTTGCGCAAAGAGCGCAGGCGCATGTTGAGAATGGCTTCGGCCTGAATGTCGGTAAGGTTGAAACGGGCCACCATGACCGGCTTCGGCTCGTCTTCCTCGCGGATGATGGCGATGATCTCATCGATATTGAGATAGGCGATGAGGAAGCCGCCCAGAATTTCAAGACGACGGTCGATGGCGGCCAGACGGAAGCGCGAGCGGCGCAGCAGCACGTCGCGGCGGTGGTCCAGCCACTCTTTCAGCACCTCGTTCAGCGCCATGACCTTGGGCACACGGCCCATGGACAGAACGTTCATGTTCAGTGGAATGCGGTTTTCCAGATCGGACAGGCGGAACAGCGATTCCATCAGCAGCGTGGCATCCACGGTGCGGTTCTTCGGCACCAGCACAACGCGCACGTCTTCTGCGGATTCGTCGCGCACATCTTCCAGCAGCGGCAGGCGGCGCGCCAGCAAAAGCTCGGCAATCTTTTCGATCAGGCGTGATTTCTGAACCTGATAGGGAATTTCGGTGATGACGATCTGGTAGCCGCCGCGGCCAAGGTCTTCGATCTCCCACTTCGCCCGCACGCGGAAACCACCGCGACCGGTCTTGTAAGCGTCGAGCATGCTTTCGCGGCTCTCGATGATGATGCCGCCCGTGGGCAGATCCGGGCCTTCGATGCCGCCCTTTTCCGGGTGAGCGGGATCGAACATCAGATCCTCGACGCTCGCCTCCGGGTTCTTGATCAGCCGCAGGGCCGCATCGCATAGTTCATGGGCGTTGTGCGGCGGAATGGACGTGGCCATGCCCACGGCAATGCCGGATGAGCCGTTGGCGAGAAGGTTGGGGAACGCGCCGGGCATGACGACCGGCTCTTCATCTTCCTCGTTATAGGTCGGGCGAAAATCGACCGCGTCCTGCTCGATGCCTTCCAGCAGAAGGGCGGCAACATCCGTCATGCGTGCTTCGGTGTAACGATAGGCCGCAGCGCCATCGCCATCGATGTTACCGAAATTGCCCTGCCCGTCCACGATGGGATAGCGCTGGGAGAAATCCTGCGCAAGCCGCACCAGCGCATCATAGACCGACTGGTCGCCATGCGGGTGGAACTTACCGATGACGTCACCGACGATACGGGCGCATTTCTTGAATGCTGAATTGGGGCGAATGCCCATCTCGCTCATGGCATGAATGATGCGGCGATGGACCGGCTTCAGGCCGTCACGGACATCCGGCAGTGCACGGTGCATGATGGTCGATAGCGCATAGGCCAGATAGCGCTCTTCGAGCGCCGCCTTCAAATCGATCGGTACAATATTGTCGTCGTCTCCGCCGGACGGAGGAACAAGATTTTTTGCCATGGCGCTTGACTAGCGGAAATGCCGGTTCCGGGCAAGGAATCGGGGCTTTTCCGCTGTGGATGACACTCATCAGGGGTCTATTTTTCGTTAACCTTGTTTTTATGCCGCAATTCAGCCATGCGTTGCACCGTAGGAATGCAGTAGACCGTCGCTCTGCCTCGGATATAAATACGTGATTCCAGCTTTTAACATGACAGTTTTCGTACCTACGAGGGAAGAGATAGAATGAGACTTCAAACAACCCGGAATTTTCTGTTTGCGAGCGCCGCTGCTGTAGCCTTTGCGTCACCGGCATTCGCACTTGACGGTGCGGACGTGCTCAAGAAGATCAACGCCGCCTATCACGTTCAGGGTGCGGAAATCGCTGCGAAGTCGATTGCTGTCAACGGTTCGACCGTCACGTTCAGCGGCGTCACCTTCAATGCGACCACAGCCAAGGAACAGGTCATTCCCGTTGGCGATGTTACGCTTGATGGCGTCGAGGAAGACAATGGTGGCTACACCATCGAGAAGATGAGCTTCGACAACGTCAAATACGCTCAGGAAAACGTCGCCATCGATGTGAGCGACATCTACGTGTCCGGCATTGTCGTTCCCGCTGACGCAACCACCGGCAAGCTGGATTCGATGATGCTGTATGACGAGGCCCACAGCGGTCCCGTCTCCGTCAAGGTGGATGGCAAAGAGGCTTTCGCCCTCGAAGAGACAACCACGACGCTGACCAAGAGCTCAGATGACAGCACCATCAGCTTCGATCTGAACGCCACCGGCTTCAAGGCCGATCTCAGCGGTGTGACCGATCCGAAGACGAAGGACGCCATTGACAAGCTGAAGGTTCAGCAGCTTAGCGGCGAGATGACCATGAACGGCTCCTGGGAAATCGCGCCCGGCACCATGACCATCGATGAATACGCCCTCGACCTCAAGGACGTTGGCCGCCTCAACATGGCGTTCAGCTTCTCCGGTTACACGCTGAACTTCATCCAGTCGATGCAGGAAGCCGTCAAGGCGCAGGCCGCCAATCCAAACAAGGAACAGGCCGATCAGGCCGCGGGCCTTGCCATGCTCGGCCTCATGCAGCAACTGAGCTTTGTCAGCGCCGAAGTCAGCTTCGAAGATGCCAGCATCACCAAGCGCGCAATCGATTACGCCGCTGGCGAACAGGGCATGACAGGCGAGCAGCTGTCGCAGACCATCAAGGGCATGGTTCCGTTGATGATGGCGCAGCTGAACGTTCCAGAACTGCAGAACGCCGTTTCTGCTGCCGTGAATGCTTATATCGATAATCCAAAGAACTTCACGATCTCGGCTGCACCGGCAAAGCCTGTGCCCTTCCCAATGATCATGGGCGCGGCCATGGGTGCACCCAACACCATTCCGCAGGTCCTGGGCGTTACGGTTACTGCCAACGAATAGTCTTTGAAGATTGAACTTCAAGCCGCCCTGTGAACCCTTCGCAGGGCGGTTTTTTATTGCGCGTATGATCGCGACAAACAAAAAGGGCCAGCGTTTCCGCCAGCCCTTTTCTTAATTCTGGATAACCAGCATCAGTCCTTCTTCGGCGTCGGAACGACGCGCAGCGCCAGTTCGCGAAGCTGCGTTGGCGTAGCTGGTGCCGGAGCGTTCATCAGGAGGTCCTGCGCCTGCTGGTTCATCGGGAACAGCGTAACTTCGCGCAGGTTCTTGGTGCCGGTCAGCAACATCACCACGCGGTCCACGCCAGCGGCCATACCGCCATGCGGAGGCGCGCCGTACTGGAAGGCCCGGTAGAGGCCGCCGAAGCGATCTTCCACGTCCTGCTGGCTGAGTCCAACCTTTTCAAAGGCCTTGACCATCAGTTCAGGCGACTGGTTACGGATGGAGCCGGAAGCGATTTCGTAACCGTTGCAGACCATGTCGTACTGGTACGCCTTGATCGTCAGCGGGTCCTGATTTTCCAGCGCGTCCATTCCGCCCTGCGGCATGGAGAACGGGTTGTGGGCGAAGTCGATCTTCTTTTCTTCTTCGTTATATTCGAAGAACGGGAAGTCGACGATCCAGCACAGCTCGAAGCGGTCGCGGTCAACGAGGTTCAGCTCTTCGCCTGCACGGGTGCGGGCTTCGCCTGCGAACTTGTAGAACTTGGCAGGATCACCGGCAACGAAGAAGGACGCATCGCCTGCCTCGAGACCAAGCTGAACGCGCAGCGCTTCGGTGCGTTCTTCGCCGATGTTCTTGGCAAGCGGACCGGAACCAACAACCTTGCCATCTTCTTCTTTCCAGAAGATGTAGCCGAGGCCCGGCTGGCCCTGGCCCTGCGCCCATGCATTCATGCGGTCGCAGAACGCACGGCTACCGCCGGTCTTGGCAGGAATGGCCCATACTTCGACCTTCGGGTTGGACGCGATCATGTTCGCGAATACCTTGAAGCCGGAACCGGCGAAATGGTCTGTCACCGCCTGCATCTCGATCGGGTTACGCAGGTCCGGCTTGTCGGAACCGTAGGTACGGATCGAATCGTCATAGGCGATGCGGCGGAAGTTCTGGGTTACTGGCTTGCCTTCGGCGAACTGCTCGAACACGCCGCGAATGACCGGCTCCATGGTTTCCCAAACGTCCTCCTGCGTCACGAAGCTCATTTCGAGGTCGAGCTGGTAGAATTCACCGGGCAGACGGTCTGCACGCGGGTCTTCGTCGCGGAAGCAGGGAGCGATCTGGAAGTAGCGGTCGAAACCGGCCACCATCAGAAGCTGCTTGTACTGCTGTGGAGCCTGCGGCAGGGCGAAGAACTTGCCTTCATGGATACGGCTCGGCACGAGAAAGTCGCGCGCGCCTTCCGGCGAAGATGCCGTCAGGATCGGTGTGGAATATTCTGCAAAACCGATATCGCCCATGCGGCGGCGCATGTCGGAGATGATCTGAGTGCGCTTGACGATGTTCTTGTGCAGCGTATCGCGGCGAAGATCGAGGAAGCGGTACTTCAGGCGTACGTCTTCCGGATAGTCAGGCTCACCGAAGACCGGCAGCGGCAGTTCCTTCGAAGCGGCCAGCACTTCGATTTCCTGCGCGTAAAGCTCGATTTCGCCGGTTTCCATGGTCTTGTTGACCGTGTCTTCCGAACGCGCCTTGACGAGGCCATCGATGCGGATGACCCACTCGCCACGAACGACTTCCGCCGTCTTGAAGGCCGGGCTGTCCGGGTCTGCCACCACCTGCGTGATGCCGTAATGGTCGCGAAGGTCGATGAAGAGAACGCCGCCATGATCTCGCACACGGTGAACCCAGCCGGACAGGCGAACGGTTTCGCCGACATGCGACTTGCGGAGAGCGGCACAGGTGTGGCTGCGGTAACGATGCATTTTATGATCCTGAAGATGCAGCGGCAAATGGTCTGCCGCTCTTTCGAAAATTGGCCGGAAAAGCGCATGACTGACCCGATTTGTCAAGGTAAAGCGCATCTTCCATGCCCCTCTTTGCACCCGTGTCACCGAGAGCGCAATCACCATTCTGCATGACAAGTCGGCCAAATTTCCAGTTTGAGGCCACAGAAGGTGCGGGAAAGACCATACAAAGAACCAGGAAACGCCTCGTTCATATTGACATGCGCTTACCAAAGGGAAAGTAAGACGGATCGATTTCTGTGACTGGCTGAATGACGCAATGATTGAGACGACAACAGCACTCGCCGATGCCTGCAAGGAACTGGCGAAATCCGAATTCATTACTATTGATACGGAATTTCTTCGCGAGACGACTTTCTGGCCGGAACTCTGCCTCGTGCAGATGGCAAGTCCGACACTGGAAGTGCTGGTCGATCCGCTGGCGAAGAATATCGATCTGACGCCTCTATTCGAACTGATGGCTGATGCCAATGTCATCAAGGTGTTCCATGCGGCGCGCCAGGACATCGAAATCATCCACCATCTGGGCGGCCTCATTCCGCACCCCATTTTCGATACGCAGGTCGCCGCCATGGTGTGCGGCTTCGGCGACTCGATTTCCTACGACCAGCTCGTCCAGAAGATCAAGAATGTCCAGATCGACAAGTCTTCGCGTTTTACCGACTGGAGCCGCCGTCCGCTGACTGAAAAGCAGCTGGATTATGCGCTGGCCGATGTGACCCATCTGCGCGACGTCTACCTCGCACTGAAAGCGCAGTTGGAGCGTGAAGGCCGCTCCTCGTGGCTGAAGGAAGAGATGGATGTTCTCGAATCGGTCGAGACGTACGATATGCACCCTGATGATGCCTGGCTGCGGTTGAAATCGCGTCTTCGCAAGCCGACCGAACTCGCAATCCTCAAATTCATCGCCGCATGGCGTGAGCGTGAGGCACGGTCGCGCAATGTTCCGCGTTCGCGTGTTCTGAAAGACGACGCTATTTTTGAGATCGCCCAGCAGCAGCCGAAGGATACCGAAGCCCTGTCGCGTCTTCGTACCATACCCAAGGGCTGGGAGCGCTCAGGCTCCGGCACCGCTATCATCGAAACAGTCAATGCGGCACTGGCATTGCCGAAAGGCGAGATGCCGACGGCACCGCGCCAGAGCCATTCGCCGGAAGGTTCGGGGGCTGCCGTCGAACTCCTCAAGGTTCTGCTGAAACTGACGGCAGACAAGCATAGCGTGGCTGCAAAGGTCATCGCCAACAGTGAAGATCTCGACAGGATCGCGTCGGACGGTGAAAGCGCCGCAGTCCCTGCCCTATCCGGCTGGCGGCGTGATCTTTTCGGAGAGCCCGCATTGAAGTTGATCCGTGGCGAAGTGGCTTTGCGTTTCGCGGGCAAGAAGGTTGAAGCGCTGGAGCTTCCGCAAGTCGAAGCTCAGGACTAGCGGCTTTCGCGCCGTAACCACTGGGTGTGCTTGAGAGGACCGATGCAAGTCGGCCACATCCGGCATCCATCGGCGCTACATTACCGAAACATCACTTTTTGGCCGGGCGTTTCCACAATAAGGTCGCAACCGGCGGGAATCAGATGTCTGTCTCCAATCATGGATGGCAGCGTCCAACCGACCTGTTTGCAAAAAAGAGCCCGATGAGAAAAATTCTCGCAATGCTGGACTATGTCATGTTGTTTCTGGCGGTTGCCGGCAGCGGTGTGGCCTATGCATTTCTGGAATATGGCGGCGGCGCGCTGATTGGCGCGACCTATGCTCTGTTTGCATGCGCGCCTATTCTCGCATTCGAGCGCGGTTACATCATGCCGGGGCTTTCACGCCGTATCAGCATGCTGCCGACACCCGCCTATATCGTCGTTGGTTTGTTCATCTATGCCATCCTCGTTTTTTGTGGCTTTGGCTTCGGTGGAACGATCCTGTGGGCGACTGGCGTCCTGCCCATGGGTTGGCGCAGAGCCGTTCATGCCGAAATGCAAACGCTTGTCTTCACCCTGGGTGTCTGCGCCGTCATCGTCTTCATCATGCGCGTGCGCGAATTGCTGGGTCGCGATATTTTCATCGACCTCATTATCGGCCGCTATCGCCGCCCCGTCAGCGAAGAGCGTGTCTTCCTGTTCATCGATCTCGTGGGGTCGACATCCTTTGCCGAAACCAACGGCGATCTGCGAGCGCAGGAATATCTCGGGGAACTGTTTTCCACCTATGCCGCTCCTGTCAGGCGCCATGGTGGCGTGATCGATGATTACATCGGCGACGCGGCCATCATCACTTGGCCCTATCACGTGGCGATCCGCCGTGCCGCCTGTATCAATTGTGTCTTCGATATTCTTGCCACGATCGAAACCAGCCGCGACGAATGGCTTGCGCGTTTCGGTACCGTTCCAAAGCTGCGTTTCGCGATTCATGGCGGACCGGTCATCACCGCGGAAATCGGTGTGGATCATCACAAGATCACCTATTTCGGCGATACGGTGAACACCACCGCTCGCCTTGAATCGCTGAGCAAGATGCTGGGCTATCCCGTTCTCATCTCGTCCGATCTTGCCCACCAACTTCTACTGCCGAAGGGCGTGAGAAGCGAGTATCTGGGCGAACATGCCGTAAAGGGACGCGGGCAGACGCTGGGTGTCTGCGCACTCAGCCGCCATCCCGTCGCGGCTTGACAGAACCTGCTTTATAAGCGTCATGAAATCTTCAAAGCGGCATTATGCTGATGTCATAAAGCATGCCTATCGGTGCCTGCATCTACACGCAAACCGACAGGTATTTCCATGAAGAAGACCCTCCTAGCTTCCGCCGCAATCCTTGCTCTCGGCACCACGTGCGTCTTCGCTGCGGAGAAGGAGTTTCCCGCAAAGCTCGTGTCTCAGGCCGTGCTTCCGGCCAACACAATCATCAAGGCTCCGGACGATGCGCCAGAGCATCTGAAGACATCTGCCAAGTTCACAACGCCGGACCGCAAGCGCGCTGAAGGTTTGGGCACCGTGCCCGGCAAGGATGGCATTCGCACCACAGGTCTGTCCATGCCATTCGACGGTCAGGCCATGCAGGGCTTTTCCGGCATCAAGACAATGGAAGACGGAACTTTCTGGAGCCTGTCCGACAATGGCTTCGGATCGAAGCTGAATTCCAGCGATGCAATGCTGATGCTACACCACCTCTCGTTCGATTGGACTGCGGGCAAAGTCAAGGCGCTGGAAACGGTGTTCCTGTCGGACCCGGACAAGAAGGCACCCTTCCCCATCGTCATGGAAGGCTCGGACAAGCGTTATCTCACCGGCGCCGACTTCGACGTCGAATCCATCCAGCCGGTTGCCGATGGCTTCTGGGTCGGGGAAGAATTTGGCCCTTATATTTTGAAGTTTACCCGTGACGGCAAACTGACCGATGTCGTCGCTACCAAGGCTGGCGATATCGAAGTGAAGTCGCCTGACCATCCAACGCTTGGCCTGCCGGGCAATCCGACACAGAAAATGCCTTCGTTCAACCTGAAACGCTCCGGCGGCTTTGAAGGCATGGCGATGTCCAAGGATGGCTCCAAGCTATACGGCCTTCTGGAAGGCCCGCTTTATAATGCCGAGGGTCAGGTCGAAAAAACCGAAGACGACGCCACAGGCCTGCGCATCATCGAACTCGATGTCGCCTCCAAGTCCTGGACTGGTCGCACATGGCTTTATCCGCTGGCAGAGGGTAGCGAAGCCATCGGTGACTTCAACATGCTGGACGAGAGCACCGCTATCGTCATCGAGCGCGATAACGGTGCTGGCACGGCAGACAAGGCTTGCGCTGATCCGAAAAAGCCTGAAGCGAACTGCTTTGCCGTTCCTGCCAAGCTGAAGCGCATTTACAAGATCGAGTTCAACGATGCCAACGTCGGCAAATCGGCGCGCAAGATCGGTTATATCGACCTTATGAAGATCGCTGACCCCGACAAGAAGGCCCATCAGGGTAGCAGCAACGGCACCTACACGATGCCGTTCGTCACCATCGAAAATGTCGACCGTGTTGATGCCACGCACATCATCGTTGGCAACGACAACAACCTGCCCTTCTCGGCCGGTCGTGCGCTGGATAAGGCTGATGACAACGAGTTCGTTCTGCTTGAGGTAAAAGACTTGCTGGACGCGAAGTAAGCATTCGAGATGAAGCCTGCAACGCAAATTGCAGGCTTCACTCTCTATGTCTCACTCGAACACAAATGCCAGCTTCTTGCCCGTCAGCTTGGACAATTGCTGAAGTCGGCCTTCAAGCCGCTCGCCGGCGAAATCGCAATATTCATGCGGCACGACAAATTCCAGGTCGATATCGTTCCGCTCCGAGCGGCGGAACTTGAGATGATCGACGACCCCCGGCATGGACGCCGAAAACAGGTAAACCACTCGCAGCAGCCCGCCCAACAGCTTGGCAAGCACCTGCATTCTCTCGCCCGCAATGGTCGTCAAATGCTCAGTCGTGCCATTATCGTTCAAACCTTCGAAGCGATAATAATTGGCCAGCGCGATATAGGCTCGACCGGGATGCGTGATGGCGATGAACGAGGAGTGCGCGATGATGTTCAACGCCTGCAAGCCACGATAATCGGGATGCGCGCGCCAACTGATATCCGCCAACAGGCAGGCAGCCTGGCGATATCGCGCCTCGTCAGGCGTCTCATCGATACCAAAGATCGGCACAGTTCGTCCGCTCCAGTCCGCAAGCTCGCGCGCATGTTCAGGTGAACGGGCGCGCAGGATAGCCAGCTCATCGGCAACGACCAGCAGAGGGTCGGCATTCTGCTCGGCTTCGGGCAGCAGCGAATAGAGATAACCCTCACGAACGCCTTGTGCCGAAAACGCGATCTTGGCGGGTTTCATCGTTACCAGGACTTCGCGCATGGCGACGGCACCGAATGGCAAAAGCGTCCGGCGGTTCTTCGATACCGCCTGCCAGGCCGGGTCCTTGCTATCCTTGGACGCGATGACCTCATCCAGAAAGCTCAGCATATCCGGCAGAGACAACTCGTATCCCTGCATCATATGCAGTGGGTAGCCGGTAATTTCCATGTGCAGCTTGGCGATATTGCGCCATGTGCCACCAACCGCATAAAAGGTACGCCCCTCACCCTTGGCGAGCAGCTTTGCAGTCTTCACCTGTTTTTTTGTAAAGCTCGCCGCTTTGTCAATCGAGCCCCCGGAATACTCGGACAACCGCAATCCACCCAGAGGCAGGGTGATGCCCTCGCCGCAGGTTTTGCCTTTGATGTCGATAAGCTCAAGTGAACCGCCGCCCAGATCGCCCGCGATGCCGTCGGCATCGTGGAAGCCGCTGATCACGCCATAGGCGGAATAGAGCGCTTCTTTCTCGCCGGAGAGAACCTCTATCTCGCAGCCCAGAATGGCTTCCGCATCACGGATGAAGTCCGGGCCGTTCGAGGCTTCACGCGCGGCAGCCGTTGCCAACACGTAGAGTTGCTGCGCCTGCGCCTGTTCGGACAAAGCGTGGAAACGGCGCAGTGCAGCCAGTGCACGCGTCACGCCTTCCTCATCCATGCGGCCCGTCAGGGCCAAACCCTTGCCGAGCCCACACAGGACTTTTTCATTGAAGAGCACCGCAGGGGCGCGCGAGAGACCTTCATAAACAACGAGACGAACGGAGTTCGAACCAATATCTATGACGGAAACGGGGGCGAGACCGGTAAGCCGCCCCTGTGCTTCTGATCGTGTCATTCAGCCTGTTTCTTGCGGGATGATATCAGCCCAGCAATCAGTTTAGGCGCACTGGATTTCAGAGCTTCACCACGGCCCGAAAGGCTAGGATTGGTCATGAAATAGTGCTGCGCGTTGAACGGTTCCTCGCCTTTGCGCACCTCGATGCGCTTCGACGTTCCGTCCGGCAGTATCTCGTAGCTCTGCTGGTTGTCAATGAGATTGCCAAGCATGATCTGTGAAAGAACCTGCTCGTGCACGGTTGGATTGACCAACGGCACCATCGTTTCAACGCGGCGATCAAGGTTTCTCGGCATCATATCGGCTGAACCGATGTAGACCAAAGCCTTGTCGGAAGGCAGGCCGTAACCATTTCCGAAACAGAAAATACGGCTATGTTCGAGGAAGCGTCCGACGATGGATTTGACGCGAATATTGTCGGACAGGCCCGGCACTTGCGGACGCAGGCAGCAGATACCACGAATGACAAGATCGATCTCGACACCAGCTTCGCTGGCCCTATAAAGCGAATCGATGATTTCCGGGTCCACCAAGGAGTTCATCTTCATCCAGATCGCCGCAGGCGCGCCGTTTCTGGCATGCTCAGCCTCATCATTGATGTGCTTGAGAATGCGCGAGCGCATCGTATAGGGCGAAACGGCAAGCTTCATTCCCTCTTCCGGCTCACCGTAACCGGTAATGAAGTTGAAGATGTTCGCCATGTCATGGGCAATCTTCGGATTGCAGGTAAAGAACGACAGGTCGGTATAAATCTTTGCCGTTACCGGGTGGTAGTTGCCGGTACCAAGGTGGCAATAGGTGCGCAGCTTGCCGTCTTCGCGGCGCACGACCATCGACATCTTGGAGTGCGTTTTCAGTTCTATAAAGCCGAAGACGACCTGAACGCCGGCGCGCTCAAGATCTCGAGCCCAGCGAATATTCGCTTCTTCATCGAAGCGCGCCTTCAACTCCACAAGCGCCGTCACCGACTTGCCGGCGTCGGCAGCATCGATCAACGCGCGGACAATGGGGCTATCGTTGGAGGTGCGGTAGAGCGTCTGTTTGATGGCGAGAACGTTGGGGTCACGCGCCGCTTGCAGCAGGAACTGCACGACAACATCGAAGCTCTCATAGGGATGGTGGACCACCATGTCCTTTTCGCGGATGGCTGCAAGGCAATCGCCCGCATGTTCGCGCACACGCTCCGGGAAGCGCGCGTTATAGGGCTCGAACTTCAGATCGTCGCGGGGTGCCTTGACGAGTTCGGAAATGGTGTTGAGCGCCAGAAGACCCGGCAGCACGGCGACGCGATTATCAGGCACGCCCAATTCGTGAACAACGAACTGGCGCAGCGACGGCGGCATTTCGCTATCGGTTTCGATGCGGATGACCGAGCCACGGCGGCGGCGCTTCAATGCGCTTTCAAAATAGCGGACCAGATCTTCCGCCTCTTCTTCAAGCTCGATATCGCTGTCACGGATGATGCGGAACGTGCCGAAACCGCGAACCGTGTATCCGGGATAAAGCTGATGGATGAAAAGGCCCACCACGTCTTCCAGCGTGATGTAGCGAATGGCATTCTTGTCGTCCGGCAAGCGGATGAAGCGGTCCAGCGCTGGCGGCAGACGTAAAAGCGCTGTCATCGGCTCGCGACCGTTGACGCTGTCCAGTTGCAGACCCATCGAAAAACCCAGATTGGGAATGAAAGGGAACGGGTGCGCAGGGTCGATCGACAAGGGCGTCAACACCGGGAAGATCAATGCTTCGAACTCGTTCTCCAGCCAGACGCGGTCCTGATCCGAAAGCGATGCCGGGCGAACGATATAGATGTCTTCCTTGGCAAGGTATTGCTGAAGAACAGCCAATGAAGCCTGTTGCTCCATTTGAAGGTTGTCGATTTCTTTCAGAATATTTTCAAGCTGTTCGGCAGGCGTCTTGCCGTCAGGCGTCTTGACAGTCACATTCTGGCGGACCTGTCCTTCCAGACCGGCAACACGAACCATGAAGAATTCATCAAGGTTGGCAGCCGAAATAGACAGGAACCGCAGTCGCTCCAGCAAAGGGTGATCGGTGTTGAGCGTTTCTTCCAGAACACGACGATTGAATTGCAGCCAGGAGAATTCGCGGTTTATGAAACGCAAGGGGCTGTCCCAGAGGTCTTGAACCTCGGTTGCCGTTTGCGTGCTTTCGTCCACACCGTCCTGCACTACCGAATCCATCGAATACTCCGCCCTTTAATAGATTCAGACCGATGGCTGGCATACAGGACAGGCCTGCGCAGCTTCAGGTCTTGTTAAGACATCGGCGATCCAGACCGCGTTTCGATGCCGTTATGGCCGTATAACAGTTTGACGACGGAACTGTGACAGTCAATCCTCGTCCACGTCGCTGCCAAGCTCTTTCAGCACCTCTGCTGCCATTGCCCGGCTGATGCGCGTTCCCCGTGACAGGCTCAGATGATCGAGTTTTTCGACAATCGTCTGCGCCGTGTTGAGGGATCGCTCCATACGCGTAACGATATAGCTGACAATTTTGTCATCCATGTAAAGCTGTCGGTCGGCAAAGAGCTTCATCAATATCTGCCCGAGCAAATCCTCGTCCGGCTCACCGATTTCCACCACAGTCGCAGCTTTCAGGCGCGAACGAAGGTCAGGCAGTTTTACCGGCCATGCGGCGGGCCAGTCTCGTGTGGTGATCAGCAGCGATGTGCCATTTTCACGTACGCTGTTGATGACGTGAAACAATTCCGTGTCATCGAAGCCATCGCTATCCGCGTCCTCGAAAAGGACCGGGCTGTTTTCGGCCGCGCGTGCGGCATCGCCCCCCGCCTTTGGCCGGATTTCCACCGCACCACTGGTATTTTTCCAGATGCTGGCAAGATGGGATTTTCCAGACCCCTGCGGCCCGACGAGGATGACAACCGGCGAAGGCCAGCTCGGCCACTCGTCAACAATGCTGACAGCGGCACGCAGAGGTGCTGCCACAAGCAAATCTTCGCGACCCGTTGCAGTCTGATGCGAAAAGGCAAGCGGTAGCTGCTCGGCCTTGGACCTGCTGGCACCGGGTTTGTTGTTTTCAGTCATCTTCAGCTCTGGGAATCGATCTTTTTCGGCGGCAACGCCTCTATCTGTGCGCCTTCCCCCTCCCAAGGCAGATTGGCGGCGCGGCCATGGTACAGATCGCTCTCGAGATAACGTGACAGCGCAAAGCGCACCAGCACCCCAACCGCCGCTGCAGCAGGCACCGCGACCAGCAGGCCGACGAAGCCGAACAGCACGCCAAACGCAAACAGCGCAAACATCAGCCAAACGGGGTGGAGGCCAACGCTGCTGCCGACAAGTTTCGGCTGCAAGATGTTGCCCTCGATGAATTGGCCAGAGAAGAAGACCGCCAGCACCAGTATGACGTTGACGTAATCCGGCAGGAACTGAACCAGCGCAACGCCAACCGCCAGCACGAGGCCGATCATGGAACCGACATAGGGAATGAAGCTGATTGCGCCCGCGAAAAATCCGATCAACAGCCCGAAATTCAGCCCGACGAGCGAAAGGCCTACAGCGTAATAAACGCCGAGAATGAGGCAAAGCGAACCCTGTCCGCGAATGAAGCCTGCAATGGTGCTGTCCATATCACGGGCAATCTGGCGCACGGTAGCCACATGGTCACGCGGTATCCAGCTGTCGACTTTTTCGATCATGCGATCCCAGTCCAGCAGCAGATAAAATGCCACCACCGGCGTCACCACCAGAAGCGAGATCACATCGACGAGCGACTTGCCGGAGTTCCAGATTTGCGTCAGGAGGGTGCCGATGAAGCCCGCACCTTCGCTCAACAGTTTGGAAAAGTTTTCTTTCACCGAATCGATTTGCGAACTGACCCAGCTTGGAAGCAGATTGGTATCGGCACCGGCGATCAGTTGCTGCAGCGACGAGATATATTGCGGAATGCGGGTGATGAACTCCGACGCCTGCGCGACGATCAGCGGTATGATGATGATCAACGACAGCGCAAACAGCAGAACGAAGGAAATGAGAATCATCACGCTTGCCATCATCCGGCTCAAGCCGCGTCGCTCCAGCCAATCGGCGATCGGATCAAGGAAATAGGCCAGCGCCATGCCGGCAACGAACGGCAGCAGGATGGAGCTGAAGACCATCAGGAAAACGACGAAAAATACGAGAGCACCCAGCCAGAAAAAGATCTGGCGTCTCAGGTTGAGGCCTCTGATATGTGGTTGCATCGTCTGCTCCTTATCAGCGCTATAGAGTGTCACGCCATCGCTAGGAGATAGGATGTGCGCACCGGGCTGGTCAAGTGTAGCAGCTTTGCCAAATTCGTAACCGCTGATCTTTCCCATGACAATAGGACAAAAACATCCAAAAGGCGTGAAAAACCTGCCTTTTACCGCGCTCATACTTGCATCGGCACCCGTCTCATGCGAATGGCGACGCCATACGGAACCAGTGGAGACAAGAGCCATGAGCCAGTCAGGCAAGAACGGTCTTACCTACAGCGATGCAGGCGTGGATATCGACGCCGGAAACCTGATGGTCGAGAAGATCAAGCCAGCCGTGCGCTCCACCCGCCGCCCCGGCGCGGATGGTGAAATCGGTGGCTTTGGCGGCTTGTTCGATCTGAAAGCCGCTGGCTTCACAGACCCGGTCCTGGTGGCTGCCAATGATGGCGTTGGCACCAAGCTCAAGATCGCAATCGATGCGAACTACCACGACACTGTCGGCATTGACCTCGTTGCCATGTGCGTCAACGATCTCGTCGTTCAGGGCGCAGAGCCACTGTTCTTCCTCGACTACTTCGCAACCGGCAAGCTGGACCCGGATCAGGGTGCGGCGATCGTTACCGGTATCGCGGCAGGTTGCCGCGAATCCGGTTGTGCGCTGATCGGCGGCGAGACCGCTGAAATGCCCGGGATGTATTCGGATGGCGACTACGACCTTGCTGGCTTTGCCGTGGGTGCCGCCGAACGTGGTCAGCTTCTGCCGGCAGGCGATATTGCCGAAGGCGACGTCATTCTCGGCCTTTCTTCCTCAGGCGTTCACTCCAACGGTTTTTCGCTGGTGCGCAAGATCGTCTCGATCTCCAGTCTCGACTGGGACGCCCCCGCCCCCTTCGCCGATGGCAAGAAGCTGGGCGAAGCTTTGCTGACTCCGACGCGCATCTATGTAAAGCCGCTTTTGAAAACCATTCGTGAAACCCGTGCCCTCAAGGCATTGGCGCACATCACCGGCGGCGGCTTCCCGGAAAACATTCCACGCGTTTTGCCAAAGCATCTGGCGGCTGAAATCGATCTCGACGCTATCAAGGTTCCCGCCGTTTTCTCATGGCTTGCCAAGACCGGCGGCGTTGCCCCCAACGAAATGCTGCGCACCTTCAACTGCGGCGTCGGCATGATTGTCGTCGTTTCCGCAGAAAACGCCCAGACCGTGACCGATGCGCTGACTGCCGAAGGCGAAACCGTTTTTGCCCTCGGCCGTATGGTCGCTCGTGCGGAAGATGGACATGGCACGATCTATAAGGGCACGCTCGGTCTATGAGCCCCGCCCCTGCCCGCAAGCGCGTCGTTGTTTTCATTTCCGGCAGCGGCTCCAACATGATGGCTCTGGCGCAGGCGTGCCAGGACCCGGATTTTCCGGCGGAAATCGCCTGCGTGATTTCCGACAAGGCAACGGCAGGCGGGCTTGCGAAGGCTCAAGAGTTCGGCATTCCCACGCTCGTCTTCGAGCGCAAGACCTATGCAGACAAAGCGGAACACGAGGCGTCCATCTTGGCGGCGCTGAGCGAAATCGCCCCCGACCTCATATGCCTCGCCGGTTACATGCGCCTCATCTCCGGCGATTTCATCGCACCCTATGAAGGCCGCATCATCAACATCCACCCTTCGCTACTTCCCCTATTTCCCGGCCTTCACACCCATGAACGCGCCATCGAAAGCGGCACGAAGATCACCGGCTGTACCGTGCATTTCGTAACTGAAGGCATGGACGAAGGCCCGGTCATCGGCCAGGCTGCGGTGCCAGTTCTGGCAGGCGATGACGCAAATACCCTCGCCGCACGTGTTCTAACCGTGGAGCACCAGCTTTATCCTCTGGCGCTCAAGCTGCTCGCAGAGGGCAAGGTGCGGATGGAGGGCGGCAAGGCCATTCGTGGCGACGATGCCTATGACGCCGCGCAGCAGCTTATTTCGGTCTGAACGGCATTTCCTTGATTACCAATTTTTGGTACATTCGGCCTCCCGGATAGGAGACCGCCCTTGGGAAAGAACACGTCAGTTAATCTCAACGATCATTTCGACGCCTTCATCGAACAGCAGATCGAACAGGGCCGCTTTACGTCGGCGAGTGAAGTCGTTCGCGCTGGCTTGCGGCTCTTGGAGGAGCGAGAGGCGGAATTGAGCAACTTAAGAGCTGCCCTTATTGAAGGAGAAAATTCCGGTTCTGCTGCCCCATTTGATTTCGATACATTTGTTCAGCGAAAGAAAAACGCTGGATGAGGACTTATCTTCTTACACCGAAAGCCCAAATCGATCTGGAGTTGATCTGGGACTACACGGAGAAGAACTGGGGCGTTTTACAAGCCGAAATCTATGTTCACTTGATACGTAAGACAATCGAAGGGCTCACCGATGGGTCAATTATCTCTCAGTCCGCCGAACACGTTCGCACAGATTACCGCAAAACGCTTGCTGGCTCGCATGTCATTTTCTTCAAGGAAAACAGCAGGACGGTCAATGTCGTTCGTATTTTGCATCAACGGATGGATACGGGACGGCTTTAAGCTCACAGTCTCGCCCGGTTCAGCATCGCCCACTGCAACAGGATAATCGTCTTCGCGTCGGTGATTTCACCTGTCGTGATCATATTGAATGCCGTGTTCAGCGGAATGGACAGGACCTCGATGTCCTCGCCTTCCGTATCCAGACCACCGCCAATCCCGGCTTTTTCCTCCAGATTGACCCGAGCGTAAAACAGTCCGACTTTCTCGGTCAACGTGCCAGGGCTGGCATATGTCTCGAAGAGATACTGAACGTCTTTCACCGCATAGCCGGTTTCCTCCATCGCCTCGCGGCGGATGGCTTCGTCGGGCTGGTCGTCATCGATGAGGCCTGCGGGGACTTCCAGCATGAAGCTGGGATCGCCATTTACGAAGGCGGCGGGGCGGAATTGGCGGACCAGAACAACAGCGTCTCTCGCGGGATCGAACAACAGGATCGCGGCCGCGCTGCCGTGGTCGTGCACTTCGCGGTCGATGTGGATCACGCGGCCATCCGGCATCCGCTGATCAAACACCAGCGTCTGCAGGTGGACGAAACGCTTCCAGACGGTCTCTTTCGAGATCAGCTTGACCCTGTCGTCGTCACGGGGTCTCGCCAATTTGTCAGTCGCTATCTCGTCCACATCAAACTCCATCGATTTCACTGCGTCAGGGACGCCCGGTTAAGCGCTGCCCATTGCAACAGCATGATGGTCTTGCCATCGCAGATATCACCGTCTTCGATCATCTTCATGGCGTCTGCCAATGGAATGACAACGACTTCGATGTCTTCGTCTTCATGGGCGGCACCACCGCCTTCTTCTACACGGTCGGTCGCATCGACAATCGCAGCAAAGAAATGCAGAACTTCCGTGACCGAACCCGGCGACATGAAGGATTTGAACAGGAAGCGTGTGTCGCGCAGCTTATAGCCGGTTTCCTCCATAACCTCACGGGCAATGGCATCTGCCGGGTTATCGCCATCCAGCAAGCCTGCGGGCGTTTCCAGCAGCCAGCCGTGATAGCCATTCACATAGGTTGGCACACGGAACTGGCGAACCAGAATCACGCTGTCTATCTTCGGGTCGTAGAGCAGAATGGTCGCGCCGTTGCCGCGATCATAGGCTTCGCGCTTCAGTGTTTTCGTTTCACCTTTGGAGTTTGTGTAATTGTAAGTGATGTTGCGAAGGTGGTACCAGTTTTTTGAAAGCGTCTCGTCTTTCAGAATTTCAATCGTCGCATTGCCGAATTTCTGCATTCCATAGTCCTGTTAAAATGTCTTAAGCCAAACCTTGTTGTCGTGAAATGCCGCGCCGCCATAGGGCGCAACGGCGTCTCCACCCGTCAGCACGTTAATGCCCTCGCCATCCAGATGCGCCTTGTTCGGCCAGAGCCCTTCGGCGATCAGGACACCTGCCTTCGCACCCTCCACGATCTTCGCGTGAATGCGCAACTGTCCGCGTCCATTGCCGATCTGCACGACATCACCATCCGCTATGTTCAAGCGTTGGGCATCGGCAGGACAGATCATCAGTTCCGGCCGTCCTTCTTTCTGAACGGACGTCTTCGTCTCGGCAAATGTTGAGTTCAAGAAGTTACGGGCAGGTGATGTCGCCAGCCGGAACGGATGCTCGGCATCGGCCATTTCAATGACATCCACCTGATCCGGGAATTTCGGAAGTTCCGCCACCGGTCCCATGACAGGCACATTCTTAGGCGGCTTGTTGGGTGAAGGGCCGCTCTGCCAATCCGGGCTGAAGCGGAATTTTCCATCCGCATAGCCGAAGCCTTCGAGATAATGCGCGACTTCGAACGGCGGCTGCGCGTCGATCCATTTCTCCTCGGCAAGGCTGTCAAAATCACCCCACCCACCCGGGTTCAGAATGAGATCGATATGCTCACGCTCCGTCATGCCGAAGCCCGGCATATCGGAGACGCCGAGGCGCTTCGCCAGTTCCTCGATGACGAAGAGGTTGGTACGGACAGTTTCGGGCGGCTCCACCAGTTTTGGGCCGAGCAGAATATGGTTCTGGCCACCGGCGCGGTAGATATCGTCATGTTCGAGGAACATGGTGGCGGGCAGCACGATATCGGCCAGCTCTGCCGTCTCGGTCATGAACTGCTCATGCACGGCAACGAACAGATCGTCGCGCATGAAACCCTGTTTGACCAGCCGCTGCTCCGGGCAGACATTGACCGGATTGGTATTCTGGATCAGCAGCGCCGTCACCGGCCCACCATAGCGCAGAGCCTCGGCATCGCCGGTCAGCACACGACCGATCTGTGATTGGTCGAGCTGGCGCACGTTAGGGTCGGCGTAAGCGGTGCCCATCAGTTCCGCCTTGTTCAGCCGGAAGATGTCGCCATTGTTGTGAAACGCACCACCGCCCTCATACTGCCAGGAGCCCAGCACGGTGGCGATGGACAATGCCGCATGCATGGCAACGGCACCGTTGCGCTGGCGGGCGAAACCGTAACCGAGACGGAAAAAACTTTTCTGCGTGGTGCCGACGAGCTTTGCAAAAGCTTCGATTTCTTCCACCGAGAGCCCGGTAATATCAGCGGCCCATTGCGGTGTCTTGGATGCAAGATGTGCTTCGAGCCCCGAGGGATCATCCGCGAATTTCGCCATATAGGCACGGTCGGCATAGCCATCGCGGAAGGCGATGTGCATCACGGCGCAGGCAAGGGCCGCATCCGTGCCGGGACGCACGATCAGCTTCATATCTGCCTGTTTCATGGTCGGGTTGTCGTAGATATCCACAACCACGATTTTTGCGCCGCGCTCCTTGCGGGCTCTGATCGCATGGGTCATGACGTTGACCTGCGTGGCAACGGCATTGGTGCCCCAGATGACGACCACATCGGCCTTCGCCATCTCGCGCGGGTCAGGGCCACGTAGGGCACCGGTGCCCATCACGTAACCCGTCCAGGCCATGTTGGTGCAGATGGAGCCGAAGAAGCCGGAATATTTCTTGGCGTGGCGAAGCCGCTCGATGCTGTCGCGCTGCACCTGCCCCATGGTTCCGGCGTAGAAATACGGCCAGATGGCTTCCGCACCATGCTTTGCTTCCGCCTTGACGAAAGCGTCGGCAATCTCATCGAGAGCGTTCTCCCAATTGATCTCCTGCCAGTCCCCCGCGCCTTTTGCGCCCTTGCGGCGTTTCGGGGTCAGCAACCGGCCCGGATGGTAGATCCGCTCCGAGTAGCGTGCCACCTTGGCGCAGATGACGCCAGCGGTGTAGGTGTTGGCATTGGCACCCCGCACACGGCCGATTCGGCCATCGGCGGTGATGTCCACCTCCAGCGCGCAGGCGCTTGGACAGTCGTGTGGACAGACGGTGTGACCGATGCTGACGGCACCAGTCACGGCTTTGGCGGAAATCGGGGTCGCATCATTCATGACTTTTGTATATTGCAAAGGTAATCCGGCCAAAAGGGCCAAGTGACGACCATCAAGAATATTCATAAAAGGCATCGGCGCGCATGAACTATCGGCACATCTATCACGCTGGCAATTTTGCCGATGTTCTCAAACATGCGGTCATGGCGCGGCTCGTGCGCTACTTGCAGAACAAGGACAAGGCGTTCCGCGTTCTGGATACGCATGCGGGCATCGGTCTATACGATCTGTCCTCCGTGGAAGCGCAGAAAACCGGCGAATGGCAGACCGGCATCGGCAAATTGCTGGACGCAGACCTGCCGCCAGCGGTGGCCGAACTGTTTGAACCCTATCTGACGGCGGTCAGAGACCTCAATCCTGACGGCGGCATCCAGTTTTATCCCGGCTCGCCGAAGCTTGCGCGTATGCTGTTTCGCCCGCAGGACCGGTTATCGGCCATGGAACTGCACCCGGATGATTTCCGTGCGCTGTCACGTCTGTTTGAAGGTGACTATCAGGCACGCGTGACGGAACTCGACGGCTGGCTGTCGCTTGGCGCGCATCTGCCGCCCAAGGAAAAGCGTGGCCTCGTGCTGGTCGATCCACCATTTGAAAAAGACAACGAATATGAGCGACTGGCCGATGGCTTTCACAAGGCCTATCGACGGTTTTCGACCGGCACCTACTGCCTGTGGTACCCGCTGAAAAAAAGCGCTCCAATCAAGGACTTCCACGAGCTTCTTCAGTCCTACGAAATCCCGAAAATGCTGTGCGCCGAGCTTTCCGTTCGCAGCGACCGGGTGGAAGGCCTCAGTGGCTCCGGCCTCATCATCGTCAACCCGCCCTTCACGCTGAAGGATGAGTTGCACACGATTTTGCCGGTTCTCAGAGCCACGATGGCGCAGGACCGGTATGCCTCGCACCGCGCATTCTGGCTGCGCGGCGAGTAGCTGCGCTACTTCAGTTCCGCCTGCCGCTCTTCACGCTCCGCCACGGCCAGTTGTGACCTCTCGAAAAAGAGGATGATAAACAGGCCGATGATGAAGGGAATAATAAGGTAGAACAGGCGGAAAACCAACAGCGCCGCGATAACATCTGCCGGGTTCATGTCCGGCAGGCCGGTGACGAAGACCAGCTCCAGCACCCCCAACCCGCCAGGGGCGTGCGATATCAGAGCTGCGGAAAATGATATCAGAAAGATGCCCAGAATCACCATGAAGCCGGGATTTCCCGCTTCAGGCAAAGCGAAATAGATGATGCCCGCGGCACCCAGCAGCTCGATGGGGCCGATCACCAGTTGCTGTATGACGAGGTGCGGCGCTGGATAGAAGAGCGTGAAAGAACCTATTCTCAATGGGCGGAGCTTGAACAGGCTGCCAAGCAGATAAAGGCCCGCGATTCCCAACAAAATAACGCCAGTCGTCGCAGATGCCTCGACGGGCAAAACGCCGACGAAGCGCTCGGTTATCTCAGGCTCGTACACCAGAATAAAGCCGATGAGCATGATGGTGCCGATGGCAAAGGTGAAAGAGCATAGGGCTACCAGCACTCCGATTTCCGAAACGCTGAGACCTCTGGAAGTATAGGCACGGTAGCGCACGACGGCACCGGAGAACACCGATGCGCCAACATTGTGCGACAGGGCGTAGGTGGTAAAAGACGTCAGCGTGATGAAGAGCCAACCGACCTTGCGCTTGAGATGTTGCAGGGCAATCCTGTCATATCCTGCCAGTGCGGCATAGGCGACGAGTGTGCAAAGCCCCGACATCAACCAGTGATGCGGATTGATGGCAGCGAGACTGCCCCAAACGTCGTCCAGTGAAAGGTGCTTCAGTTCCTTATACAGCAGCCAGACGGAAAACCCGATGGTCGCCACGCCCACGACAGGCCAGATGTACTTTTTCAATTTCATACGGGCATGCCTGGACTTACTCCTCCACCCGGGCGCGTGGCATTTTGCCGGATTCGTTCAGCTTATTCGTTATACAAGCTCCGTTTCAACAAAGACTATCATCGATGTTTCATTTTTCGGTCGCCTGTTTGCCACAAGCGCGGGATGGTATAAAAGCCGATACCGATCAAGACTTCGTCATCACCGGCACGGAAAGACAATTGGCCCAATGAAACAATATGCCGGTTTTATTGCATTGGGTGCCCTCGCCTTGGCTGCGGCAGGTTGGGTCATCTTCGATGTGAAAAGCCCGGAAATGCCACAGCAGCCAGTCACAGTTTCGGTAACTGAGCCTGTGACTGTGCAAACGCCACAGCCGCCCGTTGGTTCAGGTTTTGATTTTTACGTGCTGTCATTGTCGTGGTCACCCGCATTTTGCGCCAGCGACGTTGGACAAAACAGCCGCCAGCAATGCGGCAGCAATCGGAAATACGGGTTCATCGTCCACGGCCTTTGGCCGCAGAATGACAGTGGCTATCCCGAATTTTGCGGCAAGGACAAACAGGAGCTTGTGCCTGATAGCCTTGGCCGCAGCATGTTCGACATCATGCCGTCCATGGGTCTCATCGGCCACCAATGGCGCAAGCATGGGTCGTGCAGCGGTCTCTCGCAAAAGGATTATCTCGATACGATCCGCGCCGCCTATCAGCGCGTGAAACTGCCAAAAGACATATCATCCGGCGCCAGCAGCAAAACGCTCTCCGCAGATGCCGTCGAAAGCGCATTCGTTGCGGAAAATCCTGGCATGACGAAACAGGGTCTCGCCATAAGCTGCGAAGGGTCGAGGCTGGAAGAAATCCGCATCTGCATGAACAAAGACCTCGGCTTTCGGACTTGCCCGGAGGTAGATCGCAAAGGCTGCCGTTCAAACACCACTGAAATCATACCCATCCGCTAAAACCCCAAAGGTAGAATACCCATGGAATTGCTCTATTCGCCCGCCTCCCCCTACTCCGCGAAAGTTCGTATGGCCGCGCGTTATCTCGACATCGACGTGACCAGTATAAGCGTCGACACCAGCGCCCAACCGGCAACCCTGATGGACAACAATCCTCTGGGCAAAATCCCGGTGCTGATTCTGGATGAAGGTGGCTCGGTCTATGATAGCGTCGCCATCATGCATTATCTGGACCGTCTTTCGGGCGCAAAGCTCTACCCGAAAAAGGGCGAGAAGCGCACCGAAGCGGAAGTGTTGGAGGCGCTGTGTGATGGCATCATGGATTGCCTTCTGGCCATCGTCTACGAGCGCCGCTCCCGCCCCGAGGACAAGGTCCACCAGCCATGGATCGATAAGCAGTGGAGCAAGGTGGTCAAGGGCTTGGACTACCTCAATGCGAATCTGCCCAAGACAGGCAAGAAGCTGCATGGCGGTCACTTCGCGCTTGCGGCGATGATTGGTTATCTCGATCTGCGTTTCGCAGGCGAATGGGCTGGCGGTCGCAAGACCTTGGCGGATTGGCCTGAGACATTCGGCAAACGCTTCAAGGATTATGCCGAGATGAAAGCACCAGCCTGAAACAAAACACGGGGCGGTTTTATCCGTCCCGCCACATCTGTTTTTTGCGACCGTAAAACAAAAACGAAAAAAGCCGGGGCGAACCCCGGCTTTTAACATCCATCCCTGATGGGATTAGAACTTTACGCCGATACCAGCCTTAACGCTATGATCGTCGAAGCCGCGAGATACGCTACCGGTATCCAGCGAGTAGTCCTTATCCTGGTAGTCGCTGTAGCGGTATTCGACGCGAGCCGTGATGTTGTTGGTCACCATGGCTTCTACACCGGCACCAACTGTGTAGCCGAGTGCTGTTGCGCTGTCGCTGGACGTGGAGTTGCTAACCTTCTGGTCAGCGATGGCCAGACCGCCTGTACCGTAGAGCAGGAACGGGTTCATGTCGTAACCGACGCGGGCGCGGATCGAACCGTTGACGCCCTGCTTGCCTTCGAGAGACTCGCCGAGATTGCCAACTCCAGCAGAACCCTTGTTGTCGCCGAGGTTGACGTCAGCTTCTGCACCGTAAACCAGCTGGCCGCTCTGCCAGTTGTAACCACCATAGAGACCGCCACCGAAGCCGTCGGCATCACGATCGCCGCCGTTACCGGTGAAACGACCCCAGTCGTAGTTGGCGGTCGCACCGAGGTACGCACCAGACCAGTTGCTGATAGGGGCTGGCTGCTCGTAAGCGACAGGTGCCTGCGGCACTTCGTTTACAGCGTCGGCTGCCTTTGCTGCTGAAAACGCTGCAGCTGCCATTGTGGTCGCCATAAGTGTTGCAACGATAGTACGCATGCTATTCTCCTTTTCATACCCGCGGGGTGCTCAAACACATGTTCCCAACGCGGTGTAAAACAGTTTGTTCCCTTGCCCGACTGATGATCAAAATGATGGGTGATTGAGGAGATCACACAGCCAAAATGTGAATTGATTGGGGCAGCGACGTGACAGAAATGGGACGTTGCTAAAATGACACAAAAATCTATTAAGGATAATGAACGGTTAACTTAAGAAGAGCGGTTTTTTACATGTATTTAAATTAAATTACTTCGAACGCATCGCGTCTGGATAATTCTGTATAATCACCCCTCGTGCTGTGCAAAACTCAACCTTTGGACCTATATCCCTCGTTACCAGAGGCATAAGCAGGGCGTAGATTAGCTTTGAAAGAGATTATACCGAAAACCGTATTGATTACCGGGGCCGCGCGCCGCATGGGTCGCGCGATAGCGGAGTATCTTGCTGCGGAAGGCTTTGCGATAGCCCTGCATGCACGCTCTTCTCTGGCTGAAGCTGAAGCACTCGCTAACACAATAAGGCAAAAAGGTGGAAAAGCGGCCGTCGTACAGGCCGACCTCGAAAATTCGGACTCGACGGAAAAATTGATGGAAAGCGCAAATTCTGCGCTTGGACCCATTGGAATCCTCGTCAATAACGCATCCGTGTTCCGTCATGACAGTGCTGATGAGTTCGATTCCTCGGCCTTCGACGCGCATTTTGCCGTTCATGTCCGTGCACCCTCGATTCTCGGAGCCGCGTTGGTGCGGCAATTGCCGAAGGATGCGTCGGGCCTCATCGTCAACATCATCGATCAGCGCGTTCTGGCGCTTACGCCCCGTTTCTATTCCTACACGCTGTCGAAATCAGCCATGTGGACGGCCACGAAAACCATGGCGCAGAGCTTCGCGCCGCGGGTGCGGGTCAACGCCATCGGCCCCGGCCCGTCGTTTAAAAGTGAAAGACAGGAGCCTAAGCACTTTCAGGCGCAGATCGACGCCCTTATATTAAAGCGTGGCCCGCAACCGGATGAGTTCGGTCGGACCATTCGCTTTTTATATGACACGCCGTCGATGACCGGCCAGATGATCACACTCGACGGTGGCCAGCACCTTGGCTGGGAAACCCCGGATGTGGCGGAGATACCTGAATGAACGGAAAGAAGCTGCCCGATGGCGGTGTTCTCTTCGATGACAACGACGATGATGAAGACGATGTAGCCCCCTCCACCGGCGAGGCAGCAGGGGAATATTCGGCTGCTGCCATGGACTGGAATGCGGGCTGGAAAAACGAATCCGGCCTGAAGGGCATGGATCTCATCGGCGAGTTCGTCAAACACCTGCCCAACAGCCCCGGCGTCTACCGCATGTTCAATGAGGCCGGCGACGTGATGTATGTCGGCAAGGCGCGCTCCTTGAAGAAGCGCGTCGGCAATTATGCGCAAGGACGTTTCCATTCCAACCGCATCGGCCAGATGGTGCGGCTGACGACCCATATGGAATTCGTGACGACCCGCACGGAAACCGAAGCTTTGCTGCTGGAAGCAAACCTCATCAAGCGTCTGCGCCCACGCTACAATGTTCTGCTGCGCGACGATAAATCCTTCCCCTACATTCTGATCACTGCTGATAACCGCGCTCCTGCCATTTTCAAGCATCGCGGCGCGCGGGCGCGCAAGGGCGATTATTTCGGCCCGTTCGCATCTGCCGGTGCCGTTGGCAGGACGATCAATTCGCTACAACGCGCCTTCCTCATCCGCACCTGTACCGACAGCGTGTTCGAAAGCCGCACTCGCCCCTGTCTTCTTCACCAGATCAAGCGCTGTTCCGCACCCTGCACCCATGAGGTCAGTGATGAGGGCTATGCCGAGCTGGTAAAAGAGGCGAAGGACTTCCTTTCCGGCAAAAGCCAGAGCGTGAAGGCCACAATCGCGTCCCAGATGAATGAAGCGTCCGAAGACCTCGATTTCGAACGCGCAGCCATCTACCGCGACCGCCTGGCTGCGCTTTCGCATGTGCAAAGCCATCAGGGCATCAATCCCTCTGGCATCGAGGAGGCGGATGTTTTCGCTATCCACCATGAGGGCGGCGTGTCCTGCATTCAGGTGTTCTTTTTCCGCACCGGCCAGAACTGGGGCAATCGCGCCTATTTCCCAAAGGCAGATCCCTCCCTACCCGGCTCTGAAATTCTCAACGCCTTCCTGGCCCAGTTTTACGATGACAAGCCGGTGCCGAAACAAATCCTGCTGTCAGAAACGGTTGATGAGCAGGAATTGCTGGCGGCAGCCTTGAGCGAAAAGGCGAACCACAAGGTCACCATCTCCGTGCCACAGCGTGGAGAGAAGAAGGACGTAGCCGACCATGTTCTGGCCAATGCCCGCGAGGCGCATGGCCGCAAGCTGGCTGAAACCTCTTCACAGGCCCGACTGCTGAAAGGTTTTGCCGAGACCTTCGCCCTGCCCTATGTGCCGCGCCGCATCGAGATTTACGACAACTCCCACATCATGGGTACGAACGCCGTAGGCGGCATGGTCGTGGCGGGGCCGGATGGCTTTACCAAAGCGCACTATCGCAAGTTCAACATCAAATCGACCGACATCACGCCCGGCGACGACTTCGGCATGATGCGCGAAGTGATGACGCGACGCTTTTCACGGCTGTTGAAAGAAGAAGGAAAACCGGATCGCAACAAGAGCGTTTCGCCGGAAGATGCAGCCGACATGCCCTTCCCTGCCTGGCCGGACGTCATCCTCATCGATGGTGGCCAAGGCCAGATGTCGGCGGTGCGCAAAATCCTGGACGAGCTCGATATTCGTGACTGCGTCACGGCCATCGGCGTGGCGAAAGGCGTGGACCGAGATGCCGGTCGCGAACGCTTCTTTACCGATACCCGCAGCGATTTTTCGCTGCCGCCCCGCGACCCTGTTCTCTATTTCCTCCAGCGCATGCGCGATGAAGCGCACCGTTTCGCCATCGGCTCCCACCGCGCCCGCCGCAAGAAGGAAATGATCAAAAACCCGCTGGATGAAATCGCCGGCATCGGCCCCGGTCGCAAACGGGCGCTGCTGCAACATTTTGGAACGGCGAAAGCAGTATCTCGTGCGGCATTGAGTGACCTCATGGCCGTTGGCGGCATTTCCGAGACGGTGGCGCGAATGGTTTACAATCACTTCCACGAGAGCAGCAAAGACTGATGCCCGCGCTTTCGGGCAACACCCGCAAAAAAACATAATAGGGTGTTGACGCTTGCCTCTCAGGGCTGCATCAACGTTCTATACAGACTGACAGGTTCCCCATGGCTTCGCGCGCGTACAACATCCCCAATCTCCTGACCTATGGCCGCATTCTGGCGGTCCCGGTCATCGTTTTGTGTTTCTTCATCGAAGGAAAGCTGGAAAGTTCGGATTTTGCGCGCTGGACGGCTCTATGGCTGTTCGTCATTGCGTCGCTTACCGATTTTCTCGATGGCTATCTCGCACGCATCTGGAACCAGACGTCGAATATCGGACGTATGCTGGACCCTATCGCAGACAAACTGCTGATCGCATCGATTCTGTTGCTCCTGGCGGCAGACGGCACTATCGCAGGCTGGTCTCTCTGGGCGGCGATTACCATTCTTTGCCGTGAAATTCTGGTGTCCGGTCTGCGGGAATATCTGGCGGCGCTGAAGGTTTCCGTCCCGGTCACACAGATCGCCAAGTGGAAAACCACCATCCAGATGGTCGCCATCGCCTTTCTGCTGGCGGGTCCTGCGGGAGATCAGGTTCTGCCCTACACGACTGAAATTGGCATTGGCCTGCTCTGGCTTGCAGCAGCGCTGACGATCTACACCGGTTACGATTATTTCAAGGCTGGCCTCAAGCACATCGTGGATGCCGATTGATGGTTCACATCGTCTACTTCGCATGGGTGCGTGAGCGGATCGGAAAATCCGAGGACGATATCGATCTGCCAGCAGAGGTCACCACGGCGCGTGAATTGATCACCTATCTCACTACGCTTGGCGAAGAGTACGAGGCAGCGTTTGAATTTCCCGATGTAATCCGCGTTGCAGTCAATCAGGAACACATCGACCATGATGAGAGCATCGTCGGCGCGCGTGAAATCGGCATTTTCCCGCCCATGACGGGTGGTTGACCGGTGACTGTCGAGCCTACCATCCGCGTCCAGGTCGAGGATTTCGATGCGGCGGCAGAAGCACGGTTGCTCACACAGACAGACAAGAACATCGGCGCAGTCGTAACCTTCACCGGCCTTTGCCGTGATGATGGCGGCGCGCTTTCGGCACTGGAACTGGAGCATTATCCCGGCATGGCGGAAGCGGAAATGCTACGCATCGCCAAACTCGCCATCGAGCGCTTCCAGCTTCTCGGCCTCACCGCAATCCACCGGCATGGCCGCATAGACACCGGCGAAAACATCGTCCTCGTCATCGCCGCCTCCCGCCATCGCCAGGCCGCTTTCGATGGGGCAAATTTCGTCATGGACTACCTCAAGACCGCCGCTCCGTTCTGGAAAAAAGAACATGCCAAGGACGGCACGGCGGGTGACTGGATTGCCGCCAAGGATGCTGACGATACGGCAAAGGACAAGTGGCTTTAAGGCGGCGCGGGAAACTCAGCAATTGCGTCTCTTAGCCATCCGATAAAGTGCTCCGCCTTGCGCCGTCCAGGGCGCTCAACCTTCACGACATATCGATATTCGCTCTGCAAGAAGCCATAAGGCGCGACCAGGCGACCACATTCAATGTCTCCGGTGACCAGATGCCATGGCACGATCGCCGCACCCAAACCGTTGAGGACCGCCTCAATGGTCAGGTGATAGTGATCGAAAATTCTCGTTCTTGCGACAGTGCCATGCTCTTCTTCGCCGGTCAGCCGAGCCCACTCTTTCCATACATGCGGGCGCGTTCTCGTCTCCAATCGAGGCAGCATTGCACCGTCGGGATGGACGCCGCTTGCCCTATCATTCGCAATTTCGGGGCGATAATGAGCCCGAGCTGCTCCTGAAACAGAGGCGAGCAGTTTTCCGGCAGCGCAATATTCGGTGCTAAAACCAAGATCTGAACGTCAATCTGGGTTCGCGGCAGGCGATCGTCGGTTGCCAGACGAACATCATAGCGAGGATATTTCGCTGTGAAATCGTGAAGGCGCGGAATGAGCCAGCGCATGGCAAATGTGCTGAGGCAGGCAACATCTAGAATACTGTCATCGCCGCGCCCGACGATACGCAGCGCATCCTCCATCTGATCGAACGCCGCCGTCAGCGCAAAGCCGAACACTCGACCTTCGGCGGTCAGCTTCGGTCGGTTTCTTGGCCCCTCGAAAAGCTCCGTACCGATGAGCATTTCCAGCTGGCTGACATGTCGGCTGATCGCTCCGTGCGTGACAGACAGTTCCTCAGCCGCGGCAGTCAACCGCCCGTGACGTGCAGCAGCTTCAAAGGCACGCAGCGCTGCCACAGGTAAGTTCTTGCGATTTTTCATGTGAGTTTAACTCACATTGAATCGGCTATAACGTCAATATAGCGTTGTTCTCCTATGTGATATTTCCTCGCATCACTCATAAGGGAAACGAACATGCCATTTGTCAGAACAGCGGTACCAACAGGAATCGAGCCATCACGTAAGCGGGATATCGTCAGAAGCATTCATGACGCGCTGGTCGAAGGTATCGGCATGCCCCAGGATGAGTTGTTCAATCTGGTCAGCGAGTACCGCGATGGCGAGTTTTTCTTCGACCGCAGCTTCAATGGCATTGCGCGTTCCGAGAACGTGATCGTCGTTGAGATCACCCTGCGTAGAGGACGAAGCGATGCCATGAAGCGTGCGCTGTATGCGGCTATCACTAGAAATCTGGAAGCAAACGCATCCGTATCTCCGAAAGATGTCTTCATTTTCATGCACGAAAACGACTATTCGGACTGGAGCGTCGGCAACGGTGTCTTCGCCATGACAATCACCCAGCAGCGCGGCACCGACGGTTAATCTCTTCACAAAAGCCCACCAAAAAGCAAAAGCCCGCAGATCGTTACCTCAATAAAGAGGTCGTATCTGCGGGCTTTTTTGAATGATCTCAATCAGTTGAAGCGTATGCCTGAGATGGCGATTCCGCTTCCTGCCAGATTGAATCAGCCGACGATTTCGGTTTCTGCGAACCAGTAGGCGATTTCCTGAGCTGCGGTTTCAGGGGCGTCAGAACCGTGAACCGAGTTGTCACCAATCGAAAGAGCGAACTGCTTGCGGATCGTGCCTTCGTCGGCGTTGGCCGGGTTTGTTGCGCCCATGATTTCGCGGTTTTTCAGGATTGCGTTTTCGCCTTCCAGAACCTGAACGATGGTCGGGCCGGATGTCATGCCTTCAACCAGTTCGCCGAAGAAAGGACGTTCCTTGTGAACGGCGTAGAAGCCTTCGGCTTCGCGCTTGCTCATCCAGACGCGCTTGGACGCGATGACGCGCAGGCCGTTGTCTTCAAATACCTTGGTGATGGCGCCAGTCAGATTACGCTTGGTTGCGTCCGGCTTGATCATCGAAAATGTGCGTTCAATCGCCATGTGTCCGTATCCTTGTCCTTGAAAGAAAGTGGGCGGTGTTTAACCGCCCGTAGGCCTGAAAACAAGGGGGATGCCCGGATTTGCCCACAGGGGCGGCACATTTCATGCCGCTGTCACACTGCGCCCCCGTGCGCCATGCAGGTCGAGGCAGCGGTCAAACCAGCCACGAACAGGGTCTTTCTGGCCAAATAGATCGACGCCAGCGGTAATGCGCGCCCATTGCAAGGCACCAAACACGATATAATCGGCGAACAAAGGGCTGTCCCCACCGATAAACGGCTGGATGTTCAACATGCGGCGGATCGGCTCCAGCTTCGCTGGAAAGGCGCCAATTTCCGCATCGCGATGGGCAATCACCTCTTCCAGCGTTCGCCCAAGCGCCTTCGTGCGGCTTTCACGGAAATACGCCCGGTCCGTTTCATCCAGCATGTCGTGGATATCGAGCACCGCAATTTTGACGATGGCCGGGTGCAGCTGCGTCTGCGACCAGTTTTCAACAAAGCGGGAGAGAGCTTTACCACCCTCCCCGTTGAAAAGGGTCGGCGCGTCCGGGTAGGCCTCATCCAGATAGAGTGCGATTTCGAAGCTGTCTTTTATCAGTTGATCACCATCGCGAAGAACCGGCACAGTTTTGGAGAACCCGTTTTCCACACCTGGAATGGCCGTGAAGGCCAGCGGACGTTCTTCGAACTCCAACCCCTTATGCGCCAGTGACAAAACGGTTTTCCAGCAATGGGGAGAAAAGGGACGCGCGTCGTCACTACCGCACAGCGAATAGAGGGTTCTCGATGTCATGGCCGATCCTTCCAATAAGTGAATGTGCAGCACCATAAAACCAGCGAACCACACCACAATCAAATGATGAAAAGTGATGAGAGGCATCACTCCTTCACATGGCTGCACCACCAGCAATTGGTGCAACATATTTATGGTATTTTAAAGTGTCGTGCACAATAGATGTCGATGAGCTTATGGTGCCGTCGGACAACGGCAGGTCATGTGTGTGGAGATGTGGGACATGACACTACCCGTCAATAACAAAAGCGGCATCATCGTCACCAAGGTTACGCAGTTCATCACCAAGATGAACCTTGCGCCGCTGCCGCGCAATTATGAACTCTTCTTCGAAGTTCTTGCCGGACACAATACCGCCATGGGACGCGATATTCTGGAGCTCGGCAATTCGCCACAACAGCATGACATCGATATGATCGGCCAGAAGCATAACCTGCCGAGCTTTTCACGCATGGCCGCGGCCCATGCGGCGACAGAAGCGACAAACACGATCGACCAGATATCGACACGGCTTTCCGCTTCCCTCGAACGGTCCGATGCGCTGCTTGCCTCTATCTCCGAGCGTCCCGCATCAGACACGACCGAGGAATATCTTGCAGAACTGCTTGCGGATATTCATCACGAGCAGGCAAGCCTCCACAATTTCGTGCGCCAGGGCCTGGAAAAAATCCGCGAGCAGGAAAACAGTGCCCGCAGGCTTCAGACAGCATCTCTGAAAGACGCCCTCACTGCATTGCCCAACCGCGCCGCGTTTCTGGCAAAGCTGACCGAGGTTTTCCAGAATGAAACCGACGCCTCCGTCTGCCTCGTGCTGGTGAATGTCGACCGTTTCAGAGATATCAACGAGAAATACGGCTCTGCGGCTGGCAACAAGGCGTTGCGGCGCCTGGCAGCCCTTTTCCGCACGTCGATCAAGAAGGATGACTTTGCGGCACGTATCGGCGGCAACGACTTCGCTTTCCTGTTTTCCAACGTATCTCAAAACACGGCACAGAGCATCGCAGAGCGGTTGCGCCACACCGTTGAGAATTTGCGGTTCGCCACCAAGGAAGGCGATGGCGAACATCTGACTGTTTCAATGGGCGTCGCTGCGTCCGAAGGCACAGTGAGTGCTGCGGAGTTTTACGGCCATGCCGAGCTTGCGCTTCTTGCAGCCCGCGGCGGCGCGCGCAATTGCGTCATTCCCTATGGTCGGGAAGTGGCGCAACGTTCCCGCGACAGCTACCTGATGCAGATCGGCGCATAAACCGTTGAAGCTGTGGCTTTCGCGCTCTTGCGTTCAGACATGAGTTCGGCCAAAACGGCGCCATGATTACCATTTCAGACGTTTCCGCCCGTATTGCCGGGCGCTTGCTCCTTGATCACGCCAGTGTCTCGCTTCCCGCGGGCACGAAGGCCGGCCTTGTTGGCCGCAACGGCGCAGGCAAATCCACCCTTTTCCGCATCATCACCGGCGACCTTGGCGCGGAGACCGGCGAGGTCTTCATTCCCAAGAATGCCCGCATGGGACAGGTGGCGCAGGAAGCACCGGCCACGGAGGAAAGCCTGATCGACATCGTGTTGGCTGCCGACAAGGAACGTGCCGCGCTGATGCTCGAATCCGAGACGGCAACCGATCCGGGCCGCATTGCCGATATTCAGATGCGTCTGGTCGATATCGACGCGCATTCCGCCGAAGCACGCGCGTCCAGCATTCTGGCCGGTCTCGGCTTCGATCAGGACGCCCAGCTTCGCCCTGCCTCGTCCTTCTCGGGCGGCTGGCGCATGCGCGTGGCGCTGGCGTCCGTTCTGTTCGCAGAACCGGACCTTTTGCTGCTGGACGAACCAACCAACTATCTCGACCTTGAAGGCACCTTGTGGCTGGAAGACTACATCCGCCGCTATCCCTACACCGTCATCATCATCAGCCATGACCGCGATCTGCTGAACAACGCCGTCAACGCCATCGTGCATCTTGACCAGAAGAAGCTGACCTTCTATCGCGGCGGCTACGACCAGTTCGAGCGCCAGAAGGCCGAAGCCGACGAGTTGCAGACCAAGGCCAAGGTCAAGAACGACGCGGCCCGCAAGCATCTGCAAAGCTTCATCGACCGCTTCAAGGCCAAGGCTTCCAAGGCCAAGCAGGCGCAAAGCCGCGTGAAGGCACTGGAGCGCATGGGGACTGTTTCGTCGGTCATCGAGGATCACGTCCAGCCGATCACCTTCCCGGAACCGGAAAAGCAGCCTGCCTCGCCTATCGTCGCCATCAATGGCGGCGCTGTCGGCTACGAGCCGGGCAATCCGATCCTCAAGGGTCTCAATCTGCGCATCGACAATGATGACCGCATTGCGCTGCTGGGCTCCAACGGTAACGGTAAGTCCACCTTCGCCAAATTCATCTCGGGCCGTCTTGCGCCTGAAAGCGGCGATCTGCGGCTGGCACCATCGTTGAAAATTGGCTTCTTCGCCCAGCACCAGCTTGATGACCTCGTGCCGGAAGACAATCCGGTCGAGCATGTGCGCAAGCTGATGCCGCAGGCACCGGAAGCCAAGGTCCGCGCTCGCGTGGCGCAGATGGGTCTGGCGACGGAAAAGATGGCGACGCCTGCCAAGGACTTGTCCGGTGGTGAGAAGGCACGCCTGCTAATGGGTCTGGCTGCATTCCACGCGCCGAACCTGCTGATCCTCGACGAACCGACCAACCATCTGGACATCGATAGCCGTCGCGCCTTGATCGAAGCATTGAACGACTATAACGGCGCCGTCATCCTCATCTCGCATGATCGCCACCTGATCGAAGCAACCGTCGACCGCCTCTGGCTCGTCAACAACGGCACTGTGACGACATTCGAAGGCGATATGGATGAGTACCGCGACCTCATTGTCTCCTCGGGTAAAAAAAAAGACGAAAAAATTGAAGTCGTCATAGATGGCGCTTCAAAAGCGGACCAGCGCAAGGCGAATGCCGAAAAGCGCGCCTCGCTGGCTCCGCTTCGCAAAAAGATCAACGAAGTCGAATCCTTGACGGCAAAGCTTGAGAAATTGATTCAGGCACTGGACAAGGAACTCGGCGATCCCACCCTTTACGAAAAAGCGCCCGCCAAGGCGGCGCTGAAGGTGAAGGAACGTGGTGAGGCCGCTGCCAAGCTGGCCGACGCGGAAGAGCACTGGCTGACACTTTCCAGCGAATATGAAGAGGCGATGGCGGGTTAGTCCTTCCGCCTCGCTATCGAAGCCTAGTTTTCGTAACGCCACAGTAACCAGCCATTAACCATAATCGTAGAAATTCTCGGCAGTTTCATTCCTGCATTTTCCGAGAATCACCATGGTTTTCCGCCACCTTTCTGCCGCTTCACTCGTTGCGGCATGCCTCACCGGTTGCGCCGGAAAACCACAGCCTGAAGGCTCCCTGAAAACCGCATTTGCTGCGACCATGCCTACTGCGCCATCGGTCAGCGGCGATGCCGTTGCGCTTTCGCCAACGGCATGGATGCATCCGCGCAACCCCAGGGGACTTGCCGGTCGCGATATCATGGTATCATCCCTGAAGGACATCGCGCTCGCCAACAAGGAAGTCGTGCTCAGCTTCGATGACGGCCCGGTTCCTGGCAGGACGGAAAGCATTCTGGCGACGCTGGATGAATTCGGCGTCAAGGCCACGTTCCTGATGGTCGGGCAGATGGCGCAGGCGCATCCCGAAATCGCCAGAAAAGTCGTTGCTGACGGTCACAGCGTCGGCAGCCACACCTTCAGCCACCCTAATCTCAGAGCCATGTCGTTTGATCGCGCGCTAGCAGAGGTATCCAAGGGATCAAAAGCCGTTGCCAAGGCGACAGACACCGATGCCTCTTTCTTCCGCTTTCCCTACCTCGCCGACACCGGCCGCTTGCGCAACATGATTTCGGATCGTGGCATGGTCATCATGGATGTGCAGATCGATTCGAAAGACTATTTCAAGGATTCCCCAGCCGTCGTCGCCTCGCGCACCGTTGCCGCTCTTCGCCATCGCGGCAGCGGCATCATCCTGATGCACGATATCCACAGGCGCACCGCCGCCATGCTGCCCGCCTTGCTGACGCAGTTGCGAGCGGAAGGCTATAAGGTCGTCCATCTCATCTACAAAAAACCGGCGCACAAACCATTGCTCGTCGCCTCGCTGGACTGATGAAAAGGAAAACGCAAAGGCGGCTGCCCCGGCCTTGCCGATGCCGATGTTTCTGATAGAACTCGATAAAGTACTATTATTCGAGTGAAACATTCAGACGGGTTTTCTTTCATGTCAGCTACCAAGCTCGCCATTGTCGGCGTCGGCAAAATCGTTCGCGACCAGCACCTTCCAGCCATCGCCGCCAATCCGGATTTCGATCTGATTGCCACCGCCAGCCGCCATGGTACCGTTGATGGCGTGCCATCCTACGGCACCATCGAAGCGCTGCTTGAAGCCGTTCCGGACGTGCAGGCCGTGTCGCTCTGCATGCCGCCGCAATACCGCTACACCGCAGCATACGCCGCGCTGAATGCGGGCAAGCACGTCTTCCTGGAAAAGCCACCCGGTGCGACGCTATCTGAAGTGCAGGATCTGGTTCGTCTGGCCGATTCCAAGGAACTTTCGCTGTTTGCTAGCTGGCATTCTCGTTACGCGCCTGCTGTCGAAGCTGCAAAAAGCTTCCTCGCCTCCACCAGGATCAACAGCGTTCACGTCATCTGGAAAGAAGACGTGCGCCACTGGCACCCGAACCAGGAATGGATCTGGCAGGCAGGTGGTCTCGGCGTGTTTGATCCCGGCATCAACGCGCTGTCGATCATCACCCACATCCTGCCGCGCGCACTGTTCGTGACCAAGGCCACGCTGGAATTCCCTGAGAACCGCGATGCACCGATTGCAGCCGACATCCAGTTCTCCGATGTGACGCAGATGCCTGTGCATGCCGAATTCGACTGGCGCCAGACGGGCAAGCAGAGCTGGGATATCGTGGCTGAAACCGAAGCTGGTCAGATGGTTCTGTCAGAAGGCGGCGCGAAGCTCTCCATCGCTGGCGAGCAGAAACTGTCCGAACCGGAGCGCGAATACCCTGCCCTCTACGAACGCTTCGCAGAGATCATCAAGGCCAGAACCTCCGACGTCGACCTTGCACCGCTCACGCATGTGGCCGACGCATTCCTGCTCGGTCGCCATAAGTTCGTGGATTCGTTCTTCGATTGATCGGTCAGATGGCGCGGCTGACGAAACGGTCGCGCCCATCCTTCTTGGCCTGATACAGCGCTTCATCCACACTCTGCAGCAGCGACAGGCAATCCTGCCCTGACTGCGGTGCAATCGCGCCGCCGATGCTGAGCGGCGCGCTGATGAGGCGACCATCGATGTTGAAAGGCTGACGGAAAGCTTCCAGCAGCCGCTCTGCCAGCTTTGAAATGACGTCAGAACCGGCTGGTCGCGGAATGAACACCGCAAATTCGTCTCCACCCATGCGCACGGCAATGTCTTCGGCGCGGATGACATCGCGAATGCGGCAGGCAGCCTCGTGCAGAACACGGTCGCCAACGCCGTGGCCCAGCGTATCGTTGATCGTCTTGAAACCGTCCATATCCAGATAAAGCGCACCGAAGGTCTCATTGGACTGCAAGGCCGCATACATCTGCGAATCCACCAGGCCACTCAGCGCCTTGCGGTTATAGAAACCCGTCAGCGGGTCGGTCATGGCAGCATCGCGCAAGGCACGCTCGGCAAGGCTCATGGTGAAGTTGGCTTTTTGCAGTCGCAACAGCGCCCCTGCCAGAACCGCAAAACGCTTGAGGCTTTCCACTTCGGTCGGCTTCAACTCACGCGGAGACGTATCCAGAATGCAAAATGCCCCGACCGTCAGCCCCGGCTCCAACTCGATGGGCGCACCGGCGTAAAACCGGAATTTCGGCCCGCCTTCGACATAGGGAAAGCCGCGTAATTCCGGATGCGCACTCAAATTCGGCACGACAAGAACATCATTGGAAAGCACCACGCGGGTGCAGATTGAGATATCGCGAGAGCATTCGCTGACCTGAATGCCCGCCTGATGCGCAATCCGCAACCAGTCTTCATCGACGATATGGATGGCGGCGCGCGCCATATCGAACACGCCTTTTGCCAGCTCGGAAAGCGAAGCCAGTTCCGGTGTCGGGCCAGATCCCAGAGACAGGATGGACCGGACAGCAACTAGACGCTCTGTTTCGTTGACCGGCCACGGGGCGGATTGACCCATTTCATTCTCCTCGGCTGTCGCGCAACGCTCCGTTCGTTGAGTGTTGCATACAGCATGTTTGTTAACGCACTACATTAGCAAGACCTAGGCCGACAATCGGCGCAGACTTCAAATCATGTTTTCGTTGCCCATTTTGCGAGCCCGCTTATCATCACCAGCCTTCCGTTTTAGAAAATGTTGATATCCAGAGAAACTGAGCGGAAAGAGTCGCTTATCGCGGGGTCTTCAGAAGAGACTACGTGTTTTCCAGCGAATGACCCGGCGATTTTATTTGGATTTTCTGTCTAGGATATCTCGGCAAGGACTGAGTTTGCTACAACCATCGCTTTGGTAAGTCTGCGTCACCTCTAATGTCGCGGCCTTTAAGACATTTGCGTGACCAGCGGTCGGATAGTAACTCCTAACCTCCTCAGCGTGTGGCGATCGCGGCAGCCGCCAAAGCCATAGCTGCTCCGCTCACTTGATTAATCCGGCGGATAGCGCGGCTATTTCGAAGGAACGTTCTTGCCTTCGACGCGAGGAATACCCACGAAAGATCAACGGCGACCAGGGTTACAAGCAGGGTCAGGACCAATTGTAACCATCCCATTGCCGTCACACCTTTCATATCGATGAGCGAAGGCATGAGAGTGAGGTAGAACAACATGTTTTTGGGATTGCTGATCGAAATGGAAAGCCCGGACATAAAGGCGCTAAAGCCTTTTCCTTTTGTTGACGGCTCAGGGTCGCCAACCTCTGGCTGACTGGTGAATAGTACCCAGGCAAGATAAAACAGGTATGCCACGCCTATCCATTTAATGATTTCAAAAAGCAGATGGAAAGAAGCAGCCAGGGCGGCAAGCCCTGCAAGCGCAACACTGAGCCAAATGGCCTCGCCTATCCATATTGCGATCAGAAAGGGCAGGACATTGCGCACACCTTGCGATAGCACTCGTGCGACCAGCGCCGCAACAGTCGGCCCGGGGCTGACAGAGTCAGCAATCAAAGCCCCAGCAAAAATCAGCAAAGCCATCAGTGTCATAATTTCGATCCCCCAAGAACGATAACCACCCCAATATTGCAGAAATCCCGCCTAAAGGTAGAGTTTACGGCGTCGCGCGCCCTCAAGCCTTCTTCTGCCAGCGACCTTCCGGGGATTGCTGCCAATAGGTCAGCGTATGGCCCTCGCCTTTCAGCTTTTTCCACTGCGCACGCGCGCTCTCAAGTTGCGCAGCGTCATAGCCGTCGAACATGAAAACGATGCGCTCATAGGCTTCGAGCGGTGGTGGCTCGGCGCCATCGACGATGAAGCGTACATTCGCGGCGTTGGCATTTTCGGCCGATATCGTCAGCACCACAGGCTGGGCAGCGGCGTTTTCCGCCGCATCTGTTCCATGCGGCATGAAGCTGTCATCCCGAAATGTCCAGAGATGAACGTCGAGAGCATCGCGGCGCTCTTCACTTGCCGTCTGGACCGCGACCTTCCAGCCGCGTTCCAGCGATTTTTCCAAAAGAGGCGGCAGGGCGTCTTCCAGTTTCGATTCCGTTAGATGGTAGAAAAGAACTTCCGTCATCGGAACGCCCATGCTTCATTGATATTATAGTGCGCAGCTCAGTCTTCGTAATGAGCGCGAACGAGTTCGTTCAAAAGGCGCACGCCATAACCCGAACCCCAGGACTGATTGATTTCCGTCAGCGGGGACCCCATCGCCGTGCCAGCGATGTCCAGATGCGCCCAAGGCGTATCTCCCACAAAGCGCTTGAGGAACTGTGCGGCCGTGACCGACCCCGCCAGACGGCCCGAGCTGTTCTTCATATCGGCGAACTTCGAATCGATGATCTTGTCGTAATCCTTGCCCAGCGGCATGCGCCACAGCTTTTCCTGGGTCGTATTACCCGCGCTCGTCAGGCGCTCCGCCAGTTCGTCATCGTTGGAAAACAGACCGGCCTGAAGATTGCCGAGGGCAACGGTAATTGCACCCGTCAGCGTTGCCAGGTTGATCATGAACTTCGGCTTGAAGCGATCATTGGTGTACCAGAGCGCATCCGCCAGCACGAGGCGGCCTTCGGCATCGGTGTTGATGATTTCGATGGTTTGGCCGGACATGGAGGTGACGATATCACCCGGACGCTGCGCATTACCATCCGGCATGTTTTCCACAAGGCCGATAACGCCGATGACATTGGCTTTCGCTTTGCGCGCCGCCAGCGTGTGCATGAGGCCGGTCACAGCAGCAGCGCCGCCCATGTCGCCCTTCATGTCTTCCATGCCCGCACCGGGCTTGAGCGAAATGCCACCGGTATCGAACACGACACCCTTGCCGACGAAGGCGATCGGCTCATCTTTCTTGGAGCCGCCCTTCCAGTGCATGATGGCCAGACGCGGCGGGCGGACGGAACCTTGGGCAACGCCAAGCAGAGCGCCCATACCAAGCTTCTTCATTTCCTTTTCGCCAAGGATTTCAACCTCGACGCCGAGCTTCTTCAACTCCTCGGCCTTTTCGGCAAACTCGACCGGACCCAGCACATTCGGCGGCAGGTTGACGAGATCGCGCGCAAGAACAACGCCCTGCGCTTCAGCCTCGGCTGTTACGAAAGCGTGCTTTGCCTCTGCGTGGGCGGCGGTTACGATGATGACCTCGACATTTTTCGGAGTCTTGTCGTCGTCGGACTTCTTTTTTGTCTTATAGGTGTCGAAGCTATAGGCACGAAGCAGCAGGCCGAGAGCAAAATCGGCAGCGGCTTTGCCATCGACATCGATACCAAGCGCGTCGAGATAGATGACGACCTTTTCGGCCTTCTTGAAATTGGCCGCAGCCGTTCCACCTGCCCGCAGCCAGTCATGGGCCGTCAGCTTGGCAGCTTTCCCAAGACCGATAACCGTGATTCGATCCGCGTCAGAGCCTTGCGGGGCCAGGACATCCAGAACGCTCATCGACTTGGCGGCAAAGCCTGAGACCTTGGCGGCCTTCGCCAATATGCCTGCGGGATCAACCTGCGCCTGACCGGCAGGAGCATTTTCGCCGGACGCCTGCAGCAAAATAGCGCTGGCGTTCTCAAGCGTGGCGGAGCTGGCAAAAGAGATATCGAATTTGGCGGACATGTTCTCGCTCATCACTATATTTCAGGATGCGCGGGATCATCACGTTTTCCGTCTCCGGCGCAACCCTGCAATCGGTTTCAGGCATGGCAATTTTATGAATCAGTCATGCCGATATCAAAAAAGACGTCACCAACAAAAAGACACAGGGTTAAGAAAAATTGCCGCACAAGACAGATTTGTGAGTGTCGCGGAGTCGCCATTCTCGCTTCTTGCAGCTAGATAGAAAAAGTTCCCGCGAAGGGAACGAAATGGAAATACCTCATCAGGGATCGAATGACGCTTCTTGAACGATACATATTGCGACGCACGACGCAGATGTTTCTGGTCGCGCTTATGCCTGTTCTGGCCATTATCTGGACGATTCAGGTTCTACAGAGAATCAATCTGGTCACCGATACCGGCCAGTCCATGGGCTCTTTCGTCACGTTGGCCACCATGTTGTTGCCGACGCTCATTCCCGTTGTGCTGCCCTTCGCCCTCGTCATTGCCATTACTCAGACGCTGACGGCGATGAACACCGATTCGGAGCTGGCGATCATTGATGCGTCCGGCGCGCCTCGCACGATCATTTTCAAGCCGGTCCTGATTCTCGGCGCTGTGATGAGCCTTGTTTCCTTCGGAATCACCAATTTCGCAGAGCCGCCCGCGCGTACCGCCGCAAGGCAGATGGTGGCCGCGGCCTATGCCGACCTCCTGTCGTCGGTCATCGAAGAGAAAACATTCCGCACCATTCAGGACGGACTTTATGTGCAGATCGGTGAGCGTCAGGGGCGCATCCTTCGCGGCCTGTTCGTCGCAGATCGCCGTGACCCGAATTACGATCTCATCTATTATGCCAAGGAAGGCATGATCGATGAAGGCGGCGCATCGCTGACCATGCGCGATGGCGAAGTGCAGCAGAAGACCCCTGATGGCAAAGTCTCCGTCGTCAAGTTCCTCTCCTATGCGTTCGATCTTTCCACCATGTCCGAAAAGGGCGATAGCGAGCCTTCCATTTCATCCAGCGATGCCAGCCTGGCATTTCTGCTCTCGCCGGACGAGAATGTAGACAGCTATAAAAAGGCACCCGGCGCGTTTCAGTCGGAACTTCATCGCCGTCTGGTGGACTGGATGTTCCCCTTCGTTTTTGCGCTGATTTCGCTCGTGGTCGCAGGCGACGCCCGCTCCCACCGCGAGGCCCGATTGCATCCCATGGTGGCGGCACTCCTCACCGCATTCATGCTGCGCTGGCTCGGCTTCTACTTTACCAATCAGGTCAAGCAGAGTGCTGCGTTCATACCGCTCGTCTATGCGGTTCCAGTGGTCAGCGGTGGCATTTCCATCTTCCTGCTTTTGACCGGCCAGAAACTGCGGATGCCCCGCGCCTTCGGCAATGCGTTGCTGAACATTCAGAAGCGCTTTTCGCCCCCTAAAGCATCCGGTACCGGAGGGCAAAGCACATGATGTTTGGCACCCTCGCACGCTATTTCCTCCGACGCTACGCCATGACCACCTTCTGGTTCCTGCTTGGCGTCTCCGCGATCATCTTTCTTGCCGACTTCAGCGAGACGGCGCGACGCATGTCGGGCCTACCCGGATATTCCGTTCCGGCTGCCCTTGGCCTCACAGCCCTGCGTCTACCTCTCATCCTTCAGCAGACGATCCCGTTCGTCGCTCTCTTCGTGGGCATGACGACGTTGATTTCGCTCAACCGTCGTTATGAACTGGTGGTGACGCGCGCTGCCGGTATTTCCGCATGGCAGTTCATTCTACCCTTCGTCGGTGGTGCCATTCTTCTCGGCATTCTCTCCATCACGGTGCTGAACCCGATAGCAGCTTGGGGCGAAAGCAAATCGCTGGCGGTCGAATCGGGATGGCGCAACGAAGGCGGCGCTTCACGCCAGCAGCAGGTTCTTCCATGGCTTCGCCAAAGCAGCGGCGGGCAGGATACGATCATCGGTGCAAAGAGCTTCGAAGACAACGGCACCCTGCTCAAGGATGTGGTGCTTATACACCTCGACAAGGACGGTAACATCCTCCTGCGTCAGGATGCACAGTCGGCTAAGTTGGAAGATGGTTACTGGCTTCTTAACAACGTTGCCGAGATCCGCCCGGGTCATGTACCAACGCGGGAAGCAACGGCGAGAATCAGTACCAATCTGAGACAGGAATTCGTTCAGGAGCGTCTGACGCAGCCGGAAACCGTTGCTTTCTTTGATCTTTCTCACAAAATCGAGGTAGCGCAGTCTTTCGGAATCTCTTCGAAAGCACTGGAGACACAGTACCACTTCCTGTTGTCCATGCCCTTTCTTCTCGTGGCGATGACGTTCATTGCCGCGACTGTTTCATTAAAGTTCAGCCGTTTTGCACAATCCCGTTCAGTGATTCTGGGTGGAATCGTTTCCGGCTTCGTGCTTTATGTAGTAACCGTGCTCGTAAGGGCATTCGGGAGTAGCGGCGTTGTCCCTCCCTTCGTTGCGGTCTGGGTTCCAGTTGTCGTGGCGTTGGCGTTGGGTGCAACCATTCTGCTTCATCAGGAGGACGGCTAGTGGCGGTATTTGACCGCGGGAATATCAGACGGCTTACGACAGCCCTTCTGACTGGTGCTGCTGTGTGCGCATATGTTGCAACCGCTTCCAGCGTTTTAGCTGAAGACGGTGTCATCGTAGGTGACCCTCAGGACCAATCGAAACTCCTGCTTACAGCGAACGAACTTACCTATAATAAGGATGCCGAACGGGTCATCGCGACCGGTGGTGTGCGACTGCACTATTCCGGCTACCGCATGGTCTCCCAGCGCGTCGAATATAACCAGTCGACTGGCCGTGTTCTTGCGCGTGGCAATATCGAACTGATCGAACCGGGCGGCAATCGCATCTATGCGGATGAACTCGACGTTACCGACGATTTCGGCCAGGGTTTCGTCAATGCTCTTCGTGTGGAGACAACGGACAATACGCGCATCGCCGGTGAAAGCGCCGAGCGTCTTTCGCAGGACGTGATGGTTCTGAACAACGGTGTTTACACCGCATGCCTTCCCTGTGCCGAGCGGCCAGAAAAAGCGCCTCTGTGGCAGGTAAAGGCAGAACGCGTCATTCAGGACGGCAAGACCCACACCGTGCGTCTGGAGAAGGCTCGTTTTGAACTGTTTGGTAAGTCGATAGCCTATCTTCCGTTCATCACCGTTCCCGACAATACGGTCAAACGGAAGTCCGGCTTCCTGTTTCCGCGGATGAGCGTGACGGACAATCTCGGCTTCGGCATCGGCGTGCCCTATTTCCAGGTGCTGTCCGACACCGCTGACGTCACCATCACGCCAACCTATTATACGTCACAGGGTCTGCTGCTCGAAGGTGAACTGCGCCAGCGTTTCGAAATGGGAACGCATACGGTGCGCGCGGCTGGCATCAACCAGATGAACCCCCAGGATTTCGACGCCAATACAAGCGATTCCCAGAACGATACGCGCGCCATGATCGCCTCCAAGGGCGAGTTCAACATCAATCCGCGCTGGGCGTTCGGCTGGGATGCCATGGTGCAGACCGACAATAACTTCTCACGCACCTATGAGCTGAAGGACTACAAGAACTCCGTTCAGACCAACAAGCTGTACCTGACCGGTCTCGGTGAACGTAACCATTTTGATGTCAGTGCTTACTATTTCAACGTCCAGGACAATGATGATTCGGAAGCGCAGGAGCGTAGGCAGGCTATTGTCCACCCTGCTCTCGACTACCGCTATTTCATGCCGGATCCAGTGTATGGCGGCGAGCTTTCGCTGACGACCAATTTCACCAGCCTCACACGTCGCAACCAGGATGCTTATAATCTCGGTCCGTCCGTGCGCTATAATGGTCTGGAAGGAAACTATACGCGCCTGTCCACGGAAGCTGAGTGGAAGCGTACCGTGACATTTGACAGCGGGCTGCTGCTGACGCCTCTTCTGGCTGCACGTGGCGATGCCCTGTGGAATGACATGTCCGCAAACTCGTTCGGCACGTTCGCCTATGATGGTACGATCAACAATGACGCAAGCCTGCGCGGCATGGCGACATTCGGTCTTGAAGCGCGCTATCCGGTTCTCTTCACTGCTCTGCACAGCAGCCACGTGATCGAGCCTATCGCCCAGATTTTCGTTCGTCCGAATGAAGGCTATTCCGGCGAGTTGCCAAACGAAGATTCTCAGGCCTTCGTGTTCGATGCGACCAACCTGTTCGAGCGTGACAAATTTTCAGGCTTCGACCGGATCGAAGGCGGCACACGCGCCAATCTCGGCTTCCGATATAACGGCACATTCGACAACGGTTACGGCATCCGCGCCATTGCTGGTCAGTCGTATCACCTTTCCGGCGAAAACTCTTTCGCCTCCAATGATCTGGTCAATGTCGGTGCAAATTCCGGCCTGGAGACGGATCGTTCCGACTACGTTGCCATGGCTGCCATCGACGCTCCAATCGGCCTGTCGCTGTCATCCAGCTTCCGGTTCGACAAGGACAATTTTGAGGTCAATCGCTCTGAGACCGCCGTTGCCTACACCGACAACCGCGTGTCAGGCAAAGTCAGCTACACACAGGTCGAGGCGCAGCCAGAGTATGGCTACGACCGGAAACGCGACATCATTCAAGCATCGGGCAAACTGCGTCTGGATGATAACTGGGCTCTGTTCGGCGCGATCAATTATGACGTGAACAACAAGTTCTCCAGCGAGCGGCGTATCGGCTTTCTCTACCAGGATGAATGCACCATCTTCACCGTCAGCTATTCGGACGTTGGCAACATCAACACGGTCAACGAAGCCGCGAATGACTGGTCGGTCAACGCCCGCCTTGCCTTCAGAACGCTTGGCGACATCAGCGTCGGCTCCGCGAACAAGGACTGGAGCGACGCCGATATCGGCTGGAAGCCAAATAACTACTGATTTCAAGCAGCGGCGAAGTGAAAACTTCGCCGCTTTTTTTGAAAGAGCGTGATTGGCAGCATCCCTGATACGCCACTGTTTTGCCGCATCGTATATTCAATGTGGGGCATCGTAGCGATTGTCGTTTTGCCGATTTCGGTGATATATACGGTCGCGCCCACAGTAAAACCGCAGCAAAATCTGACTTCTTGGTTGACGAGCGAGGATATCCGCTTCATCCGGTAGTTTGAGATGTTTAAAAGCAAAGTCGTCGCCAGTGCGAAACGACGTGTCGACAGGGAGAGAACAGGATGAATTTCGGAAAGACGGCGTTGCGCAGTGTTGCATTCGCCTTTGCGATTTTCGCAGTTCCTATGGTCATCGCGCTTCCAGCGCAGCAGGCCGCGGCCGCAACCACCGTCAAAGTCGTGGTCAACAAGACAGCGATCACCAGTGACGATATTGCGAAACGTGCTGCTTTTCTGAAATTGCAGCGCCAGTCCGGCAACCTCCCTGCAAAAGCCCGTGAGCAGTTGATAGATGAGGCGTTGAAGCGTGAAGAAATCGCGCGCGTCAAGATGTCGGTCAGCACCGCAGACGTCGACGCGTCATTTGCCCGCTTCGCTTCCACGAACAAGATGACCACGGATCAGTTGACCAAGGTTCTCGCCCAGGCCGGTGTCGGCGCTGAGCATTTCAAATCCTTCATTGCCGTCCAGATGAGCTGGCCTCGGCTGGTCAACGCCCGTTATGGCGGTCGAAACAAGATGTCGACGCAGGATTTCGTGACGCGGTTGAAAGAACGCGGCAGTAAACCTGTGACGAACGAGTATTTCCTGCAGCAGGTGATTTTCGTTATTCCCGAAGCCAAGCGCAATTCCATTACCGGCAAACGTAAGTCGGAGGCCGAAGCTTCCCGCAAGCGCTATCCCGGCTGCGAACAGGCAAAGACCTTTGCAGCGACGATGCTGGACGTGTCGATCAAGGATCTCGGGCGCATGCTCGAGCCGGAATTGCCACCAGACTGGAAGCCTCTGGTTGAAAAGACGGCTGAAGGTGGCACCACTGGCACACGCGTGACGGAAAAAGGCGTGGAGTATCTGGCCGTCTGCAAAAAGCAGCAGGTGTCTGACGATTACGCGGCGGAAGTCGTTTTCCGTTCGGAAGATTTGATGAAGGCTGAAAAGGGCGAAAATCCCAACGAGAAGAAATATCTCGAAGAGCTGCGGAAGAAAGCCCAGATTACCAGCACCTGACGTGAAAGTGCCTTTTGTGACCTCGCAACAATTGCCTATCGCCCTCACCCAGGGCGATCCCGCCGGGATCGGCCCGGATATTACTCTTGTCGCTTGGGCAAAACGTAAAGAGTTCGGCCTGCCGCCTTTTATTCTGGTCGGCGATCCCGATGTCATTGCCAGCAGGGGCCATCTTCTCGGCATCAACGCTAACGTGACAATTTGCGAGCCCGAGCAGACAACGTCCATTTTCCCTGATGCCTTGCCCGTGTTTCCCATTCCTGTCGGCTTTGAAGTACAGGTCGGTCAACCGCATGTCGGCGCGGCACTCTCCACCATCAAGGCGATCGAGACAGCGGTTTCGCTGACCGTTGAAAAACGCACGTCGGCAGTTGTCACCAACCCAATCGCGAAATCGGTGCTGTATGAGGCGGGCTTCGGTTTTCCCGGCCATACCGAATTTCTGGCAGAGCTTGCCAACAAGCTGACCGGTCGGGTCTGTAAACCCGTCATGATGATAGCCGGGCCGAAGCTGCGCGTCGTGCCCGTGACAATCCATATCCCGGTCAAAGACGTCCCAGCCGCACTCACGGAAGAACTGATCATCGAAACCTGCCGCATTATTGCTGCTGGTCTTAGAGACAAGTTCGGTATCGAAGCTCCTCGCCTCGCAGTCGCAGGCTTGAACCCGCATGCGGGTGAAGACGGCGCAATCGGCATTGAGGATCGCGACATCATTCATCCCGCCACGATCCAACTGCGCAAGGACGGCATCGATGCATTCGGCCCTCTTCCTGCCGATACGATGTTCCATGAGGCTGCCCGCAGGCGCTATGACGTGGCGGTCTGCATGTATCACGATCAGGCGTTGATCCCCGCTAAAGCGCTGGGGTTCGATGATTCCGTCAACATTACACTCGGCTTGCCCTTCATTCGAACATCGCCCGACCACGGAACGGCTTTCGGCATCGCCGGACAAGGCATTGCCAACGAGTCCAGCCTCGTTGCAGCCTTGAAGATGGCGTCTGAGATTGCGGCACGTCAGGTGACAGCGTAATGGCGGCTATCGACGGCCTTCCGCCACTGCGCGATGTCATCCAGCGCCACGGCCTCGATGCGAAGAAATCGCTCGGTCAGAACTTCCTGCTCGATCTCAATCTGACGCAGAAGATTGCGCGCACAGCAGGCCCTCTCGACGGCGTTACCGTATTTGAGGTCGGCCCCGGCCCCGGCGGACTAACCCGCGCCATCCTGTCGCTCGGTGCAAAAAAGGTTATTGCCGTGGAACGCGATAGTCGCTGCCTGCCCGCGCTTGCCGAAATCTCAGATCACTATCCAGGCCGCCTCGAAGTCATCGAGGGCGATGCGCTCAAGGTTGATTTCGAGACCTTGGTGCCCAAGGACGAACCCGTCCGCGTCATCGCAAACCTTCCTTACAACGTCGGAACCCAACTGCTGATCAACTGGTTGCTGCCAAAACAATGGCCGCCCTTCTGGCTGTCACTGACCCTGATGTTTCAAAAAGAAGTCGGACAGCGAATCGTGGCGGAAGAAGGCGACAATCATTACGGTCGCCTCGGCGTTCTCACAGGCTGGCGTACGGTGCCGGAGATGGCCTTCGACGTACCGCCCCAAGCCTTCAGCCCGCCGCCCAAGGTGACGTCGACCGTCGTGCACCTGCTGCCCAAGGACAAACCGTTTCCTTGCGACGTGGCCAACCTCGAAAAAGTCACCGAGGCCGCCTTCGGCCAGCGCCGCAAGATGCTGCGCCAAAGCGTAAAATCCATCGGTGGCGAGGCGTTATTGGAAAAAGCAGGGATCGACCCTACGAGACGGGCCGAGACATTGTCGGTGGAAGAGTTCGTGAGACTGGCGAATATGCTTGGTCAGACTGGAAACTAAACCCAGTTTTCCACTCGCAGCCCCGGCATGCGTACAAATTCCCGCATATTATTGGTTACGACGATGAGGCCTTCGCTACGCGCGTGACCGCCAATCTGCATATCGTGCACCCCGCATGGCGTTCCGGCACGCGCCAACTCAGCTCTGATTTGTCCGTAATGCGCAGCTGCCTTATCGGCAAATGGCAAAACATCAAGCCTCGATACAAAGTTCTCTATCGCAACCAGATTTTCATTTCGGCGGGCTGATTTCTCCGCCCCGTAACAAAGCTCGCCCAAGGTGATGCTCGATATGCACAACTGTTCCGCTATAGCGTTGAACTTGTCCCTAAGCTCAGGCGGATATGTTTTCATGACGTAGATGCAGATATTTGTATCGAGCATGTATGTCAGCATCAAAAGGACTCGCGCTCTTCGGATGACGGCTGCTCACGTTCGGTCAGAAAATCGTCGCTTGCTCTTGGTCCAGATGCAAATAAATCATCCCATCTCTTGCCGTGAGGTACGATGACACGCGCGCGGCCAATTTTAAGGATGTCCACCTGATGCACGTCTTCAGGAAAAGCGACGGCTTTGGGCAGCCTTACCGCTTGGCTTCGATTACTGAGGAAAACCGTAGAAGTCGTCATGGCAAGGCTCCGTATATCCAGCATGGATATACATAGACTTCCATCTACAAAAATTCAAGCGATCGATGCGGGCCGCCTACCGCACAGGCAACGCTGGCACTTCTTCCAACAACTCGCGCACGAAATCGAACATGCCATGGCGGCGGTCGCGGCGGACGCGTTCGGCTTTGACGATGGCTTCGATCGCTTCGAATGCGGCCTGCAAATCGTCATTGAGGATGACGTAGTCATAGTCACGCCAATGCTCGATTTCGGAGCGGGAATTGGCAAGGCGGGTCTGGATAACTTCTTCGGTGTCTTCAGCGCGGCGGTGAAGGCGTGATTGCAGCTCGGTCATCGTCGGAGGCAGGATGAAGATCGAAACGACGTCCGCTTTCATCTTGTCCTGAAGTTGCTCGGCGCCCTGCCAGTCGATGTCGAACAGCATGTCCTTGCCTTCGGCCATGGCGACTTCGACTGCTTCACGTGGTGTACCGTAATAATTGCCGTGCACTTCCGCCCATTCCAGCAAAGCCTCGCTGTCGCGTAGACGCTCGAACTCGCGCTTGGAAATGAAGTGGTAGTGAATGCCGTCAATTTCGCTCTGACGCCGCGCCCGGGTGGTGACGCTGACCGACAGGCTGATATTCTTGTCCTTCTCCAGCAGGTTGCGTGCAATGGTGGATTTGCCTGCCCCCGACGGTGACGAAATAACCAGCATCAGGCCCCTGCGGGCGATATGGACGGGAGGAATGCTGGCGGACGCCATGGGGTCTACTCCAGATTTTGGACCTGTTCGCGGAATTGATCGATCACGACTTTCAATTCGATACCAGCAGCGGTTACAGCACTGGCATTGGATTTGGAACAGATTGTATTCGACTCCCGGTTAAATTCCTGTGCAAGAAAGTCCAACTTGCGTCCAACTGGCACGCCGCTGCTCAAAAGCTCTCGCGCGGCAGCCACATGGCCCATCAAACGGTCGATTTCTTCGCGCAAGTCAGCCTTGGTCGCGAGCAGAACGGCTTCCATGTGCAGGCGGTCGCTATCAAGGGCATTGCCGTCACCAATCAAGGCGATCTGGGTCGCGAGGCGCGCTCTGATCTGCTCAGGCTGACGGGAGGGGTCTGCCTCGATGATTCCAGTCAGTTGCTCTATTTTATCGATGTGGCTGGCGAGAATGCCAAACAGAAGATCGCCTTCGCGCTCACGCATCGTCTTCAATGCGGCAACCGCCGCCGTGAAGCCATCGACGATATCGCGATTGCGGGCTTCCTGCGCGTCTGCACCCTCTTCCGGCTCTCGAAACTCGACCAGGCCACGCACCGAAAGCAGCGTATCGAAGCTCAAGGGCGCGTCGCTGACAGCATCGCCAAGATCACGCTTGAGCGCCAGAACGGCATCAAGAGCGTCGCGATTGACCACTGCTTCCATCTTCACTTCGGATGCGGATGCGCTCAGTCCTGCCTGAATGTTGCCGCGAGAAAAGCTCTTGGATGCAATGTCGCGCAACGCCATCTCCAGTGCTTCCATGCCCGGTGGCAATCGCAGGCGCAGATCGAGCCCTTTTCCATTGACGGAGCGGAGCTCCCACGCCCAGCGATAACGCCCGCACGCCCCTTCGGTCCGTGCAAAGCCTGTCATGGATTGCAATGCCATTGAATATATCCCCAAATGAAAAGCTGCCGCCCCATCGGGGCAGCAGCGGTCGTTCAAATCAATTACTGCGAGGCCGTTCCGCCTGCGATCCATCCGGCTGACCATCCACCACCGTTTCAGGCACGCCGCCATTGGCAGTGCGCTCAGCCTCTATCTTGCGCCAGCGTCGGACATTTGCGTTGTGCTCGTCCAGCGTCTTGGCAAAGGTGTGACCGCCAGTCCCATCTGCAACGAAATAGAGGTCGTCGGTGCGCCAGGGATTGGCCGTCGCTTCGAGCGCTGCACGTCCCGGATTGGCAATCGGATGCGGCGGCAGGCCACGGATGATGTAGGTGTTGAAAGGTGTCTCTTTTTGCAGATCGGACTGGTAGATCGGCCTGTCCGCAGGTTTACCCTCGCCGCCGAACAATCCGTAGATGATGGTCGGATCGGACTGCAGGCGCATGTTCTTTTTCATGCGATTGTAGAACACCGATGCAACATGACCGCGCTCGTCATCCTTGCCGGTTTCCTTCTCCACGATGGACGCCAGCGTGACGAATTCTTCAATGGTCTTGATCGGCAGATCCGGGTCGCGACGTTCCCAGGTCGCCTGAACAAGCCGCGTCTGGGCGGCGCGCATCTGGTTGACGATTTCTTCGCGCTTGGTGCCACGCGTGAAAGGATAGGTGTCAGGCCGCAATGAGCCTTCTGCTGGCAGTTGCGCTGGCAAATCGCCCTCAAGCGTCGTGTCAGCCGCAAGACGCGTGAACATCTGCTTGACGGTCAGGCCTTCCGGCATGGACACAGAGTAGAGAATGGACTTGCCGGATTCCAGCAGTGCCAGAATGTCCTTCATCGATGTGCGGGCTTTGACTTCATATTCGCCGGGCTTCGGCGTCTGGCTCGGCGACATGTAACGGTCTGCCATCAGGCGGAAGATGCGGGCATTGGAGATCGCGCCTTCGCGCTCCAGATTATTGGCGATTTCGACAAGACCGGCGCCGTTGCGAACCGTAATCGTCTTATTGAGTTCGAGCGGACCCGGCTCATGAAACGAATTGATCATGTAATAGAAGGCGGCAATACCGACCACGCAGACGGCAACCACCAGCGTCATGAGGAAGTTGAGGAAAATCACAAGCTGGCTATGGGCCTTGCGGGAGCGCTTCGGCGGGGCCGGAACACGCTCGGGTCTCAGTGCCTCTGTCGGTGATTTCGGAATGATCGGGCCGCCTTTGCTCTCACTCGAGCCTTCACGTCCATAAGGGGCCTGTTTGTCATCTCTCGTATCGCTCACCGGCGGTCCTTTTCAGTTCGGCATTACAGCGGCTTATGTGAGCAGGCAATGCGGCAAAAACAGGTTCGGCAGGCTAATCTGCACTTGGTACATAAGGAAACATCGATGCATGCCCTTTGCAGGGACAAGCGCGTTTCCAAAATTTGAAGCCGCCTGAACAGGCAGCACGGCAATTATCCCGGTTGTTACACCGGGAAACAGGATGGTTTTCTGCGATTCCTGACGAAACGGCAAGAGCCGATCGACCTCAAGCTTCGTAACGGCGAAGAACCAGCGACGCGTTGGTGCCGCCAAAACCGAAGGAATTGGACAGCGCGACATTGACGGTACGCTTGCGCGCCTTGTGCGGCACCAGATCGATTTGTGTCTCGACATCGGGATTATCGAGATTGAGTGTTGGCGGCACGATGTTGTCGCGAATGGCGAGAACGGCGAAAATTGCCTCGATGGCACCGGCTGCACCCAACAGGTGGCCCGTTGCCGACTTGGTGGAAGACATGGAAATCTTAGACGCCGCATCGCCAACCAGACGCTCCACAGCGCCAAGCTCGATCGTGTCGGCCATGGTCGATGTGCCGTGGGCATTGATGTAGTCGATATCAGCAGGCGTCAGGCCGGCTCGCTTCAACGCCATGGACATGCAGCGGTAAGCGCCTTCACCATCTTCTGATGGAGCCGTGATGTGGAACGCGTCACCGGAGAGGCCGTAGCCGACGACTTCGGCATAAATCTTTGCACCGCGTGCCTTTGCATGTTCCAACTCTTCCAGAACAACGATGCCAGCACCTTCGCCCATGACGAAACCATCGCGATCGCGGTCATAGGGGCGTGAAGCCTTTTGCGGGTCGTCATTATGCTGGGTGGACAGCGCCTTGCATGCGGCAAAACCGGCAAGCGAGATGCGGCAGACAGGCGATTCCGCGCCACCTGCCACCATGACATCCGCATCGCCCCACATAATCAGACGAGCGGCATCACCAATGGCATGTGCGCCGGTGGAGCAGGCCGTGACGACGGAATGGTTGGGTCCGCGCAGCTTGTGGCGAATGGAAACCTGACCGGAAATCAGATTGATCAGACGGCCTGGAATGAAGAAAGGAGAGATGCGGCGTGGGCCCTTGTCGCGCAGCGTATAACCAGCCTCGACAATACCTTCGAGGCCACCAATGCCGGAACCGATCAGGACACCTGTCATGATCTGATCTTCGTCGGTACCGGTCATCGGGTGCCAGCCCGCATCATTTAATGCCATCTCGGCTGCGGCCATGCCGTAAACGATGAAGGGGTCGACCTTGCGCTGCTCTTTGGGCTCCATCCAGTCATCGGCATTGAACGTTCCATTGGAACCGTCACCGACGGGAATGCGGCATGCAATTTTCGCAGGGAGATCTTCGACCTCGAACTCGGTTACGAGACGAGCACCGTTCTGGCCAGCCAAAAGCCGTTCCCAGGTAATTTCCGTTCCGCATCCAAGAGGAGATACCATGCCGGTACCGGTGATAACGACACGTCTCATCGCCAATGCTCCGCCCTAACCCTATCATCGCTAGCGCATCGGCCCGAAAACCAGAAGCGATTTTCGCAAGAGGCAATGCGTAGATTTCGTAATCGCGCGCGTCCATATGCCTTCAGATGAAAGCATGGCGCCTCGACCTTGCAACGCCCCTTTATAAAGCAGAGCATCTCAAGATAAAATATTGGCCCGGACTGGCCGGGCCATATCGGGAAGGCAGATGCCTTCCCTTGGCATTTCAAGCGATTAGGCCTGAGCCTTTTCGATGAACTTGACAGCGTCGCCCACAGTCAGGATCGAGTCAGCTGCGTCGTCTGGAATTTCAACGCCGAATTCTTCTTCGAACGCCATAACCAGTTCAACGGTGTCGAGCGAGTCGGCGCCCAGATCGTCGATAAAGCTTGCGCCCTCGACGACTTTTTCGGCGTCAACGCCAAGATGATCAACTACAATTTTCTTTACGCGTTCTGCGATATCGCTCATGTCGGTTTCCTCGACCTTTACTTTGAAAGGAATGCCCTCTTCAGACACCCTGCCCTGTTAAAATCCCCAAATACCTTTTGGAGGTACCGTGGGCAAACCCGTTCAACCCGGATCAAGCTAAACATCGCGCTAAGAAATCGCAACGGTCGCCTTTGGTTCCGGGACGACTGTTCACAGTCTTCGCCCGCTTAACACGGTTTCCTGCGGGAAAAAAGCCTTAAAATAGTGCTAACCATCTTGCTCTACAGGCAATTTTCCAACACCGCACCCAGACGGGACGATTCTTAAATCATCGCCATGCCACCGTTAACGTGCAACGTCTGGCCAGTCATATAGCTTGCTTCGTTGGAGGCAAGATAAAGAACGGCAGAGGCGATTTCCGCGCCGGTGCCCATGCGCTTCATGGGAATGGCACCCATGATGGCTTCTTTCTGCTTATCGTTCAACTTTCCCGTCATCGCACTTTCGATGAAGCCGGGGGCAACGCAGTTGACGGTGACGTTGCGTGTGGCGATTTCCTGCGCCAGCGACTTGGACAGGCCAATCATGCCAGCCTTGGACGCACAGTAATTCGCCTGGCCGGGGTTACCCGTCACGCCGACGATGGAGGTGATGTTGATGATGCGGCCGAAACGGCGGCGCATCATCGGGTGCGTCAGTTCACGCGTCAGGCGGAACATCGAGGTCAGGTTGACTTCGAGAACGTTGTCCCAGTCCTCATCGCTCATGCGAACGAACAGGCCGTCCTTGGTGATGCCGGCATTGTTGACGAGAATGTCGACGCCACCCAACTCGGCTTCTGCCTTTTCGCCCAGCGCCTTCACTTCAGCGCGGTCGGCAAGGTTGGCCGGAAAAATCTTGACGCGGTCGCCAAGTTCGGAGGCCAGCGCCTCCAGCTTTTCGACACGTGTGCCGTGGAGGCCGACGATAGCGCCCTGCGCATGCAGCGTGCGGGCAATTTCTTCGCCAATGCCGCCGGTGGCACCTGTAATGAGAGCCTTGCGGCCTGTCAGATCAAACATGATGTTTATCCTTTGTCTATCTTTAGAACTCAGCCGAGAAGTGTTGTCAGAGCGGCATCGATATCGGCAGGCGTATTGATAGTAATGCCATTCACCGTCTTGTCGATACGGCGGGCAAGACCGGTCAGCACCTTGCCTGAACCGATCTCATACAATGTCGTCACATCGTTTGCCGCAAACCATTCCACCGTCTCGCGCCAGCGAACCTGGCCCGTGACCTGCTCGACCAGCAGCTTTGCAATCTCGTCCGCATCCGATACCGGAGCGGCACGCACATTGGCGATGACTGGAACGACCGGGTTGTGCTTTTCAACGCTGGCCAGAGCTTCGCGCATCGCTTCGGCGGCAGGTGCCATCAGGGCAGAATGGAAAGGCGCCGATACCGGCAGCATGATGGCGCGCTTGGCACCTTTTTCTGATGCGAGTGCCGCTGCTTTTTCGACAGCATCTTTTGAGCCAGAGATGACCAGCTGGCCACCGCCATTGTCATTGGCAATCTGGCAGACGCCACCGACGGCAGCTTCCGTGCAGATAGCATCGACATCACCATGCTCCAGGCCGATGATGGCAGCCATCGCGCCCTGCCCGACGGGAACGGCAGCCTGCATGGCATTGCCGCGAATGCGCAGCAGGCGCGCTGTATCTGAAAGGGAGAATGTTCCGGCAGCACACAGCGCTGAGTATTCGCCCAGCGAATGGCCGGCAACATAGGAGACTTTATCCGCAAGCTTCAGGCCACGGGCTTCCAGCACACGCATGACGGCAATGGAAACCGCCATCAATGCTGGCTGCGCATTTGCAGTCAGCGTCAGCGTTTCCTCTGGACCGTTCCACATGATGTCGGAAAGCTTCTGACCAAGCGCCTCGTCAACCTCGTCAAAAACCGCGCAGGCCTCTGCGAAATTGTCGGTAAGCTCCTTGCCCATACCGACAGCCTGGCTGCCCTGACCTGGAAATGTGAATGCAATAGCCATGGGATCCATCCCTTCTCTTATGTTCTTGGGGACTTCCATTCACACTCCGTCCCGCAGAGTCAAGGCTTTGCGGGGTGCGCCAAGTGTCTGTCCACCTCTCACACCCCGTAATCGACGCTTCACCGCGTAAACAGCCCGACCACTTCACTGATGCACAGAACGATGAACAGCAGGGCAGAAATACCAAGCAAACCGTTGGAAAGCCAACCGCTACGCCACTCCTTCGGCACTCGCGACGAGTTGAGCAGCCAGATCAGCGTTAGCGCCAGAAACGGCATGAAGAAGGCTCCGAGCGCACCATAGATAATGACGAGCAGGAACGGACGCCCGAGGAACAGCAGCGTCATGGGCGGGATCGTCAGCCAGAAGAGATAGAAACGGAAGGCAGGCGTCTTTTCCAAGCCTTCGCGAGAGCCGGTTTCACCCTTGATGCCGCGCACGAAATCCGCAAACAGCATGGACACGCCCTGCCAGACGCCCAGCACCGACGAGATCGCAGTCGCGAAGAAACCGATCAGAAACAGTGTCGACATGGTGCTGCCGAATCGCTCTTCCAGCACACGGTCGAGATCGAGAAGGCCACGATCACCCGTCGAAAGCGCAATTTGCGACGCATAGAGCAACTCGGCGCCGATGATGAGCATGGCGACGACGAACATGCCGGTGACGATATAGGCGACACGGTTATCCAGCCGCATCACACCCATCCAGGCCGGTGTGCGCCAGCCCTTGGCATTTACCCAATATCCATAGGACGCCATGGTGATGGTGCCGCCAACGCCGCCGATGAGGCCAAGTGTATAGATGGCCGATCCCTCGGGTATGGACGGAATAAGGCCCGTCACGGCTTCACCCACATTCGGCGAGACCATGATGGCAATGCCGATCACGATGACGAACATGATGCCGATGAAAATCTTCATGACGGTTTCGAATGCGTCGTAGCGATTGAAGGCCACGAAGGCAGCGCAGGAAAGCCCGGTCAGCACGGCCCATATCCAAAGCGGCACGGAAGGGAAGAAGACAGCGAGCGGCAATGCCGTGGCACTCATGGCCGTTGCGCCATACACGAAACCCCAGACCATGATGTAGATGCCAAAATACCAACTGGTCCACTTGCCCAGCGACCGCCAGCCTTCGAGCATGGTGGAGCCAGTCGCCAGATGGTAGCGGGCGGAACCTTCAGCCAGAGCGATCTTTACGATGCAGCCGATAACGGCGGCCCACAACAGTGCATAGCCGAATCGGGAACCGGCAATCAGCGTGGCAACGAGGTCGCCCGCGCCGACGCCAGTTGCCGCGGCCACAATGCCGGGACCGATCAGTTTCCATCGTCCGGTCGTTGGTGGTACGGCCTTATCGTCAAGGGTTGCCGGTGGCGCACTTGCTGCGTTGTCTGTCATTCACGGTCCTCCGCGCTGGTTTGATGATCGAAACCCCAATGCATGCCGTGGAAGATGGTTGCGCGCAAAAAGGGAAAAGCATCCCCGTTTTTGCAATAAAAAGAGCTGAATTGCTACCCTTGAGCGTCAAAACGTTCCGCAAGAGATGTAACTATGGAATTAGTGGATTGTTTTTCCTTGCGCTGGCCCAATTCCGCACTACTTTCCACCCACCTTCCAAGCAAAACGAGACATTTCCATGAAGCACAATACGTTAGGCACCACGGGTATCTCCGTGTCCGAAATCTGCCTTGGCACGATGACATGGGGTACGCAGAACAGCGAAGCGGAAGCCCATGAACAGATGGATTATGCCATCGAACATGGCGTCAACTTCTTCGATACGGCCGAGCTTTATCCAACGACACCAGTCTCTGCGGAAACACAGGGGCGCACCGAGGAATATATCGGCACATGGTTCGAGAAATCCGGCAAACGCGCCGACGTCGTTCTGGCTACCAAGGTCGCCGGCTCGGGGCGCGATTATATCAGGGGCGGTCGCGATATCGATGCAGCCTCGATTCGCGAAGCCGTCGATACCAGCCTTGCACGGCTGAAGACCGACTATATCGACCTGTATCAGATCCACTGGCCCAACCGCGGTACATATCATTTCCGCGGTGTCTGGGGTTTTGACGCCTCGACGCAGAACACCGAAAAGACGCTGTCCGAAATCACCGAAAAGCTGGAAACACTGGGCGAACTGGTCAAGGCTGGTAAAATCCGCGCCATCGGCCTTTCCAATGAAAGCGCATGGGGTACGCAGAAATACATCGATATCGCGAAAGCGAATGGTCTTCCGCGCGTCGCATCCATCCAGAACGAATATAACCTGCTATACCGGTCGTTCGATCTGGACCTGGCCGAAGTGTCCCACCACGAAAATGTCGGCCTTCTGGCATACTCGCCATTGGCTGGCGGCATTCTGACCGGCAAGTATCAGAACGGTGGCCGCCCCGAAGGGTCGCGCGCTAGCATCAACCAGGATATCGGTGGACGCCTGCAACCATTGCAGGAAGCGCCGGTCAAGGCGTATCTGGAACTGGCCTACCAACACGGTCTGGACCCGGCGCAACTCGCCATCGCCTTCACGCTGTCACGCCCGTTCATGGCGTCCTCCATCATTGGTGCGACGACAATGGAGCAGTTGAAGACGGATATCGCAGCGGCGGATGTCACGCTTTCGGATGAGGTCCAGAAGGGCATTGCCGACATTCACCGGCAATACCCGATGCCGATCTAACAGCACGCAAACCGTGCTTTTTCGGGCAGCGCGCTTGCATTACGGTGAGAAATCCGTATAAGCGCGCTGTTCACAACACCCGGTCCAATTGGCTGGTGGCTGAACGGAGGGCTGGTTTCGGCGACGAAACAGCAGGACCATAAGGTTTCCGGCCTCCCGTGTCTCCGCTCTCGACCGTCTCGAACAACGCTTTTCTTGCCCTTGGCTTTTGCCGAACAGGAGCAGTCGTTGAGGCTTAGCGCCGTTGCCGGGTGATGAATGAAACGCAAGAAAGGCAAAGCTTAAATGGCTCTTTACGAACACATCTTCCTTGCCCGGCAGGATATCACTGCCCAGCAGGTCGACGCACTTGTCGAGCAGTACAAGGGCGTTATCGAATCGTACGGCGGTAAGGTCGGACGCGTCGAAAACTGGGGCCTCAAGTCCCTGACATACCGCATCAAGAAGAATCGCAAGGCTCACTACGCTCTGATGGACATCGATGCTCCGGCACCGGCTATCCACGAAATCGAGCGCCAGATGCGCATCAACGAAGACGTTCTTCGCTACATGACCATCTCCGTGGAAGCCCACGAAGAAGGCCCATCTGCAATGATGCAGAAGCGCGACCGTGACGACCGTCCGCGCCGCGATGGCGACCGTCCTGACCGTGGCCCGCGTGAAGGCGGCTTCGATCGTGGTCCTCGTCCACCTCGCGAAGGTGGCTTCGGCGACCGTGAAGACCGTCCGCGCCGTCCGCGCGAAGACCGTGCATAAGGAGCATATATAATGGCTGACGCATCTTCTTCCCAGGCACGCCGCCCGTTCCACCGCCGTCGCAAGACGTGCCCTTTCTCCGGCGCAAACGCTCCGAAGATCGACTACAAGGACGTACGTCTTCTGCAGCGCTACATTTCCGAGCGTGGCAAGATCGTTCCTTCCCGTATCACAGCTGTTTCACAGAAGAAGCAGCGCGAACTCGCTCAGGCGATCAAGCGCGCTCGTTTCCTCGGCCTGCTGCCATACGTTCTGACCTAATCGACTTTACGAGGCTGCGCTTTTGCGCGGCCTCGTTTCCTCCATGACGACATCCTTCCGCGTTGGGCGTGGATCGATCTTGAAATGAAAACCCATGTTGGGGACGCGGTTCTGACGGACCATCCTCTAACTGCTACAAAGTTCAGCAGGACAGCGAATTGCCAAAATTGAACCAGACAGTGCTGATTCCCGGCATTCTAGCCGGCATATGCGCAGCGTTCCTAACGCTCGGCGCAACCGCACAGTCGTCCATGTCTTTCCTGCTTTATGCCGCCTCCGCCATGCCGGTTCTCGTTGCCGGGCTGGGTTGGGGTAATGTCTCTGCCATCATCGCCATTCTGTCGGCAGCTTTCCTCGGCGCCCTCGCCGTCTCTCCCATCTTTGCCGTGACGATCGCGATTTTTACGCTGATCCCGGCTGGCTGGCTGTCTCACCTTGCCAATCTGGCGCGTCCGGCATCAGAGTTGGGTGGCCCTGACGATCTGATGGCATGGTATCCACTTTCTGGCATCGTTCTGCATCTCTGCGCGCTCATCACCGTGTCCGTTATCGTCCTCGGCACGATGATCGGTTATGGCCCAGACCTCGTCTCGCAGTTGGTCGATATGATGATGACTTCGGTGCAAACGCGCGAATCATCTTTCACACCGGATGCGACGGCACTTGCGCAGACGAAAACACTTCTGGTGCTGATGCTGCCGATGGTTCAGGGCGGTCTCTGGGTCATGATGCTGTTTGCGGCCTATTATTTCGCCAGCCGTGCGGTTCGCTCCTTCGGCAAGGGCCTGCGCCCGCGTGAAGATATCGCAGCGGCACTGCGCATGCACCGCAATGCGATCTTCATTTTCCTCGGCGGCATTGTCCTGACCTTTCTCGGCGGCACCGTGGCGATGGTTGGCGCTGTCGTCTGCGGCACCTTCGGCGCAGGCTTCGTCATGGCGGGCTATGCCTCCCTGCACCATCGTTCCAAGGGCAAGGACTGGCGCTGGCCGGTTCTGGTTCTGGCTTACATATCGGCGGTCTTCGTCTTTCCGCTGCTCATCATTCTTGTGCTTGGTTTGAGCGACGTGCGCAGCACGATCTCCCTCACGCCACCACGGAACCCTGACAATAAAGAAACCAAACCCTAGAAAGGATCAAGAAGATGGAAGTCATTCTTCTCGAACGCATCGCAAAGCTTGGCCAGATGGGCGAAACCGTAAAGGTTCGCGATGGCTACGCACGTAACTTCCTGCTGCCACACGGCAAGGCACTTCGCGCCAACGCTGCCAACAAGACCCGTTTCGAATCCGAGCGCGCAACGCTCGAAGCTCGTAACCTTGAGCGCAAGTCCGAAGCACAGACCGTTGCCGACGCATTGGCTGGCAAGAGCTTCATCGTTGTTCGTTCCGCTGGCGAAACCGGCCAGATGTACGGCTCTGTTGCTGCCCGTGACGTTGTTGAAATCCTCGGCGCTGAAGGCTTCAACATCGGCCGCAACCAGGTCGAACTCAACACACCGATCAAGACCATCGGTCTGCACAACGTAACGCTTCACCTGCATGCCGAAGTCGAGCTTCAGGTTGAACTGAACGTTGCCCGTTCGGCTGAAGAAGCAGAGCGTCAGGCCAAGGGCGAAAGCCTCACATCCGCTGACGCCATCTACGGCGTTGACGAAGACGCTCTTCGCCCAGAAGACTTCTTTGATCCAGACGCAGAATTCAACGGCGAAGGCGACGACGAATAATCGTCTCTGGCCTGATTGACTGAAACAGAAACCCCGGATGGCAACATCCGGGGTTTTTGGGTTTTAGGGGGGATGTTGGCGGGTAGCGGGTGGGGCCTACCCCCCTCTGCCCTGCCGGGCATCTCCCCCACAGGTGGGGAGATCAAATCGCGGCAACCTCCCGGCCATCTCTAGCGTCGAGAGTGAAGGGGTGTCAGAGCGCCCAGCCGATCTCCCTCCTTGTGGGGGAGATGTCCGGCAGGACAGAGGGGGGTGAGCCCCATCCGGCACGGCAACAATTGATGTAATAAATCGGCTCAACCGAAAACCAAGCTTCGCCATTCACGCGGCGCTCTGCACCCGTGGCTTGCTTTACCTCGACCCGAGAACACACGCAAATGCGGATATGTCTTTGGTTTGGTGTTTGTCGTTGGCTCCGCATTTGCGTGGCCCCTGTCGTCTTGCTCAAGCCGGATCGTACATGACCCGGCTTGAGTTTGATATGCAGTCTCCGGTGAAACCTGACCGCCTCGAGTTTCCGAAGCCGTGAATGGTCCTCGGGTCGAGGTGGCTGGGTCCACCGTTCCTAGTGTCTGGCTGCACGTCTACAGCCAGCCACCACGCCGCTCCGCCAAATGTTTCGCGACACATTGCGGCTGCGGACGTGGAGAGATTGTAGTCATGGGTTGATTGAGCGTGGAGAAAACTTTTTTTATTTTTTGAGTGGGATGTTGTGACGTTGCCGGATACCCCACCCGGCCGCTATTTCCGAACCGTTTCAGCACCGGCCGGTGCGACGCCCTTATCGACTCGCACCACCACGGACATGCCCGGCGAAAGCTCGGCAGCCAGCGGCTGGTCCGGATCAATGGAGATGCGCACGCCAAGACGCTGGGCGATCTTCACGAAGTTGCCCGTGGCGTTATCCGGTTTGATGACCGCGAATTCGGAGCCAGCAGCGGGGGCGAAGCGCTCTACCTTGCCCGTCAGCTTCCTGCGGTGCAGGGCATCGACGGAAATCGAAACCACCTGCCCTGCTTCCATTCCGGCAAGCTGCGTTTCCTTGAAGTTGGCAACGACCCAGATATCATGCGGCACGACCGCCATCAGCTGCGTACCGGCTGCAACATACTGGCCTACGCGAACGCCGACTTCGCCGAGCTTGCCGTCCCTTGGCGCATGGATTTCCGTATTTTGCAGATCGATCTTGGCCAGCTCGATGGCTGCGTCCGCATTGGCGACGGCCGCCTGCAACGAACCTCTGTTAATGATGATGGTCTGGAGATCCTGTCGTGCAACCTCGAGCGCTGCCTTGGATTGGGAAAGACCGGCGCGCGCTTTATCCAGATTGGCCTGCGCTTCTTCCTGCACGCTGGATATTCCCGCACCACTGCGGACAAGACTATCCTGACGGTCAGAGGCAAGCTGCGCCTGCTTGAGAGAGGCTTGTGCGCCATCGACTGCCGCTTCACCAGAAGCGATATTAGCCTTTGCCGCTATCTCCTGCTGGCGGGAGTTGTCGAATGCTGCCTTCTGGCTATCCAGAGATGCTTGCGCCTGTGCCAGCTTCTGGCGGAAGATGCGGTCATCGATCTTCGCCAGAAGGTCCCCTTGCTTGACCTCCTGATAATCCTTCACCGGCACATCGACGACATAACCGCTGACCTGCGGGCTCATGGTCGTGACATAGCCGCGCACATAGGCGTTATCGGTCATTTCCACGGAGCTGGAAAACGGCGGCAGCCGCCATGCGTAAAGCACCAGCGCCACACCGGCGACGCCGCCCAGAAGAACGATGAGAGTAAGAGGCGTGAATATTTTTTTCAGCATTTTTATATCTCGGGACAATCAGGATTGAGGTGCGGCCACGGTCTCGTCTTCGCTTTTCAGCAGAGACTTGAGACGTAACCATGCAAGATGAAGCAAAAGCATGACAAGAGCAGCAGCGGCACAAACTGAAATCAGCAGGAACGTGTCGTTATAAGCCAGAATATAGGCCTCGCGCGTAACCTGCGCGCCAAGCAAAGAAAGACCTTCTGCCTTCAACAATGCCGCATCGGTGATGACGTGGCTGTAGCCGGCAGACAACTGGCTGACGCGTTGCGCCACCTGCGGGTTCTGCAACAGAATGCTTTCCACCAGAATATTCGAATGGAATTTTTCCCGCAGCGTCACGAAGGAACCGAGAAGACCGGTTGTCAACATGGAGCCCGTAATCTGCGTAAACAGGAAGATGGTGATGAAGTTGACCAGGTAAGGTGGGCCCTTCGCCAAGGCTGCGCCAAACCCCTTCGCCATAACCGGCGGCAGGAACATGGCCGCACCGAAGGCTATCATGGCCTGGCTCAGATACATCTGTTCTGGCCGCACGACATTTGTCAGACCGCTATCCATGAAGGCACCCAATGCAATCAGCGTCAACGCGATGACATGGGCGGTATCGACATATTTCGTCAGCATCAACAGCGCGCACAGACCACCGCCGAGCAGTGTCGCCACAATGATGAGCGCATAGAGCCCCCCAGTCTGCTCGTTCAGGATGCCCAGTTGCTGGTAGAGGCTGACAGCGGTGGAGGATTGCTCCGAGGACACAGCACGGTAGATCAACAGGATCGCGATCAGATGCAGGTTGGTGCGGGAGAATATCCAGCGCAAATCCAGCATCGGATTTTTTCGGGGAAGCTCGATCATCGTCATCAGGGCAAGAAGGCCGATGGAGGTCGCCAACAGGACGCCAAGCCACCACGTTTCGAACCACCAGTAGAAGCGGCCGAGCGTGAGGAATACCGCGAGACAGCCGAGGCCACCGGCAAACAGCAGGTAACTCACTATATCAATGCGCTCTATGACCTTGGCACGCGGTGGTGGCGTTAGCGGCAAAAGATAGATGATGGGCAGCACGGCCAGAGAAAGCCCGACCTCCATCGTATAAAGTGCCTTCCAGCCATCGATATCCAGTAATTCAGGTGAAATAATGCGTGCGAGCGGTGCGGAGAGAAGCGTGCCTGTCAACGCGATGCTGAGGCCCAGCGTTAGCTTGCGCTGTACAGGAAACGCTTCGAGAATATAGAGAAAGCCGAGCGACGACAGGGGTGCTGCCGCCATGCCGCTGACGAAACGCACGACGATGGCGGAATGCAGATCCGTCACGAAGAGGTTGAGACAGGAGGCCAGCACGAAACAGATGATGCTGATTTCCGCAAAGGGACGCAGCCCATATTGCTGGCGCACCTTGAACAGCGCGATGGAGAAGGTGGCGTAAGGTGCCATATAGGCCGCCGACAGCCAGGCGACTTCCGCAATCGTTGCCGAAAACTCGCCCTGCAACTGGTAGATATTGGCCATGACTATGTTCATGCCCATGCCCTGCGTTACGAAGAACGACAGACCGGCGGCGATGTAAAGCAGCTTCGCGAAGAAGGATTTTTCCGCAGGTGGCGCGGGTGTGGCCGGTGCTTCCGGCACCTGTTCAGATACCTCGTCTTGAGCGTCCTGAATGTTCGAAATGGCATTGCTCACGACTGCACCTTTTCGCCAGCGAGGTTTTGCAGGTTGGCGGACAGGCGGCGAACGACGTCCAGGGCGGCGCTGATGTCGTCGGTCGAAACATCGGCAGCGATGTCGGCGCGCATGGATTTCGCCTGCATATGCACATCCTCGAATGTCGTTACACCATCTGGCGTCATGTGAATGCGCTTTGCCCGGCGGTCGATCTCGTCAGAACGCCGCTCAATGAGGTTTTGTTTCTCCATCGCATCCAGCACGCGAACGAGCGTTGGCGTCTCTATTTCAAGCTCCTCGGCAAGCTCCTTTTGCGTCAGCGGTCCTCGGCGCGACAGAGCAAAAAGCGCCCGGGCGCGGGCAAGTGTCAGCCCCTGCTCCGCCACTCTGGCATCGAAGAAGGATCTGAGCTTTCGGTTGAACGCCGCCATCTCATCGAAAAGCTGCTCTTTTTCAGTCGCACGGGACAAGTAATTAGACCTTACAATTAGCACGCTACCTATTTCATCCCTATTTATTTTCGTGATCAGGAATATGCAAGAGGCTTTGTTGAAATAGCAGCCATGCCGTAAACTCATGGCGGGTGGAAACCGATTCGTTTCCGTGGTCATGACGCTCACGGATCAGCCTGTGGATTACTGTTGACAACACAATTTGTGAGGCCGCTTGCTACCGTTCCGGCAAGCCTGCACGCCACTGTTGCCGCATTGTCCTTGACTGCCGCTGCCGCTCGCTTCAAACCGGCAGGCTTGCAAGAAACGAAGGCTCCGAACCAGCCTCAAGGGAGATCACAGAAAACCATGAACGACGCTGTGAGGAAGATCACCCCCGCCCCGGCTGCTGAACCGCTCTACCGCGAAGCGCCGAACAACATCGAAGCGGAACAGGCACTGCTGGGTGCCATTCTCGTCAACAACGATGCCTATTACCGCGTTTCCGACTTTCTGAAGCCCGTGCATCTCTACGAGCCGCTTCACCGCAAGATTTTCGAGGTCGCTGGCGATATCATCCGCATGGGCAAAACCGCCAACCCGGTTACCATCAAGACGTTCCTGCCCGCAGACGGCAAGATCGGCGACCTGACGGTTGCGCAGTATCTTGCGCGCCTTGCGTCGGACGCAGTCTCCATCATCAACGCCGAAGATTATGGGCGCGCCATTTACGACCTCGCGCTACGCCGTGCGCTGATCCAGATCGGTGAGGACGTCGTCAACATTGCCTATGACGCGCCGCTGGATATGCCGCCGCAGACGCAGATCGAAGATACCGAACGCCGCCTGTTCGAGCTGGCTGAAACCGGTCGTTACGACGGCGGCTTCCAGTCGTTCAACGATGCTGTTTCTCTTGCCATCGACATGGCCGGTGCAGCATTCGAGCGTGACGGCAATCTCTCTGGCATCTCCACCGGCATCCACTCTCTGGATGGCCGCATGGGTGGCTTGCAGCGCTCCGACTTGATCGTGCTTGCGGGACGTCCCGGTATGGGCAAGACCTCGCTTGCCACCAACATCGCCTATAATATTGCCGCCTCCTACGAGCAGGAAGTGCAGCCGGATGGCTCTTACAAGGCGAAGAACGGCGGCGTTGTCGGCTTCTATTCGCTCGAAATGTCGTCCGAACAGCTGGCAACGCGTATTATTTCCGAACAAACCGAGGTGTCGTCTTCGAAAATCCGCCGTGGTGAAATCACTGAGGCCGATTTCGAAAAGCTGGTGGCGTGCAGCCAGATGATGCAGAAGGTGCCGCTCTATATCGACCAGACCGGTGGTATCTCTATCGCCCAGCTCTCCGCCCGTGCGCGCCGCCTCAAGCGCCAGCGTGGCCTCGATTGCCTGGTGGTAGACTATATTCAGCTGATGACGGGTTCCGGCAAGGGCGGCGAAAACCGCGTGCAGGAAATCACCCAGATCACCACCGGCCTGAAGGCGTTGGGCAAGGAACTCAACGTTCCCATCATCGCGCTCTCACAGCTCTCCCGTCAGGTGGAAAGCCGAGAAGACAAGCGCCCGCAGCTTTCCGACCTTCGTGAATCGGGCTCCATCGAGCAGGACGCGGACGTGGTGCTGTTCGTGTTCCGTGAGGAATATTACGTCAAGAACATGGAACCGCGCGATATTTCCGACCCGAAATATGCCGAATGGGAAGCTCTGTTCGACAAGGTCAAAGGCACGGCCGACGTCATCATCGCCAAACAGCGTCACGGACCGACGGGCACGGTGAAGCTTGCGTTCCAGGCGGAGTTCACCCGCTTTGCGGATCTGGCCGATCCATCGTTTACGCAATACGAAGAACATTGATCCGAACACTGCCCCGCTTTAGCCAGAGTGGGGCAGAGTCATTTCAGTGGCTTGGCCATAGCGGCTCACAATTGGATTCCACAAACGTCGTGACTCGAGACATTGTGGATAGACGAAATTTGACCAGATCCGTCATGAGCGTCTTCAACAACACTGATAGATCATGGCCATATTTTTCAGCGGTGCAGAATTATGACAGACGACTTCGACGACAGCTTTTCCGAGACTGAAACCGATGCGTTCGACACCGCGCCGCTTCGTGTGACCGTTGATCTTGTCGCGCTTGCCGATAACTGGCGCGCCATGTCCAAACGTTCCGGAAAGGCGCGGGCCAGTGCCGTGGTCAAGGCGGATGCCTATGGCATGGGGATCGAGGATTGCGGTGCGACGCTTTATCATGCGGGTGCGCGGGACTTCTTTGTCGCCACCGTTGCCGAGGGCGAAACGCTGCGTCCACATGCACCGGAAGCACGCATTTTCGTCCTTTCCGGTATATGGCCGGGACAGGAGCGGCAGGTTTTCAACAATGATCTCGTGCCGGTCATAGCATCGGAAGAACAGCTTTCCTTCTGGATGGGCACACTGGCGGAGCGCGGAGACCACCCCTTCGCACTGCATGTCGATACGGGCTTCAACAGGCTCGGCCTGCCGCTGCATGATGCGCTGTTTCTGGCCGATGATACGACGCGTCCTGCCAGCTTCGATCCTGTCCTCGTGCTATCGCATCTGGCGTGCGCCGACACGCCATCATCCCCCATGAACAAGGCACAGCTTCAGTCATTCCGGCAGGTTAGCGCCGCCTTCGAAGGAATCGAATCAAGTCTTTCGGCCTCCGCTGGCATCTTTCTGGGGCCAGACTATCACTTCGATCTTACCCGTCCGGGTATCGCGCTTTATGGTGGTGAAGCCGTCAGCGAGATGGCCAACCCGATGCGCCCGGTTGCAAAGGCCGAAGCGCGCATCATTCAGATCCGTGATGCCGGTGAAGGCCAGACTGTCAGCTATGGCGGCACCTTCATTCTAAAGCGCGCCAGCCGATTGGCGATTGCATCCGTCGGTTATGCGGATGGCTACCACCGCTCCCTTTCGGGTTCCGGCATTCCCCTGCGCGAAATGGGCTATGGCGGGGCTTACGGCTTCATCAATGGCTACGAGGTGCCGGTTGCGGGTCGCGTAACGATGGACCTGACGATTTTCGACGTCACGGACGTGCCGCCAAACGCCATCCGCGCGGGTGATTACATCGAACTTTTCGGTCCCAACGTGCCTGTGGATGAGGTGGCGCGGGCGGCAGGAACCATCGGTTACGAAATGTTGACGGGACTTGGATTGCGCTACGAGCGACAATATCTGATCGAAGACGAGTGAAGCTTTTCTTGCCCCTTGGAAAGCGCCGAAGACCTGTGCTATACGAGAACAAAAGGAGATCGAAATGACCGAAATCCATCTCAGCGAGCAGGATCGCAAGTTCATTGATGAGCAGGTGAAGGCTGGCGCATTCGAAGATGCGGATGCTGTGGTTCACGCGAGCTTGCAGTTACTTGGAAGTGAACAAGAAGAACTCAAGCGAATGATTGCGGACGCGGACGCGCAGTTTGAGCGTGGGGAATACCTCACGTTCACCACCGCAGACAATTGGGCTGATTCCATTATAAAAAGAGGAATGAGCCAATTAGACCGAAGCAGCTAATTTACTCCCCTCTCGCTGATCAAGACCTTCTTGAGATGTTTCTTTGGATAGCGGCCGACGACACGATGACGGCTGCTGCATTCATCAGAGACCTAACGAGAAAAATAGAATGGATTGCGGCCAGTGGTTTTCCGGGACTACCGCGCGATGAGCTTTCCCAAGGACTGAAAGCGCTGCCTTACAGGCAACGCTGCATATATTTTCGTATCGAGGCCGATACCGTACGCATTTTGCGTGTCATGCATGGCCGCAGACACCTGTCTCCTAAAGACTTCAAACAAGAAGAAAACTGACATTTATGGCCAAAGCCAAGACACAATTCATCTGCCAGAACTGCGGCACCGTTCACACTCGCTGGGCGGGTAAATGCGAGGGCTGTGGTGAGTGGAACACCATCGTCGAGGAAGATCCGATGGGCGGCATCGGCTCTGGTCCGGGCAAGACGCCGAAAAAGGGGCGGCCTGTGACCCTCACCTCGCTGTCCGGTGAAATCGAGGAAGCGCCGCGCATTCCCACCGGCATGAGCGAGCTGGACCGGGCGACCGGCGGCGGTTTCGTGCGTGGGTCTGCGGTGCTGATCGGTGGCGATCCCGGCATTGGTAAATCCACGCTGCTGATGCAAGCGGCGGCAGCCCTTTCTCGGCGCGGACATCGCGTCGTCTATGTCTCGGGCGAAGAGGCGGTGGCGCAGGTTCGGCTGCGGGCTCAGCGTCTGGGTGCTGCCGATACCGATGTTCTCTTGGCAGCCGAGACGAATGTCGAGGATATTCTGGCGACGATTTCCGAGGGCAAGCGGCCGGATCTGATCATCATCGACTCCATCCAGACACTTTGGAGCGATACGGCTGATTCCGCACCCGGAACCGTGACCCAGGTGCGCACCGGCGTTCAGGCCATGATCCGTTTTGCCAAGCAGACGGGTGCCACCATGGTTCTCGTCGGCCACGTCACCAAGGACGGGCAGATCGCAGGTCCGCGTGTGGTCGAGCATATGGTGGATGCGGTGCTGTATTTCGAAGGCGATCGCGGCCATCATTACCGCATCCTGCGGACCGTCAAGAACCGCTTCGGCCCCACCGACGAAATCGGCGTGTTCGAAATGTCGGACAAGGGTCTTCGCGAAGTCTCCAATCCGTCCGAACTGTTCCTGGGCGAACGTAACGAGAAATCGCCGGGTGCCGCCGTCTTTGCGGGCATGGAGGGAACGCGCCCGGTGCTTGTCGAGGTACAGGCTCTGGTCGCGCCCACATCGCTTGGTACGCCGCGCCGCGCCGTGGTCGGCTGGGATTCGTCGCGGCTGGCCATGATCCTTGCCGTGCTGGAGGCCCACTGCGGTGTGAAGCTTGGAAGCCACGATGTTTACCTGAATGTCGCGGGTGGCTACCGCATTTCAGAACCGGCGGCAGATATGGCGATTGCCTCTGCACTGGTTTCATCGCTTGCCGGTCTTGCCCTGCCCGCCGATTGCGTCTATTTCGGCGAGGTCAGCCTGTCGGGCGCGGTCAGGCCCGTGTCGCACACGGGGCAACGGTTGAAAGAGGCCGAAAAACTCGGTTTTTCCACCGCATTTTTGCCGTCGGCCTCTGCTGAGTTGCCGAAGGGTTCCAAAGGGCGCTGGACCGAGATTGAAAGCCTGCCGGACCTTGTCTCTCGCATCGCGGGTTCAGGCAATCGGTTCAGACAGGTTGAGGAAGACTAAGATTGATCCTTTCGCTGGCTAAACGGCTAGTGTAAGAGGAACGAAAGTTGGCACAGTGGCGCTTCCATTCAGTGTCGCGACCTCCGGAGTTGGTAAATGCCCATTACGATTTTCGACGGCATCGTTCTCGCCGTTGTCCTGTTCTCCGCTGTTCTCGCCATGGTGCGAGGGTTTTCGCGTGAAATTCTGTCCATCGCCAGTTGGGGTGGTTCGGTCGCAGCCGCCTATTATCTCTATCCGATGCTGTTGCCCTATGCGCGCAACTACACGGATGACGACAAGATCGCGATTGCCGGTTCTGCCGGTGTCATCTTCCTCGTCGCGCTCATCATCATTTCGTTCATAACGTCGCGCATTGCCGATTTCATCATCGACAGCCGCATTGGCGCACTGGATCGCACTTTAGGCTTCCTGTTCGGCGCAGCACGCGGCATTCTTCTGTTGGTGGTCGCCGTTGCCTTCTGGAACTGGCTGGTCGATGTCAGAACGCAGCCGACATGGGTGACGCAGGCAAAATCCAAGCCGTTCCTGGATGGCCTGGTCGCCAAGCTGGAAGCGGCGTTGCCTGATAATATCGAACCGCAAATCCGCGCACGCATTCTCGGCAAGCCGCCGGAGGGTGCCACCGAACAGACACCTGCAGACGATGCTCCGGCAACGACCGCGCCGACCACGACGAATTGACATCAAGCGCGCCTTGCAATGCATGCAGGGCGCGCTATTTGTGCTAGACATTCACTTCAAGCAGCAGACAGACCACACTGGTAGAATAACGCTCACCAGCGCGGTTTTTGTTTTTGGTACTTAAGCAAAGGCAAGCCAGATGAACGAGCCGCTTTCGCATTCCACCCTCAACGACATTCTCGATGGCGATACGTTGCATGAAGAATGCGGCGTATTCGGCATTCTGGGGCACCCGGATGCGGCGGCACTGACGGCACTTGGTCTGCATGCTCTCCAGCATCGCGGTCAGGAAGCCGCAGGCATGGTGTCGTTCGATGGCAAGCGTTTCTACCAGGAACGCCACATGGGCCTCGTCGGCGATCACTACACCAACCCGGCTACCCTCGCCCGTCTGCCTGGCTCGATCTGTATAGGCCACACGCGCTACTCAACGACTGGCGAAGTGGCGATGCGCAACGTACAGCCCCTGTTTGCCGAGCTGGAAGAAGGCGGCATCGCGGTTGCCCATAACGGGAACTTCACCAATGGTCTGACGCTTCGCCGCCAGATCATCGCAACCGGCGCCATCTGTCAGTCCACCTCGGATACGGAAGTCGTTCTGCATCTCATCGCCCGCTCCCGCCATTCCTCCACGGCCGATCGCTTCATCGATGCCATCCGCCAGATGGAAGGTGGCTATTCGATGCTGGCCATGACGCGTACCAAGTTGATTGCCGCCCGTGACCCCACGGGCATCCGCCCACTTGTCATGGGTGATCTCGATGGCAAGCCGATCTTCTGCTCGGAAACCTGTGCACTTGATATCATCGGCGCTAAGTTCGTGCGCGATGTGGAGAACGGCGAAGTTATCATCTGCGAGATACAGCCGGATGGCTCTGTCACCATCGATGCCCGCAAGCCGGTCAAGCCGCAGCCCGAGCGTCTGTGCCTGTTCGAATATGTCTATTTCGCCCGTCCCGATTCCGTCGTGGGCGGACGCAACGTCTACACGACCCGCAAGAACATGGGCAGCATTCTGGCCCGCGAAGCGCCGCTCGAAGCCGATGTCGTTGTTCCGGTGCCGGATGGCGGAACACCTGCGGCTCTTGGCTTTGCTCAGGAAAGCGGCATTCCGTTCGAATATGGCATCATCCGCAACCACTATGTCGGTCGTACCTTCATCGAGCCGACGCAATCCATTCGTGCGTTGGGTGTGAAGCTGAAGCATTCCGCCAACCGGGCGATGATCGAAGGCAAGCGCGTCGTTCTGGTGGATGACTCCATCGTGCGCGGCACAACCTCGGTCAAGATCGTGCAGATGATCCGCGAAGCCGGTGCCAAGGAAGTTCACATCCGCGTTGCCAGCCCGATGATTTTCCACCCGGATTTCTACGGCATAGATACGCCTGACGCCGACAAGCTGCTGGCCAACCAGTATGCAGATGTTGCTGATATGGCGAAATTCATCGGCGTTGATTCTCTGGCGTTCCTGTCCATCAACGGTCTCTATCAGGCCGTTGGCGGTGTGGATCGCAACCCGGCTCGCCCGCAGTTTACCGACCATTATTTCACCGGTGAATATCCGACCCGCCTGCTCGATAAGAACGGCGAGTCCATGGGCAACAAGATTTCCATGCTGGCCAGCAACGGCTGATCCACGTTCGCCCGCGCGCCATGCGCGGGCTTTCGGCCCATGGCCGCACGACATCATTCTCGGGGGAGACAATGACGACAGACCTCAAGGGCCGCATCGCGCTCGTTACCGGCGCATCCCGCGGCATTGGCTATTTCACGGCGCTGGAACTGGCAAAAGCAGGCGCGCATGTGATTGCCTGCGCCCGCACGGTTGGTGGTCTTGAAGACCTCGATGATGCGATCAAGGCTGCGGGTGGCACCGCGACATTGGTGCCTTTCGACCTGGCAGATATGAATGCCATCGATGCGCTCGGTGCTTCCATCAACGCGCGCTGGGGCAAGCTGGATATTCTCGTCGCCAATGCCGGCGTTCTCGGCGTCATTTCGCCTGTCGGCCACATCGAAGCGAAGGTGTTCGAAAAGGTGATGACCATCAACGTCACCGCCACATGGCGGTTGATCCGCTCGGTTGAGCCACTTTTGCTGAAATCAGATGCTGGGCGAGCGCTGATCCTGTCATCCGGTGCACCGCATTCCTGTCGCCCGTTCTGGGGCGCTTACTCCACCTCCAAGGCCGCCGTCGAAGCGCTGGCCCGCACATGGGCGGCGGAAACGGAAAAGACGGCGCTTCGCGTCAACAGCATCAACCCGGGTGCTACGCGCACCGCAATGCGTGCGCAGGCCATGCCCGGCGAAGACCCTGATACCCTGCCCCATCCATCCGAAGTTGCCGCAGCCCTTCTGCCGCTGACTTCACCGGCGCTGACGGAAACAGGCAAGATTTATGTTGTCAGAGACCGTAAATTTGTCAGTTACCGCGCACCGGAATGACGATAGCGAATGGTGCGCTGCCTCTGCACCATCGCTCTTGACCAAATCCGCCTGCCGTTTCATAACGCAAGCCATGAAAACAACGATCTGCTGCTGTTGCTGAGTTAAATTTTGCTGGTCTCACACCCGGCCAGATCGTTTTCGTCTCCCGAAAGGTCAAAAGCAGACAAACGTTCCGGCTGGGAAACTGATTGCCCTTAAGGAAGTGCCACATGTCCTTGCGCCTGAAACTTCACAACACGCTGACCCGCGAAAAGGCTGATTTTCAGCCGATCGACGCCGACAATGTCCGCATGTATGTCTGCGGCCCGACAGTCTATGATTTCGCCCATATCGGCAATGCCCGTCCTGTCATCGTTTTCGACGTGCTCTATCGTCTGCTACGCCACGTCTATGGCGATGCGCATGTCACCTATGCGCGCAACATCACCGACGTCGATGACAAGATCAACGCTCGTGCGCTGCGCGATTACCCCAACCTGCCGCTGAACGACGCCATCCACGCGGTGACGGAAAAGACGGCGCAGCAGTTCCATGACGACGTCGCCATGCTCGGCTGCCTTGAGCCAACCGTCGAGCCCCGCGCCACCGACAACATTCCTCAGATGATCGAGATCATCGAAAAGCTGATCACGCGCGGCCATGCCTATGTCGCGAGCGGTGAAGTGCTGTTCGATACGAAATCCATGGGTGATTACGGCCAGCTTTCCAAGCGACCGCTGGATGAGCAGCAGGCTGGTGCGCGTGTCGCAGTCGAGGTCCATAAGAAAAGCCCCGGCGATTTCGTGCTTTGGAAACTGTCCAGCCACAACGAACCCGGCTGGGAAAGCCCGTGGGGTCGCGGTCGTCCGGGCTGGCATATCGAATGCTCGGCCATGGCCGGACGTTACGTCGGCGAGGTCTTCGACATTCACGGCGGCGGGCTGGACCTGATCTTCCCGCACCATGAAAACGAGATCGCCCAGTCCCGCTGCGCCCACGGCACGCAGGTCATGGCCAATGTCTGGATGCATAACGGCTTCGTGCAGGTCGAAGGCCGCAAGATGTCGAAGTCGGATGGCAACTTCATCACCATTTACGAGTTGCTGCACACGGAAAAATTCGGCGGTCGCCAATGGCCGGGCGAAGTGCTGCGCCTTGCGATGCTGATGACGCATTACCGCGAGCCGATCGATTTTTCGGTGAAGCGGTTGGAGGAGGCCGAACGCCTGCTGGCCAAGTGGCCTGCGGCTGACGTTGGTGATGTCGAACCAGACGAAACCATTCTGGACGCGCTGGCCGACGACCTCAACACCGTAGCTGCCGTGCAGGCTCTGCATGCACTTGCCCAAGCCGCCAATTCCAACCCGGAAAAACTGCCTGCATTCGCTGCAAGTGCAGAATTGCTGGGTGTTTTACCGAAAAAGGCGGAGGTGGATGAGGCTATTGCCGATGCCATAGACTCACTTGTCGCCATGCGTCTTGAAATGCTGAAGGCGAAGAATTTCGCGGAGGCAGATCGCATCAGGGACGAGCTTTCTGCCAAGGGCATTCAGTTGAAGGATGGCAAGGACAAGGAGAGTGGTGAGCGGGTGACGACCTGGGAGATCAAGCGGTAGCCTCAATCTGTTATGATCGCTTTCTTGCGTCCTCCTGATATTAGGCCTATGCTGAAGCATATGCCTAATAATTGAGGTTACGATGAGCGCGGAGCGACACGTCAAGCTATTCCGAAACGGACGCAATCAGGCGGTTCGTATCCCCGTGGAATTCGAACTTCCTGGTGACGAAGCGGTCATGCATAAGGATGGTGACCGCCTGATCATTGAGCCGACTGATAGTCGCAAGGGCAATATCATCGAGTGGTTGCGGCAGCAGGACCCGCTTGAGGAAGATGTCCCTGAATTTGATCTCGATGAACCGCCACCGAGGTCTGTTGATATATGACGACAGCGCGCTACATGCTGGACACCAATATCGTGTCCGACGTTGTCCGAAATCCATTCGGACTCACCGCAGAAAAGCTTTATCATCTCAACCAAGATGACATCTGTATAAGCTCAATCGTTCTCTCAGAAATTCTCTTCGGCATTAAGCGCAAGGGATCAGCAAGGCTTTCGCATCTGGTCGAAGGGCTGCTCAACCGAATAGCGGTTGTCGATTACGATGCACCTGCAGCCCGACATTATGCCGATATAAGAACGTCTTTGGAGCAACGCGGCACACTGATTGGCACAACAGACATTTTCATAGCAGCGCATGCACTCTCACTGGGTATCATTCTCGTCACCAACAATATCAGGGAATTTTCTCGCGTAGAGGGACTAAAGCTCGAAAACTGGATCAAAGGGAGCTAGTCATGACACATTCCATCCACACCGGTGGCTGCCAATGTGGTGCGATCCGTTTTCGTGTCGAGGGCGACCTGAACGACGCATCCATCTGCCATTGCCGCATGTGCCAGAAGGCGTTCGGGGCTTATTATGCGCCGTTGGTTTCCGTGCGTGGTGCCGACTTCACATGGACGCGGGGCGAGCCGAAGCGGTTTCGGTCTTCCAGTGTCGTGAGCCGTGGTTTTTGCGCCGATTGCGGCACGCCGCTGACCTATGAGGCGCCTGACGGTATGGCGGTTGCAGCGGGGGCGTTTGACGACCCCTCGGCTTTTGCGCCATCAATGCAATGGGGTATCGAACGGAAGATCGGCTTCGTGGATACTCTCCATACCCTCCCCGCCGTGCCGACGGAAGACGATTTGACATCGGTGGACTATCTAGCCGACCTTACATCCTATCAGCATCCCGACCACGACACGCAGGCGTGGCCACAGGAGAAAAATCAATGAGTGAAGCGGGTTATTCCGGTGGTTGCCAGTGTGGCGCGGTGCGGTTTCATGCGGGCAAGATTGGCCGCCCCTCCATCTGCCATTGCCGCATGTGCCAGAAACAGTTCGGCAATTTCTTCGGTGCGCTGGTCACGGCGGATCAGGCGCATCTGACATGGACGCGCGGGCAGCCAAGTCTTTTCCGCTCCTCTGCCAAAATCCATCGCGGCTTTTGCAACAAATGCGGCACGCCACTGACCTATCATCATCCCGGCGGCGTCGAGATTGCTATCGGCGCATTCGATCATCCGCAGGAGATCGAGCCGCAGGTTCAGGTCAACGTGCATATGCAGATGCCGTGGATCAAGACGCTATTCGACAAGCCACATGCGGAGCAAAGCCTGGATGAGAACACCATGGTCTCTTACCAGCACCCGGACCATGATACCGAGGTTTGGCCACCTGAAGACAGTGTGAATTGAGGACAATAGATGAGTGACACCTTGCGCAGCTTTTATCCAGAGATCGAACCCTTCGAAACCGGCATGCTGGATGTGGGTGATGGCCATGTGATCTACTGGGAGCGTGTCGGCACAAAAGGCGGCAAGCCTGCGGTTTTTCTGCATGGCGGCCCCGGCGGCGGAGTCACCCCTACGCACCGGCGCGTGTTCGACCCGGCCCTTTACGACGTCATCCTGTTCGACCAGCGCGGCTGCGGACGCTCCACGCCGCATGCGTCTCTGGAGGCCAATACCACATGGCATCTGGTGGCGGATATGGAGAAGCTGCGGGAAAAATTCGGCTTTGCGACATGGCAGGTGTTTGGCGGTTCATGGGGCTCGACGCTGGCGCTTGCCTACGCGGAAACGCACCCGCAGCGTGTGAGCGAGCTGGTACTGCGCGGCATCTACACCCTGACCAAGCCTGAACTGGACTGGTATTACCAGTTCGGCGTCTCCGAAATGTACCCGGACCGCTGGGAAACCTTTATCGCGCCCATTCCCGAGGCCGAGCGCCACGAAACAATGGCGGCCTATAACCGCTATCTGACCGGCACGGATGAAAAGAAGAAGCTGGAATGCGCCAAGGCGTGGAGCCAGTGGGAAGGCGCGACGATCTCACTGGTGACGGACCAAGGCCGTGTGGATGAGTTCGGCGAGGACCAATATGCAATCGCCTTTGCACGCATCGAAACCCATTACTTCGTCAATGCCGGATGGTTCGAAGACGGCCAGCTTCTGCGCGATGCCTATAAGCTCAAGGATATTCCCGGCGTCATCGTGCATGGACGCTATGACATGCCCTGCCCGCTGAAATATGCCTGGCAGCTTTCCAAGGCGTGGCCGAAGGCCGATCTGCACATCGTGGAGGCCGCAGGCCACGCGCTCAGCGAACCCGGCATTCTCGATCAGCTCATTCGCGCAACGGATCGCTTTGCAGGCAAATAACGCGAATCTTTACAAAGCAATAGCAACGCCGCCTGATATTTCGATTCAGGCGGCGTATCCATTTTTTCAGCAGATGAAGCTTTTTTCACCAGATTCTTCACACGAATGAATTGGTATATAACGTCAAAGAAGAATAGGCCGGTGCTTTCCTGTTCAACTGGCGGCTCCCATGGCAATGAACCAGACAATTCCCGCCCCGCAATCTGGCGATAGCACACGCGGGTTTGTATATGCTCTCGTCGCCTACATCCTGTGGGGCTTTCTGCCGTTTTACATGAAGGCGGTGGCGCATGTGTCGCCCTTCGAGATCATCGCGCATCGTGTCGTCTGGTCGGTGCCGATTGCAGCCGCCGTGCTGATCATCCTTGGCCGTACCACCGAAATCAAAAAGGCGCTGACCACACCGCGCATGCTGGCCATGGCCAGCCTCACAGCGTCCATCATCAGCATCAATTGGGGCATTTACATCTGGGCCATCGGCACGGGTCGCGCGCTGGATGCTGCCCTTGGTTACTTCATCAATCCGCTGTTCAGCATCTTTCTGGGTGCCGTGCTTTTGAAGGAAAAACTGAGCCGCGTGCAGATTTGCGCGATCATGCTGTCGGCGTCGGCGGTTGGCTTGCTGACCTGGCATGCGGGCAGCCTGCCATGGGTTTCCGTTGCGCTGACGGTATCCTGGGGCTTTTACGCCTTCTTCCGCAAGACACTGCCGATTGGGCCAACGCAAGGCTTCCTGCTGGAAGTGCTGCTGCTCACCCCGCCTGCGCTGGCCTTCATCATCTATCTCATGAGCACCGGTCAGGCGCATTTCATGGCGGGAACGCCGACGGATACATGGCTGTTGATTGCCAGCGGCATCGTAACAGCCACGCCGCTGATCTTTTACGGCAATGGCGCAAAGCTGCTGAAGCTCTCCACAATCGGCATCATGCAGTACATCGCCCCATCGATGATCTTCATCATCGCCATCTTCGTCTTCCACGAACCGTTCGATACGGTGCGCCTCATCGCTTTCATCATGATCTGGTTGGCACTGGTGATCTATACCGTGCCGGGCCTGATACGAAGCAGAGCGTCGAAATAGGCTTTGACGCTCTGAAGTCTCACAACTGCGAGATGACCGATGGATCGCCTTCCGGGTTTTGCTGCGCTTCGGCGCGTTCGATGATGGCGGGAACGATATTGGCGATATCATCGATGACGAGCGGGTTCAGAAGATGCGCGCGGTGGATGAAGCCCTGATCACGCATATGGCGGATCAGTTCCAGCATCGGGTCCCAGAAGCCGTTGATATTGGCGAAGACCATCGGCTTGGCATGACGGCCAAGCTGTGCCCATGTCATGATCTCTACGATCTCTTCGAGCGTGCCGATGCCGCCAGGCAAGGTGACGAAGGCATCTGAGCGCTCGAACATCATGTGCTTGCGCTCATGCATGTCCTTGGTGATGATCAACTCGTTCAATTGTCCGAGAGAATGGCGTGTTGCTTCCATATCCACGAGGAAATCCGGTATGATGCCGGTGACTTCGCCGCCGTTGGACAGCACGCCGCTTGCAACGGCACCCATGATGCCCTTTGTGCCGCCGCCATAAACGAGGCGAATGCCGTTTTCGGCGATGGATTTTCCGAGAAGGCGTCCCGCTTCCATATAGGCCGGATCACGTCCGGGTTGGGAGCCGCAATAAACGCAGATGGATCGAATCGGTGTATTTTCTTCAGTCATGGCACGAAGGAACTATGGGCTGGCCGATCCGTCAAGAAAATTTGGGGACTGACAGCCCTGAAACACCGCTTTTGCAGGGGTGCCGCTTGTGCGCGCACGACTTAGACGCTAGCTATCGCAACGTAAAGACAAGAACGTTACCCGGAGATAGATAATGAACAACAAAAGGGCCGGACTGCTGGCACTTATCGTGCTCGGTGTCGCGACGCTGCTCATGGTCTTCTTCGTTCTTCCACGCATATCGAGCGACGACAAGCCGATTGGTGATGTGATCAATCAGGCTGGCAACGACGTCAAGAACAGCGTGGAGATGGGTGGCGAAAAAGCCGGCGACCTCCTGTCGGATGCTGCGAAGGATACCGCCAACATCGCCGAAAAGGTCGGCCGACTGGCTGAATCGGCAACGCAGTCCATCAAGGACATGACCGGCCGTTTTGCAGACAACAAGGTTCCGTCCAACGAAGAGTTCGCCGCCGCCCGCAAGCGCGTCGAGGACTCGCTGAAGGAACTTGATAATGTCGATATTCCTGAATCTCTCGATGAGACCACCTCGCGGCTGATCACCACGGCGCGCACCGCCGCTGAGAGAACAATGGCCTTCCTGCGTGGCTTGCCAACGGATGCAACCGCGGCCGCAGCCGAGGTTCGTCGTCTTGCTGGCGTCTTTGCCGGCACCGACGATGGTGCGCCAATACCGGAAAAACCGGCGGCAGCGCCTACGGGTCCAGCAACCACGCCTGCCCCGGCATCGGCACCTGCCGATGCGGCGAAGGTGCCAACCTTCGATGTGCTTCGCGTTGAGCCGGATGGCTCCGCCGTTATCGCGGGCAAGGCTGTTCCCGGTTCGAGGCTTGAAATCGTCAACAACGGTCAGGTCATCGCGCAGACGACGGTTGAGGGAAGCGGCGATTTCGTTGCCGTTCTCGACAACCCGCTGAAGCCCGGCGATCACGAAATCATTCTGCGCTCAACCGGCAAGGATGGCGCAACAGTACAATCTCAGGAAACGGCAACTGTCGCCGTGCCAGCACAGAAAAACGGCGAGCTTCTTGCCATGGTGACGACACCGGGCAAGGCAAGCCGCCTGATGAGCGTGCCTGACGCCGCACCGGGTGCAACGCCGCCTGCGGAAACCACACCAACGCCAGCACAGCCGCAAACGGCAAATGCTGCGCAACCGCAAAATAATGCAACGACGGCTCCCGCAAGCCAGGCGCCTGCTGCCACGCCGCCATCCGAAACCGCTGCTATCCGTGTTCTGGCCGTGGAATTCGAAGGTTCGAAGATCTTCGTCGCGGGCTCAGCTCCCGCCGGTGCTGCCGTGCGCGTGCTGGTGGATGACAAGCAGATCGGCAATGGCAAGGCGGAAGCGTCCGGCAGTTTCGTGATAGAAGGCGATGTCGATCTCGCAGTCGGCAATCATATCGTCACGGCGGAAGCCTTGGATGCGGCTGGCAACGTGACCGTTCGGGTACGTGTGCCGTTCGCCCGTCCCGAGACGGATCAGGCCACCGTTGCCATGCAAAAGGCACCGGCCGAGCCATCTGCCGATACCAATGCCGCTGCTGCCCAAACGCCGGGCGCTGTCAGCGATCGCTCCGCATTCGAAGCACTGCGCATCGACGTGACGAAAGCGTTCTCCATTCTTTCCGGGCTCTACAAGGACGGCAAAACGCCTGCTCTGGAAGAGGTGGCCGCAGCGAAATCGGCAACGGCGATCGCGCTGCGATCCCTGTCTGAATTCCGTACCGCCGCTACTGCGGACACGGCGTTTACGACTTTCACCGGTGACATCGCCGCCAAGGCGCGCGCGCTGTTCACGATCATCGATGGATTGCCAGCAAACGTCGCGGCAGTTGGCAAGCAGATTGCCGGACTGGCAGATCGCTTCGCAGAACTGAATGCCCCCGCACCAGCCTCTGCCGATGCCCCTTCGGCGCAGGCGCAGACACAGGCGGCGCCGGGTCCCAAAACGTTCGAGCAGGCACCTCTGGCCCACAGCGATAGCGCTGTCATCATTCGTCGCGGCGATACGCTGTGGCAGATTTCTCGCCGCGTTTACGGCCAGGGCGTGCGTTACACCACCATTTATCTCGCCAATCAGGACCAGATCAAAAATCCTGATCTCATCGAGCCGGGCCAGATTTTCGGCGTTCCTGAAAATGCCTTGCCGAATGCGGAAGAACTTCATCGCAAACGGTTGATGCGAAACTAAGTCATGCTCTCGCAACACTGCGAGTGTTATGTGCCATATTATTTAATGTCAGAACGGCGGCTCGGATCAGTGGGCCGCCGTCTTGCTGTCTGCCGCTCGGCAGACGCCGGAGCATGTTATGACCGACCAGAAAAAGACGATTTCAGCGGATGCGGGCAACCCGCTGCAGACCATCATCAATCTGTGGCCCTACATGTGGCCGCAGGGCAGACCCGACCTCAAGATGCGTGTGGTCTGGGCAACCGTCTTTCTGATCGTTGCCAAATTCGTGCTGATTTCCGTCCCCTATTTCTTCAAATGGGCAACGGACGCGCTGAACGGCAAGCTGGATATGGCGGGCTTCGTTCCCGTTTTCCTGCTGGGTGCCGTGGCTTTGGTTCTCGCCTATAATCTGACGCGCCTCATTCAGATCGGTCTGAACCAGTTGCGCGATGCGCTGTTTGCCAGCGTCGGCCAACACGCTGTTCGCCAACTGGCTTACAAGACCTTCGTGCACATGCACCGGCTGTCGCTGCGCTTCCATCTGGAGCGCAAGACCGGCGGTCTGTCCCGCGTTATCGAACGCGGCACGAAGGGGATCGAAACCATCGTCCGCTTCACTATTCTTAACACCACACCAACGATCATCGAGTTCCTGCTGACGGCCGTCATCTTCTGGCTGACCTATGGTTTCTGGTATGTCGCGGTGACTGTCGCAACCGTGTGGGCCTATATCTGGTTCACGATAAGGGCCAGCAACTGGCGCATCGGCATTCGCCGCTCCATGAATGACAGCGACACAGATGCCAACACCAAGGCGATCGATTCGTTGCTGAATTTCGAAACCGTCAAATATTTCGGCAACGAGCAGATGGAAGCCAATCGTTTCGATGCCTCCATGGCAAAATATGAGAAATCTGCGACCGCGATCTGGACATCGCTCGGCTGGCTCAACTTCGGCCAGGGCGTGATTTTCGGCATCGGTTCGACGGTGATGATGGTCATGTCGGCGATGGCCGTACAGCGTGGTGAGCAGACCATCGGCGACTTCGTTTTCATCAACGCACTTCTGTTGCAGCTTTCCGTACCGCTCAATTTCATCGGCTTCGTCTACCGGGAAATCCGTCAGGGCCTGACCGATATCGAAGAGATGTTCGACTTGCTGGAAGTGGAGGCGGAAGTCGTGGATGCGCCGGATGCCAAGGAGCTGCACATCGGCACCGGTGCGCTCTGTTTTCGCGATGTACGATTTGCCTATGACCCCGAACGGCCTATTCTCAAGGGCATTTCGTTCGATGTTCCCGCGGGCAAGACGGTGGCCATTGTCGGGCCATCCGGTGCGGGCAAGTCTACGCTGTCGCGCCTCCTCTATCGCTTTTACGATATCCAGAGTGGCTCGATCACTATCGACGGGCAGGACGTTCGCGATGTGACGCAAAAAAGCCTGCGCTCCGTCATCGGCATGGTGCCGCAGGACACGGTACTGTTTAACGATACGCTCGCCTATAACATTCACTACGGGCGGCCGGATGCAACCGAGGCGGACGTGATGGCGGCAGCCGATGCCGCGCAGATCAGCGGCTTCATCGCCAAGCTGCCAAACGGCTTCCAGACCATGGTCGGCGAACGCGGCTTGAAACTTTCCGGCGGCGAGAAGCAGCGTGTTGCCATTGCCCGCACCATTTTGAAGGCACCGCCCATTCTCATTCTCGATGAAGCGACGTCGGCGCTCGATACCCATACCGAACAGGAAATTCAAAGCGCACTGGACGTGGTGTCAAAAAACCGTACCACGCTCGTCATTGCCCACCGGCTTTCCACGGTCATCGGTGCGGATGAAATTATCGTCCTGAAGGACGGCATGATTGCCGAACGCGGCACCCACGCATCGCTCATTGCATCCAGCGGGCTTTATGCCTCCATGTGGAGCCGCCAGCGCGAGGCCATTCAGGCAGAGGAACGGTTGCGCGAAGTGCGCGAGATGGACGATCTGGGCGTCGTGGACCGCGGTGAACCCGCGCATTGACCGGTATAACAGCGCTTGCGCACTGCGACACATTGCTCCGGGCGCTATTTGCCTGTAGTCACCAATGCGTGTTTTGTCGCGTCAGGACATGTATATTGTCGTTGAGTGACTATATGCAGCATGTCGCGCAAAACTGTGCAGCGGTTTTGCGACAATGAGCAACCGACCATAATTTCGGAGAAGAATGATCAATGAATCTGTTCGACACAATTCGCAACACCATCGTGCCAATCCATAAGGAAGGTTATGTTTTTGTTGCCGCCTTTTTCGTGGCATCCCTGGTGCTTGGCTGGATAGCCGAACCGCTTTTCTGGGTGGGTCTGGTTCTGACCGCATGGTGCGCCTACTTCTTCCGCGACCCCGAGCGTGTGACGCCACAGGATGACGATCTCATCATCAGCCCTGCCGATGGTAAGGTTTCTGCCGTGATGACCGTCGTACCGCCGCTGGAACTGGAACTTGGCAAAGAGCCTATGGTTCGTATTTCCGTGTTCATGAACGTGTTCAACTGCCATGTGAACCGCGCACCCGTGCGTGGCCGCATCATCAACGTTGCCTACCGCCCCGGCCTGTTTCTCAACGCCGAAGTCGACAAGGCCTCCGAAGACAATGAGCGCAATGGCCTCGTTATCGAAACAGCACATGGCAAGGTTGGCGTCGTGCAGATCGCAGGCATGGTTGCCCGCCGCATCGTCTGCTGGGTAAAGCCGAACGAGCCCGTCGATGCCGGCGAACGTTTCGGTCTCATCCGTTTCGGCTCACGCCTCGACATCTTCCTGCCGGAAGGTTTCCAGCCGCGCGTTTCCATCGGCCAGACGGCCATTGCCGGTGAAACGGTTCTGGCGGAGTTCGGCTCGGCCAAGGGTCCGCTCGTCAGCCGTCGCGGTTGATCAAACGACAGGGAAGCAGCACCATGGAAACGCCGACGTCCGAAGCAAGCGCCAACGGCAAACCTGAGATCACCAATGACAGCGGACGTGGGCCGCGCTTGCGGGAAATCCCGTTGCGGCTCGTCATTCCCAATCTCGTCACTGTCCTTGCAATTTGTGCAGGTCTGAGCGGCGTTCGCCTCGCCTTCGAAGGCCGGTTCGAGCTGGCAGTCGCCATGGTTTTGCTGGCTGCGTTCCTTGATGGTGTCGATGGACGTCTGGCGCGGATGATGAAAGCGACGTCCAAGTTCGGCGCACAAATGGATTCGCTGGCCGATATCGTGAATTTCGGCGTTGCCCCTGCCCTCGTAGTTTACGCGTATCTGTTGGACCAAGCCCGTTCGCTGGGCTGGATCGCCGCCCTCATCTACGTCATCGCGGCTGGTCTTCGCCTGGCACGCTTCAACGTCATGACCGAGCGCGAAGTCAAAGCGCCCTGGCAGAACGAGTTCTTTGTCGGCGTTCCCGCCCCAATGGGTGCCATGCTGGTTCTCTTACCGGTCTATCTCGGCTTCATCGGAATAGAACCCGGCAAGACTTTCGCTTATATTTCGGCGGCTTACACTGTCTTGATCGCCTACTTCCTCATCAGCCGCCTGCCCGTCTGGTCTGGCAAGTCCGAAAGCCGCATCCGCCGTGACCTCGTGCTGCCCGCAATCCTCATCGTCGTGCTTTATGTCGCGCTGTTGATGAGCTTCACATGGGAAGTGCTGGTTCTAACGGTTCTCGCCTATCTGGTCTTTCTGCCGTTCAGCGCCCGTATCTGGCACAAGCGCTATGGCACGCTGACCATCGAGGATGTCCATGATGACCACGGCGGCGGCATGGACCGAGGCCTTTAGTTCACTCGAACAACCGCCAGCTTCATTGCGGCGGTATGATGTCTGTGAGTGAACACGAAATGTCGCAGTCTGTAGTTTTCAATTGATTAAAATTGCCTCGAATTCGTCATGATTTCCTTCGAGAGAGGTTTCCAGGAACGGCGTCAGATCGACGCGTTCAAGGGGAACATCGGAGACAAACATGAGCGAGACACAGAAGACGGAATCGGCGGTGAAGCCAGACCTCAACAGCCATTACAGACCGCTCGGCCTGAAGGCTGTCGCAGCAGCTGCAATGATGCTGACACGCAAGCCCAAGGCACCAAAAGCTGCCTGATTGCCAGCGGTACAGCTTTCGTAAACACCGCGTTCGAGCATTTCGTTACTCGCTCATCTCCAATAGAAACGGCACCTTTTCAGGTGCCTTTTTTGCGTGTTTCTTTCGTCAACGAATGGATAACGCCGTTGAAACTCACGTAAAGGCCTGCTGTTCACGCCGAGTAAAAACTATTGGAAGCCTTTCCACGATTATATTTTCGCGATTCTTTTTTGGATAATTGTTTCTGCCCCATCTGTTGCGTCTGGAAATAGAGCGCAATGGCCAGGCCTTAAGCAGTGCCGATCTGGCACTGACGATTTCCATTGGCGTGGTGGAAGTCGAGAAAGACGGTTCAATCGACCAACACCTGACGGCCGCCGACCAGTTGCTCTATATTGCCAAGGCCAATGGGCGAAACAGCGTCTATTCGAATCTCGAAACGAGATGATCAACCGCAATTAAAACAAAGACAGTTGTACATCGTCTCTCGGCGCGGGAGCCAGCACTTCCGCAACCGGTTCCAGCAGGTCGGGGCCGGTATTTGCGACCTTGTTGACCTTGCCGGACACCGGAATCATCTCGAAAAAGTCCTCGTCTGCGGCTTTCATCAGATCGAGAACGTCGCGAGGCTCCTGCGTCTTGCAATCCAGCCAACGGCTGAAATCCTCTGGCGAAATCACCACCGGCATACGGTCGTGAATGCGCGCGATGGAGCGGTTGGCGGCGGTGGTCAGTATCGCGCCGGTATCCACCTCGGAGCCATCGGCGGAAGACCATGTTTCCATCAAGCCTGCAAATGCGATGATGCCGCCCTTCCTGGGCTTGATGTAAAAAGCCTGCGGTTTTCCGCCCTCTTCCTTCGCCGGTCTGCGCCATTCGTAAAATCCCGTAGCGGGGATGAGAACGCGTCGGTGGCGCATCGCGGCGCGGAAAGAAGCCTTGCCGATGGCCGTTTCAGAGCGGGCGTTGATCAATAGCGGAAATTCCTTGGGGTCTTTTACCCAGCCGGGCATGAAGCCCCAGCGCACCAGCATAGCCTGCCGGTTCGGCAGGTTGCTTCCCGGTTCGGGCTGCGCGCCTTCCACGACAATGAGAATCGGTTGCGTCGGCGCTATGTTGAACCGTGCCGGAAAATTCTCCAACCCGATCAGGTCCAGATAGTCCGCCACCTCTTCCGGGGTCACATTCAATACAAACCGACCGCACATGGCCTAACCCCTCGGTCCGAACAGAATGAGCGAAGCCCCGGCAATGCAGATGACGCCACCCGCCACATCCATATCAACGACGCGACAATATAGATGCCGCCATAAGCCGCATAGGCCCTGCCCGCTGCCTCCGTCGGAACAAGGGTCAACAACCACGCGAAAGCCGCAAGAGCAACCATTCCCGGCACCAGCCAGCCGACGGATTTACCCATGCGCAGCCACGCCCAGAATGCAAAACATCCGGCAATTTCCGCTAAAGCCGCTGCGACATAGATGAGATAGAGTTTCATTTCAATTTACCCGCGAACGTAGATATGGAGTTTGCGATTCCTTCGGCGCATCATATCCGAAGCAATCCAATATTGAATGCCGTGCCTGAAGCCCGCCCCTATTCTCGGTATTTTCCCTACAACGGGAAGATGCCGCCACGTTTCCTGCAAGGTTGAGCGCATAATGGGATGTCTAACCTTATGAGGACACCGCATGCCGCTGCCCCAACCAGCCTCTTCCGCAATCGTCCGCCGGGGCGACCGTTTGCTCCTCGTGCGGCGTATCAACCCGCCATCGCAGAATATGTTTGCATTTCCCGGAGGCAGGGGTGAGCCCGGAGAAACGCCGGAAGAGACGGCCCTTCGTGAACTTCAGGAGGAAACCGGCATTGTTGCGCGTCATCCACAGCTTTTCGCAACATATGATTTGCCGACATTCGACGCAGCAGGTGTGCTGACGAGCCACTTTTTCCTGTCTGTCTTTACCGTGGAAGCGGACGAAGACACGGCTGTGGCGGCGGCGGACGATGCTATCGACGCTGGCTGGTATACGCTCATAGAAATCCGCGCGCTGCCTGCGCCCGACAGCGTTGTGGAATGCGCTGAACGTTTGCTGGGCCAGTTGCAATGCTGAGCAGAATCGCGGCTAGTTGGTGCCAAGTTGTTGAAACGACATGTCGGGTAATGCGTAAACTGATGAAACGACGGATTTTGCTCTCTCTTCTTTGTGGCCTCGGCATGTGCTTGCCGTTGGCGTCGCAGGTTGGCGCGCAGCCGTCCGTAAAGTCAGTGCCGCCGCCAGCGCCGGTCGACAAGCCCGCGCCCTACGATAGCCAGATGGCTCGGCTGTCGGAAATTCTGGGGGCTGTCCAATATCTGCGAACGATCTGTCCGGCGTCCGGTTCGGAAGAATGGCGCAAATCGATGAACGATCTGCTTGCCGCAGATACGGCCAGCGAACCACACCGCAAACAACGCATGACCGCCGCTTTCAATCGCGGTTACCGTACGTTTGCGGCGGTGCACACGGCCTGCACGCCCGCTGCAATCGCAGCAGAAGAGAAATACCGTAACGAAGGCGCAACACTGGCACAAGAAATAGCGTCTAGGTTTGGAAATTAGAGGTTTATTAACCTCTTTTGGCTGCAGGCCGTGCCGTTTTGATAAAAGACTGTTAGAGTTGTTAACAGGGTGGTAACGAGTTGCCTGCCTGTCGAGGATGAAAGATGCAAACAAGCCGTAACGAAATCCACGATATGATCGTGCATGAAAAAATGCAGGTCGCGCTGGAACATCAGAACGAAGCATGGGCCGATGGTATGGCCGATGGCATCGAGCCGGAGATCATCGCCGACGCCGCTATTGCTCTGGCCATGCGCGAAACCATCCGTATGCATGGCGAGGCAGGCGCTGAAGCGATGCTCGAATCGCTGCGCCAGCGCATGCTCGAGGGCGAATTCTCTCCTCTTCGTATCATTCAGTAAGTCGGGGTTCATTCATGTCTTGCTCCAGCAAGAGGCTTTTGCGGTCTTCTGCCGCGCTTTGCTTGATGTTTTCGCTGGCATTCGTCAGCGTTCCCCATAGCGCCTATGCTCTGTCCGAGCTTCGACCAGCGCCGGACGCCGCAAGCGAGAACGAAAAGCCGACAGAAAAGCAGCAGCCGGTCGAGCCTGAAGCAGTAGAAGGCGATTCGGATGGCATTCCCATGCCGGACCCGCTGGTAAACCGCTCATCCGGGCAGCAGGCAGCGCCTGACAAGCCCGACGCGCCGGCGATTTCAACACAGATCGAGCATAACATCAGCAAGGCACCAGAGCCGGTTCGCCGTCTGCGCCAATTGATCATCGACGCTGCCTCCACTGGAGACATTGAAAAACTGCGCCCGCTCGTCAATCCCGGCCCCAATCAGGCGCGTGTGGATGGCGACAGTGGCAATGACCCGATTGCCGCGCTCAAAAGCTTTTCCGGCGATCCAGATGGGCTGGAAGTTCTGGCCATCATCATCGACCTCCTGTCCGTTGGTTACGCGCATGTCGACGTCGGCACGCCTGACGAGATGTATGTCTTCCCCTATTTCGCCGGAAAGTCGCTCACCACCCTGACGACCCCGGAAAAGGTGGAACTGCTGCGCATCATCACCGCTGGCGATCTGGCCGACATGCAGGAATACGGCAATTACAGCTTTTACCGCATCGGCATATCGCCTGACGGCCAGTGGAAGTTCTTTACCGCGGGCGACTAGCCGCTTACGCTTGCCGTAGCGCGTCAAAAACCCTAACTGTTCGGGTGACAACAAACCCGAACGGTAACGCCCATGCCCTCCGCCTATTTACCAGATCGCAGATTCATCCGTATTTCCGGCACCGGAGCCACGGATTTTCTGCAGAACCTGATTACCCCCGATCTCGAATCGCTCCCTGACGGTGAAGCTCGCGCCGGTGCGCTGCTGACACCGCAGGGCAAGATCATGTTCGAATTCCTGATCTGGCGCGATGGCGTTGACTATGTTCTGGAAACCGGCGCAGATCAGCAGGATACCCTGCTTCGCCGCCTGACCATGTACAAGCTGCGCGCACCTGTGGATTTGGCGGTAGGTGACGTTGAGGGTGTGAGCGTATTCTGGGATGAAAGCGGCCCGGAGGGATCCGTCAAGGACAGCCGCTTTGCAAAAGCGGGTATCGACCTTTACCGGGTTCCGGGTTCCGGCGCATCCGGTGAAGCATCCACATATGATGCGTTGCGCATTGCCAACGGTGTGGTCGTGGCAGGCGCCGATTACGCGCTGAACGATGCCTTTCCGCACGATGTGCTGATGGACGTGAATGACGGCGTTTCCTTCCGGAAGGGTTGTTTCGTGGGGCAGGAAGTCGTCTCACGGATGAAGCACCGGGGCACGGCAAGACGGCGTGTGGTGACCGTCACCGCCAGCGCAGACCTGCCAGCAACCGGCACCGAAATCATCGCAGGTGGCAAACCCATCGGCACCCTCGGAACCGTTCTCGGAACAACGGGGCTCGCCATCATCCGCACGGATCGCGCTACCGATGCGATGGCGTCGGGTGCCGACATCACCGCAGGCGGCGTCACCGTTATCGTCACCCTGCCCGCATGGAGTGGCCTCAGCTTTCCCGCCACAGACCCGACAGCGAGCGCGGAGGACTGAGGGTGGCGGCTGCGAAAACTCCGCGTGCGTGGCAACGCATGCTGTCCGGCCGCCGACTGGACCTGCTGGACCCCTCTCCTCTCGATGTCGAGCTTGCCGATATCGCCCACGGCCTTGCGCGCGTGGCACGCTGGAACGGCCAAACCCGCGGCGACCAGGCCTTCTCGGTGGCTCAACACAGCCTGATCGTCGAGACCATTTTCTGCCGCATGGATGCAGGGGCTACGCCCGAGCACATGTTGATGGCGCTGCTGCATGACGCGCCGGAATATGTCATCGGCGATATGATTTCCCCCTTCAAATCGGTGGTGGGTGGCGGATACAAGAGTGTGGAAAAGCGGCTGGAGGCGGCCGTGCATCTGCGTTTCGGCCTGCCGCCGCATGCCAGCCGCGATCTGAAAGACCGCATCAAGAAGGCAGACACGGTGGCGGCTTACTTTGAGGCGACCGAGCTTGCCGGGTTTTCGATGGTGGAGGCGCAGAAGTTTTTCGGACTGCCACGCGGCATCACCAAAGACATGATCGACATCGACCCGATGCCGGCGCTGGAAGCACAACGCCGTTTCGTCGAACGCTTCGAGACCATCGAACTGCTAAGAAAAGAAAAGCCATGAGTGCTATCGTTGTGTCGCCGCTTTCCAGAATTGCGGAAATGGCTGTTCGTCACAAATCACGCGAAATGGTGACGCTGATCGCCAAGGAGCAGGCTTTTCACCGCCCTGCCGTCATCGCTGCCGAGCGCCATCTGACGCTGCAAATGAACGATATTTCCTTCAAGGGCACCGACAAGCTGATCGCACCCGATGACGTGCATGTGCAGCAATTGATCGACTTCGCTCATGGCTGGGATCAATCCGCGCCGCTTTTGGTCCATTGCTGGATGGGCATTTCCCGCTCCCCGGCAGCGGCCGTCATCGTCTCGCTGACGGTCCACCCGGAACAGGACGATGCTGTTCTGGCCGCGCGGCTTCGCAGCGTTTCCCCCTTCGCCACGCCCAACACCCGTATTATTGAAATCGGCGACCGTTTGCTGGGTCGTGGCGGCGCGCTGATCGCGGCGATCAAGACGATAGGGCGCGGTGCGGATACCGATGGCAACGTACCTTTCGTTTTGCCGCTTCAGGCGTGATCGCAAAAAAAGCGGAACTCTGCCGGGTATCGTTCGTTACGAAATTAAACACATTGAACAGAGGCAGTTTTTATGGACCAGCAGGCTACCGATATCCTCGTCGCATCTCAGGCGGCATTGCGCCAGGCAAGCGCACTGATGGTTCAATATTCCTTCTCGATCGTCGGGGCTATCCTTCTCCTTATCGTCGGCTGGATTGCCGCAATGCTGTTGCAGCGCTGGTCCTTTGAGGGTCTTTCGCGCATACGCGGTTTCGATGAAACGCTGGCACGGTTTTTCTCAGGTGCTGTCAGATACATCGTCCTCATCCTCGTCCTGGTCATGGTTCTTGGACAATTCGGCGTACAGACCGCCTCGATTCTGGCCGCGCTCGGTGCAGCCGGTCTGGCCGTTGGTCTGGCACTTCAGGGCACGCTGCAGAATATTGCGGCAGGCATCATGCTGCTGGTTCTGCGTCCTTTCCGCGTCGGCGAATATATCGAAACAAGTGCCGTAACTGGTACGGTCGTTGAAATCGGCCTGTTTGCCACAGAGTTGAAAACCAGCGACGGGCTTTACCGCCTGGCACCGAATTCCACCTTGTGGAACGTGCCGATTACCAATTACAGCCGCTTTCCCACCCGTCGTCACGAGCTGAGTGTGACGGTACCGAAGGGCGAGAGCCTCAAGGAGACGCAGGATATGCTGTTGGACATCGCTCGTTCGGACAGCCGTGTGCTGCTTGACCCGGCACCCACGACGTTCATCGATACCGTCACCAATGACAGTGCGACCCTGACCTTGCGTTACTGGGCGCGCAGCGAAAACTTCTTCGTGACAACGCGTGCGGTGACGAAGTCACTGAAGCTGGCATTCGACGAGAGGGATGCGCAGATCAGCGAACAACCCGCGCAGTAGAACATGCAACAGGAGGCCGATCATGACCGGCCTTTTTGTGATTACTGCCCCATGGTCGAGCGGTGTGCCCAGCCGGTCATGCGTTTTTCGATCCAGGCCATGACCGCGTACATGGCAATGCCTTCCACCGCCAGCATCAGCAGGCCAGCGAACACCAAGGGAACGTTGAACTGGCTTTGGGCTGAGCTCATCATATTGCCAAGGCCGTAATTGGAAGCAACGGTTTCCGAGACGACAGAGCCGACGAAGGCTAGTGTGATGGCGATTTTCAGCGAGCCAAAGAAATAGGGCATGGAGCGCGGAATGCCCACCTTCAGCATGATGTCCATCTTCTTGGCCCCTAGCGCCCGTAGCACATCTTCGGTCTCAGGCTCGATGGTGGCAAGACCGGTGGCGACATTGACGACGATGGGAAAGAAGGAAATTAGAAACGCCGTCAGCACCGCAGGCACGGTGCCAATGCCGAACCAGATGACGAGAATGGGCACCAGCGCAACCTTGGGAACGGCATTGAAACCGATCATCAGCGGGTAGAGCCCGGCATAAATGGTTTTTGACCAGCCGATGAAAAGGCCAATAGCGAGACCTGCAACGACCGCAAGCGCAAAGCCGAGCGTCGTCGTATAAAGCGTTTGTAGCGAATTCTTCCAGATCGGCGACCAGTATTGAATGATGGCCTGCCCGACGCGCACCGGCGATGGCAAAATGGTCTGGGGCATTTTCAGCGCGTAGACCGACAGCTCCCAGAGCAGAAACAACGTCAGCGTATAAAGCCAGGGCGCGGCCTTCACCCAATTGATGCGGTCCATCAGCGGCTTGTTTGGCTGGGCTGAAGCGCTCATGCAGGCACCCTCGCCTGCGCAATTTCACCGTGAAGGCGCTGGACCATGTCGTTGAAGTCCTTCTCATACATGAGATCAAGCTGGCGCGGGCGTGCGAAAGGCACATGATGTTGCGCCAACACCCTGCCCGGCCTCGCGCTCATGACGAAGACCTTGTCAGCCAGGAATGTCGCTTCGCGCAAATCATGCGTCACGAGGATGATGGTGACACCCTGGGCTGCATGCAGATCGCGAATCACGCACCAGAGTTCTTCGCGTGTGAAGGCATCCAGAGCGCCGAAGGGTTCGTCCAGCATCAACAGTTCCGGTTCATGGATCAGCGCACGGCACAGATTGGCGCGTTGCTGCATGCCGCCTGACAATTGCCATGGAAATTTCGAGCCGAAGCCTTTGAGGCCGACGATATCAAGCAGGTGCTCAGCCTTGGCGACATATTCCGCCTTGTTCGCCCGTAGCCTGCGACGGTGCTTTTCAACGATTTCCAGCGGTAGCAGAATGTTTTCCAGCGTCGTGCGCCATGGCAGCATGGTGGGGTTCTGAAACGCCATGCCGACGATCGACACCGGCTTCGTTACCTGGCTGCCAGCAACGATGACGTGGCCCTTTTGCGGAATATGCAGACCGGTAACGAGCTTCATCAAGGTTGACTTGCCGCAACCTGAAGGGCCGACGACGGCGGCGAACTCACCCTTGTCAACGGTCAGATCGAGGCCCGACACGGCAAGTGTTCCGGCAGCGCCACCGTAGCGCATGTCGACACCATCGATTTCGACGAGATGAGGCATGCCTGTTCCTATAGTTCCAATTTTCAGTGCGTTTAGGAGGTGTCGGAAACGTTACCCGATATTCTACGTCATCCTCGGCTCTGAGCCGAGGATCCAACCGTCGAGACAAACGCAACGATTAGTCGGGTCAAGCCCGAGCATGACGAGCGGGGCGGTGTGTGGGCTACCCTTATCCAATCAAGGCAGCATGCGCTCTGTCTTCGGCGGCAGGTAGCTGGCGTCGAAGACCTGTTCAGCCTTCACATTGCCCTTCAATCCAACCGAGACTTTCAGCGTTTCGATGGAAGCTGCCAGACGGGCAGGATCAACCCCGCCCATGCCGTTTTCGATGACATAGGGTGTCTTGATGTTCATGGCATTGGCCATGTTCAGGCGCTGCAATTCGATGTCGGTGTTGAGCGTTTCATTGCGCTTCAAGACCGCTGCTACGCCCTCTTCCGGGTTCTTGACCGAGTCGGCAAAGCCCTTTGCCAGCGCCTTCAGGAAGCCTTTCACGGCTTGCGGGTTTTTCTCTGCGAAATCAGTGTTTACCAACACGGAGTTGCCATAAAGATTCAGACCATGTTCTGCCATCAGAATGGTGGAAATGTCGTCATCCGCAATGCCTTGGGCCTTCAGGTTCAGGATGACCGAAAAGGCAAAGCCGAAAACGGCGTCCACATCGCCTTTCGCCAGCATCGGCTCACGAACCGGAAAGCCGATGGACTGGATGTCGATCTTGCTGTCGTCGATCTTCGCGACCTGCTTGAACGCCTTCCACTGAGCAAAGGCGCCATCCGGCGGCGGCGCGCCGAGCTTCTTGCCTTCCAGGGATTTCGGATCGCCCGTCACACCCAGGGATTTGCGACCGACGACCGCGAATGTCGGACGCTCATAGACCATATAGACGGCCTTCACCTTTTGGGTGGGGTCTTCGTCCAGAAACTTCATGACGGAATTGATGTCACCGAAGCCCATCTGGTAGGCCCCAGTCGCGACACGCGGAATGGCTTCAACCGAGCCGTTGCCGCTGTCAATGGTCACGTCAAGCCCTTCGGCCTTGAAGTAGCCCTTGTCCAGCGCCAGCAGGAAACCGGCAGATGGACCTTCGAATTTCCAGTCCAATGTAAATTTGATGGGTGTTTCCGCGTAGGCTGGCGCTGATGGTATCGAGATACCTGCGAACATACCAAGAGCGGCCATAGCCGCCGTTCTTGCAAACAGCCTACGCTTCAACATCCGATACTCCCCCTGGAGGCATTTTTTATATTGAGGCCATACAACTCAATTTCTTCCGGGATGGCAAGCGCTAATAGCGTATTTTTTGATCACGAAAAAGATATGATTAAATTATAGTCTCATCGCTGCTTTGATGAGCGTTAGAAGGGTGTATTTGAGCAAATCGTCATCATCGTCACGCGATTGTTCACAATGGAGACGCATCGTTCTCAAATCACGGGATTGCGAAAAACCCCGCGCCGAAGGACATAGGATGCAGACAGAGACACGGGAGACAAATTCATGGCATCAGGCCTTGGCATCCACCACATCACCATGATTACCCGCAAGGTGCAGGCCAATGTGGATTTCTACGCGGGCTTTCTCGGCCTGCGGTTGGTCAAGCGGACTGCCGGTTTTGAAGATGCCATGCAGCTTCACCTGATTTACGGCGATCACGCCGCCTCGCCCGGTTCTCTCATGACCTTTCTCGTCTGGGAGGACGGCGCGCGCGGCCGGGTTGGCTATGGCCAGACGCTGGAGGTCTCGCTTGCCATCGACCCCGCCAGCATTGGCTTCTGGCTGACACGGGCACTTTCTGCGGGCATCCGCACCGAAGGTCCGATGGAGGAATTCGGTGAACCCGTCATTCGTCTGAAAGACCCTGACGGCCTTATTCTCAAGCTGGTCGGCACCACCGCCTTCCCTATCGCAACGCCACACGAAGCGCCCGGCATTCCGCTGGAACATGCCATTCGTCGCATCCGTGGTGCGACGATGTTGAGCGAAGTGCCGGAGGAAACCGAGCGCTTTCTGGCGCGGTATTTCGGCTATGAGCGCAACAGCCAGCACGGCGCCATTCGCCGTATGGCGTCAGCAACGGGCGACATCATCGATATCCGGGATGCGACGGGCTTCTGGTCCAGCGCGCCCGGCACCGGCACGGTCGATCACATCGCTTTTCGTGCCGCTGATATGGATGAGTTGAACGAAACGCTTCGGGCGCTGAAATCCCTCAACTCCTCCACCACCAACGCGCATGACCGCAAGTATTTCTCCTCTCTCTACGTCAGAGAACCCGGTGATGTGCTGATCGAAATGGCGACCGATGCGCCTGGCATGACGGTGGATGAACCTTTGGAAACATTGGGAGAGGAACTGTTCATCCCGCCGCTTTTCATGCGCGACGAAGAGGATGTGCGCGTGGCGTTACCGCAGTTTTCGATGCCCGGAGAAGAACGCGTCATCTATCGCGACCTGCCTTTCGTGCACCGGTTCTACACGCCTGCCGAGCCGGATGGCAGCACAATCATTCTGTTGCACGGTTCCGGCGGCAGTGAAACCAGCCTCATGGCTCTAGCTCACAAGGCCAATCCGCATGCGACGCTGCTCGGCGTTCGCGGACGCAGCACGGAAGAAGACATTGCTCGCTGGTTTCGGCGCTTTGCCGATTCGACCTTCGATCAGAAGGACATCGTGGCGGAAGCGGAAGCCTTTGCCGCCTTCATGGATGATGCCCTGCGCGTTTATGATATCGATAAGGCAAAGCTGCGCTTCATCGGCCATTCCAACGGCGCCAATTTCCTCGCCGCCTTCTTTGCGCTTTACCCCGAATTTGCCGCAGATACCCTACTTTTGCGACCAATGCCGGTGCTGACGCACTGGCCGGATGCCGATCTCTCCGGCAAACGCCTGACACTGGCGGCGGGCAAAACGGACCGCTACCGCGACAGAGCCGACGCGTTGAGGGAGCACCTGATCCGCAGCGGCGCCGATGCCGAAGTGACGGTTCTGCCGCTGGGACATGAACTGGGGCTGGACGATGTCGAACTTGCCAAGCGGTGGATAAGTGCGACACCCACAACCGGCCTTGCATAAGCCGTTAGAAAAGGCTTAAAAAACAGGACCATATTCGGGGTTCTTATGACACTGTTCCTGTTTCTGCTTATCGTTGGCTACGTCGTTGCCTTCTTTTACACGTTGAATGCCAGCATCAAAAACTCCAGACGGCTTTTGCTTGTCGAATCGGAGTTGACGAAGCTGAAAGCGCAGATCGCTGCTGGCGGGGTGGTCGCCCTCCCCACGCAGGACGCGCCAGCCGTAGAAGAACAGGAAACTTTGCCCGCAGCGTTCCAGGCTGATGTTGCGCCACACGATGCATCCGAAGAAACCCCGGTTGTTGCCGCACAGGCTGTCCCTGATGAGAAGCTGACGGAAGAAGACGCTGAAACCTTCACGCTTCCAGCAGCCGCTCGTCCGAAGGAAAGCTTCGAGAGCAAGCTCGGCGCACGCTGGGCGGTTTGGGCTGGCGGTCTGGCGCTGGCGCTCGGCGGCATTTTCCTTGTCAAATACTCCATCGAGAGCGGTCTTATCAGCCCTGCCGTCCGCCTTGCCATGGCGGCAATCTTTGGCATCTTGCTGGCCGCGGCCGGCGAAGCGATCCGTCGCAAGGCGGTTCCCGGCATTGCCACCGCATACTCCAACGCGATGATACCGGGGGTATTAACGGCAGCGGGCGCACTGACCCTGTTCGGCGTTACCTATGCCGCCTACGGTATTTACGACTATATCGGCCCCACGACCGCGTTCATCCTTCTGGCGCTGGTCGCCTTCGCAACGTTGGCCCTGTCGCTGTTGCATGGTCAGGCGCTTGCCGGGCTCGGCCTTCTCGGCTCCATGGTCACACCGGCGTTGATTTCCACCGAAAGCCCGAATATCTGGGCGCTGTTCGGCTTTCTTACCGTGTCATGGCTTGCCACAGCGGCTGCCTCCCGTACACAGCGCTGGCACTTCGTTCCCGCACTTGCCAATGTCGGCCTTGGCCTTTGGGCCGTTGGCTACATGATATTTACGCCGGTTATCGAGGCGGAACCCGTCATCGCCAGCCTTGTTGCGATGATTGCCGGTTCGATATGGGTCTGGCCCGGAAAATACCACGGCCAACCCCGCAACCTCAGCACGTATGCGCCCCGTTCGGACAGCTATTTCCCCGCTATCGCGGAATTGCTGAGCAGGCCGCCGTCCAATCTCAACGTAACCCTATCTCTGGCCATCGTGTTACCGGCTCTCGCATTTTCTGTCATAGAAACCGGTGTAACGATGCATCCGGCCTTTGCAATGGCGGTTCTCGTTCTGGGTCTGGCAGCAATGGGTGCGGGGCGCAACCATGCCGTCTGGCCCGCCATCTTCGCATCGCTGGCAGCTCTTGGCTGCGCCAATCTGCTGGCAGGCTTCGGCGTCAATTACCTGCCGACGCTGGGTGATGGTACTACGACGCTGTCCGCCGTCGGTATCAACGATGCGGTGCAGGGACCCGTGACCCGGATCATGGGCATTCTCTTTCTCCTGTTTTCCTTCGAGGCGATACGACGGAAGACATCGAAAGACCCCTCTTTCGGAACTCTCTGGGCCATCATCGGCGCGGTCGTTCCGCTGGGTCTCGGCATCATCAGTTTCGTGGAATTTGGCAATCTTACCCGCGACTGGCTGCATGCGGCCTATGGTTTATCGATCGGCCTGGTGCTGCTGGGTGGCGCCTACCGGCTGGACCTGAAACGGGATGACGCCTTCATCGCGCCCATCAATGTCATGGTTCTCGGCTCCTTCCTGGCTTTCACCTTCACCGTTCACACGCTGACGTCAGGGCTTGCCACCACCCTTCTCATTCCCGTCATTGGCTTTGCCTATGTGCTTGGAGCACAACGCAGTTCCTGGGCGGCATTGCCGTGGACCATGGCGCTGGCCTGCCTTTTCGTACTGGGCCGCATCGCCTGGGAGCCGACCATCGTCGGTCCGCAGAACCTTGGGACGACGCCTGTTTTCAACGCGCTTTTGCCGGGATACGGCGTTCCGGCCCTGCTTGCCATCGCATCCGCATGGTTGCTGCGCGGCTGGCCCGGCGTGCGTGTGCGCAACTTCCTGCAAGCCATTGCCAGCCTCATGGGGCTATTGGCTATCGCCATCCTCGTTCGCCATGCCATGAACGGCGGCGTTCTGTCAGATACCGTGCCGACGCTGGGCGAACAGTCGATCTACACGCTGCTGACCATCGGCATGTCCGGCGTGTTGATGACGCTTGATATGAAAAGCCCAAGCCCGATTTTTCGTTACGGCTCGATGCTAGCGGGCGTCATCGCCATGTTCAATGTGCTGGTGGCGCATTTCTTTGCCCTCAACCCTTACTTTACCGGTGAAAGCACCGGGCCGTGGCCGCTCCTCAATCTGCTGCTGATCGGCTACCTGCTTCCGGCGGTGGCCTATGGCGGTCTGGCCTGGTATGCACGCGGCAAACGCCCTGCGCTTTATGTCACGCTGCTGGCGCTTTCCGGTGCGGCACTCGGCTTTGCGTGGGCAACACTGTCGGTTCGCCGGTTCTGGCAGGGCGAAAACATAGCGGACTGGAAGGGCTTCCTTCAGGGAGAAACCTATAGCTATTCCGTCGTCTGGCTGGCCATTGGCGTGTTGCTGCTCATTCTCGGGTCGCGCTTCAATGCGAAAAGCCTGCGGCTGGCCTCGGCGGCTCTGGTGTTTCTTGCCGTCGCCAAGGCTTTCCTGATCGATATGAGCAATCTGGAAGGCGTGCTACGCGCTTTGTCCTTCATCGGCCTCGGCGTCGTGCTGATCGGCATCGGTCTTTTCTACCAGAAGATTTTGACCGCCCAACCCAAAGCGGAGGAAGCGCAAGGGTAATTGCGCCTGCTTTCCTCGCGTCTTAAAAGCAACGGTCAAGACGGGGGAATCACATGCAGGCAAATGCCTTTGCGCCTTACGAGCAGCTTGCCGAAACGCTGATACCGCATGCGGCTGAAGGTGATGACGGATCGCATGATCTGGCGCATATCCACCGCGTGTTCCGCAATGCCATGCGCATTCACACACAGGAGGGCGGCAATGGCGTGGTGCTGGCAGCAAGTGTTTTGCTGCATGATTGCGTTGCCGTCGAAAAAAATTCGCCGTTGCGAGCACAGGCCTCTAGGCTTGCGGCGGAAAAAGCTTCGGGCATTCTGCGTGATATGGGCTGGAACGATTCGGACATCGAAGCTGTCGCACACGCCATCCTGACCCATAGTTTTTCCGCCAATATCCCGCCTGAAACTCTGGAGGCAAAAATCCTTCAGGATGCGGACCGGCTGGATGCCATCGGCATGGTGGGCGCTGCCCGCTGCTTCTACGTCGCCGGACGTCTGGGGTCAGCACTTTACGATCCCGCCGATCCCCTGGCAAAAAACCGTCCGCTTGACGACCGGCGCTTTGCCATCGACCATTTCGAGAACAAGCTGTTCAAACTGACGGAAGGTTTCCAGACAGAAACCGGACGACAGATCGCCGAAACGCGGCACGAACGGTTGCAGCAGGTGCTCGACCTGTTTCTGGATGAGATATGAGGCCATGATGCGCATTACCGAACTCAACATCTACCCACTGAAAAGCGCTCGTGGCATTTCGCTGGCCGAGAGCCAAATCAGCGCCGAGGGCCTGCCCGGCGACCGACGCGCCATGCTGGTCGATCCCGCCGGGCGCTTCATCACCCAGCGCGAGTTGCCACAAATCGCCACGCTCACGGTGAAAACCGGGCAAGAAGGCCTCCATCTTTCCATCGATGGCAAGGGGCATCTAATCGCCACGCCCTCTGACACGCGCATCGATGCAACGGTGTGGAACTCCATCGTCAGCAGCGCCGTGGCAACCGATGACGTCAATGCGGCGCTGTCCAGCTGGTTTGGCCGGGATATGAAGCTGGTCTTCTTCGATGAGCAGTCCAGCCGCACGGCAAATCTCGAATGGACCAGCAACGACACGCCTGTCACTTTCGCAGATGGATATCAGATCCTCGTCACCACCACCGCATCGCTGACTGCACTCAACGAAAACATGGCCGCCAACGGTGAAGACAGTGTCGGCATGGAGCGCTTTCGCCCCAATATCGTGCTGGAAACCGATGATCCCTGGGCCGAGGACCGCTGGGCGGCAATTGCCATCAACGGCATCCGCTTCGATCTCGTCAAACCCTGCGCGCGCTGTATCATGACCACCCAGGACCAAAAAACCGGCTCCCGCGAAGGCCCATCCCCCATGAAAGCCATGGGCCGCCTGCGCATGTCCGCCGACCGCCGCGTACCCGGACCGCTATTCGGATGGAACGTGACCCCGCGCGGCCAGGGATCGATCGCGGTGGGGGACGTTGCGACGATTGTCGAGGAACGCCCGGAAGGCTGGGCGTTCAAGAGGCGCGGCTGATCAGGGCTTTCTGGCTGCCACGATCAGGAAGATCGGGCGGCGATTTTCGTTTGCCATGTCCGGTCGCTCCGCAATCAAGGCCGCATCGGCCTTGGGTTCGGCCAGTTTTTCAATCGCGAAACCAGCGGCGATCAGCCCGTTGACGATACTCGACACCGTCCGATGATACTTGACGATATCATCCGCCATCCAGTTGGAATGGCGCTCGCCCTCCTGTTGGTAGTTGTCCAGCGGCCAGTGCAACACCTCGCCGTCTTTCCCGTAGTACCAGTCCTGCTTTTCCAGCGCCGTGAACACCGGATGCTCGATGGAAAAGACAAAAGCGCTCTGCGGTTTGAGCACGTCGAAGATTGTCTTGAAGCTTTCCTCGAGGTCCCGCACGTAATGCAGAGCAAGCGAGCTGAGGACGATATCGAAACTCTCTGATGGAAAGCCGATATCCTCTATGGCCCCAAGCCGGTATTCGATATTTGGTCCACCGTTGATCTCTGCTGCGCGCTCCAGCATGTTCTCCGACAGATCGACGCCGACCACCCGGCTTGCTCCTTCCGTCATGGCATAGCGACAGTGCCAGCCAAAACCGCACCCCAGGTCCAGAACTTCCTTGCCTTCGAAGGACGGCAGCATCGCGCGCAGCTCATGCCACTCCCCTGCCTGCTCCAATCCTCCGGTAGAGCGCGGCATCGCGCTGTAGCGGGAGAAGAAACCCGGATCGTCATAGATGTTCTGTTTCATCGCGCATTCTCCAACATCAACATTGCTCATCAATAGCCTTGATATAGGGGTCAAGAAAAGTCGTTGGTGAAACACTTCGGCAAAATGTAAACTTCATTTCCTGTCTGGAGATAATGCCCTTGTCCCGTATCGCCGCCTCTTCCACCAACCCGATGCCGTGGCTCATCATAACGACTGGTTCGCTGATTGCGGTTTTGACCTTTGGTCCCCGTTCGGCGATGGGCTTCTTTCAGCTACCGATGCTGGCCGATACGGGTTGGGATCGCTCCACCTTCGGTTTTGCTATGGCGCTGCAGAACCTTTTCTGGGGGCTGGGACAACCGTTTTTCGGGGCGCTGGCTGACAAATACGGGACTGGGCGAGTGCTGGTACTCTCAGGCCTGGTCTATGCTGCAGGGCTTGTCTGCATGTCGATCGGCACTTCACCCTTGTGGCTACATATTGGCGGCGGCGTGCTCGTCGGGCTTGGCATCGCTGCGGGTTCCTTCAGTGTGATTCTCTCGGCTTTTGCGCGTCACGTCACGCCGGATCAACGCTCCATGGCGTTCGGTATCGGCACGGCTGCCGGGTCTGCGGGCATGTTCATCTTTGCACCCATCAGCCAGGGATTGATCACCAACTATGGATGGTCTGACAGCCTCGTCTGGCTAGCGGCGATGATGTTGCTTGTGCCACTGCTGGCATGGCCGTTGCGCGGCAACTCCTCATCCGGCACACAATCTCAGGCTCAGTTTCAGCAGACGGCAGGACAAGCATTAAAAGAAGCGCTGGGACACAAAAGCTATCTGCTGCTGGCGACGGGCTTTCTGGTCTGCGGCTTTCAGGTGGCATTTATCACTGCGCATTTTCCGGCGTATCTCGGCGATATTGGTATCGAGCCACGCTATGCTGTCATCGCCATGGCCCTGATCGGTTTCTTCAATATTGCCGGATCGCTGGCAGCAGGTTTTATTGCCCAGCGATATTCCAAGCCCTATCTTCTGGCATATATCTATATCGGTCGTTCGATTGCCGTTACCGCATTTCTGCTTTTGCCGCAGTCGCCACTATCGGTCATTATTTTCGCGGCTGTGATGGGTATTCTCTGGCTTTCCACCGTGCCACCGACAAATGGCCTTGTCGCCATCATGTTCGGCACACGCCATCTCGGCATGCTCGGCGGCGTGGTGTTTCTGTCGCACCAGATCGGCTCGTTCCTCGGCGTCTGGCTGGGGGGCTTTCTTTACGACAAGCTTGGCTCCTACGACATAGTGTGGTGGCTGGGCGTTGCCATGGGACTTTTTGCCGCCGTGGTGCATTGGCCGATTGAGGAACGGGCGGTCGTCAGGCCAGCAATAGCATAGAAACGGTCGTCAGCCGGCCTTGTCCAACGCCTTCAATGCCGCCTGAACGAAACCATCACGCGTGGAATTCTCGTTAAGGCCTCGCGGTTCGTACACGTGTCGATTGAGAAAATATGCTGTCAGGCGAAAGGCCGCGGCGAGGCTTTCGCTGTTTGCTGCCTTGGAATGCTCATCGCTTAAAAACTCCGGCAGCGCCAGCATCCTGTCAGCATAGGGTGCACCCGCAGTGCGGCACACCGCCCTGCCGGTTTTTGGCGAAACATAGACCAGATCGTTGCGCAATCCGGTTGCTGCGCATTCCTTCAGATCCAGCCCGAAGCCAAGATCATCCAGCACGGCAAGCTCAAAGCGCACGAACAGTTCACCCGCATCGGCAGGATCGGAGAGATTGTCGAGGATGACATCGAGGGCTTCGAAAAGATGGGGGTGCGGATCGCGTTCCGGCAAAAGGCGCAACAGGGCGGCCATGGCCTGCACGCCGTAAACGGCGGTCGCGGTTTCCATCAGCTGACCAGCCCTCAATTGCAAAGGTTCTATCCGGTATTCGCCCAAGTGATCGTCCAGTCGCGCACGCCAGATGACATCCACCCTGTTTCCCGGCTGAAGCACGGGCTGCATGCTGCGTGAGCGCCCCGCGCGGACGAGGCCGAGATAGCGCCCGCGCGTGCGCGTCATCAACTCGGCGATAACACTTGTTTCGCCGTGACGCTTTACGCCAAGAATGATTGCATCGTCCTGCCACTGCATGGGATTGTTTTGCTCATATGCCGATTCACGCCCGACTATATCAGGTGCGGTGCAGGAGCGCTTGGTTTCGTTATGCCATGATTTTCGTAACGAATGCTCGCAACTCCAGCTCGCCAAACGGCTTGTCCAGAAGGTGGCAGTCAGCGAAATCCGGAGGAAAGCCGCTGGTATCTCCATACCCGCTGACGAAGCCGAACGGTATCGAATATTCTCTCAAATGACGTGCAAGCTCATAGCTCATGCCATCCGAAAGGCTGACGTCAAGCAGCACGCAGTCAGGTTTCGCCTTCAGAAGGACTTCCTTGGCCTGAAACAAGGTGGTGGCGATATCGATGGTTTTTACGCCCATGGATTGAAGAGAGCTTTCGACATCCATGGCAACCAGATACTCGTCCTCTACGATGAGAACCCGTTGAGGCAACATATTTTATCTTTCTCTGGCCACGCATGGCGTGGCAAAAAAATCCGTGAACATTCACGGAACCAATTCCTATGACATCGCAGATCACTCTGCCTACGTCATTTAAAAAAGACATATCAAAAAGGAACGGATTTACATCAGGTTTTTCTAAATAAACGGCCTGGAATTGCGGAAATCCGGTTCCCAGCCGGCTGTTTGCGCCAAGGCTGCATCATCCAGCACGATACAGCCTTTGTCAGTCCAGCGAATCAATTCCCGGTCTGCGAGCTTGCGCAACGTCTTGTTGGTGTGAACGATGGACAGTCCGAGTGTATCTGCGACGTGCTGCTGTGTGACCGGTATAGGACCATTCTTTTCCAGAAGCCCTACCCTGACAGCCTTGTTGTAAAGAAAAACCAGAAGATAGGCAGCCCGCTCCAATGCCGTGCGTCGTCCGATGCTGAGCAAGTGATCGTCCAGCATGCGTTCTTCGCTGGCCGCGATCCAGGTGATGTCATAGGCAAGCGAGGGATGGTCGCCGAAAAGGCTGTTCAGTCGTCCGCGCTCGAAAACGCAAAGCGTGATGGGAGACAAAGCCTCGACGGAGTGCTGCATTTCACCCATCACCGTACCCTGCAAGCCTACGAGATCGCCCGGCATGAGATAGTTGAGGATCTGGCGGCGACCGTCTTCCAGTGTTTTGTAGCGAAAGCCCCAACCTTGCAAAATCGTATAGAGATGGGCGCTGTGAGAGCCTTCCATCAACACGATCGCGCCCGGCTCCACGGAAAGCTCACCGGTTTTGAAGCGGGAGACGAAATCCAGCTCCGTGGGCGTGAAGTCACGGAAATATTTGAGGCCGCGCAAAGGACACTGCTCGCAGGGCGTAGTCGACATTCCGTTTGGCTTTTTGGGCGACATGATGATCCATAAACAACGAAATCAATAAGGCTATCAGAGCATTCACCCGGAAACCGAACCGGCTCCGCCGTGGACAATCAGTTCCGCGGAAACTCGAGACCCATTTCACGGAAACGTTCCGGGTCATCACCCCAATTCTCGCGCACCTTCACAAACAGGATGAGGTGTACGGTCTGTTCGAGAATTGCCGAAAGTTCCTTGCGCGAAGATGACGAGATGGCCTTGATGGCATCGCCGTTTTTGCCAAGAGCGATCTTCTTCTGGCTTTCGCGCTCGACATAGATGACCTGCTCGATGCGCACCGAGCCATCCTTGCGCTCTTCCCACGTTTCCGTTTCGACGTGGGATGCGTAGGGAAGCTCCTGGTGCAGCCGCAGAAACAGCTTTTCGCGGGTGATTTCAGCAGCGAGCTGGCGCATGGGCAGATCGGAAATCTGATCTTCCGGATAATACCAAGGACCCTCCGGCAACTCGTCTGACAGATAGTTCATCAGGTCGTCGCAACCCGAACCATTGGTCGCAGAAATCATGAAGGTGCGGTCGAAATTGACGATCTCGTTTGCAGCAGACGCCAGCTTCAGCAAATCCTCACGCTGGACCTGATCGATCTTGTTCAGGCAGAGAATTTTCGTCTGCTTCACATCCTTCAGGCCTTCGAGGATGGTCTGTGCATCGCCCTTGAGGCCGCGCTCGCTGTCGATCAGCAGGAGAATGATGTCGGCGTCCTTGGCACCACCCCATGCGGACGTGACCATGGCGCGGTCCAAACGGCGGCGGGGCTTGAAGATGCCGGGCGTGTCCATGAACACGATCTGGGCGTTGTTGTGGATCGCGATGCCGCGCATCACGGCGCGCGTCGTCTGCACCTTGTGGCTAACGATGGAAACCTTGGCGCCAACGAGGTGGTTCACCAGGGTCGACTTGCCCGCATTTGTCGGGCCGATCAGCGCAACGAAGCCGGAATGGGTCGGTCTGGTTGCAACGGTTTCTTCTGACGGCGTCGCGTCAATCTCATGCTCGGTCATGGGGTATCCAATCAGTTTGCGGCAGAGGATTTCTGCCAAACGCCTTCGCGTTCCAATAATTTCGTCGCAGCAACCTGCTCGGCAGCGCGTTTGGAGCGATCAACGCCCGTTTCCGGCTTCACGCCGGGCACTTCCACCGTCACCGTGAAGCTTGGATCGTGATCCGGTCCGGTGCGGTCGTCAATCCTGTAAAGGGGCGTGGCTGCGAATTTCGCATGCGCCCATTCCTGCAGTTCGGTCTTTGCGTCACGGCGTCCAGCATCGACGCTGGTGGCACGCTTGTTCCAGTATTTCAAAATGAAGGCGCGTGCTGCCTCCAGACCACCATCGATGTAAATGGCGGCGATGAGGCTTTCCACCACATCGGCGCGCACGTTCAGCATAGCCTTGCCGGTCAGTTTCTTGACGTCGGCACCGGTGCGAATGAACAGATGCAGACCCATCTCATCGGCAATAGCTGCGCAGGACTCGGCGCTGACCAACTGGTTCAGACGCACGGAAAGCTCGCCCTCGGTGGCGTTGCGGAACGTGGTGAACAACAGTTCGGCAACGCACAGGCCCAGCACGCGGTCGCCGAGAAATTCCAGCCGTTCGTAATTTCCGGTTTTGCCAGCGCTGGCACTTGCATGGGTCAAGGCCCGGTCGAGCCGGGCCTTTTCCTTGAATTCATATCCGATAAGGGCTTCCAGACGGCCGATTTCCTCCGCCGAAAGCGACTTGACCTTGCTCATTTCACGCCCTTGAACAGGCGGTCCCAGCGCATATTGGCGGGCCAATCCCAGACTCGGCTGAATGGCGTATCGTTGCCAAGCGAGAAGAAGATGACGCTTGCGCGGCCAATCAGATTTTCAGCAGGCACGAAACCAACGTCGAAGCGGCTGTCCAGCGAATTGTCGCGGTTGTCGCCCATCATGAAGTAGTGACCTTCGGGGACCAGAAACTCGCGCGTATTGTCACCACGGGAGTCAGGGGACTGGTCGAGCGTGTCGAACGTCACGCCATTATCGAATGTTTCGCGGAAAACCGGAACGTTTGCGCCCGGATCAGCACGATAGTCAGACGTGAATGCGCCGTCTGCCTGCTTCGGAACTGGAGCACCGTTGATGAACAGCACGCCGTTTGTGACCTGAATGCGGTCGCCCGGCAGACCGACAAGGCGCTTGATGTAGTCAACATCGGGATTTGGCGGCAGGCGGAACACCACCACGTCGCCACGCTTTGGCTCGCTGAACTGCAAAATGCGTCCGGAGAAAAGATCAGGCGAAAACGGCAGCGAATATTTCGAATAGCCGTAGGAGAACTTGTTGACGAACAGGTAGTCACCCACCAGCAGCGTCGGCATCATGGAGCCGGACGGGATGGTAAAAGGCTGGAAAAGGACGGTGCGGATGACCATTGCCAGGAGCAACGCCTGCACGATGACCTTGACGTTTTCCCAGAGGGCGCTTTGCTTCTTTTCAGCTTTTTCGGACACTTAAGACCTGCCTGCTCGTTCTTCATTTTCGACGGACTTCTCTAGAACCTTTCAAGGGTAAAGGGAAGCGTTTCCATCGTATGCACTAGGCCTAAACCGCCTTGGCGACGGAATTTGACGTTATTTGGTTACCGGGAGAGCCTCGATAATCACAAACGCCTGCGCATAAGGAAATTCATCGGTGATGGTGAGGTGAATAACCGCCTCGTGTCCGTCCGGCAAAAGCTTTGAAAGATGTGTTGCCGCGCCATTGGTCAGCCGCATCGTCGGCTTGCCGCTCGGCAGGTTCACGACACCCATGTCTTTCCAGAAAACGCCCTGTGCAAGCCCTGTTCCAAGCGCTTTCGAACAGGCCTCCTTCGCAGCGAAACGTTTGGCGTAAGACGCTGCCCGGTTCTTCCGTCCATCGGACTTGGCCTGTTCGATGTCTGTGAAACAACGTTGGGTGAAGCGGTCGCCAAATCGCGAGAGAGAGGTTTCGATGCGCCTGATGTCGATGAGGTCGCTGCCCATGCCTATGATCATTCACTTGTACCCAATGCCGCTTGTCGGGTTGCCACGTGCTGCGTCAGCATCTGGTGCTTTTGCGCTCTGACCCCGCGAATGATGGCGTAAACGCTGAAATAAGCGACGGCGGCAGACAGCGTTCCAGGAATTAGTGCGCCAACCGTCATGGGTTCCAGCACCGGGCCCCACAAATGGAGAAAGTTCATGTGGCTGAAAATGGAGACAAAATCCAACTGCCCGGCAACATTGTCACCGTTACGCCCGAGCATGACATGGCCGAGTTCCCATGTCGCGGCCCAAATCAGCGGAAATGTCAGAGGATTTGCAAAGGTCGTGCCGAGAGCGGCAGCAACAAGGTTGGCGCGCAAAACGAAAGCAATCGCCATGGCGATGATGATGTGCACGCCCAGAAACGGCGTCCATGCGACTGCCACACCCACCGCAACGCCCGCCGCCACGGAGTAGGGAGATGCCGACAGCCGCACGAGCCTCAGCTTCAGATAACGAAGCGAACGGCGAAAGCCCATGCTCGGCCAGAGAACGGCGCGCAGTCTTTCAAGGGGTCCAACGGGTTTACGGCGACGAAACGGCATAGGCAGAACTTATTGCATCGTTTCGATTACGCCAAGGGCGAAACCACTGCTTAAATCCGAAGAGCGCATTTCATATGCGCTCACCCTATTTCACACCGACATAGCCGGTATGCATTTTTGCATTACTTGCGGAACATGCCACGATCGACTTCGCGCTGGCGGAACTCCAGGTCAATGCGCGATACGGAATCGCTGAGGTAATCGAATTCACGTTCCTGAGTCGTCTTGCCACGAACAGCGCGGGCGATCTTACGGAGAGGTCCAAACATCTTGTTTTCCTTTTCAGATTGAACGGCCACATCTTCGGGTCATGCCCGGCGAGCCGTTTGTTTTCTCTTGATTTCTGAAACTGAAAATAGTCCGGTTTATCGCCTTTGACTACAGACAGGACAAGGCCGCTGCCATGCGCTCAACGCATAACGACGACCTCATTGATCGTTTTCTAAGCAAATTTGCCTCAATCGAAGGCACGTTTGACCGTAGAGACGCAGTCTAGGTCTTTCATCTGCGACAGAAGCTGGTTGAGTTGGCGCAAATCCCATACTTCGATGTCGAGTGCCAATTCGGAAAAGTCGGTGCCGATGCGCACCATGTTCAAACCGCGAATGTTCACGTCCAGCGTTGCGATGGATTGCGCGACGGAGGCGAGCGTACCCGGTTCGTTCAGCGCATTGATCATCACACGAGCCATAAAGCGTGACTTGTTGGCCTCGTCCAGATCCCAGCGCACATCGATCCAGCGTTCCGGCTCGTCATCGAACCGTTGCAGCGCGGGCGACTGGATCGGATAGATCGTGATACCCTTGCCTTTTTCCATGATACCGACGATGCGATCTCCGGGAACAGCACCGGCTGCGCCGAAATGCACCTGGACATTATCGGAAAGACCACGGATCGGCAGTGGATCGGGATCATCGATGACCTCGGCGGCGCCGTCATCTTCCAGAACTGAACGCGACTTGCCCGGTATCTTGAAAATCATGCCGGACGCGCTGCGCATGTTGAACCAGCCGTCATCACCGGTCATCTTCACAGTCACGCGCTCATCCTGATAATCAGGATAGACCGCACGCAGCACATCAAGCGACGATACTTCGCCGCGACCAACCGCTGCGATGGCGTCTTCGACGTCCTTCTGCGCCAGGCGGTGAAGCACGGGCTTTAGCCCTTCGCGTGAAAACGGCTTGCCGGCGCGCTCGAAGGTGCGCTCCAGAATTCGGTAGCCCAAGCCCGCATATTGCTTGCGGATGGCCATGCGGGTGGCGCGGCGAATGGCGGAGCGCGCCTTGCCTGTAACCACTACCTCTTCCCACGCGGCAGGCGGAACCTGCACGCCGGAACGGATGATCTCCACCTCATCGCCATTGTTCAGGCGCGTGACCAGCGGCATGATCCGCCCGTTGATCTTGGCGCCAACCGTGGTGTCGCCAATATTGGTGTGAACGGCATAGGCGAAATCGATTGGCGTGGCACCTCGCGGCAGCGCGATGAGCTTGCCCTTGGGGGTGAAGCAGAAGACCTGATCCTGGAAAAGCTCGAGCTTGGTGTGCTCCAGAAACTCTTCCGGGCTGTCTCCATCGGCCAAAGCCTCGATGGTGTGGCGTAGCCAGGAATATGCGTTGGAATCGGGTGATAGCACGTCGCCATTGCCGATCTGCCCGTCCTTGTACAGCGAGTGCGCGGCGATGCCGAATTCGGCGATTTCATGCATCCGCTTCGTGCGGATTTGCAGCTCGATACGCTGACGCGACGGGCCGACGATGGTGGTGTGGATGGAACGATAGTCGTTTTGCTTGGGCGTCGAGATATAGTCCTTGAACCGCCCCGGAACCACACGCCAGCGGGTGTGAACGATACCGAGCGCCCGGTAGCAGGCGGGAAGATCGGGCACGAGAATACGGAAGCCGTAGACATCGGAAAGCTGCTCGAAGGACAGTGACTTCGATTGCATCTTGCGGAAAACCGAATGGGGTTTCTTCTGCCGTCCCTTGACGTAAGCGCCCTCGACACCATTGGCGACAAGCAGTTCACGCAATTCGTCTTCGATCTTCTTGATGAGGCCCTGATTCTGCTCTTCCAGACCCTGAAGGCGCTTGGTGACAGTCTCGAAAGCTTCAGGATTGAGGTAGCGGAACGAAAGGTCTTCCAACTCGTCGCGCATATCCTGCATGCCCATGCGGCCCGCAAGCGGCGCATAGATTTCCATCGTTTCTTCGGAGATACGGCTGCGCTTGTCCTCCGGCATATGCTCCATGGTGCGCATATTGTGAAGGCGGTCTGCCAGCTTCACGAGAAGGACGCGCACATCATCGGAAATCGCCAGCAGCAGCTTGCGAAGATTTTCGGCCTGTTTGGCCTTCTTGGTAACGAGGTCGAGCTTCTTGAGTTTCGTCAGACCTTCAACGAGCCGACCGATGTCTTCGCCGAAGAGTTCATCGATTTCGGCGCGCGTGGCGCTGGTGTCCTCGATCGTGTCATGCAGCAAGGCAACCGCAATCGTCGATTCGTCCAGATGCATTTCGGTGAGAATGGCCGCGACTTCCAGCGGATGCGAAATATACGGATCGCCGTTTGCGCGTTTTTGCTGACCATGCTTCTGCATGGCATAGACATAGGCCTTGTTCAGCAAGGCCTCATTGGCTTCAGGCTTGTATTTTTGAACCCGCTCAACGAGTTCGTACTGTCGCATCATGTATGGGATGCCCCGAAAAAGAAAGCGCGCCAATCGTTAGATCGGCGCACACTGCTGCATAATCTGGGTCCAGATTATGACGACAAAGCTTTACAGAGCGTAACCTGACAGTACCCTGCCCGGCTTTGCGTTGATAAAATCAATAATCGTCGTTCTTTTCTGGCGGCACAAGGCCTTCGATACCAGCCAGAAGATCTTCTTCCGTCATCTGGTCGAAGTTCACTGTCTCCGGTGCGTCGTCATCTTCTGCGTCGGCAGAAGAACCGGAAGCAGCAATCGAAACTGGATCGGGTTCTGGCTCGTCCACTTCAACATGCTTCTGCAGGGAGTGGATGAGGTCTTCCTTAAGGTCGTCTGGAGACAGCGTTTCGTCAGCGATTTCGCGCAGCGCAACCACTGGGTTCTTGTCGTTATCGCGATCGATCGTGATCTGCGATCCCTGCGAAATCTGACGCGCACGATGGCTGGCGAGAAGAACCAGTTCGAAACGGTTGTCTACTTTATCAATGCAATCTTCTACGGTGACACGGGCCATTGCCTGTCCTTTGCGGTCTTAATGTCGCGGATTACCCGTCCCGATACAGGCATTGACGAAAGATTTCAAGTTTTTCCTCACCTGCACGTTTCGCAAGCACGAATTCGTCATTTGGATTAAACTTTACACATAATTTTCATGAGGGGCTGGACTGGCGAACCATGACACTTATATGAATGCTTAATAATGTACCGTATGACGCGCCTATATTCGCTAACCGATACTGTTTAAATTATTGGCGGCCCGTTCGCCTAGGGAGGATTTTGTTTCTATGTTTGATCCACGTGAGAAAATTGCGCTCTTTATCGATGGTGCCAACCTTTATGCTGCATCCAAAAGCCTCGGCTTCGATATCGATTATCGAAAACTTCTGAAGGCCTTCCAGAAGCGCGGATATCTGCTGCGCGCCTATTATTACACCGCCCTTATCGAAGATCAGGAATATTCCTCGATTCGTCCGTTGATCGACTGGCTGGACTACAACGGCTATAAGGTCGTGACGAAGCCAGCGAAAGAATTCACCGACGCCATGGGTCGCCGCAAGATCAAGGGCAATATGGACATCGAGCTTGCCGTCGATGCCATGGAGCAGTCCGAGACCGTCGACCACCTTGTCCTGTTTTCGGGAGATGGTGATTTCACGACGCTCGTTGATGCACTGCAGCGCCGCGGCCGCAAGGTGTCCGTCATCTCGACCATGTCGACACAGCCACCGATGATTGCCGATGATTTGCGTCGTCAGGCTGATCACTTCATCGACCTGCTGTCACTCAAGGCGGAAATCGGTCGTGACCCAAGCGAGCGCACTCACCGCGTGGTCGAAAATACTGAGACTGTCGAGTAAACGTTTACATCGTTACGAACGATTGAAGCACGGGCACCTTGACGGTGCCCGTGCTTTTTTTGGTATTGGTGTACGCATCCACCAAATTTAGCAGTTCGTTAAGTATAAAAGTGTTCTCTTGAGTCCAATTCGGCGCGGTGGGGATCGCGTCTTGCGACTTCAGGGGTTTTACGGAATGACGGGACAAAAGAGCGCATATTATCTTAATGAGAGGCTTGATTTTATCGGCCTTGGCGTTGAGCAGAGGCGCGATCTTGCTGCGCTGAAGCCCGTCATCACTGCTTCGCTTGATGGGTCGCTGGATGCATTTTACAAAAAAGCGAAGGTTACGCCTGATACCGCGAAGTTCTTCGCGAACGAGGCCCACATCCAACACGCCAAAACCATGCAGGTCAAACACTGGTCTCGCATCGCTTCTGCGGCATTCGACAGCGAATATACCACGGCAGTGACCGCCATCGGGCGCACCCATGCACGCCTTGGGCTTGAGCCGCGCTGGTATATTGGCGGTTACGCCCTTGTTCTTGAAGGCATCATCAATGCCGTGGTCGAATCCCAGCTTAAAGGGTTCATGGTCGAGAAGAAGGGTAAAAAGGTTGCCAAGGACATCACCGTTGCAGTCAAAGCGGCGATGCTGGACATGGACTACTCGATTTCCGTTTATCTTGAAGCACTTGCCGAGGAGCGCGCCAAGGTGGAGCTCGAACAGGCCCGGATGAAGCAGGAACAGGAACACGTTCTGTCCTTGCTGAATACGGCGCTGAACCACATGGCGCAGGGCGATATGACATCCCGCCTAGACGGCGATCTCCCTGCCGAGTTCGACGGTTTGAAAAACAATTTCAACACTGCGCTTGCCAAGCTTTCCGGCGCATTTTCCGAGATTATCGAGGAATCTCAGAAGATTTCAGACAACACCCGCGAACTGACTGCTTCGACGGATGACATGGCGCGCCGCACCGAGCAGCAGGCCGCATCGTTGGAACAAACCGCCGCGTCACTTGAACAGATAACCACGATTTCCAGACAATCCGCTCAACGCACCGAACAGGCCCGCGATATCGTCAAGAGCTCCGCCGAAGAGGCCGCGCGTTCCCGCCATATCGTAACGGAAACCGTCGAGGCCATGAGCGCCATCGAGCAATCCTCGCAAAAGATTGCCCAGATCGTCAGCGTCATCGATGAAATTGCTTTCCAGACGAACCTTCTGGCACTCAATGCCGGTGTTGAGGCAGCGCGCGCCGGTGAAGCGGGCAAAGGCTTCGCCGTTGTGGCGCAGGAGGTCCGTGAACTGGCGCAGCGTTCCGCCAATGCCGCCAAGGAAATCCGTGTCCTCATCGACAAATCCTCGCAGGATGTCACGTCCGGCGTGTCACTGGTCAGCCGCACGGGCGAAGCGCTGAACTCGATCGGTGAAAAGGTGGATCATATTCAAGACCATATCGGCGCCATTACGCAGGCAGTGCAGGAGCAAGCCGTGGGCATTCGCGAAATCAACTCGGCGATCAGCAGCATGGACCAATTGACGCAGCAGAATGCCGCCATGGTGGAAGAAACCAACGCGGCAACCCATGGCCTGAGTGACGTCAGCAACAATCTTGCCGCTCTGGTCAGCCGTTTCAACGTTCAAAAAACCATGAGCCATCAGCAGACGATGTATCGCGCAGCCTGAAAGGTCTGGGGCAGAGACGCGGACATTCTTGATTCGATAGAAAAAAGCGCCAGCGTGGTTCTCGCGGACCAACTGGCGTTTTTTGCTTGTATCACGCAATTTTGCGCGGCCTTTTTGGCACGCCAGAGTCACAATTTGGTGCTTGGTTTTTTTCGTTTGGGAATGGCGCAAAGTATTGTATCAAATGGGCTAAATGATCGGCTGCGTCGAGCCGACGCGGCATAGAAGCTCCAGATATCAAAGGCCCATGGAAGGTATTACTTCTAAAGAACAGCGCCGGTTGGCCGCACTCGAGAGCTACAACATCCTCGATACGCCGCGCGAGCAGGATTTTGACGACATTGCCCAGCTTGCATCGGCGATTTGCGGCACGCCTATTGCTGTCGTCAATCTGATTGGTGATGGCAGGCAGTTCTTCAAAGCCGAAGTGGGTTTGGGCGTACGCGAAACGCCTCTGGACAGTTCGTTCTGCGCAAGAGCCATCCTGGAGCAGGACTTCATGGTCGTGCCGGACGCGACGAAAGACCCGCGCTTCGAGTGCAATCCGCTCGTGACCGGCCAGCCACATATTCGCTTCTATGCGGGCGCCCTTTTGAAATCCGATGATGGTCTGCCTATCGGCACGGTCTGCGCACTTGGCTACGAGCCAAAGGAACTGACGGACGTACAGAAGGCTTCGTTGCAAGCACTGGCCCGTCAGGTGATGTCACAGCTTGAGTTGCGACGAACCTTGCATGCAGTATCATACGATCTTACGCTCGAGCGTCGTCTTTCGGCGAAAAGGCAGATCCGCGCCAGCAAGGTCGGCGCCAAGGCGGAAGCGTTACGGCTGAAGGATGAGCGCTCAAAAGCCGCGCATGACGCAGGCCGTATCGGCATTTTCGAAGTCGATATCGAAACCGACGAGATGATTGTTTCGGACGAATTCTGCCGAATTTTCGGAGTGCCGGAGCAGCAGAACTACAAAGCTTCGGTGTTCCAAGACCTGATCGTCGATGGTGACAGGAAAACCGCGTCTGAAGCCGCCAGCCGCGGTGCGGCCACTGCGCCCTTAAGCGTGGAGTACCGGGTGCGGCGCGGCAACGACCAGCGTGTGCGCTGGGTAGCGCGGCGGGCGCAGTTCGTGGAGGATGAGCGCGGCAAGCCTGTGAAGATGATCGGTGTTGTCATCGACATCACCGATTCCAAACGCAAGGATGCGCGCATCGCAGCCCTCCTGACCTTGGGCGACAGGTTGCGTGTGGGCAAGACGGTGCAGGATATCTCCCGGATCACATCGGAAATTCTCGCCGAGGGTCTCGGCGTCAACCGTTCCGGATATTCAACGATAAACAGTGCGCTGGATAGCTTGTATGTCGAGTTCAACTGGCTCGCATCCGGCACAACATCCATTGCCGGCCACCACCCGCTCAGCCTTTTTCAGGCGACGACCAAGCGCCTTGAACTCGGTGATACGCTGGCTGTCCCGAACATCAATGCCGCCAGTTGGCTTGACAGTGACGCGGAGGCCTATGCCGCCATGGGCGTGCGGTCCTTCGTCAAGGTTCCTATCATCGACAGAGGCGCGCTGGTTGGCGTGCTGTTTGCACATGATTCGAAACCGCGCTTCTGGAGCAAGCTAGAGCTTGATTTTGCCTGGGGCGTCGCCGACCGTGCCTACGCGGCGATTGCCAGACTGAATGCGGAATCCGAGCAGCGAATTCTCAATCAGGAACTCAGCCACCGTCTCAAGAACACGCTCTCCATCGTGCAGGCCATTGCTGCGCAAACACTGAAAAACGTCACCGAAAAAGATGCGGTTGCTGCCTTCAATGGTCGGTTACAGGCGCTCAGCTCCGCGCATGATGTGCTGCTTCAGCAATCCTGGTCGACGGCGCGCCTTCGTGAAGTGATCGGCAGGGTCATGCATCTGCATGCTGGCGATGGCAAAGTCGTGATGTCCGGCCCCGAGGTTCCGCTTGGGCCCAAGGCCGGTCTCTCTCTATCGCTCTTGCTGCATGAGCTTGGCACCAACGCCATAAAATACGGCGCGCTATCAACAGATGCTGGTGTGGTCGATATCAGCTGGCATGTTTCAGACGATTCCGAACGGCCCATTTTGACGCTGAAGTGGGAAGAAAAGGGCGGCCCGCCTGCTGCAGAACCGGAACGAAAAGGTTTCGGTTCGCGCCTCATTCGCATGGGAATTGCAGGGACTGGCGACGTGGAAAAGAACTTCACCCAAAGCGGGTTGATCGCGACGTTCCGCGCGCCTTTGTCTCTCGTCATGGAGTTGGGAGAGTAATCTCTCGACAGCATCAGACCTGACCTAAAGCGGCCTTACGCGACAAAAAATCAGCCCGCGCTGCCTTTAAGAATACGCGATTTCTGGCGGTTCCAGTCGCGCTCCTTCTCCGTTTCACGCTTGTCATGCAGCTTCTTGCCTTTGGCGATGGCTAGCTCAAGCTTCGCGCGACCTTTTTCGTTGAAATAAATCTTCAACGGAACGAGCGTCATGCCCTCACGATTGATGCCGATCCGCATACGGTGAATTTCGCGTTTCGAAAGCAAAAGCTTGCGACGACGGCGTGGCTCGTGGTTGAAACGATTGGCCTGCAGATATTCCGGCAAATGCGAATTGATAAGCCAGATTTCACCATTCTCATCAGATGCGTAGGATTCGGCGATATTCGCCTTGCCTTCGCGCAGCGCTTTAACCTCCGTGCCAGTCAGAGCGATACCTGCCTCGTATGTATCGAGGATTTCATAGTTGAACCGAGCCTTGCGGTTTTCCGCAACGATCTTGTTCACGACACGCTGACTGCCTTTGGGGGCCATTTTTCAATCCGTTTTATTCGCCCGCAAACTGGCTGCGGCTCAACCCCTATGTAGTGGCGGGGTTGCCAAAAGTGAAGATGCGCCGTTTCCAGCGCATCTACGGTCTGTATCAGTTGATAAGGCCCGCATGTTTCAAAGCCGCGTCAATGGCCGCTTCCGTTGCAGGCTCGAGCGTATCCATCAAAGGCGAACGCACCGTGCGGCTGCCATTACGGCTGCGTGAAAGCGCATATTTCGTGCCGCAAACGCCGGGCTCCAGGAAGATGGCGCGGTGCAACGGCATCAGACGGTCCTGAAATTCCAGCGCCAATGCGTAATTACCGGCCAGCATCGCAGCCTGGAAATCTGCACAAAGGCGCGGCGCAACATTGGCAGTCACAGAAATGCAACCCACGCCGCCATGCGCGTTAAACCCAAGTGCCGTGCCATCTTCACCAGACAGCTGGACGAAGTCTTTGCCACAGGTGATGCGCTGTTCGGACACACGATCCAGCTTACCGGTCGCATCCTTCACACCGACGATGTTCTTATGCGCCTTGACCAGCGCGCCCATGGTTTCCGGCGACATATCGATGACGGAACGCGGTGGGATATTGTAGATCACGATTGGTAATGTCACCGCTTCGGCGATTGCCGAGAAATGTGCAAAGAGGCCTTTTTGCGTTGGCTTGTTGTAATATGGCGTGACAACCAGCAGCGCGTCTGCACCCACTTCCTGCGCATGCAGGCCAAGCTCAATGGCTTCGCGCGTATTGTTGGAACCCGCACCAGCGATGACCGGAACCCGTTTGCCCGCCGTTTCCACGCACAGTTCAACGACCCGTTTATGCTCGTCGTGCGACAGGGTTGGAGATTCTCCGGTCGTTCCGACGGGCACGAGGCCACTGCTGCCTTCAGCAATCTGCCACTCCACATGGGCGGCAAACGCTGTTTCGTCCACGGCGCCCTGCGCGGTGAACGGCGTAATGAGGGCGGGAATGGATCCCTTGAACATGCAAAACTCCTTGCGGTGAGCCAGTCCATGCTTCAGCCGCATTCCATGATTAAAACGAAGTCACATTAGAGTGGGGTTAAGCCACCGACAAGCTGTTAACGGCTGCTTTTGAACGCGAAAATGCAAATAATTGCAGCATTGAAGGCAAAGCCGAAATGACATCAGGAACTGGCTGCCAAAGCCGTCGAGCAGAGCCCCACCTGACTGAAATTTGATCGAATGCGAGGCTTTTGTTTAAGGTTTCGTTAATGCTGAAAGCGGCTAATGGAGGCATGTTATCTGCCGTGAGGTTTGAACAGGAACGTGGACAGGCGCCGGCAGTCATTCCAAAGTCGCGAGTACGGCCATGAAGAAAACAGCTTTGAGCTTGGTGGCAGCGGGTCTTGCCGCAACGGTGTGGAGCGCGTGGGCGGGTCCGTCCCCGGACGGCATGGCACCCCTGCCCTTCGTCAAGCCGAATGCGCCGTCCTCCCAGGTGTTTCCACTCGCCACACCCGAAGTGACGGGGTCGATTATTCGCCCCAATACGCCTCTCGACGTTTCCGATTTGAAAGCTGGGCTCGATGCGCTCTCTAGTCGTGATGCTTTGCGCGCCATTTCCATTCGCGACGCTTTGCCACCCACCAACCTGGACCGCCATATTCTGACCTGGGCAATTGCCATTTCGGGGCAGCGCGACGTGGCGTCGAGCGAAATCGCGACCGCTCAACGCGAGTTGAAGGGCTGGTCGGGAACTGCGACTTTCCGTGCAAACGCGGAACGCGCCTTACTGAGAGAGAGCCCGCCCCCTGCGCAGGTCATCGCATATTTCGGAACAGCCACCCCAGAAACTCCCGAAGGCACCATCGCGCTGGCGCAGGCGCTGAACGCTTCGGGCAATGCGGCCCAGACGCAAAAGCTCATACAGCAACTGTGGGTCAGCGAAGGTATGGACACGGTCCTGGAAGATCGTGTCATGTCCCAATTTCCGGGCGTTCTCTCTGCCGCTGATCACAAAGCGCGGATGGATTTCCTGATGTATCGCAGCCGTGTCAGCCAGGCGAAACGTTTTGGTGACCTTGGCAAGGCGCAACCACTCTATGCCGCATGGTCCGCCGTTCTGCAGAGAGCGAAAAATGCCCCTGCTGCCCTGAATGCAGTCAGCGGCCCGATGCGCGCCGACCCGGCCTATCTTTTCGCGCGGATCGAAAACCTGCGTCATCAGCAGAAATATGAGGACGCCGCAAAGCTTCTTGCGCAAGCACCCAAGGAGCAGGCCAAGCTGGTCAACCCCGGCGAATGGTGGAACGAGCGACGGATCGTGGCGCGAGGCCTGGCTGACCTTGGTCATTTCAGCGAAGCCTACCGCATCGTTGCCAACCATTCGGCCACCTCGCCTGTCGATATTGCCGACGCGGAGTTTCACGCTGGTTGGTATGCTCTGCGTGCCTTGCAGGATCCGGCCTCTGCCGCCAAGCATTTCAATGCGTTGCTGGAAACATCGAACCGCCCGCTTTCCGCCTCCCGCGCCTATTACTGGTTGGGACGCGCTGCGGAAGCAGGCGGGCCGGGCGATGCACGTGCGTATTTCACCAAAGCCGCCGCCAATCCGGGCACCTTTTACGGGCAGCTTGCGGCGGCGCGAATTGGCAGCACGACGATCAACGTCACCTACCCTTCCCCGACGGACAGCGACAGGCAGCATTTTGCAGACCGCGAAGCGGTTCGTGCCATCGAGCGGCTTGAAGCTGCCGGTTACAGCTGGCGCGCCGATGGACTTTACCGCGCTCTGGCCGAACAGATCGACAGTCCAGGCGAGCTTGCAATCCTCGCAACCCGGGCGGAAAAGAACAACAATCATCAGGTCTCGCTTCAAATCGGCAAGACGGCATTCGGACGCGGCATAGATGCGGCGGCGCTTGCCTACCCGATCGGCGTCATACCCGGTACGGCCAATATTTCAGGCTCCGGCATGGCACTCGCCTATGCCATCGCGCGACAGGAAAGCGCTTTTAATCCAGCCGCAGTCTCTCCCGCCAATGCGCGCGGCCTGTTGCAGCTTCTGCCGGGAACAGCCAAAGGCGTCGCCAGCCGCCATGGCATGGATTTCACTCAGGCCAAGCTGACGACGGATGCCGGATACAACGCCACTCTCGGCGCGCATTATCTGGGCGAACAGATCGACAGTTTTGGCGGCTCCTACATCCTCACCTTCATCGCCTATAATGCAGGACCAAAGCGCGTACCGGAATGGATCAGCCGATACGGCGATCCACGCGGCAAACCCATCGATGACGTGGTAGACTGGATCGAACGCATCCCCTTCCCCGAAACCCGCAACTATGTGCAGCGGGTGATGGAAAATTATCAGGTCTATAAGACACGGCTGGGCCAGAAGGCGGATATTGTTGCCGACTTACGTGATGGCCGTTCGGGGTGAGTCGGACATAGATTATAGAAAGTACGAAAGCGCCGTCTTACCGGCGCTTTTTCTTTACCCAATGTAACCCGCAAAGGGCCGCCGCAGCACAGCGGCCCAAACATAAAAAGCCCGGCTCTAAAGCCGGGCTTTCCTAACCAACCGAAGTTAGATCAGATTAGAACGAACGCTGAAGGCGAACGAAACCAGTGACTTCGTCGCCACGGTTGTCTTCGTCGTAGTAGTTTGCAGTGATCTTGGTAGCAAGACCGTCAGTGATCTTGTAGTCAACCGTCAGACCAGCAGTCCAAGCATCGTTGGAGCTGAAGTCGGCGTTTGGCGAAATGCCTGCGCCATAGATCGAGCCATCAAGACCGCGAGGACCTACGTTGCCGAGGTACTGAGCAGCAGGCGTGATCGTCAGCTTGTCTGTTGCCTTGATTGCGTATTCAGCAGCAACTGCCCATTCGGACACTGCGTAGTAAGAATTCGCGCCGGAAGCCCATACGCCGGAAAGACCAAGTGTGCCAGGACCGACGTCAGCAAACAGGATACCGCGGATGGCACCATCTTCGAGGTCTGTGTCATAGCTACCTACGACAGTCGCGCTGACTGCGCCGAACTTGGCAGAAACTACACCGGTGATACCAACGTTGTTGTCACGTGTAGAAAGCGTACCTTCAAGTTCGTCAACCGACAGAGTGGCCGCGAACGAGCCAGCGTCGTATGTGTAACGAACAGAGTTGAACAGAGTGTTGGTGGACAGGATGTCTGTTTCGCCGTTCAGGTCGTTATCCCATTCACTGTAAACTTTACCAACAGTGAGACCGCCGAGAGAGATGAAGGCCTGATCAACGAATACGCTGGAACCAGCAGCAGAACCATTGTCAGCATTGCCACGGAAGCCGATGAAGCCACGCAGAGCGCCGAGTTCGGTGTCTGTCTTTGTGTCAACTTCGAACTGAGCGCGTGTGAACGAATCCCAGTCAGAAGTGCCAGAAAGGTCACG